>NZ_JBICXT010000019.1:128661-186958 GCF_043200415.1 Streptomyces sp. NPDC048419 | reverse complement strand
CCGGCTTCCACTTCTGGTGGCCGAAGATGACCGGCAAGATGCTCGACGAGCGCCTCGGCAAGATCACGTTCTGGACGCTGTTCATCGGCTTCCACGGCACCTTCCTCGTCCAGCACTGGCTGGGCGCCGAGGGCATGCCGCGTCGTTACGCCGACTATCTGGCGGCCGACGGCTTCACCGCCCTGAACACGGTCTCCACGATCAGTGCGTTCCTGCTCGGCATGTCGGTCCTGCCGTTCCTCTACAACGTGTGGAAGACGGCCAAGTACGGCAAGCCGGTCGGCGTCGACGACCCGTGGGGCTACGGCCGTTCGCTGGAGTGGGCGACGTCCTGCCCGCCGCCGCGGCACAACTTCCTCACCCTGCCGCGGATCCGCAGCGAATCCCCGGCGTTCGACCTGCATCACCCTGAGATCGCCGCTCTCGACCAGCTCGAGAACGCGCCGCACGGTGACCACGCTCTGGCTGGTGGCAAGGAGGCCGGCAAGTGAAGGTTCAGGGCAAGATGTTCATGTGGCTGAGCTTCTTCGTGCTCGCCATGGCGGTCGTCTACGGCGTGTGGTCGAAGGAGCCGGCCGGTACCACGGCGCTCTTCCTGGCCTTCGGTCTGTGCATCATGGTCGGCTTCTACCTGGGCTTCACGGCCCGGCGGGTCGACGCGGGTGCCATGGACAACAGGGACGCGGACGTCGCGGACGACGCCGGCGAGGTCGGGTTCTTCAGCCCGCACAGCTGGCAGCCGCTCGCCCTCGGTTTCGGTGGCGCGCTGGCCTTCCTGTCGATCGCGATCGGCTGGTGGCTGCTGTACTTCTCGGCGCCGATCATCATGGTCGGCCTGTACGGCTGGGTCTTCGAGTACTACCGCGGTGAGAACCGCACCCAGTAGCACGCGCTGAGCGCACAAGAGCCCGGACACTCCGTCAGGAGCGTCCGGGCTCGTGCTTTTGCCGCAATAACAGTCACTCGTACGAGTTACCCGGCGCGCCGTACTTGACGGACGTCCATAGCGTCGAGGACATGAACCACTCTCCGCGCACCCGCACCGTTGCCGGCTGCACGCTGCTGGTGATCGCCCTTGGCGCGGGCGGCACCGCTTGCAGCAGCGGCGGCAACCCGCTGACCGACAAGCCGTACGACGCGACGGACCAGATCTCCTTCAACGGCCTCTCCGAGGACGGCAAGAAGGCGGATCCGGACAAGCCCCTGGAAGTCACGGCCGACGACGACCGGATCACGGACGTCACCGCCACGGATGCCGCAGGCCGCTCTGTGACGGGCGAACTCTCCACCGACGGCAGCCGGTGGCACAGCACCTCTCCGCTCGCCGCGAACGCCCACTACACGGTGCGGGTGAGCACGGAGGACGAGGACGGGGCGCCGGGGCGCAAGGTCCTCAGCTTCGACACCACCAAGCCCACCACCAAGAAGCGACTGGGCGTGACGTTCGGGCCCAAGTCGGGCACGTACGGCGTCGGTCAGCCGATCACCGCCGAACTGGACAAGCCCGTCAAGGACAAGGCGCAGCGGGCCCTGGTCGAGCGGGCGCTGCGGGTGGACTCCGTGCCCGCCGTGCAGGGCGCCTGGCACTGGGTGAGCGACAAGGAACTCCACTACCGCCCCAAGGAGTACTGGCCCGCCCACACCAGCGTCCAGGTGCACAGCAACCTCGACGGAGTGAAGATCGGCGACCGTCTGTGGGGCGCGCAGAGCAAGCCGCTGAAGCTCACCATCGGCGACAGCGTCGTCGCCGTCACCGACGCGGCCTCGCACACCATGGCGGTCTACAAGAACGGCGAGGACATCAACGACATCCCCGTCACCACCGGCAAGCCCGGCTTCGAGACCCGCAACGGCGTCAAGGTCGTACTGGGCAAGGAATACTTCGTACGCATGCGCAGTGCCACCGTCGGCATCGCCGAGGGCAGTTCGGACTCCTACGACCTGCCCGTGTACTACGCGACCCGGCTGACCTGGAGCGGCGAGTACGTGCACGCCGCCCCCTGGTCCGTCGGCTCCCAGGGCTATGCCAACGTCAGCCACGGCTGCACCGGCATGAGCACCGGGAACGCCGAGTGGTTCTTCAACAACGTCCACGAGGGGGACGTGGTGAAGGTCGTCAACTCCGGCGGCGACACCATGGAGCCCTTCGGCAACGGCTTCGGGGACTGGAACCTCTCCTGGAAGAACTGGCGCACGGGCAGCGCCCTGGTCGCCGGAACTCCCGATGCCCCGACCGCCGCAGAGAGGGCCAGGCTGCGCCCAGAGAGCGTGTGAGCCCGCGTGCGGGCAGCCGTCCCAAAGACGGCTGCCCCGGGCGGCTAGGCGCTCTGCTGAAGACTCTTGCGCCGCAGCAGCGAGGCCAGCGCGGAGGCGAACTCCACCGGGTCCACAGGCAGCGTCACAGCCGCGTCCGCACGGCTCCAGGTCGCGAGCCACGCGTCCTGCGGCCGCCCGATCAGCAGCAGCACCGGCGGGCAGTTGAACACCTCGTCCTTGATCTGCCGGCAGACCCCCATGCCACCCATGGGCACGGACTCGCCGTCCAGGACGCAGACGTCGATCCCGCCCTTGTCCAGCTCCGTCAAGACGGCCGCGGGTGTCGCACACTCCACGAACTCGACCACGGGAACGTCGGGTGCGGGCCTTCGCCCGGTGGCCAACCGGACCTGTTCGCGGGTGTTGGAGTCGTCGCTGTAGACCAGCACCGTGGCGGTCGGCTGCATTGTTCCTCCGAGACGTCAGCGTCGTACGGAAAGGCCCGTTGCGGCGGATGTTACTCCGTTCAACACCACGTCAACACCGGTATGGACGGCAGCAACACTCCGAACGGCACCCCCCGGAGTGAGGGCGGGATAAGCGACCGACATAATGTCGGACGTGGCGACAGCAACGACAGTAGATACCGGGCACGCGCACCCGTCGGTCAACCGGCCGAACCTCACCAGCGTCGGAACCATCATCTGGCTGAGTTCCGAGCTGATGTTCTTCGCGGCCCTCTTCGCGATGTACTTCACCCTGCGATCGGTGACCGGTCCGGATCACTGGAAGGAGATGGCGAGCCATCTCAACCTTCCGTTCTCCGCGACCAACACCACGATCCTGGTGCTCTCCTCCCTCACCTGCCAGCTCGGCGTCTTCGCCGCCGAGCGCGGGGACGTGAAGAAGCTCCGGGGCTGGTTCATCGTCACCTTCGTGATGGGTGCGATCTTCATCGGCGGTCAGATCTTCGAGTACACGGAGCTGGTGAAGAAGGACGGGCTCTCCCTGTCCTCCGACCCGTACGGCTCGGTGTTCTACCTGACCACCGGGTTCCACGGCATGCACGTGACGGGCGGCCTCATCGCCTTCCTGTTCGTCCTCGGCCGTACCTATGCGGCCAAGAGGTTCACCCACGAACAGGCGACCGCGGCCATCGTCGTGTCCTACTACTGGCACTTCGTCGATGTCGTGTGGATCGGCCTCTTCGCCACGATCTACCTGATCAAGTAGCCGGGCCCGTCCCGCGGCGCCGTAGGGCGCACACCACACAAGCATCGACGCAGAAGATCCTGACACCGGGGTAATCCGTGAAAAAGCTCTCCGCACGACGACGCCATCCGATGGCGGCGCTCGTCGTCCTACTCCTCGCGCTGGCATGCACCGGGGGGCTGTACGCCGCGTTCGCGCCCGCGAGCAAGGCGCAGGCCGACGAAACTGCCCAGTCTCTCGCCATCGACGAGGGCAAGAAGCTCTTCTCCGTCGGCTGCGCTTCCTGCCACGGAACCGGCGGTCAGGGCACCTCCGACGGTCCGAGCCTCGTGGGCGTCGGCAGCGCGGCCGTCGACTTCCAGGTCGGCACCGGCCGTATGCCGGCCCAGCAGCCGGGCGCGCAGGTCCCGAAGAAGAAGGTCGTCTACACGCAGGCCGAGATCGACCAGCTCGCGGCGTACATCGCCTCGCTGGGCGCCGGCCCGACCGTGCCGACCAAGGACCAGTACGGCCCCGAGGGTGCCGACATCGCCAAGGGCGGTGAACTGTTCCGCACCAACTGCGCGCAGTGCCACAACTTCACCGGCAAGGGCGGTGCGCTGACCCACGGCAAGTTCGCACCGGACCTCGAGGGTGTCGACCCGAAGCACATCTACGAGGCCATGCAGACCGGCCCGCAGAACATGCCTTCGTTCCCCGACACCACGCTGACGGAGCAGAACAAGAAGGACATCATCGCGTACCTGAACGCGGTCAACGGTGACGACACCGAGAGCCCCGGCGGCCTTGAGCTGGGCGGACTCGGCCCGGTCTCCGAGGGCCTGTTCGCCTGGATCTTCGGACTCGGCGCGCTGATCGCGGTCGCCGTCTGGGTCGCCGCTCGGACCGCAAAGGCCAAGAAGTCATGAGTAGCCAAGACATTCCAGAAGAGAACCTGCCCGCTGAGCAGGACGAACACGGCGCGGTCAGCGTCGCGGACGAGAAGAACCCGTTCGCCGACCCCGGCCTGCCGCCGCACGAGCACCGTGTCCAGGACATCGACGAGCGGGCCGCCAAGCGGTCCGAGCGCGTGGTGGCCATGCTGTTCACGGTGTCCATGCTCGCCACGGTCGGCTTCATCGCCTCGTACGTGGCGATCCCGCACGACAAGGCGATCTACGTCTTCCCGATCGGCCACATCAACGCGCTGAACTTCGCGCTGGGTCTGACCCTGGGCCTCGCGCTGTTCGCGATCGGCGCGGGCGCGGTCCACTGGGCCCGCACCCTGATGTCCGACGAGGAGATCGCCGACGAGCGGCATCCGATCGAGGCCTCGCCCGAAGTCAGGGCCAAGGTCATGGACGACTTCCGGCAGGGTGCCAAGGAGTCCGCGCTCGGCCGCCGGAAGCTGATCCGCAACACGATGTTCGGCGCGATGGCGCTGTTCCCGCTCTCCGGCGTCATGCTGCTGCGTGACCTCGGCCCGCTGCCCGGGACCAAGCTCCGTCACACGCTGTGGTCCAAGGGCAAGCTGCTCGTCAACATGAACACGAACGAGCCGCTGCGTCCCTCGGACGTCGCCGTCGGCTCGCTCACCTTCGCCAAGCCCGAGGGCCTGGAGGAGAAGGACGAGAACTTCCAGACCGAGATCGCCAAGGCCGCCCTGATGATCGTCCGGATCCAGCCGGACAACATCAAGGACAAGCGCGAGCTCGAGTGGTCGCACGAGGGCATCGTCGCGTACTCGAAGATCTGCACCCACGTCGGTTGCCCGATCTCGCTGTACGAGCAGCAGACGCACCACGTGCTGTGCCCCTGCCACCAGTCCACCTTCGACCTCTCCGACGGTGCCCGAGTGATCTTCGGCCCCGCCGGCCACGCCCTGCCGCAGCTGCGCATCGGCGTGAACGACGAGGGCTACCTCGAGGCGCTCGGCGACTTCGAAGAGCCCGTCGGTCCTGCATTCTGGGAGCGCGGATGAGCACCAACGACACCACCGCGGCACGCCGCGGAAAGGCGCCTGCCGGCGAGCGCGTCGCCGACTGGGCGGACGGCCGCCTCGGGATCTACTCCCTGGCCAAGTCCAACATGCGCAAGATCTTCCCCGACCACTGGTCGTTCATGTTGGGTGAGGTCTGCCTCTACAGCTTCATCATCATCATCCTCACGGGTGTGTACCTGACCCTGTTCTTCCACCCGTCGATGAACGAGGTGGAGTACCACGGCAGCTACATCCCGCTGCAGGGCCAGATGATGTCCGAGGCCTTCAACTCGACCGTGCACATCTCGTTCGACGTGCGTGGTGGTCTGCTGATCCGGCAGATCCACCACTGGGCCGCGCTGATCTTCCTCGCGGGCATGTTCGTGCACATGATGCGCGTGTTCTTCACGGGCGCGTTCCGCAAGCCGCGTGAGGTCAACTGGCTGTTCGGCTTCCTGCTGCTCGTCCTGGGCATGTTCACCGGCTTCACCGGTTACTCGCTCCCGGACGACCTGCTCTCCGGCACCGGTGTCCGCTTCATGGAGGGCGCGATCCTGTCCGTGCCGATCGTCGGCACGTACCTGTCGATGTTCCTCTTCGGCGGCCAGTTCCCGGGCGGCGACTTCGTGGCCCGCTTCTACTCGATCCACATCCTGCTGCTGCCGGGCATCATGCTCGGTCTGCTGGTCGGCCACCTGATCCTGGTCTTCTACCACAAGCACACGCAGTTCGCGGGCTCCGGACGTACGAACAACAACGTCGTGGGCATGCCGCTGCTGCCGGTGTACATGGCCAAGGCCGGAGGCTTCTTCTTCCTGGTCTTCGGTGTCATCGCGGCCATCGCGGCGATCGCCTCGATCAACCCGATCTGGGCCATCGGCCCCTACCGGCCGGACCAGGTGTCGACCGGCGCCCAGCCCGACTGGTACATGGGCTTCTCCGAGGGCCTGATCCGCGTCATGCCGGGCTGGGAGATCAACGCGTGGGGCCACACGCTCGTGCTGGGCGTGTTCATCCCGCTGGTGATCTTCCCGCTGGTCCTGGTCGCGATCGCGGTCTACCCGTTCGTCGAGGCCTGGGTCACCGGCGACCGGCGCGAGCACCACATCCTGGACCGTCCGCGCAACGCCCCGACGCGTACCGCGTTCGGTGCCGCGTGGGTCTCCTGGTACTTCGTGCTGATGATCGGTGGCGGCAACGACCTGTGGGCCACGCACTTCCACCTGTCGATCAACGCGATCACCTGGTTCGTGCGTGTCGGCTTCTTCGTGGTGCCGGTCCTCGTGTTCATCGCCACCAAGCGGGTCTGCCTGGGTCTGCAGCGCCGCGACAAGGACAAGGTGCTGCACGGCCGCGAGTCGGGCATCATCAAGCGCCTGCCGCACGGTGAGTTCATCGAGGTCCACGAGCCGCTCAGCCAGGACGCGCTGCACACGCTCACGGCGCACGAGCAGTACAAGCCGGCCGAGATCGGCGCGACGACCGACGAGAACGGCGTCGAGCGCAAGGTGAAGGGCTCCGAGAAGCTGCGCGCCAAGCTCAGCGAGGCGTACTTCGGTGACGAGTCCCAGATCCCGAAGCCGACCGTCGAGGAGTACAAGGAGATCACGAGCGGCCACGGCCACCACTGATCGCTGAGGCGTCGCCACGCCCCACAAAGGGCCCTGTCCGGTGTTCGGACGGGGCCCTTTGCCATGCCTTCCGGCTGGATAGGGTGGGGTCACACTCTTCTACGACACCCAGGAGCGGCCTTATGAGCGCTGTGACCCCCGCTGGAGGCGACACCGCGGCGGGCCGTTCCTGGCCCGAGGTGCTGAACGCCCTGCTGTACGGCCGCGACCAGAGCGCCGACGCGACGGCCTGGGCGATGGACCGGATCATGCGCGGCGAGGCGACGGACGCGCAGATCGCGGGCTTCGTGGTGGCCCTGCGCGCCAAGGGCGAGACCGTCGAGGAGATCACCGGTCTCGTCCGCGCGATGTACGAGCACGCCAACGTGATCGAGGTGCCCGGGCGGACGGTGGACGTCGTCGGCACCGGCGGTGACGGCGCCAAGACCGTCAACATCTCCACCATGTCGGCGATCGTCGTCGCCGGCGCGGGCGCCACGGTCGTCAAGCACGGCAACCGCGCCGCGTCCTCGGCGTCCGGTGCCTCGGACGTCCTGGAGAAGCTCGGCGTCAATCTGGAGCTGACCCCGCAGCGGGTGGCCGAGGTGGCGCAGGAAGCGGGGATCACCTTCTGCTTCGCCGTCAAGTTCCACCCGGCGCTGCGCCATGCCGGTGCCGCGCGCGGCCAGTTGGCCATCCGCACGGTGTTCAACATCCTCGGTCCGCTGACCAACCCCGCCCGGGTGCGCGCCCAGGCGGTCGGCGTCGCCGACCCGCGGATGGCCCCGGTCGTCGCGGGCGTCTTCGCCGAACGCGGCAACTCCTCCCTGGTCTTCCGCGGCGACGACGGACTGGACGAGCTGACCACCACGGCCACCTCCCGGGTGTGGATCGTCCGGGACGGCAAGGTCGCCGAGGAGACCTTCGACCCCCGTGAGGTCGGCATCGAGCTGGTGCCGGTCGAGGCGCTGCGCGGCGGCGACCCGTCGTACAACGCCGAGGTGGCCCGCAGGCTCCTCGACGGCGAGCAGGGGCCCGTACGGGACGCCGTACTGCTGAACTCGGCGGCCGCGCTCGTCGCCCTCGACCCGGGTCCGGCTTCCCTCGCCGAGCAGATCCGCGCCGGGATGGCCAGGGCGGCGGAATCGATCGACTCCGGCGCGGCCAAGCGCGCACTGGAGCGCTGGGTGGCGGCCAGCAACGCCTAGGGCGATCGCGGTCCCGGCATCCGGACACGAGTTGCGGGACCGCGATCACTTCACGTACGTTCCTTGTCAGGTCATGAGTGACAGTCATGAGGCCCCGGCCGACTGTCCGGCAACCCTCCGTCCGTGGCGGGGTGCCCCGGGTGAGGACCAGGCCGTAGGCAGCGAGGTCTACGGCAAGCGCGGACCCCTCCTGCGCCAGGGGTCCTGGTCGTCGAGGAGCCTTCTGTGAGCAAGCGAATGCGATAGGGCGTCGAGCCCCGCCTCCGCGTACCCCTTTCACCTTCTCCCGTGCTCGAGCCGTACCGCTCGCACGGTGAATCCGCATACCCCTCACAGGAGTTCGCCATGTCCGTCTCCACCGCTGCCCCCGCCCAGTCCGTTTGTGCCCCGCTGCCCGTTCTGGGGCGGGATGTCACCGTTCCGCTGGTCACCGGCGGCGAGGTCAGCTACGCGGCGCTCGACTACGCGGCCAGCGCACCGGCCCTGCAGCGCGTCTGGGACGACGTGGCGGCCTACGCCCCCTACTACGGCAGCGTCCACCGGGGCGCCGGGTACCTGTCCCAGCTGTCGACCGACCTGTTCGAGAACGCCCGCCGCACGGTCGCCGAGTTCCTGGACTGCCGGCCCGACGACCAGCTGGTCTTCACCCGCTCGACCACGGACTCGCTGAACCTGCTCGCCCGGGCGCTTCCCGCCGGCTGCCAGGTCTTCGTCTTCGAGACCGAGCACCACGCCGGCCTGCTGCCCTGGCAGGACGCCAAGGTCACCTACCTCGACGCGCCGCGCACCCCGCGGCAGGCCGTGGCGACCCTGGAGCGCGCCCTCGCCGACCGCGACCCGTACGGCCCGGCACTGGTCTGCGTCACCGGCGCCTCCAACGTCACCGGCGAGCTGTGGCCGGTGCGCGAGCTGGCCGCCGCGGCGCACGCCCACGGCGCGCGGATCGTGCTGGACGCCGCGCAGCTGGCTCCGCACCACCCGGTGTCCGTGCGGGACCTCGACGTCGACTGGGTCGCGTTCTCCGGGCACAAGCTGTACGCGCCGTTCGGCTCCGGCGTGCTGGCCGGCCGCGCCGACTGGCTGCGGGAGGCGGAGCCGTACCTGGCGGGCGGCGGCGCCAGCCGCAAGGTCACGCGGCGCCAGGACGGGGGAGTGGACGTGGAGTGGCACGACAGCGCCGCCCGCCACGAGGCCGGCTCACCGAACGTGATCGGCGCCTACTCCATCGCCTCCGCCTGCAAGGCCCTGACCGAGGCGGGCTTCGAGACCCTGGTCGCGCGCGAGGAGCACCTGATCACGAAGGTCCGCGAGGGCCTGGCCGAGGTGCCGCAGGTCAAGATCCTGTCCCTCTTCGGCGACGACGCCCCCAGGGTCGGCGTGATCTCCTTCGTCGTCGAGGGCTGGAACAGCTCCCACTTCGCCGCCGCCCTCTCCGCCGAGTACGGCATCGGCGTCCGCGACGGCCTCTTCTGCGCCCACCCCCTGGTGCGCACCCTGCTGGGCAGCGCCCCCCAGACCCAGGGCGAATGCGGCGCCCCCGAGGCCGCCCCCGGCGAGAAGTCCCTCAACGCCATCCGGGTCAGCTTCGGCGCCGGCACCCCCGACGAGCACGTGGACCGCTTCGTCACGGCCGTGCGGGAACTGGTCCGCCAGGGCGCGAAGTGGCAGTACCGCACGGAGGACGGCCGCTGCGTGCCGGCGGTCTGAGCGCCGCCGGGGTGTGAGCGAGGCGTTGGCGCCGGGGTGAGCCTTGGCGCCGCGCTCGTACCAGGCCGCCGACCGCACGACGAACACCCAGCCGCCGGACGGCAGGTGTCAGGAGTCCAGGCCGATCGCGAACGCCGCCTCCAGGTCGTGCTGGGAGTAGGTGCGGAACGCCACGTGCGTGTCCGTGGCCTCCACGCCGGGGATCTTGCTGATGCTGCCCGGGATGACGTCGGCCAGGTCCTCGTGCTGCGTGACCCGGACCATGGCGATCAGGTCGTACGTGCCGGTGACCGAGAAGACCTCGCTCACGGACTCCAGCGCAGCGATCGACTCCGCGATCTCGGGGATCCGGTCCACGCTGGTCTTGATGAGGACGATCGCGGTGATCACGGCTGGTTCTCTCCCTCGGGGGCCGGAGCTGGGGCGGACTTCACTTTAGCCGCCCGCCCGTCGCCCACCACCGCCCTTCCAAGGCCGCCCTTCGGGCCCTTCTTCCCGAACCGCGCCCAGGCGTAGCAGAAGCCCAGCCCGAAGCCCACCAGATGGGCCAGGTACGCCACCCCCGGCCCCTGGTCCGCGCGGCCCGCCGCCAGCCACTGCAGGGACGCCCAGAACGGCAGGACGACCCACGCGGGGAAGCGCACGGGGAGGAAGAAGAGAAACGGGAGCAGGCTTGTGACCCTGGCCGTGGGGAACAGGTAGAGAAACGCGCCGAGGACGGCGGAGATCGCCCCGGACGCTCCCACCAGCGACTGCTCGGAGGCGGAATTGGCGGCCGCGTACCCCAGCAGGGCCAGGTAGCCGCAGCCGAGGTAGAAGAGGGCGAACTCCGTGCGGCCCATCCGCTCCTCGGTCATCACGCCGAAGACGTAGAGGAAGAGCATGTTGCCGAGCAGGTGCACCCAGTTGCCGTGGACGAACAGGGCCGTGGCAGGGGTCAGGACCGCCCTGAGGGAGCCCTGGAACAGCTCGGCCGGAATCACACCCCACCGGTGGAAGTACGCGCGCTGGGCGGCGAGCAGCGCCTCCCCGGAGCCGTAGGCCTGATTCAGACCCGAGGCCGGGCCGATCACGAAGACCAGGCAGCACAGGATGAGCAGCGTGTATGTGACGGGCGCCGAGGGATACCGGCTCGTTCTGCTGACGGTCGGGCTCCGGTGGCTGATCATGGACACAGAGCATGACGTAAGGGGGCGCACTCGCACAGAACGCCTCGCCGCCGTGGACGGGCGGGCGGCGGGTTGCCGCCAGGCCGTAGGGTTACGGCCACACGCTCCAGGGAAGCTGGCGCGTCGCGGACAACAGACGGCCCAGAAGGAAAAGGTACAAGTCACGATGACGGTTCCCCTGCCGACCGCCTCGACACGGTGGCGCTGCACGCTCTGCGGCAACCTCACGCGGTTCGACGTGACCCGCTCGTCGAAGGTCGTCGAGTACATCCATCTCGATCTGGCCGGTGAGCCGAAGGTCGAGGAGCGCGAGGTGGTCAGTGAGACCATCGAGTCGGTGCGCTGCCGCTGGTGCAACGCGCTGGATCAGGTGGAACTCGTGGACAGGCCGGGCGCCGACTCCTGAGCGGAGCGGCCCCACAGGTAATGGGGTGTGACGGATGGTGGAGACCGCAGGCGGGGGGCCGGGCGACGGCACCGCCGAGGTGCTTGACCGTCCGCTGCCCGACGGAGTGCGCCGCAAGGTCGTCCAGATCGTCTCGGACGGGTTCGGCGGGCTGACCGTCGTCGAACTGCCCGCACAGCTCAGGCAGTACGCCCGCTTCACCCCCAGCCGCCGGGCCAAGTTCGCCGGCAACGCGATGGCGGCGGCGCTGGAGACCGATCCGCTGTTCCGGCAGCGGATCGGGGAGAAGCTCAGAGAGGCCCAGCCGGAGCTCACCGGCGCTCTCGACTCCGGCTCGCCGCCCCCGGCCGCGGACCCGCTCGACGTGGCGGCCGCGGCCTATGTTCTGCGGCCCACCGGCTGGGTCAAGCTCGTGACGGCGGCCGGCGAGGAGGCCCAGCGGGCCGACGCCGAGCGCGCCGACGAGGAGAGCCGGGCCGAGCTGGAGCGGCTGCGCGAGGAGCTCGAGCAGGCCCGTGAGCAGACCCGGCTCGACACCGAGCGGCTGCGCACCGATCTGGACGCCGTCCGCAAGGAGGCCGACTCGGCGCACCGCAAGCTGCGTGCGGCCCTCAGCGACGTCAAGCGGGGCGAGGCGGCCCTGCGCAAGGTCCAGGGCGAGATGGACGCCGCACGCGCCGAGGCGCAGACGCAGGTGTCCGCCGCGGAGAGCGAGTCCCGGCGCCTGAAGGCGCGGCTCGGCGAGGCGGAGGCCGCCCTGGAGGCCACGCGCAGAGCGGCGCGCGAGGGGCGCAGTGTCGAGGACATGCGCGTGCGGCTGCTTCTGGACACCCTGCTGGACGCGACCCAGGGGCTGCGCCGGGAACTGGCGCTGCCACCCGTCTCCGTACGGCCGGCGGAGACGGTCGACGCGGTCGAACCGGGACGAATGACGCCGAAGGACATCGCCGCGCGGGCGCTGTCCGAGAACGACCCGGCGATCCTGGACCAGTTGCTCGCCCTGCCGCAGGCCCATCTGCTCGTCGACGGCTACAACGTCACCAAGACAGGCTATCCCCAAATGCCCCTGGAGAAGCAGCGGTTGAGGCTGCTGGGCCAGCTCTCGCAGCTCGCCGCGCAGACCGGCGCCGAGGTCACCTGTGTCTTCGACGGGGCCGAACTGGTCGCGCCGGTGCTGCTGGCGCCCCCGCGCGGCGTGCGGGTGCTGTTCTCCAAACCGGGCGTGACGGCCGACGAGTTGATCCGCCAGCTGGTGCGCGCCGAGCCGCCGGGGCGGCCCGTCATCGTCGCCTCCACCGACCGTGAGGTGGCCGACGGGGTGGCCAAGGCGGGTGCCCGGCCGGTCGCCTCCGCCATGCTCCTGAAACGGCTTTCCTGAGGCGCTGTCCCGAAGGTCGAACTTCTAGGTTTAATGCCCGAATTGGCGGGATCGTCACGCAACGTAGTGTCAACCGCACATCACCGCACGTGAGTTGCGTGTAAAGAATGCATGCTGTGACGAGATTTTGCTCCTGAGGATTTGATCTGATCACGATGAGGTCACTAGGGTCTGGCTCCGAACCTCCGAGCGGGTGATCACTCAGAAGAAGGAGTTCACCTTCGTGGCGACCCACCGTCGACCCAAGCAGCCGAGCCGTGCGCGCGTGACCGTGCTCACCACCGCGGCTGCTGCAGCCGTAGCCATCAGCGCCCAGGCCGCCAATGCCGCGCCCAGTGAGAAGCCCTCCAAGGACGAGGTCAAGGCGAAGGTCGACAAGCTGTACGAGGAGGCCGAGCAGGCCACCGAGAAGTACAACGGCGCCAAGGAGAAGCAGGAGAAGCTCCAGAAGGAGATCTCCACCATCCAGGACAACGTCGCCCGCGGCCAGGAGGAGCTCAACGAGCTCCGTGACTCCATAGGCATGGCGGCGGCCGCGCAGTACCGCTCCGGCTCCATCGACTCCTCCCTCCAGCTCTTCCTGTCGTCGAACCCGGACGACTACCTGGACAAGGCGTCCACCGCGGACCAGCTCAGCTCCCAGCAGGTCGAGGCGCTGAAGAAGATCCAGGAGAAGCAGCGCGAACTCGCCCAGGAGCGCTCCGAGGCGTCCGACAAGCTCAAGGACCTCGCCTCCACCCGCACCGAACTGGGCAAGAAGAAGAAGCAGGTCCAGAGCAAGCTCGCCGAGGCGCAGAAGCTGCTCAACACCCTGACGGCCGCCGAGAAGGCGGCGCTCGCCGCCGCGGACCAGCGCGCCAGCCGCTCCTCCGCGGATCGCGTCGACCTCGGCGACACCGGCTCCGCCTCCGGCCGGGCGGCAGCGGCCTTCTCCGCCGCCCAGACCCGGATAGGTTCGCCCTACGTCTACGGCGCCACCGGCCCGTCCTCCTTCGACTGCTCGGGTCTGACCTCCTGGGCCTACGCCCAGGCCGGCGTCTCCATACCGCGCACCTCCCAGGCCCAGGCCAACGCCGGTACGCGCATCTACAGCGAGAGCCAGCTCAAGGTCGGCGACCTCGTGCTCTTCTACGGCGACCTCCACCACATCGGCCTCTACGCCGGCAACGGGCAGGTGCTGCACGCCCCGCACACCGGTGCCAGCGTGCGCTACGAGTCGATCGCCAACATGCCGTTCCAGTTCGGCGTCCGGATCTGACTCCGGGCACCTCGAGTCCGCATCAAGATCAGCGCAACGTGCCGCCCGAACGGGCGAATTGCGTGAACCCGCACTGACCCCGCGCCCCGCCGATGACCTGCGTCAGAGGCGGGGCGTCACGTTGTGTGGCCCACGACGTCTTTGGCCGCCGCCCCGCCGCGGGGCTACTGTCTGCCGCGTTTCCCTGCTCCGGTGGGGAGGCAGTCCATGTCGCCAGCGGAAGGAGCGCGGCTTCCCGTGGGGTCCCATCGCCGCCTTGCACCGACGTCCGGGTTCAACCGGGGCGCCGGCGCCGCCCTGTGTGTACTCTCCGCCGCGGCCTCGGCCCTCGGCGCGCTGCCGGCCGCCGCCGCTCCGCACGACAACACCAAGGCCGAGGTGGACCGCCTCTACACGGAGGCCGAGAAGGCGACCGAGGCCTACAACAAGGCCGACGAGAACGCCGGCACGCTGCGCCGGCAGGTGAGCGACGCGCAGGACCGCATCGCGCGGCAGCAGGAGCGCATCAACACCATGCGGGAGTCGCTCGGTTCGCTGGCCGGCGCCCAGTACCGCTCCGGCGGCATCGACCCCACCCTGGCCCTGCTGTTCTCCGACGACCCGGCCGACTACCTCGACAAGGCAGCCGCCCTGGACCGCATCGGCGCCCACCAGGCCGGCGAACTCAAAGATCTGCAGTCCGCGATGCGCGAGCTCTCCCAGGAGCGCGCCGAGGCGGTCCTGAAGCTGGCCGACCTGGACAAGAGCCGCAAGGCGGTCGCCGCCCACAAGAAGACCGTTGAGAAGAAGCTCGCCAAGGCCCGCACCCTGCTCAACTCCCTTCCGTACGCGGCCCGTGCCGCCTACGACCGCGCCTCCCGGGGCGACCGCGGCGTCATCCCCGACTTCGGCAGCGCCCTGCCCGCCTCGGCCCGCGCGGCCGCCGCGATCGCCGCCGCCCGCTCGGTGCTCGGCATGCCGTACATCTGGGGCGCGTCCGGCCCCTCCGGCTTCGACTGCTCGGGCCTGATGCAGTGGTCGTACGCGCAGGCCGGCATCCAGCTGCCGCGCACCTCGCAGGAGCAGCGGTACGCCGGCCGGCGGATCCCGCTCTCCGAGGCGCGCCCCGGCGACCTGATCGTCTACCGGTCCGACGCCAGCCATGTCGCGATGTACATGGGCAACGGCGAGGTGATCCACGCGCCCCACCCCGGCGCGGCCGTGCGCTACGACCCGGTGAACATGCTTCCCGTGTCCTCGGTCACCAGGGTCTGACCAACCGCCTTGATCGGCCTTACGATCTGAAAGGTGGCTGGTCGTAGGCGGGTGTCGGGATGCGCGGTGGTGGCGCTCGTGCTGCTGCTCGTTTCCCTGGTGGGCTGCGGCGGGCCGTCCGCCGGTGTCGTCGGGCGGGCCGAGCTGCAGCGGGTCCTCGACCACCGGTCCACCGCCGTCCTCGACCGCGACCGTGCGGCCTTCGCGAAGACGGGCGCGCCCGGCTGGTTCGAGAACCTGCGCGGGGTGCCGCTCGCCTCCTGGTCGTACCGGGTGACCGCCCTGCACGGCAGCGGCGCCCAGGCCACCGCCGACGCCGAACTGCGGTACCGCATCGAGGGGTACGACAACGCCCCCGTCACCGTGGGGCGCACCCTGACCCTCTCCAAGAACCAGGGCGGCCACTGGTTCGTGGACAGCGACAGGCCCGCCAGGAAGTCCGCCCAGCAGCTGTGGGACCAGGGCCCGGTGACCGTCGTGCGCGGGAGGCACAGCATCGTCCTCGGCACCGGGCAGTCCAGCGAGGCGCTGCACACCTACGCCGACCTCGCGGACGACGCGGTGCCGAACGTGTCCCGGGTGTGGGGCCTGGACTGGACCGGGCACGTCGTGGTGCTCGTGCCGGCGTCGGTGGAGGGCATGGCCGGGCTGCTCGGCTCGCCCGCCTCCCAGTACCGCGGGATCGCGGCGGTCACCACCGGCGAGGTGGGCGGCCCGCCGCAGGCGCCCGCGGACCGCATCGTCGTCAACCCGGACGCGTACGCCCTGCTCGGCCCCGTGGGCAAGCAGGTCGTGCTGACCCACGAGACCACCCATGTCGCCACCCGCGCCCACACCAACGCCGCCACCCCGCTGTGGCTGTCCGAGGGGTACGCCGACTGGATCGGCTATCTCAGCACCGACCGCACCCCGGCCGAGGCCGCGCCGGAGCTCGCGCGCTCGGTCGACGACGGGCACATGCCGTCCCGGCTGCCGACCGACAAGGACTTCGGGTTCAGCGGCGACGCCACGAAGCTCGCGCAGTCCTACGAGGGCGGCTGGCTGGCCTGCCGGCTGATCGCCGACCGGTGGGGCCAGGAACGCCTCGGGAAGTTCTACCGGGCGGTCGGCGACCACAGGACGCGGACGGGCTCGGTCGAGGACGCGATGAAGAAGGTACTCGGCACGACGCCGGACGACTTCGTCCGGCAGTGGCAGGACTACCTGCGGACCCAACTCGGCTGATCCGGGCGGCCGATGGCCTCAGGAGGACGGCGACGCCTCGCGCGTGCGGGTCGCCTGCACCGGCAGCGGCGGCACCGGCTCGCGCGGCACCGTCGACCGCCACAGCTCCACGGCGGCGAGCAGGGCGGCGACGAGCAGCAGGCCGTTGCGCAGGACGAGGAGTGTGACGCCGAGGGTGTCGCTCATCACGACGTGCTGGAACCAGAGGGGGAACTCCAGGACCGTCGCGAAGGCGGCCGCCAGGACCAGCCAGACCGGCAGCCGCATCCGGCTGCCGCGGAAGCACAGGCAGACGGCCGCCGTCCCGACCAGCCAGACCATGTACTGCGGGCTGATCACCCGGCTCGTGGCCGTGAACATCAGCACCGCCACGAAGGCCGCGTCGGCGAGCGTGTTCGGCAGGAACCGCGTCGCCATCAGCCGCCACAGCAGCAGCCAGCCGAAGGCGATCCCGGTCAGGAACAGGGCGGCCGAGCTGACGAGGGTCACGTAGGGGCCGAGGAACTCCACCGAGCCGTAGTTCAGCGCCACCTGGCCGTTCCAGCCGAAGTGCCGGGCGACGTGGAAGACGAGGGAGCCCAGCGACTCCACCTCGGTGCCGCGGTTGCGCTGGAAGGTCAGGAAGGCGAGCGAACCCGGCATGGTCAGCGCGAACGCCGCCGCGATCGCGAGCGCGGTCGCCGCCGCCCACGCCCAGGCCGCGCGTCTGCGGGCGCCGACCAGCAGCAGCGCCGGCCACACCTTCAGCATCGCTCCGAAGGCCAGCAGGGCGCCCATCAGCCGGGGCCGGCGGGCGCCCGCGAGCAGCCCGGCCACGGCCACCGCGGTGACCATCACGTCGTAGCGCGCGTACACGGTCGGCCCGAGCAGCGGGACGCCCACCACCCAAACCCAGGCGCCGCGCAGCGTCTTGCCGGGGCGCAGGCCCGCGAACAGCAGCAGCAGGAGGACGGCCAGGTCGGCCAGGAAGGCGAGGACGAAGAAGGCCTTCGCGTACGACAGGAAGCCCAGCAGCGCGGGCGAGAGGATCGCCAGGGCGGCCGCTGGCGGGTACTGCCAGGTGACGTCGCTCTGCGGGAAGGTGCCGTGGCGCAGCGTCTCGTACCAGCCCTGGTAGAACACGGACACGTCGGTCGTGACGTCCGGGCCCGGGAAGACGAACACCTTGAAGACGAACAGCAGCAGCAACAGCCTGGTCAGGCCCCAGGTCGCCAGCAGCCCCGCCAGGGACCGCCTCGCCGCCGCCATGTCCACCGAAGCCCCCGTCCGTCCGTCTCCCCCGTGAGGAGTCACTCTTGAGGAGAACATGATGTCCTGCCCGGCTGTGTGCCCGCCATAAACGTGGCCGTGACGAGGTGTGCACGCCGGTTGGATAAGGTCGGCGGCGATGCACAAGACCCTCATCGTGACGAACGACTTCCCGCCCCGCCCGGGCGGCATCCAGGCGTTCCTGCACAACATGGCGCTGCGGCTCGACCCCGAGCGGCTCGTGGTCCACGCCTCCACCTGGAAGCGGAGCCGGGAGGGCGTGGAGGCGACGGCCGCCTTCGACGCCGAGCAGCCCTTCACCGTCGTACGTGCCCGTACGACGATGCTGCTGCCCACTCCGGCGGCCACCCGCACGGCCGTCGGGCTGCTGCGGGAGCACGGGTGCACGTCGGTGTGGTTCGGGGCGGCGGCGCCGCTCGCGCTGATGGCGCCGGCGCTCCGGAAGGCGGGCGCCGAGCGGCTGGTGGCCACCACCCACGGGCACGAGGCCGGCTGGGCGCAGCTGCCCGCCGCGCGCCAACTCCTGCGCCGGATCGGGGAGTCGACGGACACGATCACCTACCTCGGCGAGTACACGCGCTCCAGGATCGCCACCGCGCTGACGCCGCGGGCGGCCGGGCGGATGGTGCAGCTGCCGCCGGGCGTGGACGAGAAGACCTTCCACCCGGAGTCGGGCGGCGACGCGGTCCGGGCGCGGCTGGGGCTGACGGACCGGCCGGTGGTCGTTTGCGTGTCCCGGCTGGTGCCGCGCAAGGGGCAGGACACCCTCATCCGCGCCATGCCCCGCATCCTGGCAGCCGAGCCGGACGCCGTGCTGCTGATCGTCGGCGGCGGCCCGTACGAGAAGGACCTGCGCAGGCTGGCGCAGGAGACCGGGGTCGCCGGCTCCGTGCGCTTCACGGGCGCGGTGCCCTGGTCGGAGCTGCCCGCGCACTACGGCGCCGGTGACGTCTTCGCGATGCCGTGCCGCACCCGCCGGGGCGGGCTCGACGTCGAGGGCCTCGGCATCGTCTACCTGGAGGCCTCGGCGACCGGGCTGCCGGTCGTCGCGGGCGACTCCGGCGGCGCTCCCGACGCCGTGCTCGACGGCGAGACCGGCTGGGTCGTGCGCGGCGGCTCCCCCGAGGAGGCCGCCGACCGGATCACCGTCCTGCTCGGCGACGCGGAACTGCGGCGCCGCATGGGGGAGAGGGGACGGGAGTGGGTCGAGGAGAAGTGGCGCTGGGACCTTTTGGCGGAGAAGTTGAAGACGCTGCTCTAGGCGGAAGCAGATAATCCGCCGATGCTGCGCGCATGACAGCAAAACTGATGCAGCGTCAGCTGACGAGACGTCAAATCCTGGGCATGGTAGCCCTCCAGACGGCCGCCGCGGCCGGTCTCACCCGCATCGGCCTGAAGTCCGCGCAGGCCGCCGAGGAGGCGGCCCCGGTCGACAACGCGCCCGCCATCGTGGTCGGTTCGGGCTACGGCGGCGCCGTAGCCGCCCTCCGGCTCGGCCAGGCCGGCATCCGCACCCTCGTCCTGGAGATGGGCCGGCTGTGGAACACGTCCGGCTCCGACGGCAAGATCTTCTGCTCCACTGCCGCGCCGGACCAGCGCTCCATGTGGTTCCGCACCCGCACCGAGGCCCCGCTGGCCACGTTCCTGTGGTTGGACGTCGTCAACAAGGACATCACCGCCTACCCGGGCGTCCTGGACCGCGTGCACTTCGACAACATGTCGGTGTACCTGGGGCGAGGCGTCGGCGGCGGCTCCCTGGTCAACGGCGGGATGGCGGTCACGCCGCTCCAGTCGTACTTCACCGAGCAGTTCCCCACCGTGGACGCGGGCGAGATGTACGACACGTACTTCCCGCGCGCCCGTTCCATGCTCGGCGTCAACACCGTCGACCCCGCGTGGTTCGAGTCGACCGAGTGGTACCGGTTCACCCGCACCTCCCGGAAGGCCGCCGCGAACGCCGGCCTGAAGACCACCTTCGTGCCCAACGTCTACGACTTCGGCTACATGCAGCGCGAGGCGGCCGGCACGGCCACCAGGTCCGCGCTCGGAAAAGAGGTCATCTACGGCAACAACTACGGCAAGCGGAGCCTGGACAAGACGTATCTGGCCTCGGCGCTCGGGACCGGCAACGTCACCATCAACACCCTGGAGAGGGTGAAGGCCATCAGCCGGGCGGGCGACGGGAGTTGGCTGCTCACCGTCGACCGGATCGACACCAGCGGCGCGGTCGTCGAGACCAAGCAGTACAACTGCGCGTACCTCTTCCTGGGCGGCGGCAGCGTCGGCACCACCGAACTGCTGGTCCGGGCCCGCGACACCGGCGCCCTGCCGGCGCTCAACTCCAGCGTCGGCGCCGGCTGGGGCACCAACGGCAACACCATGCTCGGACGCGCCAACCACATCTGGGACATCGTCGGCGCCAACCAGTCGACCATGCCCGTCATGGGCATCGACGACTGGGCCAACACCGCCAACCCCGTGTTCGCCGAGATCGCCCCGCTGCCCATCGGGTTCGAGACCTGGGTCAGTCTCTACCTGGCGATCACCAAGAACCCGGAACGGGCGGCGTTCACCTACGACGCCGCGAGCGACACGGTCAAGCTCGGCTGGAGCGCCGCGCAGAGCGCGGTCTCGGTGGCGATGGCCAAGAAGCTCTTCGACCGCGTCAACGCGGCCAACGCCACGATCTACCGCTACGACCTGTTCGGGTCGTCCAGCAAGGTCTTCGCCGACGACTTCTGCTACCACCCGCTGGGCGGCTGCGTGCTGGGCCGGGCGACCGACGACTACGGCCGGGTGAAGGGCTATCCCAGGCTCTATGTCACCGACGGCTCGCTGGTGCCGGGCAACATCGGCGTGAACCCGTTCGTGACGATCACCGCGCTCGCCGAACGGACGATGGCGCGGGTCCTCGCCGAGGACACCGCGCCATGACGCACCGGGAGAAGGCGTACTACTTCGCGTAGATCGCCTCGATCTCGCCCGCGTAGTCCTTCGCCACCACGTTGCGCTTGAGCTTCAGCGAGGGCGTCAGGTGGCCCGACTCCTCCGTGAACTGGGAGGGCAGAATGCGGAACTTCCGCACCGATTCCGCCTTCGACACCGCGGCGTTGCCGTCGTCGATCGCCGTCTGGATCGCGGCCAGCAGGTCGGGGTCCTCACGCAGCGACGCCGCGGTGGACCCCGCCGGTTTGCCGAACTCCTCGGCCCAGCGGCCCAGGAACTCGTCGTCGATGGTGACCAGCGCGCCCACGAACGGCCGCCCGTCGCCCACCACCATGCACTCCGCGACCAGCGCGTGCGCCCGGATGCGGTCCTCGATCACGGCCGGGGCGACGTTCTTGCCGCCCGCGGTGACGATGATCTCCTTCTTGCGACCGGTGATCCTCAGGTAGCCGTCCTCGTCGAGGGTGCCGATGTCACCGGTGTGGAACCAGCCGTCGGTCAGCGCCTCGGCCGTCGCGGTCTCGTTGTTCCAGTAGCCCTTGAACAGGTGCTCGCCGTGCAGCAGCACCTCGCCGTCGTCCGCGATGCGGATCACCGAGCCCGGCAGCGGCTGGCCGACCGTGCCGATCTTGGTCCGGTCCCAGGGGTTGAAGGCGGTGGCCGCGCAGGACTCGGTCAGGCCGTAGCCCTCCAGGACCGTGAAGCCGATGCCGCGGAAGAAGTGACCGAGGCGCTCGCCCAGCGGGGCGCCGCCGGAGATGGCGTACTCGCCCCGGCCGCCGAGCACCGCGCGCAGCTTGCTGTAGACGAGCTTGTCGAACGTCTTGTGCTTGATCTTCAGGCCGAGCGAGGGGCCCGAGGGGGTGTCCAGCGCCTTGCTGTACGCGATGGCGGTGTCCGCGGCCTTGTCGAAGATCTTGCCCTTGCCGTCCGCCTGCGCCTTGGCGCGCGCCGAGTTGTAGACCTTCTCGAACACCCGGGGGACACCGAGGATCAGGGTCGGGCGGAAGGAGGCCAGCTCGTCGGTGAGCTGCTTGATGTCCGGGACGGTGCCCAGCTTGATCGGCGCCATCAGCGGGGCGATCTGCACCATGCGGCCGAAGACGTGCGCGAGCGGGAGGAACAGCAGGACCGAGCACTCACCGGTACGGAACAGCGGGCGCAGCCGCTCCACGATGTTGCCGCACTCGGCGAAGAAGCTGCGGTGGGTGAGCACACAGCCCTTGGGGCGGCCGGTGGTGCCCGAGGTGTAGATGATGGTCGCCGGGTCGTCCGCCCGCGCCAGCGAGCTGCGGTCCTCGACCATCCCGTCGGTGACGCCCTTGCCGAGGTTGCCCAGCTCCTCGAGCGCGCCGGCCTCGATCTGCCAGATGTGCTTGAGGGCGGGCAGCCGGTCGCGCACCGACTCGACGGCGGCCAGGTGGTTGTCCAGCTCCACGACGACCGCCGTGGCGCCCGAGTCGGAGAGGATCCACTGCACCTGCTCCGCCGAGCTGGTCTCGTAGACCGGCACGGTGATCGCGCCCACGCACCAGATCGCGAAGTCCAGCAGCGTCCACTCGTAACGCGTGCGGGACATCAGGGCGACGCGGTCGCCGGGCTGGATGCCGGAGGCGATGAGCCCCTTGGCGGCGGCGTGCACCTCGGTCAGGAAGGCCGCGGCCGTCACGTCCTGCCAGGCGCCGCCCACCTTGCGGGCGATGACGGCGACATCGGGATGCTGCGCGGCGTTTCTCCGGACGATGTCGGTCAGATTGCCGTCCGCAGGGACCTCGTACAAAGCCGGAAGGCTGAACTCGCGCAAGACTGCTGCTCCTCATAGGGCGCCGGCGCCACGACGTTGTGTGATGCGACGGGGGTCCACGGCTCGGGCAGGTACTCAGGTGTTCAGAGGTTGAAATCCTGAGCACGACTGGACGGCCCGGACGTTACCCGCCGGTATGGCTTCTTCGACAGGGGGTTCCGGCGAGATGTTCGCTGCGTCACACAGGCTGGTGTTCCTTCGCGTACGGTAGTCCACCCGCTAACTGACTGGCCAGTAACCGTGAGGTCACCCGGCACTGTTCACGTAGACCGCACACGCTTACCCTTGATCGCCATGGCATCCACACCGGCCGGCAACCGCAAAACCCGTGTTCATGTGGTCAGCGACGTGCACGGCAACGTCCGTGACCTGGCCACCGCCGGCGAGGGCGCCGATGCCCTGATCTGCCTGGGTGACCTCGTGCTCTTCCTCGACTACGCCGACCACTCGCGCGGGATCTTCCCCGATCTGTTCGGCCGGGAGAACGCCGACCGCCTCGTCGAGCTGCGCACCGCCCGCCGGTTCGAGGAGGCGCGGGACCTCGGGGCTCTGCTGTGGCGGGGCGTCGGCGCCGACCGGGCCGCCGTGATCGAGCACGCGGTGCGCAAGCAATACGCCGAGATTTTCGCCGCGTTCCCCACTCCGACGTATGCCACCTACGGCAATGTCGACCTGCCGCCCCTGTGGCGCGAGTACGCCGGTCCGGGCACGCAGGTGCTCGACGGCGAGCGCGTGGAGATCGGCGGCCTGACCTTCGGCTTCGTGGGCGGCGGCCTCAAGTCCCCCATGCGCACTCCGTACGAGATGGGTGACGAGGAGTACGCGGCCAAGCTCGACGCCGTCGGCGAGGTGGACGTGCTGTGCACGCACATCCCGCCGGAGGTGCCGGAACTCGTCTACGACACCGTCGCGCGCCGCTTCGAGCGCGGCAGCCGGGCGCTGCTGGAGGCGATCCGCCGCACTCGCCCCCGTTACGCCCTCTTCGGCCACGTCCACCAGCCGCTGACCCGGCGGATGCGGATCGGAACGACGGAGTGCGTGAACGTCGGGCACTTCGCCGGGACCGGGAAGCCATGGGCGCTCGAATGGTGAGTGAACGATGCAGCCGGAACGCAGGTGGGGGTGAACTCCGGTACTCACGTGCGCGGTAGCCTTCACGCTGCACACACGTGCGCACGACCTCTCTACCGGCCCGCATCTGGAGGAGCCACAGCGATGGCGGAACACACCAGCTCGAGCATCACGATCGAGGCGGCACCGGCCGATGTCATGGGGGTGATCGCCGACTTCGCCCGGTACCCGGACTGGACCGGCGAGGTGAAGGAGGCGGAGGTCCTCGCGTCGGACGCGCAGGGCCGCGCCGAGCAGGTCCGCCTCGTCATGGACGCCGGCGCGATCAAGGACGACCAGGTGCTGGCGTACACCTGGACCGGTGCGCACGAGGTCTCCTGGACGCTGGTCAAGTCCCAGATGCTCCGCTCGCTCGACGGCTCCTACATCCTGAAGCCGGCGGGGGTGGGCGGCACCGAGGTCACGTACCGGCTCACGGTGGACGTCAAGATCCCGATGCTCGGGATGATCAAGCGCAAGGCCGAGAAGGTCATCATCGACCGGGCTCTGGCCGGACTGAAGAAGCGGGTCGAGTCCGGGGAGAAGTAGGGCCGCAGAGCCGCTGTGCCGGGCGCCGCTCGAACGCGCCTGCGGGGCGGCCTCGGTTACCGTTCAGCCTCATGCGCACCATCCTGATCACCGGCCCCGGCGGCAGCGGTCGTACCACGGTCGCCGCCGCCACCGCCCGAGCCGCGGCCCGCGAGGGAACCCGCACCCTCGTCCTGAGCGCCGACCGCAGCGACACCCTCGGCGCGGCCCTCGGCGTGACGACGGGCCCGGAGCCCACGCGGATCACCCCGGAGCTCACCGCCTGGCGCCCCGACGCCGCCGCCGGTTTCCGCGACGACCTCACCGCGTTCCAGGAACGGGCGGCCGGCGTCCTCGACCTGCTCGGCGCCGCCCGGCTGGACGCCGAGGAGGTCACGCCCCTTCCCGGCGCCGAGGAGCTCAGCTTCCTGCGGGCCCTGCGCGACGCCGCGCTCTCGGAGCGCTTCGACCTGCTCGTCGTCGATCTCCCGCCGGTGGCCGACGCGCTCGCCCTGCTCTCCCTGCCCGAGGAACTCCGCCGCTATCTGCGCCGTCTGCTCCCGCCCGAGCGCCAGGCGGCCCGCGCCCTGCGCCCGGTCCTCGGCAGGCTGGCCGGCGTGCCCATGCCCTCGGAGTGGCTGTACGAGACCGCCGGCCGCTGGGACACCGAACTGGCCGCCGTCGAGGCCGTGCTCGCCGACCGGAACACCACCGTCCGGCTGGTCGCGGAACCCGGTCCGGCCGGCGCCGAAGCCGTCCGGAGCGCCGGGCTCGGCCTCGCCCTGCGCGGCCTGCGCCCCGACGCCCTGGTCGCCAACCGGGTGCTGCCGGAGCGTGCCGCCGAGGGCTGGCTGGCCGGACCCGTCGCCCAGCAGCGCAAGGCCCTGGAGGAGTGGCGGGAGTCGTACGACGTCACCACCGTCCACCACCTCGGCCACGACCCGCGCGGCACCGAGGACCTGGCCGCCCTCCCGGTCCCCGGCGTCAAGGACACGGGCTCCACGGTCGAGTGGCCCGTCGACGACACGCTCGCCGACGACGGCGTGCTCGTCTGGCGGCTCCCGCTGCCCGGCGCCATACGCGACGATCTCGACCTCATCCGGCGGGGCGACGAACTCGTCGTCGCGGCGGGCCGGTTCCGCCGGATCGTGGCGCTGCCGTCCGCCCTGCGCCGCTGCACCGTCGAGGGGGCCGCGCTGCGCGAGGGCGAACTGTGCATCCGGTTCGCGCCGGACCCCGGTCTGTGGCCCGGGACCCGGTGAAGCACATACGCCCGTTCGGGTAACGTCGTAGAGACGAACCGTAGTCAGGAGGTCGTCATGAGCGAAGAGCTCCCCCCGTCAGACGCCGAGGAGCACGAGGCGATCGACGAGGTCCGGGCGACCGACGCCGACGCCTGGTCGACGGCGTGCGCCGAGGACCTCGCGGCGGAGAAGGCCCGCCGCCGTGTCGAGTACGGCGCGCCCCCGGGCTCGGCCGCCGAGGAACTGCGCAAACTCGTCGACGCCGTCTCGGACAAGCTGTCGTCGATCCAGTCCCCGCTGCTCGGCTCCGTCGCCGGACCCGCCGCGCAGCAGGTGGTGCGGCAGGTCGTCGAGCAGGCGAAGGCCGCCGTGGAACCCGTCATCGAGCGCAATCCGGACGTCTTCGACCACCTCGCCGCCGCGGGCAACGAACTGCTGGCCGCCTACCGCTCCGCGGTCCAGGCCCAGGAGCAGCGCTGGACGACCCGTGCTGCGGATGTGCGCAAGGACCTCGACGAGCGCCGCGACGGCGGCGAGGGAACCGGCCCCGGGCAGCGCATCGACCTGGACTGATTCCCCCCTCGAAACGCACCGCCGGGCCGCTGCCTGCCCGGCGGGTGGACGACGCGGATGTGACGGCAGGGCCTCGGGTACGGTTGCCGTAGCGGGGCTCGACCGAAACTGAGGGATTCATGGGACTCACCATCGGCGTCGATATCGGCGGTACCAAGATCGCGGCAGGCGTGGTCGACGAGGAGGGCAACATCCTCTCGACCTACAAGGTGCCCACCCCGGGCACGCCTGACGGGATCGTGGACGCCATCGCCTCCGCCGTGGAGGGCGCGCGCGCCGGGCACGAGATCGTGGGCGTGGGCATCGGCGCTGCCGGATACGTGAACCGGCAGCGCTCGACCGTGTACTTCGCGCCGAACATCGACTGGCGCCAGGAGCCGCTGAAGCAGAAGGTCGAGGCCCGCGTGGGCCTGCCCGTCGTCGTGGAGAACGACGCCAACGCCGCCGCGTGGGGCGAGTACAAGTTCGGCGCCGGCAAGGGCCACCGCAACGTCATCTGCATCACCCTCGGCACCGGCCTGGGCGGCGGCATCATCATCGGCAACAAGCTGCGCCGCGGCCACTTCGGCGTCGCCGCCGAATTCGGCCACATCCGGATGGTGCCGGACGGCCTGCTGTGCGGCTGCGGCTCGCAGGGCTGCTGGGAGCAGTACGCCTCGGGTCGCGCCCTGGTCAGATACGCCAAGCAGCGCGCCAACGCGACCCCCGAGAACGCCGAGATCCTGCTCGGCCTGGGTGACGGCACCCCCGACGGCATCGAGGGCAAGCACATCTCCATGGCCGCCCGGCAGGGCGACCTGGTCGCCGTCGACTCCTACCGCGAGCTGGCCCGCTGGGCCGGCGCGGGCCTCGCCGATCTGGCCTCGCTCTTCGACCCCTCCGCCTTCATCGTCGGCGGCGGCCTCTCCGACGAGGGCGAACTGGTCCTGGACCCGATCCGCAAGTCCTACAAGCGCTGGCTGGTCGGCGGCAACTGGCGCCCGGTGGCGGACGTCATCGCGGCCCGGCTGGGCAACGACGCGGGCCTGGTGGGCGCGGCCGACCTGGCCCGCGAGCCCGACCCGATCATGTAGTTCCGAGGACGCCAGTACGTGATGAGCCCGCCGTGCCCCGCTCCGGGGCGGCGGGCCTCGTCGTATGTTGATCGTCATGGCGACTTCGATCCCGCTGCCCAACTCCCGCACGGAACCCGACGGTTCTGCCGTCATCCGCGTGCTCAGCTACAACATCCGCTCCATGCGCGACGACACCGAGGCCCTCGCCCGGGTCATCGGCGCCTGCGCCCCCGACCTCGTACTGGTCCAGGAAGCTCCCCGCTTCTTCCGCTGGCGCAAGAAACTGGCCCGGCTGGCGGCCGCCTCCGGTCAGGTGATCCTCACCGGCGGGGCGACGGCCGCCGGCCCCGCGATCCTGTGCACGCTGCGCGCGACCGTCGAACGCACCGAGGACGTGCTCCTGCCGCTCACGCCCGGGCAGCACCGCCGCGGTTTCGCCACCGCCGTCGTCCGGTTCGGCGGCGCCCGGCTCGGCGTGCTGAGCTGCCACCTCTCCCTGCAGAAGGACGAGCGCCAGGAGCAGGGCGGCATGCTGCTCGACCGTCTCGCCGGCCTCGGCGTGGACCATGCGGTGGCGGGCGGCGACCTGAACGAGCGCCCCGGCGGCCCCACCTTCCAGCGTCTCGCCGACGACCTCCAGGACTGCCGGGCCGTCACGCCCTGGGGCGGCGAGAACACCTTCAACCCGGTCACCCCCTTCCAGCGCATCGACGCGATCTTCGCGACGAAGGGCGTCGAGGTGCTGGGCTGCGGGGTGCCGCTGGGGCAGCCGGGGGTGACGGAGACAGACCTGAGGGCGGCCACGGACCACCTTCCGGTGCTGGCCGCCCTCAGAGTTCCCGGCAGTTAGCCGATGGCATGCGCGGTGGTCAGACGACGGCTCCGCGTCCCGGGTCGTCGTCCTCCTCGTCGTCCGTCTTCATCCGCACCACCAGGGTGGCGAAGCCGCCCACGAAGCCGCCGATGCTGAGCGTGGCGAGCCACCAGGTCATCTCCCAGCCGAGCACCACCGCCAGCAGGAGCAGGATCGGGCCGCCGATCACGCCCAGCCAGGCGAACTTCGCGGTCGTGTCGGCGGCGGGCAGCGCCGGCGGCTCCGGCGGGACGAAGTGGCCCTCGTCGTCCTCGTCGAAGTCGTCCTCGGACGGTTCGGCGGCCTTGAAGTCACGGGGGCCCACGCCGGGCGCGAAGGAGACCGAGCCACCGAGGGGCTTCGCGGGCTTCTCGTGCTTCGGGCTCTCGTCCTCCGGCTGGTCGTTGGTCTCCGGTTCGAGCAGCCCTAGATCCTCGATCGGCTTGAAGGGCTTGGAGCCCGGCGGATCCTTCGGCTCCTCGCCGTAGCCCGCGACGATGGCGGCCCAGGCCGCCGCCTCGTCGAAGGGGACACCCTGCTCGTCCGGCTCGCGGCCCTCGCGGTCCGAGTCGTGCTCAGCCACCTACGGCCGTCCCTTCCTTGCCGACACCGGGTGCGAGCCGGCCGATGAACGCGACGCTCTCGTCGAAAAGCCGGTCCGCGTCATGGTCCAACGTCGCGACGTGGTAGCTCTGTTCCAGCACGACCTCGGTCACGTCCCGCGAGGAGACCCGGCTGAGGATCCGCGCCGAGTCGGCGGGCGGCACCACGTGGTCCTGCGGACTGCGCAGCACCAGCAGCGGCTGGGTGACCTGCGGCAGTTCGCGGTCGACGAGCCGGAAGAAGTTCCGCAGGGAGTGGGCCGCGTGCAGCGGCACCCGGTCGTAGCCCAGTTCGGCGCTGCCCTCCTTGGCGATGTCGCTCGCGATGCCGGGCGTCGTCCGTACGAGATGACGTGCCACCGGAAGGGTGTAAGGGGAAAGCCCGTGCATGCGGTTCGCCGGGTTGACGACCATCACCCCGCGGACCGTCTCCCCGTGCTTCGCCGCCAGGCGCAGCGCCAGGGTGCCGCCCATGGACAGGCCCGCCACGAACACCTCGCCGCAGCGCTCGCGCAGGGCCCGCAGCTCGCGGTCCACCTCGGCGTACCAGTCCTGCCAGCCGGTGAGCTGCATGTCCTCCCAGCGGGTGCCGTGCCCGGGCAGCAGGGGCAGCGACACCGTGAAGCCGCGCTCGGCGAGGTGCCGTGCCCAGGGGCGCAGCGACTGGGGGGAACCGGTGAAGCCGTGGCAGAGGAGGACGCCGACCTCCCCGCCCTCATGGCGGTAGGGCTCGGCTCCAGGAAGGACCGGCACCATCGGTCTCCTGTTCATGAGAGTCACGTGAAGTCCAGGTGTGCTTCACCGTACGCGACGGCACTGACACCGACCAGGGCCGTCGGCGCCTTTGGGGGCAGGCCGGGTTAAGGTCTGATCGAAGGAATCAGGAGGCACTCGGTTGTTGTACGGCACGATGAAGGTCGCCATCGGGGGACCGCTGAAGGTCGCGTTCAGGCCCTGGGTGGAAGGCCTCGAGCACATCCCGGCCGAGGGCGCCGCCATTCTGGCGAGCAATCACCTCTCGTTCTCCGACTCGTTCTTCCTGCCCACGATGCTCGACCGCAAGGTCACCTTCATCGCCAAGGCGGAGTACTTCACCACGCCTGGCGTCAAGGGCCGGCTGACGGCCGCCTTCTTCAAGAGCGTCGGCCAGCTCCCGGTGGACCGCTCCGGGGCGCGCGGCGCGGGCGAGGCGGCGATCAAGAGCGGCCTGGAGGTGCTGGAGCGCGGCGAGCTGTTCGGGATCTACCCCGAGGGCACCCGCTCGCCCGACGGTCGCCTGTACCGGGGCAAGCCCGGCGGCCTGGCGCGCGTGGCGCTGGCCTCCGGCGCGCCCGTCATCCCGGTCGCGATGATCGACACGGAGAAGATCCAGCCGCCCGGCCAGGTGATGCCCAAGCTGATGCGTCCCGGCATCCGCATCGGCAAGCCCCTCGACTTCAGCCGCTACCAGGGCATGGAGCACGACCGCTTCGTGCTCCGCGCGGTCACCGACGAGGTCATGTACGAGATCATGAAGCTCTCCGGCCAGGAGTACGTCGACATGTACGCGACCGCGGCCAAGCGGCAGATCGCGGACGCGGCGAAGGCCGACAAGGAAGCGGAGAAGGCGGCCAAGGCCGCACTCGCGCAGGAGCACAAGCAGGAACAGAAGCAGGAACAGAAGCAGGAGCAGCAGACGGATAAGGAGAAGTCCGGGTCCTAGGGGCCGGGGACAGGGCAGTCTGGGGCCGGAGGTGGGGGAGTTGCCCAAGCGCGAGAAGGTCATGAGGATGTCGGTCGAGCAGCCGCTGTGGCGTGCGCTCGCCGCATACCGGGTGCTGACGATGCTGTACGCGGTCGGGCTGTTCGCCACCGCCTACGACGAGTACGACCACGCGGGCATCGCGATCGTCTACTTCGTCGTCCTGTTCGTCTGGACCCTGGCCACCCTGCCCTTCGTCCAGAACGCGGCCGCCTGCACCAGGCGCTTCCTCGCCGTCGACCTCGCCATCGCACTCACCGGCATCCTGCTCACCCCACTCGCCGTCAACGACCAGCACATCCAGAGCGGCGGCCCCACCCTGCCGTCGATATGGACCGCCGGGTCGGTCCTGGCGTACGCGATCAAGGGCGGCTGGCGCTGGGCGGCCTTCGCCTCCACGCCGGTCGCCGTCGCCAACCTCATCGAGCGCGGCGCCCCGGCCCGCGACACCGTCCACAACGTGATCCTCGTCTGGGTCGCCTCCATCGCCATCGGCTACGTCGTCGAGGTCGCCCGCGCCTCCGAGCGCACCCTCGCCCGGGCCCTGGAGATCGAGGCCGCGACGCGGGAGCGGGAGCGGCTGGCCCGCGACATCCACGACGGCGTCCTCCAGGTGCTGGCCATGGTGCAGCGCCGGGGCGTGGTCATCGGCGGTGAGGCGGCCGAGCTGGGCCGGATGGCGGGCGAGCAGGAGGTCGCGCTGCGCATGCTGGTCTCCGGCGGGCTGATCCCGCTCTCGCGTGCGTCGGAGAGCGCGGCCGAGGGCGCGATCGTACGGACCGTGGAGGAACCGTCGTACGACGAGGACGCCCCGGTGGATCTGCGCGCGCTGCTCGCCCCGTACGCCGCCGCGAAGGTCAGCTTCGCCGAACCCGGCGCCCCCGTGCTGCTGCCCGCGCCCGCCGCGAAGGAGCTGGCCGCCGCCGTCGGCGCCGCCCTGGACAACGTCCACAAGCACGCCGGTGAGCACGCGCGCGCGTGGATCCTCGTCGAGGACGAGCCCGGCGAGGTCGTGGTGACCGTACGGGACGACGGGCCCGGCATCCCCGAGGGGCGGCTCGCCCAGGCCGAGGGCGAGGGGCGCCTCGGGGTCGCGCTGTCGATCCGGGGCCGGCTGCGCGAACTCGGCGGCAGCGCCGAGCTGATCTCGGTGCCGGGCCAGGGCACGGAAGTCGAGCTGAACGTACCCAAGGACGCGAAGGCGGGGCATCGATGAGTGAGCAGCAGGGCCCGATCAAGGTCATGGTGGTCGACGACCACCCCATGTGGCGCGACGCCGTCGCCCGCGACCTGACCGAGTCCGGCTTCGACGTGGTGGCCACCGCGGGCGACGGCGACCAGGCCGTGCGCCGCGCCAAGGCCGTCGCCCCCGACGTGCTCGTCCTCGACCTCAACCTGCCCGCCAAGCCCGGCGTCCAGGTCTGCAAGGAACTCGTCGGCCACAACCCGGCCCTGCGCGTCCTGGTGCTGTCGGCGAGCGGCGAGCACGCCGACGTACTGGAAGCGGTGAAGTCGGGAGCCACCGGCTATCTGCTGAAGTCGGCGTCCACCGACGAACTGCTGGACGCGGTGCGCCGCACGGCCGTCGGCGACCCGGTGTTCACGCCCGGCCTCGCCGGCCTGGTCCTCGGCGAGTACCGCCGCCTCGCCTCCGATCCCGCGCCGTCCTCGGACCCCGACGAGCCCAAGGTCCCCCAGCTCACCGACCGTGAGACCGAGGTGCTGCGGCTGGTCGCCAAGGGCCTGAGCTACAAGCAGATCGCCGAACGCCTCGTCATCTCGCACCGCACGGTGCAGAACCACGTCCAGAACACCCTGGGCAAGCTCCAGCTGCACAACAGGGTCGAGCTGGTGCGGTACGCGATAGAGCGCGGACTTGACGACGAGTAAACCGAGCGCCTGACAGTTCACCGGAATTGCCCTTCCCGCCCATCCCTCTGTGACGCGGCTCACCATTAGCGTGACTATCACCAGGCAACCGCGGCGAAGGGACTTTTCCATGCGGGTCGGAGTACTGACCGGAGGCGGCGACTGCCCCGGGCTCAACGCCGTCATCCGGGGCATCGTCCGCAAGGGCGTGCAGGAGTACGGCTACGACTTCGTCGGCTTCCGGGACGGCTGGCGAGGTCCGCTCGAGGGCGACACCGTACGCCTCGACATCCCGGCCGTGCGCGGCATCCTGCCCCGCGGCGGCACCATCCTCGGCTCCTCGCGCACCAATCCGCTGAAGCAGGAGAACGGCATCCGCCGGATCAAGGAGAACCTCGCCAAGCTGGAGGTCGAGGCGCTCATCGCCATCGGCGGCGAGGACACCCTGGGCGTGGCGGCACGCCTGACCGACGAGTACGGCATCCCCGTCGTCGGCGTACCGAAGACCATCGACAACGACCTGTCCGCCACCGACTACACCTTCGGCTTCGACACCGCGGTCGGCATCGCCACGGAGGCCATCGACCGCCTGCACACCACCGCCGAGTCGCACATGCGCGTCCTCGTCTGCGAGGTGATGGGCCGTCACGCCGGCTGGATCGCCCTGCACTCCGGCCTCGCGGGCGGTGCCAACGTCATCCTCATCCCCGAGCAGCGCTTCGACGTCGACCAGGTGTGTGCCTGGATCACCTCCCGCTTCAAGGCGTCGTACGCCCCGATCGTGGTCGTCGCCGAGGGCGCCATGCCCAAGGACGGCGAGATGGTCCTCAAGGACCAGTCGCTGGACTCCTTCGGCCACGTCCGGCTGTCCGGTGTCGGCGAGTGGCTGGCCAAGGAGATCGAGAAGCGCACGGGCAAGGAGGCCCGTACGACGGTGCTGGGGCACATCCAGCGCGGCGGCACCCCCAGCGCCTTCGACCGCTGGCTCGCCACCCGCTTCGGCCTGCACGCCATCGACGCCGTCCGCGACGGCGACTTCGGCAAGATGGTCGCCCTGCGCGGCACCGACATCGTCCGCGTGCCGATCGGGGACGCGACGGCCAGGCTGAAGACCGTGGACCCGGAGCTGTACGAGGAGGTCGGGGTCTTCTTCGGCTGACCGGGCACGGCGGGGTCGTGGGCCGTAGCATGCGGCCCACCACCCATCACAACGGGAGCGGTCGTGGAGATCCTCGCCTTCGGCGTGCAGGCGGACGAGAAGCCGCTGATCGAGCGGGCCTTCGAGGGCCACCACGAAGTCCACTGCCTCGAGGTCTTCCTCAACGAGGACACCGCGCCCATCGCGGCCGGCCACGAGATCATCTCCACGAGCGTCAACGCCGATCTCGGCGCCCGGGTCCTGGAGATCCTCGCGGCCGGCGGCACCCGGATGGTCGCCCAGCGCTCCACCGGCTTCAACAACATCGACCTCGACGTCGCCGGGCGCCTCGGCATGACCGTCGCCCGGGTCTCGTACTACTCGCCGTACTCGGTCGCCGAGTTCGCCTGGACCCTCGCCATGGCGGTCAACCGGCGTATCGTCCGCGCCTCCACACGCACGCGTGACTTCGACTTCCGGCTCGACGGCCTGATGGGCCGCGACATGCACGGCCGCACCGCGGGCGTCCTCGGCACCGGCAAGATCGGCGAGGCGTTCACCCGGATCGCCCGCGGCTTAGGCATGCGGCTGCTCGGCTGGGACGTCGCCGAGAACCCCGCCTGCAGGGAACTCGGCATGACCTACGTCCCCAAGGAGCGGCTTCTCGCCGAGTCCGACCTCGTCACCCTGCACGTCCCGCTGATGCCGGAGACCCAGCACCTCATCGACGCCGCCGCGCTGAAGGCGATGAAGGACGACGCGATCCTGGTCAACTCCAGCCGCGGCGGCCTGATCGACACCGCGGCCCTCGTCGCCGAACTGCGCGAGGGCCGCTTCACGGGCGTCGGCCTCGACGTCTACGAGGCGGAGGCCGGACTGTTCTACGTCGACAGGTCGCTGGAGGCGATCGAGGACGACACCCTGGCCCGCCTGGTCACCTTCCCGAACGTCCTGGTCAGCTCCCACCAGGCGTACTACACCGAGGACGCGGTCGGCCAGATCGTCGAGGCCACGGTGCACAACGTCCTCGACTACAGGGCCGGCCGCCGCTCCGAGAACGTGCTCGTGCCACGCAGCTGACCGACCAACTCCCGCACCACACAAGCCCCGTCGAGCGTCAGGATCGACTCCGGGTGGAACTGCACGCCGGCGAAGCCCGGGCCGCGCAGCGCGTGCACCTCGTGCGACGGGCTCCGGCTGACGTCGACGCCGTGCGCGGCCAGCTCCGCACGGGCCTCGTCGTCGCAGCGCGCCACGAAGCTGTTGTAGAAGCCCACGGTCTCGGTCCGCCCGAACAGGTCGATCACCGTCTGCGCGCCCTGGTACGGCACCTCCTTGCGTACGATCTCCAGGCCCAGCTCGGCCGCGATCAGCTCGTGCCCCAGGCAGACGCCGAGCACGCCGTGCCGGTGGTTGCGAATCACCTCGGCGGTCAGCTCCCGCAGGACGCGCATCTTGGGGTCGTCCAGGTCGCGCGGGTCGCCGGGACCTGGGCCCAGGACGACCGGCCCCTCGTGCGCGGACACGGCGTCCCGCAGCCCGGGTTCGTCGTAGGGCCGGACGGTCACGTCCAGCCCGCTCGACCGCAGCACGTGCGCGAGCATCGCCGTGAAGGTGTCCTCCCCGTCGACGACCAGGGCGTGCCCGTCGAGCTCGGCGGACCGCTCCTGCATCCGCAGCCAGAAGGGGGCGAGCGAGGCACGGCGCCCGTCGAGCGCGGCACGCACGCGTGGGTCGTCGGCGAGCCGTACGCGCGCGTGCTCCGCGCGCGGCCGCCCCGGACGCACGCCCAGGGCCGCCAGCACACCCGCCGCCTTCGCGTGCGTCTCCGCGACCTCGCTCGCCGGGTCCGAGCCGCGCACGAGGGTGGCGCCGACCGGGACGCGGAGGCGTCCGTCGCCGGAGATGTCGGCGGTGCGGATCAGGATGGGGGAGTCGAGCGTCTGGGCGCCGCCGGAGTCCCGGCCGAGCAGGGCCAGCGCACCCGCGTAGTACCCGCGCCCCCCGGCCTCGTGCCGCTCGATGACCCGGCAGGCGTTCCGCACGGGTGACCCGGTGACGGTCGCCGCGAACATGGTCTCCTTCAGGACCTCGCGCACGTCCAGCGACGACCTGCCGCGCAACTCGTACTCGGTGTGCGCGAGATGGGCCATCTCCTTCAGCCGCGGCCCGACCACCACCCCGCCCATGTCGCCGACGGTGCACATCATCTTGAGTTCCTCGTCGACGACCATCGACAGCTCCTCGATCTCCTTGCCGTCGGAGAGGAAGCCGAGCAGGTGCTCCGGAGTCGGGCCCTCGGCGGGATAGCGGTACGTCCCGCTGATCGGGTTCATGACGACCGTGCCGCCGGCCATCCGCACATGCACCTCGGGACTGGCCCCGACCAAGGTGCGCTCCCCGGTGTGCACGACGAACGTCCAGTACGCGCCCCGCTCCCCTTCGAGCAGCCGCCGGAAGAGCGCGAGGGCGTCCGCACGGGCGAACCCCGGGATCTCCCCCTCGTACGTCCGCCGGATCACGAAGTTGGCGCCCTCGCCCCGCCCGATCTCCTCGCGCAGCACCCGCCCGACGATCTCGCCGTACTCCTCGTCGTCGACGTCGAAACCGCCGCCCACCACCCGCACGTCCTGCGCCGGGAGCTGCGCGAGCACGTCGGCGAGCGGGATCTCGTACGACTCCTCGGGGCTGAGGAACATCAGCGGGGTGCCGTCGTCGCGGACGTCGAAGCCGCGCTCGCGGATCTGGCGGAAGGGGACCAGGGCGAGGCCCTCGTCCGGGAGGTCGGCGAGGCGGCCGTACGTGCCGACCGGGCCGAGGAGCAGCTCGACGGTGTCCTCGTCGCGGCCCGGGGCACGGCGCCGCAGCAGGGCGAAAGGCCGGGGGTCGTGCAGCAGGTCCAGCAGGTTCATGGCTCCGGGTTCCTTCTCGATCGTCGTCGATCGTGCTCGACGGAGAGGAACGGCCCCGGAAACGCCGAAGGCCGCCCCTCGGGCGGCCTTCGCGAAGTCTTGCGTACGCGCTATTCAGTGGGCCGCCGGATGAGCGGTCCACCACCAGTTCTGGGTCGAATGCGCGAACATGCGAGGCACCCTACCGCATGTCCGAGTGCCGTATCCCGTGTCTCAATTGCTGGGCATGGGGCGGGACGCCCGACACGACCCCGTAATGTTGAGGTCGTGACCGTGAACGCTAAGACCAGCACGAGTGCTGGCAACACCTGGCGAAACCTGCCCGCGGCGCAGCAGCCCGAGTACCCCGACACCGAGGCTCTGCGCGCAGTGATCGCGGACCTCGAGTCGTATCCGCCGCTCGTCTTCGCGGGCGAGTGCGACCAGCTGCGCGCCCGGATGGCGGCCGTCGCCAAGGGCGAGGCGTTCCTCCTCCAGGGCGGCGACTGCGCCGAGGCGTTCGACGCGGTGTCCGCCGACCACATTCGCAACAAGCTCAAGACGCTGCTCCAGATGGGCGCCGTGCTGACGTACGCCGCCTCGGTGCCGGTCGTGAAGGTCGGCCGCATCGCCGGCCAGTACTCCAAGCCGCGCTCCAAGGGCACCGAGACCCGCGACGGCGTGACGCTGCCGACCTACCGCGGCGACTCGGTCAACGGCTTCGACTTCAACGAGACCGCCCGCGTCCCGGACCCCGAGCGCCTGAAGCGGATGTACAACGCGTCCGCCTCCACGCTGAACCTGGTGCGCGCCTTCACCACCGGCGGCTACGCCGACCTGCGCCAGGTGCACGCCTGGAACCAGGACTTCGTGAAGTCGTCCCCGTCCGGCCAGCGCTACGAGCAGCTGGCCCGCGAGATCGACAACGCGCTTCACTTCATGCACGCCTGCGGGGCCGACCCGGAGGAGTTCAAGACGGTCGAGTTCTACTCCTCGCACGAGGCGCTGCTGCTGGACTACGAGTCGGCGCTGACCCGTGTCGACTCCCGCACCGGGCAGCTCTACGACGTCTCCGGGCACATGGTGTGGATCGGTGAGCGCACCCGGCAGCTGGACGGCGCGCACATCGAGTTCGCCTCGAAGATCCGCAACCCGATCGGCATCAAGCTCGGCCCGACGACGACGGCAGAGGAGGCGCTGCAGTACATCGAGCGCCTGGACGCCGAGCGCGAGCCGGGCCGGCTGACCTTCATCGTCCGTATGGGCGCCGACAAGGTCCGCGACAAGCTGCCCGAGCTGATCGAGAAGGTCACCGCCTCCGGTGCCACCGTGGCCTGGGTGACCGACCCGATGCACGGCAACACCTTCGAGGCGGCCTCCGGCCACAAGACCCGCCGCTTCGACGACGTGCTCGACGAGGTCAAGGGCTTCTTCGAGGTCCACAAGGGCCTGGGCACCCACCCGGGCGGCATCCACGTCGAGCTCACCGGTGACGACGTCACCGAGTGCGTGGGCGGCGGCGACGAGATCTTCGTCGACGACCTGCACCAGCGCTACGAGACGGCCTGCGACCCGCGTCTGAACCGCAGCCAGTCCCTCGACCTGGCGTTCCTCGTCGCGGAGATGTACAGGGACCAGTGACGGCTTCGCCTGTTACCAGGGCATGAAGTGGGGCGCGGATCACATACGATCCGCGCCCCGCTCCACTTTTGCGCTTCCTGTCCGCCGGGTAAGGTTAGGTTAGCCTCACCGATCATCGGGGAGAGCGATCCGACCCCGCCCGGAGGTGAGCCGCGTGTACGTCTGCAGTTGTTTCGGGATCACCGAGCAGCAGGTCAAGCAGCACGCGGAGGACGGTGCCTGCACCCCCCGCCAGATAGCCTCCGCCTGCAAGGCGGGCACGGACTGCGGTTCCTGCGTCCGTCGCATCCAGTCGGTTCTCGGTCGCGGCGCAACCCCGCGCCCCGAGCTCGTGGAGCGGGGCGAGCCGGCCCTCACCGACCGCGCCCGCACCGAGCCTGCCTACGCCGAACTGGACGAGGCGGCCTAGCTCTCCGGCTGCTCGACCAGCTGCGCGATGTAGAGCGCATCACCGAGCTTCTCGAGAAGCTCCAGCTGGGTGTCCAGGTAGTCGATGTGGTGCTCCTCGTCCTCGAGGATCGACTCGAAGATGTTGGCGGACGTGATGTCGCCCTTCTCGCGCATCACCTTGATGCCCCGCTTGAGGCGGTCGATGGCCTCGACCTCGACCTGCCGGTCCGCCTCGAACATCTCCTTGACGGTCTGTCCCACGCGTACGTGGAAGAGCCGCTGGTAGTTCGGCAGCCCTTCGAGAAAGAGGATGCGGTCGGTGAGCACCTCCGCATGCTTCATCTCGTCGAAGGACTCGTGACGCGTGTACTTCGCGAGCTTCGTCCAACCGAAGTTCTCCTGCATCTTCGCGTGCAGGAAGTACTGGTTGATCGCGGTCAGCTCACCGGTGAGCTGCTCGTTGAGGAATTCGATGACCTCGGGGTCGCCCTGCATCGCAGAGGCTCCTTCCGCGCGGGGGGAACTGGCAGGTTGGGCCGCATGATTGCACCGGCATCCAAGATCGTCCAGTAAGTCTTCACTTAGTAAGTAAGTGCATGCTTAATCGCAATTGCCCTTGTTTGGAGAGGCCGGTCAGGTGCACCGTTCCCGGTCTGTCAGGATGGAGACATGGGTCAGCCGGAGGAGCGTGAATCGGGAGAACACGATTCGGGAGGAGCGGTACAGCCCGAGCTCCCGCCGGGACAGCGGCTGCAACGGGGCTGGCCGGTCACCCACTACGGACCCGTTCCCAAGTTCCGCTCCGAGCGCTGGGAGTTCCGGGTCTTCGGCGCGACCGCGGACGGCGAGAAGCGCTGCTGGACCCATGAGGAGTTCGCGGCCCTTCCGTACACCACCGTCATGGCCGATCTTCACTGCGTGACGAAGTTCAGCATGCTCGGCGCCGAATGGGGCGGCATCCCGGCCCGGACGATCCTGCGGATCGCGCCGCCCGCCCCCGCGGTCACTCATGTGATGGTGTGGGCCGAGTACGGCTTCAGCTCCAACCTGCGCCTCGCGGACTTCGCCTCCGAGCGGACCATCCTCGCCACCCACAAGGACGGCGAGCTGCTGACGGCGGAACACGGCTTCCCGCTGCGCCTCGTCGTCCCCCATCTGTACGCCTGGAAGGGCCCCAAGTGGGTCCGCGGCGTGGAGTACATGACCGCCGACCGCCGCGGCTTCTGGGAGGAGCGCGGCTACCACAACGTCGGCGACCCCTGGAAGGAACAGCGCTACTCCTACCAGGAGGAGCCCGGGGACGGCCCCGAGCTCTGACTCCCGGCGGACGCCGTCAGTGGTGGTACGCGTGCACCACCGCGTGGCCCTTGCCGCGGCCGATCATCCACTTGTTGACAGGCGTCGTCACGACGAAGGCGAGCGCGAGCGAGATCGCCAGCGAGGCCCAGAACAGCAGGTCGCCGAGGGTGGCGTCCATGGCGTCGGGCCACAGCACGATCACGCCGTTGTCGATCAGCTCCATCACGGCGATGGACAGGGTGTCCGCGGCCAGCGCCACCCGGAAGGCCGTACGGAAGCCGACGCCGGCCCTCAGCACGCCGCGCAGCGTGAGCGAGTAGCCGAAGAAGAACGCCAGGACGATCGCCAGGACCGTCGTGGAGAGGTTGCCCCAGCCCAGCGCGGTGCCGATCACCATGCCCAGCACCTCGCCGATGGCGCAGCCGGTGAGGCAGTGCAGGGTCGCCTGGGCGGCCATGCTCCAGGAGGCCCCGGCCGGGTGATGGTGCGCGTGCGGCTGCGCCGGTGAGTGTGCGTGTGTCTCGTGCATGACTGCCCCCAATGTCAGGTCACGGTTCCTGCACCGAGCTGGAACCGTATACCCCATGGGGGTATTCCTTGGCGGACCGTGAATCGCGAAGTTTTTTCAGCGCTCCACGTCCGCAGCGTGTCCCTCCTTGCCGCCGGGCGTCTCGATGATCAGCGGTACGCCCTCGGTCGCGGGGTGGGTCATCAGCGCCCGGAACGGCTCCTCGCCGATGTGACCTGCGCCGATGTTCTCGTGCCGGTCCTTGTGCGCGCCGACGACGTCCTTGGAGTCGTTGGCGTGGATCAGCTTCAGCCGGCCCGCGCCGACCGTGTCCACCAGCAGGTCCAGCGTCTGGTGCATGCCGACCGGCCCGGTCACGTCGTGCCCGGCCGCGAAGATGTGGCAGGTGTCCAGGCAGACGCCCAGCTTGGGGTGGGCGTCCAGCGCCTCGAAGTACGGTCCGAAGTCCCAGGTCCGCGAGCACAGCGAGGCGCCCTGCCCGGCCGTCGACTCCAGCAGCAGGAACGGGTCGTCGTCATGGGTGAGCTCGTCCAGCAGCGGCAGCAGATGCTCCCGCACCTGCTTCAGGGCCACGGAGCGGTCCCGGCCGCCGGTGGCGCTGCCCGTGTGCACGACCACGCCGAGCGCCCCGATCTCCCGCCCGCGCCGCAGCGAGTGCCGCATCGACTCCACGGACTTCTCGACGGTCGCCTCGGTGTGCGAACCGAAGTTGATCAGATACGGGGCATGCACGTACGCCGGGATCGACTCGGCCTCGCACACCGCGCGGAACTCCTCGTCCTGCCGCGGACTGCCGGCGGGCGTGGCCCAGCCGCGCGGGTTGGCGACGAAGACCTGCACCGTCTCGGCCTTGAGGTCATGGGCGTAGGACAGGCCGACGGAGCTCAGGCCGCCGGCCACGGGAACGTGGCCGCCGACGGGGTTGCGGGGCTGCAGACTCTTCACCCGCCAAGGGTGTCACGCGGTACGAAGTGCTCCGTCACCGGATCTTGATGGTGATCGTCGACCCCTTGGGCGCCTTGTCCCCGCCCTTCACGGACTGGTCCTTGACGGTGTCGCCGAACAGGCCCAGCAGCCCGCGGTCCTCGCTGACCTTGAAGCCGGCGCCCTCGAGCGTCTGCTTCGCGTCGTCGACGCTGTCACCCTTGACGTCCGGGACCTCGACCATCACCGGGCCCTTGGAGAGGGTCAGCGTGACCGTGTCGCCCTCGGCGGCCTGGCCGTCGCCCGCGGGCGTCTGCGTGGCGACCTGGCCCTTGTCGAACTCGGAGTTGACCCGCTCCGGGGCGATCTTCACCGCCAGGCCCGCATCCTCCAGGTCGCCCTTCGCGTCCTCCAGGTCCTCCCCGGTGACGTCCGGGACGTCGACGGGGCTGCCCTTGCTCACGACCAGCGCGATCGCCGAGCCCGCGTGCCGGGTCGTGCCCGCCTCGGGGTCGGTGGAGATCACGGAGCCCTTGTCGACGTCGTCGCTGAACTCGCGGGTGACCATGCCGGGCTCCAGGGCGGCCTTCTTCAGCTGGGCCCTGGCCTGGCCCAGCGGCCGGCCCTCCAGGTCCGGCACCCGCACGGTCTCCGGGCCGTCGGAGATGGTGAGCGTCACGGCGGCGTTGTCACGGATACGGCTGCCCGGTACCGGGTCCGAGCTGATGACCGTGCCCCGCTTGACCGTGTCGCTGTAGGCGTGCTGGACCTTGCCGAGGTCGAGCCCGGCGTCCCCGAGCTGCTTCCGCGCCTCGGTCTGGGTCTTCGCCAGCACCGGCGGGACCTTGGTGAACTGGCCGGAGTTGATGTACCAGACGCCGGCGCCGACCCCGAGGACCAGCAGCACGGCGAGGACGATCGCGACCGGACCGCGCCGGGCGCCCGCGCCGCGCCGCCGCGGCGGCAGGGGTGGCGGACTCTCCAGCCGGCTGGTGCGCAGGACGTCGTCCTCGTGCACCGGCAGGGGATGCTGCATCGCCAGGGCGCGCGGGATCACGCTCGTACGGTCCTGGGAGATGTCCATGTGGCCCGCGGCGAGGGCCTGCGGCGGCATCGCGTCGAGCTGGTCCGCGTCGAGCGCGGCGCGCACGTCACGCGTGTGTGCGAGCAGCGCCACCGCGTCCTGCGGACGCCGGTCCGGGGTGCGGGCGGTGGCCACCGCGACCAGCTCGTCCAGCTCGTACGCCAGCCCCGGCACGGCGGCCGAGGGCGGCGGGACGTCCTCGTGGATGTGCTTGTAGAGGACGGTCGCCGGCGAGTCCCCGCCGTGCGGCCGGTCGCCGGTCAGCATCTCGTACAGGACGACACCGCACGCGTACACGTCGACCCGGGGGTCGGCGATGCCGTGCTCGATCTGCTCCGGTGCGAGGTAGGAGACCGTGCCGAGGACGGTCCCCGTCGTGCTGGTGACCGTGTTCACCGCGCGGACCAGCCCGAAGTCGGCGACCTTCACCCGGCCGTCGTCCCCTATCAGCACGTTCTCCGGCTTCATGTCCCGGTGCACGAAACCGGCCCGGTGCGCGGCACCGAGGGCGGCGAGGACCGGCTCCAGGATGTCCAGGGCGGCGCGCGGCTGCAGCGCCCCGCGCTCGCGCAGCACGTCGCGCAGGGTGCACCCGGCGACGTACTCCATGGCGAGATAGACGTACGACCCGTCGGTGCCCTGGTCGAAGACCTGCACCACGTTCGGGTGGGCCAGCCGGGCGACCGACTTCGCCTCCCGGATGAAGCGCTCGACGAAGGTGCCGTCGGCGGCGAGCGTCGGGTGCATCACCTTCAGCGCGAGCACGCGGTCCAGGCGGGTGTCCAGGGCCCGGTAGACCGTGGCCATGCCGCCGACCGCGATCCGCGCGTCCACGCGATAGCGCCCGTCGAGCACCTGCCCGACCAGAGGGTCCTGAAGGGTCGTATCCACGCAGGTGAGTGTACGAGCCGTGACCGACAGGACCGTCCCTTCCTGCCGGATCGGGGCGTGACTGCAGCCGACCTGTGACGGACCTCGCACCGGTTCTCGAGGGCCGTCGAACGCGCGTTCAGAACGCGGGACGCTCGGGATCCAGGTGCGCGCGCCCCTCCCGCGGCGAGGACGCCTCGGCGAAATGACGGCGCGGAATGCGGCCCGCCCGGTGCGCGAGCCTGCCCGCCTCCACGGCGTGTTTCATGGCCTCCGCCATCAGCTGCGGCTCCCGCGCCCGCGTCACCGCGGAGGCGAGCATCACACCCGCGCACCCCAGCTCCATCGCGAGCGCCGCGTCCGAGGCCGTACCGGCGCCCGCGTCCAGGATCACCGGCACGCGCGCGTGCTCGGTGATGAGCTGGAAGTTGTGCGGGTTGCGGATGCCGAGACCGGAGCCGATGGGCGAGCCGAGCGGCATGATCGCCGCGCAGCCGGTGTCCTCCAGCTTCCGGGCGAGGACGGGGTCGTCGTTGGTGTACGGCAGCACCGTGAAGCCGTCGTCGACCAGGGTCTCGGCGGCGTCGAGCAGCTCGATCGGGTCGGGCAGAAGGGTGCGCTCGTCGGCGATCACCTCAAGTTTGATCAGTTCGGTGCCGAGTGCCTCGCGCGCCAGGCGAGCGGTCAGCACCGCCTCCCCGGCGGTGAAGCAGCCCGCCGTGTTCGGCAGCACCTGGATGCCGAGCCGGTCCAGGACGGACAGCACCGAGCCGTGCACCGAGGGGTCCACGCGCCGCATCGCGACCGTCGTCAGCTCTGTGCCGGACGCCACCAGCGCCCGCTCCAGCACGTCGAGGCTGGGGGCACCGCCGGTGCCCATGATCAGGCGGGACGTGAAGGCCGTACCGCCGATGACGAAGGGATCGTCGGCCATGGGTCAGCCTCCTTGGACGGCGGTGAGGACCTCGACGCGGTCCCCCTCGGAGAGGGAGGTCGACGGCCACTGGGCGCGCGGGACGACGGTTTCGTTGAGGGCGGCGGCGACTCCGGAGGGGGCCGGGGCCAGCGTCCGCACGACGGTGTCGAGAGCGGTGCCGGAGGCGAACTGCCGGGGCTCTCCGTTGACGGAGATGTTCATGCGGGCTGCTCCACGCGCGCGAAGCGCCTCGGGGTGAACGGGCGGGCCTCGTCCGGGAGTTCGCCGGTGGCCAGGACATGCGCCATGGCGTCGCCGGTGACCGGCGTGAGCAGCACGCCGTTGCGGTGGTGCCCGGTGGCCAGCAGCAGCCCGGGCAGCTGTGTCGGGCCGAGCAGGGGCGCGTTGTCGGGGGAGCCCGGGCGCAGTCCCGCGCGCGTCTCCGTCAGCGGCAGCTCGGTGATGCCGGGGACCAGCTCGTGCGCGTCGCGCAGCAGCTCGTACACCCCGCCCGCGGTGACCGTCGTGTCCCAGCCGAGCTCCTCGGTGGTCGCGCCGATCACCAGCTCGCCGTTCTCACGCGGCACCAGGTAGACCTGGCTGCCGCGCACCACGGCGCGCACGGTACGGCTCAGGAAGGGCGCGAACCGCTGCGGCACGGTCAGCCGCAGCACCTGCCCCTTCACCGGCCGCACGGGCGGCAGCACGTCGTCCGGGACACCCGGGAGCCGCCCGCTGAGGCTGCCCGCGGCGAGCACCACCTGGCCCGCGCCCAGCTCGGTGCCGTCGGCCGTGGTGACACCGGAGGCCCGGTCCCCCGCGACGTGGAAGCGCTCCGCCCACTGGCGGTGGAAGACCACGCCCGCCCGCTCGCACGCGGCGACCAGCGCGCGTGCCAGCCGCCGCGGGTCGATCTGGTGGTCGCCGTCGACCCGCAGCCCGCCGCGCACGCCGGGTGCGAGCATCGGCTCCAGGCGCCGGCAGTCGCGGCCCGACAGCCACTCCGAGTCCAGGCCCGACTCCCGTTGCAGGGCGTGCAGTTCGCGCAGGTGGGCGCGGTCGTCGGCGTCCAGCGCGACGGCGAGCGTGCCGCACCGGCGGTAGCCGAGGTCGTGGCCGGTGAGGTCGGTGAGCTCGGCCGCGAACTCCGGATAGCGGCGGGCCGAGGCCAGGTTCAGGCCGAGCAGGGTCTGCTCGCCGTAGTGCAGCTCCGTGACCGCGGCGAGCATCCCGGCGGCCACCTGCGCGGCCCCGCCACCCGGTTCGGGGTCCACGACGGCCGTGGCGAACCCGCGCTGCGCGGCGCGCCAGGCCGTGACCAGGCCGATGATTCCGCCCCCGATGACGAGGACGTCTGACGTACGTGACGGCATGGGCGTCCAGCCCCTCCCTTCGCCGGCATGACCCGGATCAGGTTCGTACGGTCGGAGGCCGCCAGCCTCCCTCTCAGCCCGGTGCGTCCGGGCTCCCGCGAGTGCTTGTACGTTGGCCACCCTAGCCCGACCCCCCGCGCCTCTGTAAGGGAGCCTCCTGCCATGCCCCGCTCGCTGGACGGCCTCGTCCTCGCCCCCGTCGCCGACCAGGCCCCAGGTCAGGTGGGTACTCGGACGCGGTTCACGTACCACGAGAAGGACGGCGGGATCTGGGCCGAGTACGCGGGTGGCGACGTCGTACGCGGTCATCTGGTGGGTACCCGGGCCGGTGACCGGCTGGACTTCCGGTACGTCCAGCTCAAGCGGGACGGCACGACGTCCTCGGGGCACTGCGTGTCCACGGTGGTGGAGCTGCCGGACGGGCGCGTGCGGCTGGAGGAGAGCTGGGAGTGGGAGTCGCAGACAGGCAGCGGCACCAGCGTTGTGGAGCAGGTCACTGAGTGAGCACGACTGCTGACTGACAATTTGTCAGTTGGCTAGGGTGATCAGGTGAGCGAGCAGACGCAGGAGACGGGCGGGCCGCCCCCGCGGCGCGTGGTCGTGGTGGGCGCGGGCATGGCCGGTGTGCAGTGCGCGGTGGCCCTGCGCGAACAGGGCTTCACCGGCCGCGTGACGCTGATCGGCGCCGAGCCCCACCAGCCCTACGACCGGCCCCCGCTGTCCAAGGCCGTCCTGCTCGGCAAGTCCGAGGGCTCCGCCTTCGACGTCGACTTCGAGGCGCTCGGCATCGAACTCCGGCTCGGGTGCGAGGTGCTGGGCCTGCGCCCCGGCGAGCACGAACTGGACACCGAGGCCGGGCCCGTCCCCTACGACGTCCTGGTGCTCGCCACCGGTGCCGAACCGATCCGCCTGCCGGGCGCCGAGGGCGTCCCCGGCGTGCATCTGCTGCGCACCCTGGACGACGCCGAGCGGCTGCGGCCCGTGCTCGCCCGGCAGCACGACATCGTGGTGGTCGGCGCGGGCTGGATCGGCGCCGAGTTCGCCACGGCCGCGCGCGAGGCGGGCTGCGCCGTGACGGTCGTCGAGGCGGCCGACCGGCCGCTCGCGGGCGCGCTGCCGGCCGAGGTGGCCGCGCCGATGGCCGCCTGGTACGCCGACGCCGGCGTCGAACTGCGCACGCACGCGCGCGTGGAGCGCGTCGAGCCGGGCGCGGTCGTCCTCGACGACGGATCACGGCTGCCCGCGGGCGCCGTAGTGGTCGGCATCGGCGCACGCCCCGCCACGGCCTGGCTGACCGGCTCCGGCATAGAGCTCGGAACGCACCACGAGGTCGTCGCCGACGCCCATCTGCGCACCTCGGCGCCGGACGTCTACGCCGTCGGCGACTGCGCCTCCTTCCCCTCGGGGCGGTACGGCGAGCGCCTGCTGGTCCACCACTGGGACAACGCCCTCCAGGGGCCGCGCACGGTGGCCGAGAACATCGTCGGCGGGGCCACCGGTGCGCCACCGGCCGTCTACGACCCCGTTCCGTACTTCTGGTCGGAGCAGTTCGGCCGTTTCGTCCAGTACGCCGGCCACCACGCCTGTGCCGACACGACCCTGTGGCGCGGCGACCCGTCCGGGCCCGCGTGGTCCGTCTGCTGGCTGCGCGAGGGCCGCCTGGTCGGCCTGCTCGCGGTCGGCCGGCCCAGGGACCTGGCGCAGGGCAGGCGGCTGATCGAGGCCGGCACCCCGATGGACGCCGAGCGCATCGGGGATCCGGCAAGGCCCCTGAAGGCCGCCACGACGTGACGCGGAACCCCAGGTCGGGCCAGTCCGGCTTCCGACTGTCAGTGCGGGATGGCAGGCTTGATTCCGTGACCGAGATTGACGCAAACATCGATGCTCTCGTCCCCGCCTGGCTCACCCTCCCCGACATCGCAGAGATGCTCGATGTCGAGGTGACGCGAGTGCGGCAGCTGGTCAAGGAGGGCCAGCTCATCGCCGTACGCCGTGGTGAGAACCGAGCACTGCACGTCCCCGCCGCCTTCATCGACGGGGACAAGGTCGTCAAGGGCCTGGCCGGCACCCTGACGCTCCTGCGCGACGACGGCTTCACCGACGAGGAGATGCTCGAGTGGCTCTTCACTCCCGACGAGAGCCTGCCGGGCACCCCCGCCCAGGCCCTCAGTGAGAATCGAGGCACGGAGGTGAAGCGCCGCGCCCAGGCGCTCGCCGTCTGAGCCGAACTCGCTGATCCGAACACCGTCCGGCGTACGGGCCGGGGCCCGCGTGAGCCACGACCGTGGTTCACTGCGGCCCGCGGACCGAAGCTTCGCGCGGGCCCGCGGCCCGTACGCCACCGACAACGGGGGACACCCACATGCCCGGCACCGCAGCCACCGCACGCGCCCGCCTCGCCGACGCCCGCGTCTACCTCTGCACGGACGCGCGCAGGCGCCAGGGGGATCTGCCGGAGTTCCTGGACGCCGTCCTGGCGGGCGGCGTCGACATCGTGCAGCTGCGCGACAAGGGCATGGAGGCGGGCGAGGAGCTGGAGCACCTCGCGGTCTTCGCGGACGCCTGCGCCCGCCACGGCAGGCTGCTCGCGGTCAACGACCGCGCGGACGTCGCGCACGCAGCCGGCGCCGATGTCCTCCACCTCGGCCAGGGCGACCTCCCGGTCCCCGCGGCCCGCGCGATCCTCGGCGACGACGTCCTGGTCGGCCGTTCGACACACGCGGAGTCCGAGGCCGCCGCGGCCGCCGTCCAGGAGGGCGTCGACTACTTCTGCACCGGACCCTGCTGGCCGACCCCGACCAAGCCGGGCCGCCACGCCCCAGGACTCGACCTGGTCCGGTACACCGCCTCCCTCGGCACCGACCGCCCCTGGTTCGCCATCGGCGGCATCGACCTCACCAACCTCGACCAGGTGCTCGACGCCGGAGCCCGCCGGGTCGTGGTCGTCCGCGCGATCACCGAAGCGGAGGACCCGGGCGCCGCGGCGGCGGAGTTCGCCAAGAGGCTGCGGCAGGCGTGATCGCGCCGGCTGTCCGAGGCGTGGACAGCAGGTCGACAATTCGGGTAAAAATCCCGCGTTCGGTTGGGGGACCGCCGCCCCCTGGTTAACCTGCGAGTATGGCCCTCGGAACCGCATCCACAAGGACTGATCGCGCACGCACCGTGCGGGACATGCTCGCCACGGGCAAGACGACGTACTCCTTCGAGTTCTCGGCGCCCAAGACGCCCGAGGGTGAGCGGAACCTGTGGAGCGCGCTGCGCAGGGTCGAGGCCGTGGCTCCCGACTTCGTCTCCGTGACCTACGGCGCCGGCGGCTCGACCCGCGCCGGCACGGTCAAGGAGACCGAGCAGATCGTCGCCGACACCACGCTGACCCCGGTCGCCCACCTCACCGCGGTCAACCACTCCATCGCCGAGCTGCGCAACATCATCGGCCAGTACGCCGACGCCGGGATCCGCAACATGCTCGCCGTGCGCGGCGACCCGCCCGGCGACCCCATGGGGGACTGGGTGCAGCACCCGAAGGGCCTCGTCTACGCCGCGGACCTCGTCCAGCTCATCAAGGAGTCCGGCGACTTCTGCGTGGGCGTCGCGGCCTTCCCGGAGATGCATCCGCGCTCCGACGACTGGGACACCGACGTCACCCACTTCGTGAACAAGTGCCGGGCCGGCGCCGACTACGCCATCACGCAGATGTTCTTCCAGCCGGAGTCCTATCTGCGGCTGCGCGACCGTGTCACCGCGGCCGGCTGCGAGACCCCCGTCATCCCCGAAGTGATGCCGGTGACCAGTGTGAGGATGCTGGAACGGCTGCCACAGCTCAGCAACGCCCACATCCCGTCCGTCCTGAAAGAGCGGATCCTCACAGCAAAAGACGATCCGGCCGCTGTACGCTCCATTGGCATTGAATACGCCACGGAGTTCTGCGCACGGCTGCTGGCCGAGGGAGTGCCAGGACTGCACTTCATCACGCTCAACAACTCCACGGCGACGCTGGAAATCTACGAGAACCTGGGCCTGCACCACCCACCGCAGGCCTAGACCGGCCGCACCGGAGTACGACACACTGCGTAGCGGCGACTGGGAGAGGGGCGTACATGGGCTGGACGGTCCTCTACATCGCGTTCGGAATCGTCGCGCTGTGGCTGCTCGGCGAGGTGCTGCTGCAGTACAAGGCACGGCTGCGCTGGCGGCTGCTCGCGTTCGCGGGCTTCCTGGGTGTCGTCATCGGGGTGCTGATCCCCTCGGTGATCGTCATCGGTCTGGGCGCGGCCGCGTTCGCCGTCGGCCAGACCTACGTCACCCTCTCCTTCCGCCGCGGCTTCTCCGCGGGCTGGGCGGTCAAGCGCCCCGAGGGTGAGGACGGCAGCAAGCGGCGGCGCGGCAGGGCGGAGCACCAGGACCCGACTCTGGAGGTCTCCGACCTCGAGCCGGGCGACGGCGGATACGAGGAGCGGGACGCGTACACCCGCGAGAACGTCGCCTTCAACGACGACTACGACCGCGACGACGTCTTCACGCCCGCCCATCAGGCCCAGCCCACGGCCGCCGAGAGCACCGCGGTGTACGAGCCGCAGCCCATGCCCGACGACACCGGTTCGTACGGCATATACGACAACGCCGCGTACGCCGGCGCGGGCCAGGCCCAGGACCAGTACGCGGCGACCGCCCAGGGCGCCGACCAGGCCTACGCCTACGACTACTCGGGCTACGACCAGCAGCAGCAGTACGGCTACGACACCGGCGCTCAGCAGCAGTACGCCGCCTACTCCGACCCGTACATCGGCACGCAGACCTACGGCGGCTACGACGCCACCTACGGGCAGCAGTACGGCCAGCAGGGCTACGGCCAGGACCAGCAGCAGTACGGCACCGGCGGATACGGCGGCGAGACCCCGTCCGGCGGGGTGTGGGTCCCGCAGCAGCGCACCGACGAGACCTACGGCGGCGAGCTCCCGCCGGAGCAGCCCTACCCCTACCAGGGCGACGGCCAGGGCCAGCCGCAGGGGAACGGGTTCGACGAGCAGTACCGCTTCTGAGCGCCCGTCGCCTCCGCATCCCTCAGCGGACGGCGCTCACTGAGAACCCCTGAACTCCGGTCCCTCCACGATGAGTCCGGCCACCAGCGCGCCGGACATGCCCGCGTGGGGGAGGCCGCCGCCGGGGTGCGACCAGCCGCCGACCCGGTAGAGCCCCGGCAGGCGGGTGGTGTTGGCCGGGTGCAGGAAGCGCCCGTGTCCGGCGGCCAGCGATGGCGCGGACACTCCGCCGAGGCCGGCGCCCGCCTCCACCTCGCGCCAGAGGATCCGCTCCCGCAGCCCCGGTATCGCGGTCTCCGCCGCGGCTACGAGTGCGTCGGCGAGGGCCTCGTGCCGTGCGGGCAGGTGCCGGCCGTCGCCGGACGGGACCACCGCGGACAGGACCACCGACTCGTGCTCCCCGTCCGGCCGCAGCGCCGGGTCGTCCGGCCGCAGCACGGTCACCGTGGGCCGGACGGGCTCGGGCGAGGGAGACTCGAGAGAGTCCAACTCGGCCGTGCGGTCCGGGGCGTGGACGACCGTGCGATGCACCGCAGCGGCCTCCCGCGGGCCGCGCAGCGCCAGCAGCACGGTGAACCGTCCGGGGCGGGGACCGGTGTCGGGCCGTACGTCACCTTCGTCGTCGAGCCGGTGCTGCGTCAGCTCCCGCAGCTGTACGGGATGCACATCGGCGACCACGTGGTCGGCCTCCGCCACAGAACCGTCCGCCAACTCCACACCCGCCGCCCGGCCGTCCTTCTCCAGCACGCCCGTCACCTCTGCGCCGAAGCGGAACTCGACCCTGCGGGCCAGGCACCGCTCGTACACCGCGCGCGCCAACTCCCTTGTGCCGCCGCGGACATACCAGGTTCCGAAGGCGTGCTCCATGTACGCCAGCACGGCGGCGCTCGCCGGAGCGGTGCGCGGATCCAGGCCGTACGCGAGGGCGTGGCTCTCCAGGAGCGCGGCGAGCCGGGGGTCGCGCAGCTCCCAGGCGCCGATCTCGGCGAGCGTGGCCGCCCGGCGGGTGCGCAGCAGCCGCTTGTGCGGGACCGACGGGTACGGCTCGCGGTCCGCCAGCACCGGCCAGTCGGGCCACAGCGGCTCCTCCAGCAGCGGGCGGCGGGTGCGGTCCCAGGCCTCGCGGGCCCGCACCAGGAAGTCGCCCCAGCGGCCGCCGGCGCCGGACCCGAGCGCCTGGTCCAGCGCGGCGACGACGCCCGCGCGCGAGGCGTTGGGCAGTGCCGCCTCGGTGCCGTCCGCGAACACGTGCCGTGAGGACGGGTCGACCTGGACCAGCTCGACGCACGCCTCCAGCGGCTCCTTGCCGGTCTTGACGAACAGATCGCGCCAGACGGCGGGCAGGGTCAGCAGTCCGGGACCGGCGTCGAAGCCGAAGCCGTCCCGCTCGAAGCGGCGCACCTCCCCGCCGTACGTCTCCGCACGCTCGTACACCGTCACCCGGTGGCCCGCGACGGCCAGCCGGGCGGCGGCCGCCATCGCGCCCGTCCCGGCGCCGATCACCGCAATCCGTCCCATGCCTGCGACTTTATCGACCGCCACCGACAGTCACTGAGGGCGCGGTCCGCCTCAGCAGAACCGCCGGGAGAGTACGGACGCGGGCGCGCTGGTAACCAGTCGGCAACGGAGCGTCCTGGGGGTGAGTGCGCAGTGCTGAGTATCCGTACCTAGTGACGGAGATGAGTAGCCGCGCGGATGGGCTGCGACCTGCGCGAACGAGACAGTGGTGACACGGAAAAGGGGCTTGGCTCCGGCACCGGCGACACGGGGCGCCGGAACGGAGCCGCCCTCGATCCGCTCCTTCCGCCGGCCGCGCGTCGGCGGGAGCGAGGCACGGGGGAACCCGGGGGAACGACCGAAATCGGGGGCCCAGCGGGGGGAAGTGAAAACGGGGGAGCACGAGAAGGCGCCGGTTCGAGGTGGCCCGCGGGGGACGCGGCCACAACGGACCGGCGCTTTCGTGTCCGTACGTGCGTCGGCCTACTGGCGTGATCGGCGGCGCGGTGGCGTGCTCACCGGCGGCCGGGCCCGCTCACGCGCCCCTGGAGCAGCCGGGACAGCGCCGCGTGCACGTCGTCCAGGGAGCGCTCCGGCTGGAAGGACTGCCAGTCCAGTGCGGCCACCAGCACCATGCCGACCAGTGCCGACGCGGTCAGCGGCACGTCGATCTCGTCGCTGAACTCGCCGTTCGCCACGCCCTCGCGCAGTACGTCCTCGACGACCGAGACCGCCTGCTGCCTGACCACCATCAGCGTGGACTGCCAGGCCCGGTTGGTGCGCCACATCTCCGCCACGTAGAGCTGCGTGAAGGCGGGGTAGCGGTCGATGAAGACGAGACCGGCGCGGATCATCGCGTCCAGGGCGTCCACCTTGCTCCCGCCGTCCCTGGCCGTCTTCTCGGCCGCCTCCCGTAGGGACGCGGCGAGGAGTCCGACGCCGTGCCGCAGCAGCTCCTCGAAGAGGACGGACTTGCTCGCGAAGTTGTAGTAGACCGTGCCCTTCGCCACCCCGGCCCGCTCCGCGATCTCGTCCACCGTGGTGGCGGAGAAGCCCTGCTCGGCGATGAGCGTGACGGCCGCCTCGTAGAGCTTCTGCCGGGTGGCCTCGCGGCGCGTGCTGCCGCCCGAGGCGGTGCTGCTGCTTTCCATGGCCCTGATTCTCACAGGAGCCGTGGCCCCGGACGGCACCGCGGCGCTCACAGGGTCAGCTCCGGGTGCAGCCGGTCCAGCGTCCACACCTGCCGGCGGCGGGCCGACAGCGCGGTGAGCGCCAGGGCGCCCACGGTGAACGCGGTGAGCACCACGCACGCGTGCCACACCGGTCCCAGGCCGCCGCCCGTGATGAGCCGCCTGAGGGACTCCACGACGTAGCTCATCGGCAGGAAGGGGTGCAGCGCGTTGAAGAAGCCCGGGCTCGTCTGTACGGGGTACGTGCCGCCCGCGGACGTCAGCTGGAGCATCAGCAGGGCGAGGACGAGGATCCGGCCCGCCGCCCCGAAGCGTGCGTTCAGCCACTGCACGATCGCCCCGAAGCACGCCGTCACCAGGAACAGGAAGCCGATCGTGCCGGCCGCCCGCACCATCTGCAGGCCGATCGCCCAGTGCAGCACGGCCATCAGGGCCACCGTCTGCAGCACGCCGATCGCCACTACCGGGAGCCAGCCCGCGAGCGCGATCCGCCAGGCCGGGGCGCCCGTGGCGAGCGCGCGCCGGTTCATCGGCGCGATCAGCATGTACGCCACCATCGCGCCCACCCACAGGGACAGCGGGATGAAGTAAGGGGCGAACCCGGTGCCGTAGTTGGGCGCCTTGTGCAGGTCCTTGGAGACGAGGTGGACCGGGTCGGCCATGACCCCGGTGCGCCGGTCGCGGTCCTTCTTGTCGTAGTCCGGGATCTTCCCGGCGCCGTCGTGCAGCCCGCCCGCGAGCTTGCCGGAGCCGTCGGCGAGCTTGAACATGCCGCCGTTGAGGTCCTCGGCGCCGGTCTTCAGCTTGCCGACCCCCTCGTCCAGGTCGGCCGCGCCGCCGGAGGCCGTGCCGAGCCCCTTGTGCAGCTTCTTGGCGCCCGCGGCCACCTTCCCGGCGCCGTCGTTCAGCTTGTTGACCTTGGCGACGGCGTCGTCCAGGTCCTCGGAGAGGTGCGGCGCGCGCTTCGCGAGCGCCTGCGCCTGCTGCTGGAGGGTGGCCAGGTTCCGGTCGAGCTTCTTCAGGTCGCCGTCCTGGTCGCCGATCAGCGTGTTGAGGTCGTCGGCGATCGTCTCCACGTCGTCGGCCGCCTCCTTCGCCTTCTTCAGGTCGGAGCAGGCCGCGTCCGGCAGCACGGGCTGCTCGCAGCGCACCCGGTAGACGTCGTCCAGCGTGTCGGCGGCCGCGTGCGCGCCCTTGGCGGCGACCGGGGCCGTCCTGACCAGGGTGGCGAGGTTGTGGCGGATCGTCTTGGAGGAGTCGGCGACCAGTTGGGCGGTGTCCCCGATGGTCTTCTCGTTGTCCTTGAGGAACGGGCCGGCCTTCTTGTCGACCGCGTTGACCTTGTCGGCGAGGGTCTGCGTGCCCGCCGCGACCTGCTGGGAGCCGTCCTCCAGAGCGCCCGCGCCCGTGTTGAGCTTCTTCAGGCCCTTGGAGAGCTTGCCACTGCCGCTCTTGGCGTCGTCGAGCCCGTCGGCGAGGTCCTTGGAGCCCTTCTCCGCCTTGCCGATCCCGCCGTTGAGCTTGTCGGCCCCGTCGGCGGCCTTCACCGTCGCGCCGTGGATGTCGGAGAACGAGATGAAGATCTTGTCCAGGAAGGACCGCGACGCCTTGGTGGACGCGGCCTGGCGCACCTCGCTGAACACCGTCCGCGAGATCTGCCCGACGATGTAGTTGTTGGCGTCGTTCGTGCGCACCTGGAGCGCGCCCGTCTCGGGGGAGTCGCCCGCGCTGGACGCGATCCGGTCGCTGAAGTCGGCCGGCATGGTCAGCGACAGGTAGTACGTGCCGTCCTCCACGCCCGCGCGTGCCTCGTCGGCGCTCACCTCGTGCCAGTCGAAGACGTCGCTGTCGCGCAGCCCCTTGGTCAGGTCGTCGCCCGCGGCGATCCTCTTCCCGTCGGCCGTCGCCCCCTTGTCGTCGTTGACGAGCGCCACGGGGATGCGGTCCAGGCGGCCGTACGGGTCCCAGAACGACCACAGGTACAGCGCGCCGTACAGCAGCGGCAGCACCAGGAGCGCCACCAGGGCGGCCCGGGGCAGCCTGCCCCTGCCGAACCGCCTCAGCTCAAGCGCGGCCAGTTTCGGCGATCGCATCGGCCTTCTCCTTTCCCGTGGTGACGACGACCGCGTTCTCGGGGGCCTCGCTGCACACCGCCACGACCGTCGTGCCGGACTCGGCGATCGACCTCAACAGCGCCCAGACCTCGTCCCGTTCGGTGTCCGAGAGCTTCAGGTCGGTGTCGTCGACGCCGAGCATCCGGGGCCGGCCGAGCAGGGCGAGCGCGATGGACAGCCGCAGCGCCTCCATTCGTTCGAGATCGCGTACGGCCGTGCGCGTGCCCTTGGGCAGGGCGTCCCGGTCCAGGCCCGCGGTGGCCAGCGCGGTGTCGATCCGCAGCTTCGCCTCGGCCGCGCGCTCGCCGCGCGGCCGCAGCAGCGCGCGCAGCGAGTCGCCGAACCGCCTCTGCAGCAACGCCCGTTCGTGCAGATGCTCGGCCACAGTCAGGGCCGGCTCGAGCTCGGCCACCCCGGCGACGTGCGCGAGCCCGCCCACCCGCCGTACGGCCGCCATCTGCTTGGGCAGCCTGCACTCGCCGACCTCGGCCTCGCCCGCGGTGGGCTTCATCCGCCCCGTGAGCACGAGCAACAGGCATGTACGGCCGGAACCGGACGGCCCTTCGATCGCGATGAGCGAGCCGGGCTCCGCTTCGAACGTGACGTCGCGGAAAGCCCAGCCGCGCGGGCCCTTGAGGCCCAGCCCGCGGGCGGTGACTCCGACACCGGACATGATCCCCCCACCCCCTGAATTTGAACTGACTGGTCAGTGCAAAAACTATCCCGAACCTTCGATCGAAGCAAAGTCGCAGGTCAGAACGGATTGTCAGTGGCATAGCGCACGATGGACACATACGGCCACTAAGCCGTCACGCAGACGACAGGAGGTTCGTCATGGCCAGCTACCACGCAGCAGCCGCCCGCCGGCGCCGCGCCACCGGCCCTGCCCCCTCACTGACCGGCCCGGCGAGCGACGTGCACCCCGTGCTCCGCCGGACCACGGCCCCGCCCGCCGCCCTCGACCTCCTCGCCCAGGCCCGCGCCGGGCTGGACGAGGCAGCCGTCCTCGAGACACCCAACGAGCGCTATGCCACGGCCCACCTCGCAGCCCTGCGCACGGCCGCCGCGGTGCTCGCGGCACGAGGGCGCCCGGAGCCGTCGTCCCGACGGCGTGCCCGCATCCGGAGCGCTTGGGAAGTGCTCCCCGAGATAGCGCCCGAACTGACCGAGTGGAGCGTGCTGTTCGCGTCCGGGGCCCGGCGCCGTGCCCGCGCCGAGGCCGGCATCCAGGGCGCGGCCAGCCGCCGGGACGCCGACGACCTGATACGCGACGTGGCGATGTTCCTGCGCCTCGTCGAGCGGATGCTCGTCCTCCAGCCCGTCCTCCCGCAGCCGCGCCAGGACGCCGACCACCCGCAGACCGAGGCGGAGAGCGACCGTGACTTACCGGACACGGGCTGAACGCGTCCGCCGTACGAGACGATCGGCGGGGCACGCCACCGCAGTGACCAGGCGGGGCACCGGAGGCAATAGGGTGGAAGGCGCCTGAAGCCTTCCCTCCCGCGCAGGGACGGGAGGCAGCCCGTTCGCTCCGCCGTGCAAGGGGCGGTGCCGCGCCGAGGAGTCAACTGCCGTGTCGGACCCGATGCGACCCCGAGCCTCTCTCCGTACCGCCGTGGTCTGGGAGGTCCTCCAGGAGGCCCTCGAACGCCGGGTGAAGTCCACGGGCCGGGAGTCTCTGGACGTCCTCGACACCGGGGGCGGCAGCGGCAACTTCGCGGTGCCCGTCGCCCGCCTCGGCCACCGGGTCACCGTCGTCGACCCCAGCCCGAACGCACTGTTCGCCCTGGAGCGCCGCGCAGCCGAGGCCGACGTCGCCGACCGGGTGAAGGGTGTCCAGGGCGACGCCCACGGCCTCTTCGACGTGGTCGAGCGCGGCGGCTACGACGCGGTGCTGTGCCACGGCGTCCTGGAGTACGTCGACGACCCGGCTGACGGCGTGCGCAACACCGTGGCCGCGCTGCGGTCCGAGGGCGTCCTCAGCCTGCTCGCCGCGGGCCTCGGCGGCGCCGTGCTCGCGCGCGCCCTGGCCGGTCACTTCAAGGAGGCCCGGCAGGCCCTCGAGAACCCGGACGGCCGCTGGGGCGAGGGCGACCCCGTGCCGCGCCGCTTCACCGCCGAGCAGCTCTGCGCGCTGGTCGAGGGAGCGGGCCTCAGGGTCGGCGCCGTGCACGGCGTGCGGGTCTTCGCCGACCTCGTCCCGGGCGTCCTGGTCGACACCGAACCCGGCGCCCTGGAGGCGCTGCTGAAGCTGGAGGAGGCGGCGGCCCAGTCCCCCGCCTTCCACTCCGTCGCCACCCAGCTCCACGTGCTCGGCGAGACGCAGGGGGCCTCCGGGGCCTGAACCGCCTCGTGCGGTGCGCCGCTGATCAGGGACTAGGCCGCACATGGAGTACGCCACAGGCCCCCCGATCGGGCGCGTAGCGCCGTATGATCGAGGGAGACCGCCCGGCATGACGGGTCGGCCGTTGGGGAATGCAGGATTCAACGAGCCGGGGCGTTCATGGCGGGCACCGGTTGGTCAATTGGCGCAGAGGGGCGGGTTTCACGGGGGCGATTCCCTGCCTATCCTGAAGGGACCCCCCGGGTCGCCCCGGCGACTGCACGATGAGGAGGACTCCGTGCCGCTCTCGGAGCACGAGCAGCGCATGCTCGAGCAAATGGAGCGAGCGCTGTATGCCGAAGATCCCAAGTTCGCGACAGCGCTTGAGGGAAGCGGGCTGCGTACGTACACCCGGCGACGGGTCTACCAGGCGGTCGCGGGCTTCCTCGTGGGTATCGCGCTCCTCATGGCTGGAATGGTCGCCAAGCAGGTGTGGCTCAGCGTGGTGGGCTTCCTGGTCATGCTGGGGTGCGCCGTGCTCGCCGTGACCGGTTGGCGCAAAGCTCCCAAGCCGGGTGAACAACCCGCCGCCGGTGCCCCGCACGCGCGTCGTCAGGGACGGCAGAAGCGTTCGATGATGGACCGTATCGAGCAGCGCTGGCAGCGCCGGCGCGACGAACAGGGCCACTGACACCTCGTCCACACAGGTGAGGGGGGGGGGGGCCCCCCCCCGGGGGGCCCCCCCCCCCCCCGCCCCCGCCCCCGCCCCGCCCCCCCGGCGCCCCCCCCCCGCCCCCCCCCCCCCCCCGCCCCCGCGCCGGCCCCCCCCCCCCCCCCCCCCCC
>NZ_JBICXT010000019.1:99671-128654 GCF_043200415.1 Streptomyces sp. NPDC048419 | reverse complement strand
GTATGTGGCCCCGTCCCGCCCCGCGGGGCCCGCCCCGGCGCGACCACCGGGCCCAGCCACCCCCCGACCACACGGGTGGGGGGGGTCCCCCCCCCCGGGGGGCCCCCCCCCCTCACCTGTGCCCGCGAGACGGGAAGCGCCCGGAGGACCGGCGCGCTCCCGTCACCCGCTCTGCTGCCCGGAGGGCCGCCGCACCAGCGCCGCCAGGGCCGACCGGCGCTCGGCCAGGCGGGCCTTGACAGCCGCCCAGCGGTCCATGAACTCCCACACCGCCCGGACGGCCGAGCGGGGCGCCACGACAGCCCGCACCCGGGTGGGCCGGCTGACCTTGGACCGCAGCGCCACCCGCATCCTGCGCACGTCGTCGGCCAGTCCGGGCTCGGCGTGCGGCTCCGGTGCGAACAGCACCTGTTCCACCGCGCCCGCCACCCGGTGCACCGAGTCGGCCGTGGCCGTGTCCAGCTGCCCGAGCCGCACGATGCGCGCGGCCGCCTTCCGCGGGGTCAGCGCGTCGTCCGGCACGATGCCGTAGTCCCAGGCCGTGTCGGTGAGCTCACGCCAGACGGACAGGACGTGGTTCGCGGCCACGTCGGCGGCGTAACCCGCCTCGGCCTCGACCTGCAGGGCCGTCACGGCCAGGTCGTCCGTGCCGCCGTCCGGCCCGCGGGCTCCGCGGCCCTGCCGGCCCGGCTTCGGCCCGGACGCGGAGTGCTGGGCCGAGGTCAGCCGCACCGAGCGCCGTCGTAGTCGCCACAGCATGGGCAGCAGCGGAAGGACGATCACGAGGAGCCCGAGCAGCGCCCAGCCGGCGATCTTGTACCAGGGGAGACCCGCGTCGTGCGGCTTGGCCGTGTCCACCGGCAGCGCGCCCGCGCAGGCCTGGAGCTTCTTGTCCTCGGCCGAGCAGCTCGTGCTCGCCGACGGCGCGGACGACGCCGCCGAACCCGCCGACTGCGAGGGGCGCGACACGTCGGGGAGGCTGCTGCCCGGGGTGTCCGTCTGCGTGTACGAGGGAGCCACGCCCCGGTTCGGCGTCGGCTCGAATCGGGTCCAGCCCACGCCCTCGAAGTACAGCTCGGGCCAGGCGTGAGCGTCCTTCAGACCCACCGACACCGAGCCGTCCGACTGCGGCGTCCCCGGGGCGAAGCCCACCGCGACCCGGGCCGGTATGCCCAGGCTGCGGGCCATCGCCGCCATCGCGAAGGAGAAGTGGACGCAGAAGCCCTCCTTGTCCTTCAGGAAGCGGGCGATCGCCTGCGGGCCGCTTCCGACCTGCACCTGGGTGCTGTACTGGAAGCCGCCGTTCACCGCGAAGTAGTCCTGGAGCTTGACCGCCTGCTCGTAGTGGGTGTTCGCCCCCTCGGTCACCTGGCGGGCGGTTTTGGCGACCACCGCGGGCACCGAGTCCGGCAGCTTGGTGTAGTCGCGCTTGATGGCGGCCGGCGGCGCCGGCGCGTCCGCGAGCTGCTCCGCCGTCGGCTGCACGTCGAGGCTCTTGACCAGGTAGGTCTTGCCGCGCGTGGTCTCGCCGTGGTCGCCCACCAGCGTCATGCCCACCGGTTCGAAGCGCCACTTGCCCGGGACGTCCACGCCGCTCGGCGGATACGGCATCGGCAGCCAGTCCTGGGCGTACCAGTCGGCGGCCGAGATACGGGTCTCGATCTCCGCCCGCTTGACGTCCGGGGCAAGGCCGGACGGGGTCGGGAACTTGTCCGGCACACCGGTGACATGCCGCTTGGCCGGTCGCCAGGTGCTGCCGTCGAAGTCGTCCAGGGAGACGATCCGGATGTACAGGTTCGAGATGTCGTTGCTGTTCGACTTCAGGGACATGACCTGGCGGTCCTCGTCCACGTTCAGACTGTCGCGCAGCGAGACCAGCGGGTTGACCGCGGAGATCGTGCCGCCCCCGCCGCTGCCGTTGCCCACGCCCGTTCCCGCGGCGTCCAGCAGTCCGCCGTTCATCGCGGGCAGGGCCAGCGGCACCACGAGGGCGACGCCCAGCGCGACCATCCCGATCCGCCGCCCGGTGCGGACCGGCGCCACCGCTCCCGGCTCCGCGCCCGGCGCGCGTGCCGCCCCGGCGAAGACCCGGCCCCACTGTGAGAGCCGCTCACGGCCCTCGGCCAGCAGCAGCATCAGATAGCCGCCCGCCGCGACCAGGAACCACAGCCAGTCGGCACCGCCGTCGGACAGCCCGGCGGCGACCGAGTACAGCGCGAGCAGCGGCAGTCCGGCCGGGGCCGCGCTGCGGAACGTCACCGCGAGCGTGTCCACCGCGAGGCCGATCAGCATGACCCCGCCGAGGAGCATCAGCCGGATGCCGTCGGACTCCAAGGGCGCCGGGATCGCGTACCGCGCGATGTCGTCGCCGCCCTGCTGGAGCAGGTCGGAGAGGTGACGGAACGCCTCGGGGCCCGGCACGATCCCGGCCAGGGCCTGCTGCCGGGCGAAGACCAGCGTCAGCAGCATCAACGTGACCAGGGCCTGCGCCGCCACCGTCAGAGGACGCGCCAGCGGCACCCGGCGGGTCGCCGCACCCACGGCCGTCTGCACGGCCAGCAGGACGGCCGCCTGCAGGATCCAGGTGGCGGGGGTGACCAGGGGCAGCAGCGCGCACGAGGCCATCAGTGTGGCCGCCCAGGCGCACAGCGCCAGCCGTGCCCGCCCGCTCATGAGCCCGCCCCCTCACGGCTCGTCCCCGTCGTCACGGCGAGGCCCGCGCGCTCACGGTCCGCCTGCCGCCACAGCTCGGGCAGCGAAGCGCCCCGCGGCACGCTCAGGGCCGTCCAGCCCGCCTCCCGCAGCATCCGCAAGCGCTCCTCATGCCGGTCCAACGCCCCGGCCACATCGCTGGGTTCCCGCATCCAGGCACCGCTGTCCAGCACGAGCGCGACCGCGCCCCCGCTGCGCTGGCGCATCTTGGCGGCCACCGCGGCCTGCTCCTCGTCCAGGTCGCCGAAGAAGGCCACCAGAAGCCCTTCGTTCCCGCCGCGCAGCACGTCGTACGCCCGCGACAGGCCCGTGCCGTCCGAGTGGTCGACCACCGCGAGGGTGTCCATCATCAGCCCGGCCGAGTCGGCCGTCTCCTGACTCGCGCCCGCGAAACCGTCGGAGCCCTCGCCGGGCACCGAGTTGCCGGTGTCCGTCAGCAGCCGTACGGAGAAGCCCCGTTCGAGCATGTGCACCAGTACGGACGCCGCTCCGGACACGGCCCACTCGAAGGCCGAGTCCGGGCCCGCGCCGTCGAAGGCGATGCCCCGGGTGTCGAGCAGCACCGTGCAGCGGGCGCGCTGGGGCTGCTCCTCGCGGCGCACCATCAGCTCGCCGTAGCGGGCGGTGGAGCGCCAGTGGACGCGGCGCAGGTCGTCGCCGTAGCGGTAGCCGCGCGGGATCACGTCGTCCTCGCCGGCCAGGGCCAGCGAGCGCTGCCGCCCGTCGCCGTACCCCTTCGCCTCGCCGGCGAGGCGCACCGGAGGCAGCGACTCCACGCGCGGGATCACCATCAGGGTGTCGTACGTCGAGAAGGACCGGGTCAGCTCGCACATCCCGAACGGGTCGGTCAGGCGCAGCTGCAGCGGGCCGAGCGGGTAGCGGCCGCGCAGGTCGGAGCGGACCCGGTAGGACACCTCGCGGCGGCCGCCAGGCTCCACCCGGTCCAGCACGAACCGGGGACGCGGGCCGAGCACGTACGGCACCCGGTCCTGGAGCATCAGCAGGCCCGTGGGCAGCCGCGAGACGTTGTCCATCCGCAGATGGACGCGGGCCTCGCTGCCGGCGGGCACACGGCCGGGGGAGAGGCGTCGGCTGCCGGCCACCCGGTAGCGCGTGCGGTACAGGAACAGCGCGCAGACCAGGGGCAGTACGGCCAGCAGCAGGCCGACCCGCAGCAGATCGCTCTGCCCCAGGACGTAGGCGCAGACGGCGGCCGCGACGCCGGCCGCCAGGAAGGAGCGTCCCCGGGTGGTCAGACCGGCCAGGGCGGTGCGCAGACCGCCCTTCTCGCCCCGGTCGGTGTCCGGCTGCCCCGTCCCCCCGAAGGTCATCACAGCCTCCGCGGCGGTTGCTGGGGGTACGACGGAGCGCCGCGGCCCAGGCCGCCGAAGCCGCTCTGCTGCTGGGGCGCCGCCGGGACCGGGGTGCGCTGCAGGATCTCCTGCACGACCTGTTCCGAGGTGCGGCGGTTGAGCTGGGCCTGGGCGGTGGGGAGCAGACGGTGGGCCAGGACGGCGACGGCGAGCGTCTGGATGTCGTCCGGCAGCGCGTACTCCCGGCCGCTCAGGGCGGCGGCTGCCCTCGCCGCGCGCAGCAGGTGCAGCGTCGCGCGCGGGGAGGCGCCGAGTCTGAGGTCGGGGTGGGTGCGCGTGGCGGAGACCAGGTCCACCGCGTACCGGCGGACCGTTTCCGCCACGTGGACGCCGCGGACCGCCTCGACCAGCTTCACGATGTCGTGCGCGTGCGCCACCGGCTGCAGGTCCTCCAGCGGGGAGACGCCGCCGTGGACGTCGAGCATCTGCAGCTCGGCCTCCGCACTGGGGTAGCCCACCGAGACCCGGGCCATGAAACGGTCTCGCTGGGCCTCGGGCAGCGGATAGGTGCCCTCCATCTCGACCGGGTTCTGCGTGGCCACCACCATGAAAGGGCTGGGCAGCTCGTAGGTCTGCCCGTCGATGGTGACCTGGCGCTCCTCCATCGACTCCAGCAGCGCCGACTGCGTCTTGGGCGAGGCGCGGTTGATCTCGTCGCCGATCACGATCTGCGCGAAGATCGCTCCCGGCTTGAACTCGAAGTCCCGGCGCTGCTGGTCCCAGATCGACACACCGGTGATGTCCGAGGGCAGCAGATCCGGCGTGAACTGGATACGCCGCACCGAACAGTCGATGGACCGGGCCAGCGCTTTGGCGAGCATGGTCTTGCCCACGCCGGGGACATCCTCGATCAGAAGATGTCCCTCGGCGAGCAGTACGGTCAGCGAAAGCCGTACGACCTCGGGCTTGCCCTCGATCACTCCTTCCACCGAACTGCGGACCCTCTCCACAGTGGCAGTCAGATCAGTGAGGCTCGCTCGATCGTCATAGGTCGTCACCCGGCCCTCCTCGGCCCGTTTCTTTCTACGGGCCGTCGCTCTGCGATGCGGACCGGCCCACCCCGAAACCACAGACACCACGCGTGAATAGTTCCGCGTGACGTCACACCCGCATTCTTGCTGCCGTTACCGATTCGTGTCACTCGACTGTGGACAACTGGCTGCGATATGTCGGGTTTTACGACGCTTGGGCTCCAGCATGCGCGGGTTTTGCGAAAAACGAGAAGGGCCGAGTGGCGGTCAGGCGGGATCGATCTCGCGCAGCAGGCCCGTCTTCACGTCGAAGACGAAGCCCCGGACGTCCTCGGTGTGCTGGAGGAACGGCGAGGTCCGGACGCGCTGCATGGACTGCCGTACGTCCTGGTCGACGTCCGCGAAGGCCTCCGCCGCCCAGGCGGGGCGCTGGCCGACCTCCCGCTCCAGCTCGGTGCGGAAGTCCTCGGTGATCGACTCCATGCCGCAGCCGGTGTGGTGGATGAGCACCACGCTGCGGGTGCCGAGCTTGCGCTGGCTGATGGTGAGGGAGCGGATCACGTCGTCGGTGACCACGCCGCCCGCGTTGCGGATGGTGTGACAGTCGCCGAGCTGCAGGCCGAGGGCCTTGTGCAGGTCGATACGAGCGTCCATGCAGGCCACGACGGCGACGTGCAGGACGGGGCGGGCGTCCATGCCGGGGTCGGTGAAGGCGGATGCGTACCGTTTGTTCGCATCCACGAGGCGGTCGGTGACGGAGCCGCCGCGTATGGCGCCTTCGGACTCGGTGGGAACAGATGCGGAAGTCGTCATACCTATGACGTTACTGGTCAAATGCGATCCGGTCGCGGTGTGGGAGCGGGAAAAGGGTGTCATCACACTCCTGTTGTGAGGTACCCCACATGGGTGCGGAGTCCGGTCCGTGCGGGTGATTTTCCCTGATTCGCCGCATCGCAGTCATCCTGCCGCGCGACGCGCAGGCCGGTTGATTGACCGCGGGACAGCGTGGACTAAAGTGACGCGAAGCGGGAGGCGAGGCTCTCCCTGCTGGACTGACATTCCCGGAGGCCGGACGCGCAAACGGCCTCCCCAGGCGCGCGGCGCGTACGTACGGCTCGGCCTCCTCCCGCTCCCGGTCGGCTGACGCTTCCGGCGCCGGCAGGCCTCTCCTTCTCCGGGGCCCCAGCTTGCCGGGGAGGGCGGGGACCCGGCGGTGCGTACGGCCGTGCCGGATCTGAGAGGGCCCCTTGAGCCAGAGTCGACACGTCCCGGTGATGCTCCAGCGGTGCCTGGACCTGTTGGCCCCCGCTCTGCAGCGGCCGGGAGCGGTGGTCGTCGACTGCACCCTGGGCCTCGGTGGGCACAGCGAGGCTCTGCTGGAGCAGTTCCCCGAGGCCCGGCTCGTCGCCCTCGACCGCGACAAGGAGGCGCTGCGCCTGTCGGGTGAGCGGCTGGCCCCCTTCGGCGAGCGGGCCACCCTGGTGCACGCCGTCTACGACGAGCTCCCCGACGTCCTGGAACGGCTCGGCATCGCGCGCGTGCAGGGCGTCCTGTTCGACCTCGGCGTCTCCTCCATGCAGCTCGACGAGGCCGACCGCGGCTTCGCCTACGCCCAGGACGCCCCGCTCGACATGCGCATGGACCAGACGGCGGGCATGAGCGCCGCCGAGGTCCTCAACACCTACCCGGCGGGTGAACTCGTCCGGATCCTGCGGGCGTACGGCGAGGAGAAGCAGGCCAAGCGGATCGTCTCCGCGATCGTGCGCGAACGCGCGAAGGAGCCGTTCAGCAACAGCGCGCGGCTCGTCGAGCTCATCAGGGACGCGCTGCCGCAGGCCGCGAAGCGCACCGGCGGCAACCCGGCCAAGCGCACCTTCCAGGCCCTGCGCATCGAGGTCAACGGCGAACTCTCGGTCCTGGAGCGGGCGATCCCCGCCGCGGTGAAGACGCTCGACGTGGGCGGGCGGATCGCCGTGCTGTCGTACCACTCGCTCGAAGACCGTCTGGTCAAGCAGGTGTTCGCGGCCGGCGCCGCGAACACCGCGCCGCCCGGACTGCCCGTCGTGCCCGAGCGCTACCAGCCCCGGCTCAAGCTGCTCACCCGTGGTGCCGAACTTCCCACCGAGGAAGAGGTCACCGAGAACCGGCGGGCGGCACCCGCCCGGCTGCGCGGAGCTCAGCGCATCAGGGAGGACGCCGAGTGAGCCGGTTTGCCGAAGGGGCGGGGGAGTGAGCGAGTTGGGAAACCGGACTCACTGGAGGCGGTGTGAGTAGGAAACCCGAACTGAGGGGGCGCGCCGCTCGTCTCGCACGCCTCTTCCCGGGCCCGGCCAACCGCGGAAAGGCGGCCCGCACCCCCTTCGTCCTGCTCGTCGTGCTCCTGCTGGGCGGCGGCCTGATCGGGCTGCTGGTGCTGAACTCCGCGGTCAGCGAAGGCTCGTTCAAACAGGACGACCTGCAGAAGGACACCAAGACCCTCACCGACGAGGAGCAGGCGCTCCAGCGCGACATCGATTCCTACTCCGCCCCGGAGGCCCTCCAGCGCCGCGCCCGCGAGCTCGGCATGGTCCCCGGCGGCGACCCCGCCTTCCTGAACCCGAACGGCACCGTGAAGGGCGTGCCCTCGGCCGCCGCCGAGCAGACCGCCGCCGACAGACCGCTCGTCCTGCTCCCGCCCGAGGCCCTCACGTCCGAGCCGGCCCCGAGTGCGTCCGCGACACCGACGGACCTGCCCGCCCTGGCGGCCACGCCGGCGGCTCTTCCGGACCGGGCGACCACGCCGGCGGCCCTTCCCGAGCAGGCGACCATCCCGGCGGCCCTCCCCACTCCGACGACCTCGACTCCGGGCAGGTGACGGAAGTGCCTGACACTTCTGGAGAAAGGCAACCGCCGCGCCGCCGCGTGCCCGGCCCCGCGCGTCCCGCCTCCGGGCAGCGCCGCCCGGGCCCCGGCGCCCGCCCGGCCCGCCGCCCGGCACCCGGCCGCCCCACGGCCCCCAAGATCCTCCGGCTGGGCAGCCCCCGCCCCCGGCTGCGCATGGTCAGCCTGGCCCTCACCCTGGTGCTGATCGCCTTCGTCGTACGGCTGCTCCAGGTGCAGGCCGTCGACGCGAGCTCGTACGCCGCCAAGGCCGAGCAGAACCGCTACGTCGGCCATGTCCTGGCCGCCGAGCGCGGCGGCATCACCGACCGCGACGGCGTGGCCCTCGCGGCCAGCGTGGACGCCTACGACATCACGGCCGACCCCACGATGTTCGACCGCAAGCAACTGAAGGTCGACGACGGGCCCGAGCAGGCTGCCGCGCTTCTCGCGCCGATCCTCGGCGTCGACCAGGAGTCGATCGTCAAGAAGCTGCGCCCCGGGAACAAGGACCTGCGCTACGTCCTGCTCGCCCGCCGCCAGACCCCGCAGGTGTGGACGCAGATCAAGGACCTGAAGTCGGCCCTGACCGCCAAGGGGGAGACGGACAAGTCCACGGTCAACGTCCTGGGCGGCGTCTTCGCCGACCCCAGCAGCAAGCGCATCTACCCCAACGGCGACCTCGCCGCCGGGCTGCTGGGCTGGGTCAACCTCGACGGCAAGGGCGGCGGAGGCGTCGAGCAGCAGTTCAACGGCGACCTGGCCGGCAAGGACGGCAAGATCCGCTACGCCCAGTCCGGCGGCCGCCTGGTGCCCACCGCGGGCTCCACCGAGACCCCCGCGGTGCCCGGCAGCGACGTGGAGCTCACCATCGACCGCGACATCCAGTGGGCCGCGCAGAACGCGATCACCGAGCAGGTCGCGAAGTCCAAGGCGGACCGCGGCTACGTGATAGTGCAGGACACCCGGACCGGCGAGATCCTCGCCATGGCCAACTCGCCCGGCTTCGACCCCAACGACCTGTCCAAGGCGAGCTCAAGCGCGCTGCACAACTGGGCCGTCGAGGACGCCTTCGAGCCAGGCTCCACCGCCAAGATCATGTCCATGGCCGCCGTGCTCCAGCAGAACGTCGCCACCCCGCTGACCCATGTCGTCGTACCGAACCGGCTGCACCGCGGTGACCGGCTGTTCAAGGACGACATCGACCACGAGACCTGGAACCTGACGCTCAACGGCGTGCTCGCCAAGTCCAGCAACATCGGCACCATCCTGGCCACCGGCCAGCTGGGCAGGACGCAGGCGCAGGCCAACAAGGTCCTCTACTCGTATCTGCGCAGGTTCGGCATCGGCAGCTACAGCGGACTCGGCGTCCCCGGCGAGACGAAGGGCATCCTCGCCCCGCCCGGCAAGTGGTCCACCTCGCAGCAGTACACGATTCCTTTCGGCCAGGGCGTGTCCGTCAACGCGATGCAGGCGGCCTCCGTCTACTCGACCATCGCGAACGGCGGCGTACGCGTCGAACCCTCGCTCGTCCGCGGCACGAAGGGACCCGACGGACGCTTCACACCGGCCGCGAAGCCCAAGAAGACAAGGGTCGTCAGCGCCAGGACGGCGAAGACGCTCGCCCAGATGCTGGAGTCGGTCGTGGACGACGAGCAGGGCACGGGCGCCAAGGCGCGCATTCCCGGCTACCGGGTCGCGGGCAAGACGGGTACGGCCAACCGCGTGGATCCGGCCACCGGCAAGTACCGCGGCTACACCTCGTCGTTCGCCGGATTCGCACCCGCGGACAACCCCCGGGTCACCGTCTACTGCGCCATCCAGAACGCCACGAGTGGCAGCTACTTCGGTGGCCAGATCTGCGGACCCATCTTCAAGCAGGTGATGGAGTTCGCCCTGAAGACCCTCCAGGTCCCGCCCACCGGGGCCAAGGCCGCGAACCTCCCCGTCAGCTTCAAGCCCTGATCAGCGCAACCAGCCAGGAACGCTCCGTGACCATGATCACTCCCGATCCCGGGAACCAGACCCCGCCCGTGCCCTCGCTTCGCCCGCAGGCGGGTGCGCCCGGTACGCTCACCGCCGTGCCACACGCTGATCAGTCCCAAACCACCCGGAAGGGCGCATCCGTGACATACCCCGGGCCGCCCAGGCCGGTTCAGGTCTCCGCCGCACCTCTGGCGGAACTCGCCGATCAGCTGGGTGCCGCGAGGCCGGAAAACACCGCCGACGTCACGGGCATCACCCATGACTCGCGTGCCGTCCGCCCCGGAGACCTGTACGCCGCCCTGCCCGGCGCCCGTCTGCACGGCGCGGACTTCGTCACCCAGGCCGCGGGCCTCGGCGCGGTCGCCGTGCTGACCGACCCGACCGGCGCCGAACGCGCCGCGGCCACCGGCCTGCCGGTCCTCGTCGTCGACGAACCACGGGCGCAGATGGGCGAACTGGCCGCCACGATCTACGGCCACCCGGGCCGCGATCTGCTCCAGATCGGCATCACCGGCACCTCCGGCAAGACCACCACCGCCTACCTCGTCGAGGGCGGTCTGAAGACCAAGAGCAACACCGGCCTGATCGGCACGGTCGAGATGCGCATCGGCGACGAGCGCATCAAGTCCGAGCGCACCACCCCCGAAGCCACCGACCTGCAGGCCCTGTTCGCCGTCATGCGCGAGCGCGGGGTCGAGGCGGTCGCCATGGAGGTCTCCAGCCACGCCCTGGTCCTCGGCCGGGTCGACGCCTGCGTCTTCGACATCGCCGTCTTCACCAACCTGAGCCCGGAGCACATGGAGTTCCACTCGGGCATGGAGGACTACTTCCAGGCCAAGGCGCAGCTGTTCACGCCGCGACGCAGCAGGCTCGGCGTCGTCAACGTCGACGACGAGTACGGCCGCCGGCTGGCCAAGGAGGCGACCGTCCCGGTCGTCACCTACTCCGCCGAGGGCCACCCCGACGCCGACTGGCGCGCCGAGGACGTCGAGATCGGCCGGCTGCACTCGACGTTCACCGCGATCGGCCCCGAGGGCGAGCGGATCGACGCCAAGTCGCCGCTGCCGGGCACCTTCAACGTGGCCAACACCCTCGCCGCGATCGTGGCTCTCGCCGTCGCGGGCCTCGACCCGCAGTCCGCCGCCGACGGCATCGCGGCCGTACCGGGCGTGCCGGGGCGCCTGGAGCGCGTGGATGCCGGGCAGCCGTATCTCGCGGTCGTCGACTACGCCCACAAGACCGACGCCGTCGAATCGGTGCTGCGCGCCCTGCGCAAGGTCACCGAGGGCAGCCTGCACATCGTGCTCGGCTGCGGCGGGGACCGCGACAAGACCAAGCGGGAGCCGATGGGCGCCGCGGCGGCGCGCCTCGCCGACACCGCCGTACTGACCTCCGACAACCCCCGCTCCGAGGACCCCCTCGCGATCCTTGCAACCATGCTCGTGGGCGCGGCGTCCGTACCAGCACACGAACGCGGTGAGGTCCAGGTCTTCGAGGACCGGGCCGCCGCGATCGCCGCCGCCGTCGCCCGCGCGCAGCCCGGGGACACCGTGCTGGTCGCGGGCAAGGGCCACGAGCAGGGCCAGGACATCGCCGGGGTGGTCCGTCCCTTCGACGACCGCCAGGTGCTTCGCGAAGCTATCCAGAAGACCCAGGGATGAACTTGTGATCGCCCTCTCTCTCGCCGAGATCGCAGAAGTCGTCGGCGGGCAGACGTACGACATACCGGATCCGTCCGTAGAGGTCACCGCTCCGGTCGTCCGGGACTCCCGCGAGGTGGAGCCCGGCAGCCTGTTCGTCGCCTTCGTCGGCGAGCGGGTGGACGGCCACGACTTCGCACGGCAGGTCGTCGAGGCGGGCGCGGTCGCCGTCCTGGCGTCGCGCCCCGTCGGCGTGCCCGCGATCGTCGTCGACGACGTGCCGCGGGCGCTCGGCGCCCTCGCACGTCATGTCGTGCGCCGGCTCGGCGCGACCCTCGTGGCCCTCACCGGCTCCGCGGGCAAGACCAGCACCAAGGACCTGATCGCCCAGGTGCTGCGGAGCAAGGCGCCGACGGTGTTCACGCCGGGCTCGCTCAACAACGAGATCGGCCTGCCGCTGACCGCCCTGTCCGCGACCGAGGAGACGAGGTTCCTCGTCCTGGAGATGGGCGCCCGCGGCATCGGCCACATCCGCTACCTCGCCGAGCTGACGCCCCCGAGGATCGGCCTCGTCCTGAACGTCGGTACCGCCCACATCGGCGAGTTCGGCGGCCGCGAGCAGATCGCGCAGGCGAAGGGCGAGTTGGTCGAGAGCCTGCCGCCGGCGGCGGAGGGCGGCATCGCGGTCCTCAACGCGGACGACCCCCTCGTACGGGCCATGGCGTCCCGTACGAAGGCGAAGGTCGTCTTCTTCGGAGAGGGCGACGAAGCGGACGTACGCGCCGAGAACGTGCGACTCACGGACAGCGGACAGCCCGCCTTCAGGCTCCACACACCCTCCGGTGCAAGCGACGTGACCATGCGCCTGTACGGTGAGCACCACGTGTCGAACGCGCTCGCCGCGGCCGCCGTCGCCCATGAGCTGGGCATGTCCGCGGAAGAGATCGCCACCGCGCTCTCCGAGGCGGGCTCCCTCTCCCGCTGGCGCATGGAGGTCACCGAGCGACCGGACGGCGTGACCATCGTCAACGACGCCTACAACGCGAACCCCGAATCCATGCGAGCGGCCCTGCGTGCGCTCGTGGCGATGGGCCGGGGGCGGCGGACCTGGGCGGTGCTCGGCAAGATGGCCGAGCTCGGGGACGAGGCGCTCGCCGAGCACGACGCGGTCGGACGGCTCGCCGTCCGGCTCAATGTCGGCAAGCTCGTCGCGGTCGGGGGCAGGGAAGCGTCCTGGCTGCAACTGGGCGCATATAACGAGGGTTCGTGGGGTGAGGAGTCGGTGCACGTGTCCGACGCACAGGCGGCGATCGACCTGTTGCGCAGCGAGTTGCGCCCAGGAGACGTCGTCCTCGTGAAGGCGTCCCGTTCGGTCGGTCTCGAAGGCGTCGCCCAGGCGCTCCTCGAGACCGGTGCCGAGGGTGAGGTTGCCGCCCGATGATGAAGCAGATCCTGTTCTCGGGAGTCATCGGCCTCTTCCTGACGCTGGTCGGCACCCCGCTGCTGATCAAGCTGCTGGCCCGCAAGGGCTACGGCCAGTACATCCGCGACGACGGTCCGCGCGAGCACGCCGCCAAGCGCGGTACGCCGACCATGGGCGGCATCGCCTTCATCCTGGCGACTGTTGCCGCCTACTTCCTGTCGAAGGTCATCACCGGCTACGCCCCGACCTACTCGGGCCTGCTGGTGCTCGGCCTGATGGTCGGCATGGGCCTGGTCGGCTTCCTCGACGACTACATCAAGATCGTCAAGCGGCGTTCGCTGGGTCTGCGGGCCAAGGCGAAGATGGCCGGCCAGCTGATCGTCGGCATCTCGTTCGCGGTGCTCGCCCTGCAGTTCCAGGACGCACGCGGCAACACCCCGGCCTCCACCAAGCTGTCGTTCATCACGGACTTCGGCTGGAAGATCGGCCCGATCCTGTTCGTGGTCTGGGCGCTGTTCATGATCCTCGCGATGTCGAACGGCGTGAACCTGACGGACGGTCTGGACGGCCTGGCCACCGGCGCCTCCGTGCTCGTCTTCGGCGCCTACACCTTCATCGGCGTCTGGCAGTTCCAGGAGTCCTGCGCCAACGCGCAGACCCTGACCAACCCCAACGCCTGCTACGAGGTGCGCGACCCCCTCGACCTCGCGGTCATCGCCTCGGCGCTGATGGGCGCCTGCCTCGGCTTCCTGTGGTGGAACACCTCGCCCGCCAAGATCTTCATGGGCGACACCGGTTCGCTCGCGCTCGGCGGTGTCCTCACCGGCCTCGCCATCTGCTCCCGCACCGAGCTGCTGGTGGCCATCATGGGCGGCCTGTTCGTCCTCATCACGATGTCGGTCGTCATCCAGGTGGGCTCCTTCCGCCTCACCGGCCGGCGCGTCTTCCGGATGGCGCCACTCCAGCACCACTTCGAACTCAAAGGCTGGTCCGAAGTCCTTGTGGTGGTCCGCTTCTGGATCATCCAGGGCATCTGCGTGATCGTCGGACTGGGTCTCTTCTACGCGGGATGGGCAGCGGACAAGTGACCGACTGGCAGGGCAAGCACGTCACCGTCGCCGGGCTCGGCGTCTCGGGGATCCCGGCGGCCAAGGCGCTGCACGCGCGCGGGGCGATCGTCACGGCCGTCAACGACGGCGACGACGCACGCGCGCGTGAACAGGCCGCCGAACTCGAGGCGCTGGGCATCACGGTGCGTCTCGGTGACGGCGCCACCCTGCCCGAGGGCACCGAACTCGTCGTCACCGCACCGGGCTGGAAGCCGGACAAGCCCCTGTTCGCGGCGGCCCGCGAGGCCGGCGTGGAGATCTGGGGCGACGTCGAACTCGCCTGGCGCCTGCGCGGACCCGACGCGGCCCCCTGGCTGGCCGTCACCGGCACCAACGGCAAGACCACCACCGTCCAGATGCTGGCCTCGATCCTCAAGGCCGCCGGACTGCGCACCGCCGCCGTGGGCAACATCGGCGTCTCCCTGCTCGATGCGGTGCTCGGCGAGGAGCAGTACGACGTGCTGGCCGTCGAGTTGTCGAGCTATCAGCTGCACTGGGCGCCCTCGCTGCGCGCCCACTCCGCCGCCGTCCTGAACCTGGCGCCGGACCATCTCGACTGGCACGGCTCCATGGAGGCCTACGCCGCCGACAAGGGCCGTATCTACGAGGGCAATCGCGTCGCCTGCGTCTACAACGCCGATGCCATCGACAAACCGTCCACCGAGGACCTGGTGCGCGAGGCCGACGTCGAGGAGGGCTGCCGGGCCGTCGGCTTCACCCTCGGCACCCCGGGACCCTCCCAACTCGGCGTCGTGGACGGCATCCTGGTCGACCGTGCCTTCGTCGAGGACCGGCACAAGAACGCCCAGGAGCTCGCCGAGGTCTCCGACGTCAACCCGCCGGCCCCGCACAACATCGCCAACGCCCTTGCGGCGGCGGCCCTCGCGCGCGCCTTCGGGGTGCCCGCCAAGGCCGTACGCGACGGGCTGCGGAACTTCACGCCGGACGCGCACCGCATCGCGCACGTGGCCGACGTGGACGGGGTGGCGTACATCGACGACTCCAAGGCGACCAACACCCACGCCGCCGAGGCCTCGTTGGCGGCGTACGGGTCCATCGTGTGGATCGCGGGCGGACTCGCCAAGGGCGCGACCTTCGACGAGCTGGTCGCCAAGTCGGCCGAACGACTTCGCGGCGCCGTGCTCATCGGCAAGGACCGTGCCCTGATCCGGGAAGCCCTGGCGCGACACGCGCCGGAAGTACCCGTCGTCGACCTCGACCGGACCGACACTGGGGCGATGCTCGCGGCCGTCCAGGAGGCGAAGCGGCTCGCTGCGGCGGGCGACACGGTGCTGCTGGCCCCGGCCTGCGCCTCCATGGACATGTTCGCCAACTACAACAAGCGCGGTGACGCGTTCGCGGAGGCGGTTCGCGAACTCGGCTCCTGACCGACGCAGCGGAGGCGCTGATGCCCAGTAGCCGTACCGGACGGCCGCCCGTGCAGCGGGCCGCCAGACGTCCCGCAGCCTCCCGGCCGGCGTCGCGCGAGAACCCCGTGATGCGGCTCTACACGAACGCCCGCAAGGCCTGGGACCGGCCGCTGACCGCGTACTACCTGATCGTCGGCGGCAGCGTGCTGATCACCGTGCTCGGCCTGGTGATGGTCTACTCGGCCTCCCAGATCACCGCGCTCCAGATGTCCCTGCCGGGCTCGTACTTCTTCCGCAAGCAGCTGCTCGCCGCCGTGATCGGCGGGGTCCTGCTACTGATCGCCTCGCTGATGCCGGTGAAGCTGCACCGGGCGCTCGCCTACCCGATGCTCGCGGGCGCCGTCTTCCTGATGGCGCTGGTGCAGGTGCCGGGGATAGGGATGTCGGTCAACGGCAACCAGAACTGGATCTCGCTCGGCGGCTCCTTCCAGATCCAGCCCAGCGAGTTCGGCAAGCTCGCGCTGGTGCTGTGGGGCGCGGACCTGATGGCCCGCAAGCAGGACAAGAAGCTGCTGAACCAGTGGAAGCACATGCTGGTGCCGCTCGTACCGGTCGCCTTCATGCTGCTCGGGCTGATCATGCTCGGCGGCGACATGGGCACGGCGATCATCCTGACGGCGATCCTGTTCGGCCTGCTCTGGCTGGCGGGCGCCCCGACCCGGCTGTTCGCCGGGGTGCTGTCGATCGCCGGTGTGCTCGGTGTGATCCTTATCAAAACCAGCCCGAACCGCATGGCCCGGCTGTCCTGCATCGGCGCCACGTCCCCGCAGTCGGGCCCCGCCGACTGCTGGCAGGCCGTACACGGGATCTATGCCCTCGCATCGGGCGGAATCTTCGGATCCGGGCTCGGTGCGAGTGTGGAGAAATGGGGCCAACTTCCCGAGGCGCACACGGACTTCATCTTCGCCGTCACCGGTGAGGAACTGGGTCTGGCGGGGACGCTGTCGGTGCTCGCCCTGTTCGCGGCTCTAGGCTATGCGGGTATCCGCGTGGCCGGACGCACGGAGGACCCCTTCGTCAGGTATGCCGCGGGAGGCGTGACCACCTGGATCACCGCGCAGGCGGTGATCAACATCGGTGCGGTGCTCGGCCTGCTGCCGATCGCCGGCGTCCCCCTCCCGCTGTTTTCCTACGGAGGATCCGCCCTGCTGCCGACCATGTTCGCCATCGGGCTGCTGATCGCGTTCGCGCGTGACGAGCCCGCTGCGCGGGCGGCGCTTTCCGTACGGCAATCTCGCTTTGGTAGAAAGCGGGTGGGAGGCACCGTACGGAACCGGGGGCCTCGGAGATGGAACACAATGCGACGGCGTGCCTAGGTGGCGCGTTCGTACGGAGAGCGGTGAATTTCGGTGCATGTCGTACTCGCCGGTGGGGGGACCGCCGGCCACATCGAGCCCGCGCTCGCCCTCGCGGACGCTTTGCGCAGGCAGGATCCGACCGTGGGGATCACGGCCCTGGGCACGGAGCGCGGTCTTGAGACCACGCTCGTTCCGCAGCGGGGTTACGAGCTCGCGCTGATCCCGGCGGTACCGCTGCCGCGCAGGCCGACGCCCGAACTGATCACCGTCCCGGGCCGGCTGCGCGGCACGATCAAGGCGACCGAGCAGGTCCTGGAGCGCACCAAGGCGGACTGCGTGGTGGGCTTCGGCGGCTATGTCGCCCTGCCCGGCTACCTCGCGGCCAAGCGCCTCGGCGTGCCGATCGTGATCCACGAGGCCAACGCCCGCCCCGGTCTCGCCAACAAGATCGGCTCGCGCTACGCCGCCCGGGTCGCCGTCTCCACTCCGGACAGCAAGCTGCGCGACGCCCGCTACATCGGCATCCCGCTGCGCCGCACCATCGCCACCCTGGACCGGGCCGCCGTCCGCCCGGAGGCCCGCGCGATGTTCGGCCTCGACCCCAACCTGCCCACGCTGCTGGTCTCCGGCGGCTCGCAGGGCGCCCGCCGCCTCAACGAGGTGACCGAGCAGGTCGCGCCATGGCTCCAGCAGGCCGGCATCCAGATCCTGCACGCGGTCGGCCCGAAGAACGAACTGCCGCATGTGCAGCAGATGCCGGGAATGCCCCCGTACATCCCGGTAAGTTACCTGGACCGGATGGACCTCGCGTACGCCGCGGCCGACATGATGCTCTGCCGCGCGGGCGCGATGACCGTCGCCGAACTCTCCGCCGTCGGACTCCCGGCCGCCTACGTCCCGCTGCCCATCGGCAACGGCGAACAGCGGCTGAACGCCCAGCCGGTGGTCAAGGCCGGCGGCGGACTGCTGGTCGACGACGCGGAACTGACGCCCGACTGGGTGCGGGCGAGTGTGCTGCCCGTGCTCGCCGACCCGCACCGGCTGTACGAGATGTCCCGCGCCGCCGCCGAGTTCGGCCGCCGGGACGCCGACGACCTGCTCGTCGGCATGGTGTACGAGGCGATCTCCGCCAGCCGTGCACGCCGATAGGGACCGTATTTCGATGTAGGCGAAGGGCAGGAAGCGTGGCCGGACCGACCACCGCCGAACGCGGTGAACGCCAGCAGGAGTCGTCCGGCCCGCCTCCGGCACGGAGGTTGAGGCGTCCACGCCCTCGTACGATCATCATCTTTGCCGTCGTGCTCGTTCTTCTCGGGGTGGGCGCCGTCTGGCTGTTGTACGGCTCGCACTGGACGCGTGTGGAGCGCGTATCGGTCTCCGGTACCCGGGTTCTGACGCCGGAACAGGTCCGCGAGGCCGCCCAAGTCCCCGTCGGGGCACCGCTGATTTCCGTGGACGCCGACGCGATTGAGACGCGTCTGGCCCGGAAACTGCCCCGAATTGACACGGTTGACGTGGTTCGTTCGTGGCCCCATGGAATCGACCTGAAAGTGGTTGAGCGCACTCCGGTTCTGATGGTGCAAAAAGGCGGAAACTTCGTCGAAGTGGACGACGAAGGTGTCCGTTTCGCCACGGTTTCCCGGGCTCCGAAAGGCGTTCCCGCACTGAAATTGGCGCCCTCCTCCTCGGGTTCCTCCGCAGCGAGCCTGCGCCGCTTCGGCGAGGACCGGTTGGTGCGTGAGGCGGTACGCGTCGCCGACGCCGTTCCGGCCGCCGTGGCCCATGAGACCGAAGCCGTCAAGGTGCGCTCCTTCGACGACATCTCACTGGAGTTGGGCGACGGCCGTACCGTCGCCTGGGGAAGTGGTGAGAAGGGTTCCGCGAAGGCCCGTACGCTCACCGCTCTCATGAAAGCGGCTCCCGATGCGCGGCACTTCGACGTCTCGGTTCCCACCGCCCCTGCGTCATCGGGGAGTTGACGCACATCCGCGCAGGCCAGCACCCTGGTTGGGCACTGCTACGGCTGATCACATAGGGTGAAAAGAAAAACGGGAGGTTCGGCGTGTTCGTTGAACGTGCGCCACTTGTCGACTTAGTGTCCTGTTCGGAAGAGTCCAGCGAACAGACACACTGGTAACCCTAAACTTCAACGTTAGGGTTTGGGTCGGCGATATGGACCGTCCCAATCGGCATCAGTCGTACGACCGCGGCAAGGTCCGCGAGAGGACGACACGTAACTCGAGGCGAGAGGCCTTCGACGTGGCAGCACCGCAGAACTACCTCGCAGTCATCAAAGTCATCGGTGTCGGCGGCGGTGGTGTCAATGCCATCAACCGGATGATCGAGGTCGGTCTCAAGGGTGTCGAGTTCATTGCCATCAACACGGACGCACAGGCGCTGTTGATGAGCGACGCCGACGTCAAGCTCGACGTCGGCCGTGAACTCACCCGCGGACTCGGCGCCGGAGCCAACCCGGCCGTCGGCCGCAAGGCCGCCGAGGACCACCGCGAGGAGATCGAAGAGGTCCTCAAGGGGGCCGACATGGTCTTCGTGACGGCCGGTGAAGGCGGCGGCACCGGCACCGGCGGCGCACCCGTCGTGGCCAACATCGCCCGTTCCCTGGGCGCCCTCACCATCGGTGTGGTCACCCGCCCGTTCACCTTCGAGGGACGGCGCCGGGCCAACCAGGCCGAGGACGGCATCGCCGAACTCCGCGAAGAGGTCGACACCCTCATCGTGATCCCCAACGACCGGCTGCTGTCCATCTCGGACCGCCAGGTCTCGGTGCTGGACGCCTTCAAGTCGGCCGACCAGGTCCTGCTCTCCGGTGTCCAGGGCATCACCGACCTCATCACCACGCCCGGTCTGATCAACCTCGACTTCGCCGACGTCAAGTCGGTCATGTCGGAAGCCGGTTCGGCCCTCATGGGCATCGGCTCGGCCCGCGGCGACGACCGCGCGGTGGCCGCGGCCGAGATGGCGATCTCCTCGCCGCTGCTCGAGGCCTCGATCGACGGCGCCCGCGGTGTGCTGCTGTCCATCTCCGGCGGCTCCGACCTCGGCCTGTTCGAGATCAACGAGGCCGCCCAGCTGGTGAGCGAGGCCGCCCACCCCGAGGCCAACATCATCTTCGGCGCGGTCATCGACGACGCCCTCGGCGACGAGGTGCGGGTCACCGTCATCGCGGCCGGCTTCGACGGCGGCCAGCCGCCGGCCAAGCGGGACAACGTCCTCGGCTCGTCCTCGGCCTCCGCCCGCCGCGAAGAGCCCACCCCCGCGCGGCAGTCCGAGAGCCGTCCGTCCTTCGGCTCGCTCGGCACCGTCACGCCGAAGGAGAACGCGGAGCCCGCACCCGAGCCGGCGAGCGACCTCCCGGCCACCCCGCCGGTCCCGCCGTCGCGGACCTACGCGGACAGCGGCGCGGAGGAGCTGGACGTACCGGACTTCCTGAAGTGATAGGACAGCATTCCGGGACGAGCACCGTGAACGGCGCGCACTTCGCTTTCACCGACCGGTGGGGCGGGGTGAGCGCCGTTCCGTACGAGCAGCTCAACCTCGGCGGAGCGGTCGGCGACGACGCCGACGCGGTACGGGCCAACCGCGAGCTGGCGGCCAAGTCCCTTGGCCTCGACCCGGCTCGGGTGGTCTGGATGAATCAGGTGCACGGCGCGGAGGTGGCGGTGGTCGAAGGACCGTGGGGCGACCGTCCCGCACCCGAGGTCGACGCCGTCGTCACGACGCGGCGCGGTCTCGCCCTCGCCGTCCTCACCGCCGACTGCACGCCCGTTCTGCTCGCCGACCCCGTCGCCGGGGTGGTCGCCGCGGCCCACGCGGGGCGGCCCGGCATGGTCGCCGGGATCGTCCCCGCCGCCGTACGGACCATGACCGAACTCGGCGCCGAGCCGGGCCGGATCGTCGCCCGGACCGGACCCGCCGTGTGCGGCCGGTGCTACGAGGTGCCGGAGGAGATGCGCGCCGACGTGGCCGCCGTGGAGCCGGCGGCGCACTCCGAGACGAGCTGGGGTACGCCCGCGGTCGACGTGACCGCCGGAGTGCACGCCCAGCTGGTGCGGCTCGGGGTGCGCGACCGGGAGCAGTCGCCGGTGTGCACGATCGAGTCGGGCGATCACTTCTCGTACCGTCGCGACCGGACCACGGGGCGACTCGCGGGATATGTCTGGCTGGACTGAGGGACATGACGGAGCGTAAGGACGAACTCGCCGCGAACCTGGCAAAGGTGGAGCGTCGTATCGCCGCCGCCTGTGACGCAGCCGGGCGCGGGCGCGAGGACGTGACCTTGATCGTGGTCACCAAGACGTACCCGGCGAGCGACGTGCGGATCCTGTCGGAGCTCGGTGTGCGGCACGTGGCGGAGAACCGGGACCAGGACGCGGCGCCCAAGGCCGCGGAATGCTCGGATCTGCCGCTGACATGGCATTTCGTCGGCCAGTTGCAGACCAACAAGGTTCGTTCCGTGGTCGGTTATGCCGACCTTGTGCAATCCGTCGACCGGGCCCGGCTCGTCACGGCGCTCTCCAAGGAAGCCGTGCGGCAGGAGCGCGAGATCGGCTGCCTGATCCAGGTCGCGCTGGACGCGGACGAGGGCGGACGCGGTGAGCGCGGGGGCGTCGGACCCGACGGAATCGAAGAGTTGGGCGAGCTGGTCGCCCGGTCGCCGGGTCTGCGGTGGGACGGTCTGATGACCGTCGCGCCGCTCACCGGGCCTTACGCGGGACGCGAACTGGCCGCGTTCGAGCGGTTGATGGATTTGTCGACGGACCTGCGCCGAGCTCATCCGGCTGCGAACATGGTCTCGGCAGGAATGAGTACGGACCTCGAACAGGCCGTGGCGGCCGGGGCGACACATGTACGCGTCGGTACGGCGGTACTCGGAGTCCGCCCCAGGCTCGGGTAACGTCGCCAGGAAGTCGGACCACAGCAGAAAATATGGTCAATGCCGCCGAAGGCGGGCGCAACGACCTCGTGGATCGCGGGCACTTGGCGGTAGTCAGCCGATCCACCACAGAGCGGAGGACTCAGAGCATGGCCGGCGCGATGCGCAAGATGGCGGTCTACCTCGGCCTCGTGGAGGACGATGGGTACGACGGCCGGGGATTCGACCCCGATGACGATTTCGAGCCCGAACTGGACCCCGAGCCCGAACGGGACCACCGGCGGCATGAACCGTCCCACCAGCAGCACGTGGCACATCAGTCCCAAAGGGACGAAGAGGTGCGAATCGTACAGCCGCCGATGGCGCGTGAACCGGTCGCCCGTTCCGCTTCGCTACCCGCGGAATCCGGTCGCCCGGCGCGTATCGCGCCCGTGGCGTCCATCACACAAGAACGCGCAAGCCTGGAGAAGAACGCACCGGTGATCATGCCCAAGGTCGTGTCGGAACGAGAGCCTTACCGGATCACCACGCTCCACCCGCGGACCTACAACGAGGCCCGTACCATCGGGGAACACTTCCGTGAGGGCACCCCGGTGATCATGAATCTGACTGAGATGGATGACACAGACGCGAAGCGACTTGTCGACTTTGCGGCCGGTTTGGTGTTTGGTCTTCACGGCAGCATCGAGCGGGTGACGCAGAAGGTGTTCCTGTTGTCGCCTGCTAACGTCGATGTCACGGCGGAGGACAAGGCCCGTATCGCAGAGGGCGGGTTCTTCAACCAGAGCTGAGACGCACGACCGGAATCAGCGGTACAAAGCACTATCAAGCAGCACGGAAACAGGGGAGAGGGAAGCGCGGGTCATGGGCGTGGTTCTTGATGTGATCTACATCGCGCTGATGTGCTTCCTCATCGTGCTGATCTTCCGGTTGGTCATGGACTACGTCTTCCAGTTCGCCCGCTCATGGCAACCCGGCAAGGCGATGGTGGTCGTTCTGGAGGCCACCTACACTGTCACTGATCCACCGCTCAAGCTTCTGCGGCGGTTCATCCCGCCGTTGCGTCTCGGGGGCGTGGCGCTCGACCTGTCCTTCTTCGTACTGATGATCATCGTCTACATCCTGATCTCGATCGTGAGCCGGCTGTGATGAGCGATGTGACCTACCGTCTTGCCGAATGCCGACGACTACGTTGAGGTGAAGAGATGCCGTTGACCCCCGAGGACGTGCGGAACAAGCAGTTCACGACCGTCCGCCTCCGAGAAGGCTATGACGAGGACGAGGTCGATGCCTTCCTCGATGAGGTCGAAGCCGAACTGACCCGCCTGCTCCGGGAAAACGAGGACCTGCGCGCCAAACTGGCCGCGGCCACGCGTGCCGCTGCCCAGAATCAGCAGAACATGCGCAAGCCCCCGGAGGGTCCCGGCGGTCCTGGTGGGCCCGGCGGCCCCGGTGGACCCGGCGGTCCGCAGGACCAGCAGCACCCGCAGCACCAGGGACACCCGCAGCACCCGCAGCAGGGCATGCGCGGTCCGGGCGCTCCGGTGCCCGCCGGCATATCGGGCCCGCCGCAGCAGCAGATGGGCGGCCCCATGGGAGGCCCGCCCCAGCTGCCCAGCGGTGCTCCGCAGCTGCCCGCCGGTCCCGGCGGTGGTCAGGGTGGTCCCCAGGGTCCCGGTCCGATGGGCCAGGGTCCGATGGGTCAGGGCCCCATGGGCCAGGGCCCGATGGGTGGCCAGCCCCCCATGCAGCAGCAGATGGGCGGTCCGATGGGTGGCCCCATGGGTGGCCCGATGGGCGGCCCCGGTCAGGGCCCCGGTGGCGACAGCGCCGCCCGAGTCCTCTCGCTGGCCCAGCAGACCGCCGACCAGGCGATCGCCGAGGCCCGCTCCGAAGCCAACAAGATCGTGGGCGAGGCGCGTTCGCGTGCCGAGGGCCTCGAGCGTGACGCCCGTGCCAAGGCCGACGCGCTGGAGCGGGACGCGCAGGAGAAGCACCGCGTCGCGATGGGCTCCCTGGAGTCCGCCCGCGCCACGCTGGAGCGCAAGGTCGAGGACCTGCGCGGCTTCGAGCGCGAGTACCGTACGCGCCTGAAGTCGTACCTCGAGTCCCAGCTGCGTCAGCTGGAGACCCAGGCCGACGACTCGCTGGCTCCGCCGCGTACTCCGGCGACCGCGTCTCTGCCGCCGTCCCCGGCGCCTTCCATGGCACCGGCCGGCGCGAGCGCCCCGTCGTACGGCGGCAACCAGACCATGGGCGGTGCGCCGAGCCCCGCTGGCCCGTCCTACGGCGGCCAGCAGCAGATGTCCCCGGCGATGACCCAGCCGATGGCGCCGGTCCGCCCGCAGAGCCCGTCTCCGATGGGTCAGGCTCCCTCGCCGATGCGCGGGTTCCTGATCGACGAGGACGACAACTGACGGCCGTCCAGTAGTACGCGGTAGACGTCGGCAGCGTTCACCAAGGGCGGGGCCCCGGATTTCGATCCGAGGCCCCGCCCTTTTGCGCGTGTTGATCTGTGTTGTCGCTCGCACATCGCGAAGGGCCCGGCCCCCCACTCGGGAGACCGGGCCCTTCGCGTGCTGTGCGGTTACGCCTTGCGCAGGCGGAACGTCAGCGACAGGCCCTCGTCGGTGAACGGGGTGCCGTAGGTGCCGTCGGCCTCGCCCTGGGCGAAGTCCGTGGCCAGGACCTCGTCCGAGATCAGGCCCGAGTGCTCGGACAGGGCGGCGATGACCGCCGGGTCCGTGGACGTCCAGCGCAGGGCGATCCGGTCCGCGACGTCGAGGCCGCTGTTCTTGCGGGCCTCCTGGATCAGGCGGATCGCGTCGCGGGCGAGGCCCGCCTGGCGCAGCTCCTCGGTGAGCTCCAGGTCGAGGGCGACCGTGGCACCCGAGTCGGAGGCCACCGACCAGCCCTCGCGCGGGGTTTCGGTGATGATCACCTCGTCCGGGGCGAGGGTGATCGTCTCACCGTCGACCTCGACCGTCGCCGTGCCCTCGCGCAGGGCCAGCGACAGTGCGGCCGCGTCCGCGTTCGCGACGGCCTTCGCCACGTCCTGGACGCGCTTGCCGAAACGCTTGCCCAGGGCGCGGAAGTTGGCCTTCGCCGTGGTGTCCACCAGGCTGCCGCCGACCTCGGAGAGGGAGGCGAGCGAGCTGACGTTCAGCTCCTCCGTGATCTGCGAGTGCAGTTCGCGGTCGAGCGCGTCGAAGCCGGTCGCGGCGATCAGCGCCCGGGACAGCGGCTGGCGGGTCTTGACGCCCGACTCCGCGCGCGTGGCACGGCCCAGTTCGACGAGACGGCGGACGAGGAGCATCTGCTTCGACAGCTCGGGGTCGATCGCCGTCAGATCCGCCTCCGGCCAGGAGGACAGGTGCACCGACTCCGGCGCGCCCGGCGTCACCGGCACGACCAGGTCCTGCCACACCCGCTCGGTGATGAACGGGGTCAGCGGGGCCATCAGCTTGGTGACCGTCTCCACGACCTCATGCAGGGTGCGCAGCGCCGCCTTGTCGCCCTGCCAGAAGCGGCGGCGCGAGCGGCGGACGTACCAGTTGGAGAGGTCGTCGACGAACGCGGACAGGAGCTTGCCGGCGCGCTGGGTGTCGTAGGCCTCCAGGGACTCGGTCACCTGGTCGGTGAGCGCGTGCAGCTCGCTCAGCAGCCAGCGGTCCAGCACCGGGCGGTCGGCCGGGGCCGGATCCGCCTCGCTGGGCGCCCAGTTGGAGGTGCGCGCGTACAGGGCCTGGAAGGCGACCGTGTTCCAGTACGTCAGCAGGGTCTTGCGGACGACCTCCTGGATGGTGCCGTGGCCCACACGGCGTGCCGCCCACGGGGAGCCGCCGGCCGCCATGAACCAGCGCACCGCGTCCGCGCCGTGCTGGTCCATCAGCGGGATCGGTTGCAGGATGTTGCCCAGGTGCTTGGACATCTTGCGGCCGTCCTCGGCGAGGATGTGGCCGAGGCACACGACGTTCTCGTACGAGGACTTGTCGAAGACCAGGGTGCCGACGGCCATCAGCGTGTAGAACCAGCCGCGGGTCTGGTCGATGGCCTCGCAGATGAACTGCGCCGGGTAACGGGCCTCGAACAGCTCCTTGTTCTTGTACGGGTAGCCCCACTGCGCGAACGGCATCGAACCCGAGTCGTACCAGGCGTCGATGACCTCCGGCACGCGCGTGGCCGTCTGCCGGCACTCGGGGCACGCGAAGGTGACGTCGTCGATGTACGGGCGGTGCGGGTCAAGTTCGGACTGGTCGGTGCCGGTCAGCTCGGTGAGCTGCGCGCGGGAGCCGACGCAGGTGAGATGGCCCTCCTCGCAACGCCAGATCGGCAGCGGAGTGCCCCAGTAGCGGTTGCGGGACAGCGCCCAGTCGATGTTGTTGTTCAGCCAGTCGCCGTACCGGCCGTGCTTGACCGTGTCCGGGAACCAGTTGGTGTTCTCGTTCTCCTGGAGCAGGCGGTCCTTGACGGCGGTGGTGCGGATGTACCACGACGGCTGCGCGTAGTAGAGGAGCGCGGTGTGGCAGCGCCAGCAGTGCGGGTAGCTGTGCTCGTACGGGATGTGCTTGAAGAGCAGACCGCGCTGCTGGAGGTCCTCGGTGAGCTTCTCGTCCGCCTTCTTGAAGAAGACGCCGCCGACCAGCGGGACGTCCTCCTCGAACGTCCCGTCCGGGCGGACCGGGTTCACCACGGGCAGGCCGTACGCACGGCAGACCTTGAGGTCGTCCTCGCCGAAGGCGGGGGACTGGTGGACCAGACCCGTACCGTCCTCGGTCGTGACGTATTCGGCGTTGACCACGAAATGGGCGGGTTCCGGGAACTCGACGAGCTCGAACGGTCGTTGATACGTCCAGCGCTCCATCTCGGCGCCGGTGAAGGTCTGGCCGGTGGTCCCCCAGCCCTCGCCGAGCGCCTTGCCGACGAGCGGCTCGGCGACTACGACCTTCTCCTCGCCGTCGGTCGCCACGACGTAGGTGACCTCGGGGTGCGCGGCGACAGCGGTGTTGGAGACCAGCGTCCAGGGGGTCGTCGTCCACACCAGGAGCGCGGCCTCGCCGGCCAGCGGACCGGAGGTGAGCGGGAAACGGACGTACACGGACGGGTCGACGACCGTCTCGTAGCCCTGCGCCAGCTCGTGGTCGGACAGGCCGGTGCCGCAGCGGGGGCACCAGGGGGCGACGCGGTGGTCCTGGACGAGCAGGCCCTTGTCGAAGATCTCCTTGAGCGACCACCAGACCGACTCGATGTACTCGGGGTCCATCGTGCGGTAGGGGTCGGTGAGGTCGGTCCAGTACCCCATGCGGGTCGTGAGCTCTTCGAAGGCGTCGGTGTGCCGGGTCACCGACTCGCGGCACCTGGCGTTGAACTCGGCGATGCCGTACGCCTCGATGTCCTGCTTGCCGCTGAAGCCGAGCTCCTTCTCCACCGCGAGCTCCACCGGGAGGCCGTGGCAGTCCCAGCCTGCCTTGCGGGCCACGTGGTAGCCGCGCATGGTGCGGAAGCGGGGGAAGACGTCCTTGAAGACGCGGGCCTCGATGTGGTGGGCGCCCGGCATGCCGTTGGCAGTGGGCGGGCCCTCGTAGAAGACCCACTCGGGGCGGCCCTCGGACTGTTCCAGGGTCTTGGCGAAGATCTTCTGGTCGCGCCAGAAGTCGAGCACGGCGTGCTCGAGCGCGGGCAGGTCGACCTGGGCGGGCACCTGGCGGTACGTCGGCGTTGTCATCAGCGAGTTTCCTCCGGCGGACTTGCTGCCTTCCGTCCGGAGGGACGAGAGCCGTGTCTTTCTCTACGCCGGTTTCGGCGGGCTCCCGCGGTACCACCCTCCTTGGCCCGCCGGCGCCGGGTGTGCGTCGGTGAGCCCCCTCATTGGGGTCGCGATGCCGGCTCTACCGGCCACTGCCTTACGGCTGCGGCTTTCTTCCGGCGGCTCCGGGGTGATCTTCGCGTCGCGCTCGCCCCCGGGCTTCCACCATCCCCGGGTCGCTCTGGGCTGCGTACGCCGCTACTCGTCCCCATCCATGCTTTTCGCTCCGCCCAGTGTACGGCGCCGCACGGACAGCGGCCGACCGGTTTTGGGGTACCCGGAGGTACGGGCGCCGGGCGGCCGGAGATGACCCGAATGGGGCGGTACGCGCGTTCGGATCCTGGGACGGGCGGCCCGGCGGATTACCCAGCGGGGAGCTGGGCACAACGCATGCAGGCTTGCGGAGCGGTGCGCGCGAGCCGGGCGAATCGGGCGGTGCCCCGTTGCCGCGGGACTCAAGTCGATTTATCGTCCCAGCACGATTCGCGTGCAAGATCACAAAATGTGAAGGGGCCGCGGCCATGGTGGCGAAAAAGACCGCCGTACAGCAGTCGGCGTCGTCCACGGCGGCCGCGCGGGGGGTGACCGGCGGGGCAGGGCCGGGCGCGGCGAAGCACACCGGGAAGACCGCGGCGGCCTCCGGTGCGGCTCCGTCGAAGAGGGCGACCGCGGGCGAGGGGCACGGCAGACCGGGCGGCAAGGGGGTCGGTGGGAAGGGCGGGGACGGAGGGGGCTCCGACGAGCGAGGCGCCGGCAAGAAGGCCGTGACGGGTAAGGCGACGGTTGGGAAGAGCGCTGCGAGTGCGGGCAGGAAGGCCGAGGACGGGACCGGCGGGGGCAAGAAGGCCGAGGGCAGGAAGGGCGCAGCCAAGACGGCGACGGTTGCGAAGAGTACGGCGGGGAAGAGCGAGGACGCGAAGGCTACGGCCGAGGCGGGGACGGGTAGGAAGGCCACAGCCACGAAGGCCGCGGCCACGAAGACTGCGGCCAAGAAGGGCACGGCTGGAAGGGGCACGGCTGCAACGCCTGCGGGCAGGAAGGCCGCGGCTTCGAGGACCGAGGACGCGGAGACCGCAGCCGCGAAGACCGCGGGCAGGAAGGCCGCAGTCACCAAGAGTGCGGGCAAGAAGGCCGCGACTACGAAGGCCGCGGACAGGGAGACCGCGACGAAGGCAGGCGCGGGCGGGAAGGCCGCCGCTTCCGGGGCCGCGGAGGAGAAGGGCGTGGCCAAGGTGGCGGTGGCCGCGAGGAGCAGCAGGAAGGCCGCGGCCACAAAGGGCGCGGACGAGAAGATCGCGGTGGGGGAAGGCGGGGGCGGGAAGGCCGCCGCTTCCAGGGCCGCGGGTGACAAGGCCGCGGCCAAGGTGGCGGCGGATGCGAAGAGCAGCACCAAGAAGGCCGCTGCCGCAAAGAGCGCGGGCAAGAAGGCCGCAGCCGCGAAGTCTGCGGACAAGGCGTCCGCAGTCGGCAAGGCCGCAGGTA
>NZ_JBICXT010000019.1:0-99580 GCF_043200415.1 Streptomyces sp. NPDC048419 | reverse complement strand
CCGCAGGTAGGGAGACCGCAGGCGGTAAGGCTGCGGGTAAGGAGACCGCAATCGAAAGGGCCGCGGACAAGGCGTCCGCAGTCGGCAAGGCCGCAGGTAGGGAGACCGCAGGCGGTAAGGCTGCGGGTAAGGAGACCGCAATCGAAAGGGCCGCGGACAAGGCGTCCGCAGTCGGCAAGGCCGCAGGCAGGGAGACCGCAGGCGGCAAGACCGCAGGTAAGGAGACCGCTGCCGATAGGGCTGCGGGCAAGGCGTCCGTAGTCCGCAAGGCCGCGGGGAAGAAGGCCGTGGCCGGCGGGCGGGCGGATGAGGGGAGCGCGGTCGAGGTGGGTAAGGCCACGCGCGCCAAGGGTGCGGGTGTGGGCAGGAAACGTACGGCCAAGACGGTGGGTGCGGCGGAGGCCGCGGAGGAGACGGGAGCCACGACGGTGGTTGCGAAGAAGACTCCAGGCACGGCCACGGCGGCGAAGACAGCCCTGCCCAAGGCGCGAGTCGCCGCGGCGGAACCCGGCGAGCTCGCGGTACGCCCCGGTGAGGACCCCTGGACCCCGAAGGAGGTCGAGGAGGCGCGGGCCGAACTGCACGCCGAGGCGACCCGGCTGAACGAAGAGATCACCTCGTCCGAGAACGCCGTGGCCGGCCTGATGCGGGACTCCGGCGACGGCGCGGGTGACGACCAGGCGGACACCGGCACCAAGAACATCACCCGCGAGCACGAGCTGGCCCTCGCTGCCAACGCGCGCGAGATGCTCGAACAGACCGGCCGCGCCCTGCAGCGGCTGGACGCCGGTACCTACGGTCTGTGCGAGAACTGCGGCAACCCGATCGGCAAGGCCCGGATGCAGGCGTTCCCGCGGGCCACGCTGTGCGTGGAGTGCAAGCAGAAGCAGGAACGCCGGTACTGATGGGGGCGGGAGGCGTGTCGTACCCTCGTCCTCAGTCAGGTATCTAGGTTGAGGGACTCACGTGGCAGAGGCGGAGCGCATCATCGGTACCCCGGACACCCCGGAGGCAGCGGGGACCGAGCCGGAGCAGGGCGGTCCCGCACGCCCTAGGGGCAAGCGCCGTATCGTCGTGCTGTTCGCGGTCGCCGCGTTCGCGTACGCCCTCGACCTGATCAGCAAGATGATCGTGGTCGCCAAGCTGGAGCACCACGCGCCGATCCAGCTCATCGGAGACTGGCTGAAGCTCGAGGCGATCCGCAACGCGGGCGCGGCCTTCGGCTTCGGCGAGGCCTTCACCGTGATCTTCACGGTGATCGCGGCGGCCGTCATCGTGGTGATCGCCCGGCTCGCCCGCAAGCTCTACAGCCTGCCCTGGGCGATCGCGCTCGGCCTGCTCCTCGGCGGCGCCCTCGGCAACCTCACCGACCGCATCTTCCGCTCGCCCGGCGTCTTCGAGGGCGCGGTCGTCGACTTCATCTCGCCCAAGGGCTTCGCGGTCTTCAACCTGGCCGACTCGGCGATCGTGTGCGGCGGCATCCTGATCGTGCTGCTGTCGTTCAAGGGGCTCGACCCGGACGGCAGCGTCCACAAGGACTGAGCGCGAGGACCGGGCGCCGCGGGCTTGATCCACAGGCTCCGGTCCGGGCCGTCGGCCCCGTCCGGCATACTCGACGGGTGAGCACGATTCCCGAGATCCGTACCCTGCCCGTGCCCGACGGCCTGGAGGGCGAGCGCGTCGACGCCGCCATCTCCCGCATTTTCGGCTTCTCCCGGACCAAGGCGGCCGAGCTCGCCGCCGCGGGGAAGGTCACGGTCGACGGATCGGTGGTCGGGAAGTCTGAGCGGGTGCACGGTGGGGCCTGGCTCGAGGTCGAGATGCCGCAGGCGGCCGCGCCCGTGCAGATCGTCGCCGAGCCCGTCGAGGGCATGGAGATCGTGTACGACGACGATGACGTGGTCGTGATCGTCAAGCCGGTCGGCGTCGCCGCCCACCCGTCGCCCGGCTGGACCGGTACGACCGTCATCGGGGGGCTGGCCGCCGCCGGCTACCGCGTCTCCACCTCCGGCGCCGCCGAGCGCCAGGGCATCGTGCACCGCCTCGACGTGGGCACCTCGGGCCTGATGGTGGTCGCCAAGTCGGAGCGGGCGTACACCTCGCTCAAGCGGCAGTTCAAGGAGCGCACGGTCGACAAGCGGTACCACACGCTCGTCCAGGGCCACCCCGACCCGACCAGCGGCACCATCGACGCGCCCATCGGCCGCCACCCCAACCACGACTACAAGTGGGCGGTCACGGCCGACGGCAAGGCCTCCGTCACGCACTACGACCTGATCGAGGCGTTCCGCGCGGCCTCCCTGCTCGACGTGAAGCTGGAGACCGGCCGCACCCACCAGATCCGCGTCCACATGGCGGCCCACCGCCACCCCTGCGTCGGCGACCTCACCTACGGCGCCGACCCGACGCTCGCCAAGCGCCTGCATCTGACCCGCCAGTGGCTGCACGCCGTGCGGCTCGGCTTCGAGCACCCCGGTGACGGGCAGTGGGTCGAGTTCGAGAGCGACTACCCGGCCGACCTCCAGAAGGCCCTGGACCAGGTCCGTGAGGAGACGTACGGATGAGCACGCACGCGTACGAGGTGCGTGTCGCCGAGGACCCCGCCGATCTGGAGACGTGTTTCGCCCTGCGCAAGGATGTCTTCGTCGCCGAGCAGGGCGTGCCCGAGGACCTGGAGTACGACGAGTACGACGCCGTGGCCGTGCATGTGCTGGCTGTGCGGGGGGACGGCGTGCCGCTCGGCACCGGGCGCCTGCTGCACGGCGAGGCGGCCGCCAAGAAGACCGACGGCGACCTGACGGTGGGCTCGCTCGGGCGGCTCGCGGTGACCCGGGACGCGCGCGGGCTCGGCGTCGGCGCGGCGCTGGTGCGGGCCATCGAGGACGCGGCACACGCGCGTGGGCTGGCGGCCGTCGACCTGCACGCGCAGTCGCACGCGCTGGGGTTCTACGAGCGGCTCGGATACGAGGCGTACGGACCGGAGTACCCGGAGGCGGGCATCCCGCACCGCGCCATGCGGCGCGCCCTGCGGCCCACGGGCTGAAGGCGCTGGTCCGCGCGGCGGCGTGGCAGGCTTGAGGTCTGCTGCCGTACGTCGACCTGCCCGGAGCGCTGACCGTGGATCAGTTGGCCCTGCTGTTCGTGCTGTTGCTCGGGGCCCTGGTGAGTGTCCCGCTGGGAGACCGGTTCGGGCTGCCCGCGCCGGTGCTGATGACGCTGCTGGGGATCGTCCTCGCCGTGGCGGACTTCGTGCCGAACGTCGACGTGCCGCCGGACCTGATCCTGCCGCTGCTGCTTCCACCGCTGCTGTACGCGGCGGTGCGGCGCACCTCCTGGCGGCAGTTCGCGGCCAACCGCCGGCCCATCTTCCTGCTGGCGGTGGCGCTGGTCTTCGTCACCACGGTGTGCGTGGCCGTCGTGGCGCACAGCATCGTGCCGGGGCTGCCGGTCGCCGCCGCCGTCGCGCTCGGCGCGCTCGTGGCGCCGCCCGACCCGGTCGCCGCGACCGCCGTCGCCGGGCAGTTGGGGCTGCCCCGCCGGATCGTGTCCATCCTGGAGGGCGAGGGCCTGTTCAACGACGTGACGGCGATCGTGCTGTACCACGTCGCGGTCGCCGCCGCCGTCAGCGGTGACTTCCATCCGGGGCGGGCCGCGCTCGACCTGGTGCTGTCCGCCGTCGTCGCCGTCGCCATCGGTGTGGCCCTGGGGTGGAGCGCCAACCGGCTCCTCGATCTGCTCGGCGACGCGACCCTCCAGGTCGGCCTGACACTGCTCGTGCCGTACGCGTCGTACGTCCTCGCCGAGGAGCTGCACGGCTCCGGTGTGCTCGCCGTCCTCACCACCGCGCTGTTCCTCTCCGAGTACGGCACCGACCCCGACGACGTGATGACGCGGCTCGCCGGGCACACGTTCTGGGACATCGTCGACACGCTCGTCACGGGCGTCGCCTTCGGTCTGATCGGTCTCGAACTGCACAACGCGATCCGGACGGCGTCCGGGCGCTGGAGCGAGATGCTCGGATGGGCCGGGGTGATCGTGGTCGTGGTGGTCGTCGTACGGCTGGTGTACCTGCTGCCGGCGACCTGGCTGACCAAACGGCTGCACGCCAAGCGGGACCACGACGAGGACATCCCGATGAGCTGGCGGGAGACCGTCATCATGTGGTGGGCGGGGATGCGCGGGGTGGCCTCGGTGGCGCTGGCGCTGGCGATCCCGCTGGAGACCGAGGACGGCTCGTCCTTTCCCGACCGGGACGAGATCGTGTTCATCGCCTTCGGCGTGATCATGGCGACGCTGGTGCTCCAGGGGCTGACCCTGCCGTGGCTGGTGAAGCGGCTGGGCGTGCAGGCCGACACGGAGCGGGAGAAGGACTTCGAGCGGGAGCTCGCGGTGCGCGCGGCCAAGGCGGCCAAGCGGAGGCTGCGGGAGATCGAGGAGGTCGAGGAGCTGCCGGAGGAGCTGTCCGAGCAGATGCTGCGGCGGGCCTTCGAGATCGGGGTGCGGATCAGCCCCGAGATGGGCGAGGAGGAGCGGCGGGAGGCGCATGAGATGCGGATGCGCCGGCTCAAGCGGATGCGCCGGATCCAGGGCGAGTTGCTGAGCGCCGCGCGGCACGAGGTGCTGGCCGCACGCAGTGAGCCGGGGGCGGATCCGGAGATCGTGGACCGGGTGCTGCGCCATCTCGACGTGCGCAGTCTGCGGTGAGCCGCGCCGCCTCGTCGCTTCAGCGGTGGCCTGAAACGCCGAGTCCATACCGATCGCGGACGGTGGCGAGGCTTCGTAGAGTCGCCTCATGGCTCGCAATGTGGTGATCAGTGGCGGCGGTACGGGAATCGGGCTCGCCGCGGCCCATGTCTTCGCAGCGGACGGGGATCGGGTCCTGCTGCTCGGGCGCCGGGAGGACGTGCTCAAGAAGGCCGGGGTGCCGGGCGCGTGGACCTACGCGGCCGACCTGAGCGACACGGCCGCCGTGCGCGGTGTCGCCGGCTTCGTGGCGCAGGAGTTCGGGACGGTGGACGTGCTCATCCACAGTGCCGGGGGCACCGGGCAGCTGGAGCCCGGGTCCGCGAGCGACGACCCGCTCGACCGGGTCGCGCACGACTGGATCGTCAACTTCCGGATCAACACCCTGACCGCCGCGCTGCTCACGGAGGCGCTGAAGGACCGGCTCGCCTCGCCGGGCGGGCGGGTGCTGTTCGTCAGCTCCATCGCGGCGTACCGCGGGTCCGGTACCGGTGCGTACGGGGGCGCCAAGGCCGCGCTGCACCCCTACGCCCATGACCTGGCACGGGAGTTGGGGCCGCGCGGGATCACCGCGAACGTGGTCGCGCCGGGCTACATCGAGGACACCGAGTTCTTCGGGCCGCGGATCGACCCGGCGCGGCGCGAGCGGCTCGTCGCCGACACCTCGACCGGGCGCGCCGGTACGCCCGGTGACGTCGCCTCGACCCTGCACTGGCTCGCCTCCCCGGGCGCGGGCCATGTCACCTCGCAGGTCGTACAGGTCAACGGGGGCGCGGAGCGCGGGAACTGAGGCCGTACGGGCGGACCCCTACGGCCTCGGCGGCACTCCGCTGCCCCGGCCGCACCGCGTTGTCTCGGCCGCCGCACCGCGTTTTGTCTCGGCCGCGCCGCGTCGTCTCAGCCGCGCCCCGTCCGCGGCGGCTCGGGGACGCGGTGCGCGGTGGCGCCGCCGTCGGAGTGGCTGTCGCGGTGCCACTCGCGGTGGCCGTCGTGCTGTCCGTCCGCGGTGGGCCAGCCCGCAGGCAGGGCAGCCTCCGCCGTGTTGACGCGGGGCAGGGCGTACGGGTGCCTCTTGCACAGCCAGTCGAGCATCTGCTCGCGCACCGTGACCCGGACCGTCCAGATGTCGTCCGCGTCCTTGGCCGTCACCAGGGCGCGGACCTGGACGGTGTTCGGTGTCGAGTCGGTGACCACCACACCGCAGGCACGGCCGTCCCAGGCCGGGCACTCGCGCAGGATGTCCCGCAGCTTCTCGCGCATCTCCTCGATCGGCGCGGTGTGGTCCAGGTGCCAGTAGACGATGCCCGTCATCTGGTTGCCTCCGCGCGACCAGTTCTCGAACGGCTTCGAGGTGAAGTACGACACCGGCATCGTGATCCGGCGCTCGTCCCAGGTCCGTACGGTCAGGAAGGTCAGGGTGATCTCCTCGACCGTGCCCCACTCGCCGTCGACCACGACCGTGTCGCCGATCCGCACCATGTCGCCGAAGGCGATCTGGAACCCGGCGAACATGTTGCTGAGCGTCGACTGGGCGGCGACACCGGCGACGATGCCGACGACGCCGGCCGAGGCCAGCAGTGACGCCCCGGCCGCCCGCATGGCCGGGAACGTCAGCAGCATGGAGGCCACGGCCACCACGCCGACGATCGCGGTCACCACGCGCATGATCAGCGACACCTGGGTCCGCACCCGGCGCACCCGGGCGGCGTCGTGGTGGACGCGGGCGTAGCGGTTGTACGAGGTCTCCACGATGGCGGCCGCGATGCGCACGACCAGCCACGCGGTGGCACCGATCAGCACCAGGGTCAGCGCCTGGCCGATGCCGACGCGGTAGTCCCTGAACTTCTGTGCCTGGTCGTAGGAGCCTCTCAGCAACGCGGCGCAGATCACCAGCTGGTAGGGCACCCGGGCACGGCGCAGCAGCCCCCACAGCTGCGTCTCCCGGTGCCGTTCGTCGGCCTTGCGCAGCAACTGATCGGTGGCCCAGCCGATGACCAGCGTGAGCACGACCGAGCCGCCGACCACGATCAGCGGACGCAGTACGTTCTCCATGCCTCGAACGTAACCGGCTCAGGGGGGTCATGAACATGTGAGTTGAAGCTCGATGAGGGTACGGCCGCGGGCAGGCGTTGTCGGACCCGGCTGGCACCATGGCCTCATGAACATCATGCTCTTTCACTCGACCTACGGCCTCAGGCCCGCGGTGCGCGAGGCCGCGGACCGGCTGCGCGGCGCCGGGCACGAGGTGTGGACCCCGGACCTCTTCGACGGGCGTACGTTCGAGACGGTCGAGGAGGGCATGGCCTTCAACGAGGAGATCGGCAAGGAAGAGCTGCTCAAGCGGGCCGTCCTGGCCGCCGCTCCGTACTCGGAGCGAGGACTTGTGTACGCCGGGTTCTCGCTCGGCGCCTCCGTCGCGCAGACCCTCGCGCTCGGCGACGAGAGAGCCCGCGGACTGCTGCTCCTGCACGGCACGTCGGACATCGCGCCGAACGCCGCGGTGGACGACCTGCCGGTCCAGCTGCACGTGGCCGAGCCCGACCCCTTCGAGACCGACGACTGGCTGAGCGCCTGGTATCTGCAGATGGGCAGAGCGGGCGCGGACGTCGAGGTGTACAGATACGCGGGCGCCGGCCACCTCTACACCGACCCCGCCCTGCCGGACTACGACGAGGAGGCGGCCGAGGCCACCTGGCGGGTGGCGCTCGGCTTCCTCGACAGCCTCCGGTAGATCGTCAGCACGCCTTCGGCGGGTGGACGAGCGAGGGGAAGTGCCCGGACCAGACCCAGGACGTCGGCTTGGCGTTGTAGAGCCTGAACCACCGCTCCCCGGAGGGGGTGTGGGTCGTCGAGCACGCGATCCGCAGCGTGGTGCCCCTCGGCTCCACGCGGTATCTCGTCGAGGACGAGGTGGGCTGCGCGTACAGGGGAGCGGACTCGGCGGTGGTCAGGTTGACGAACGCCGGCGCCGCCGCCGCTTCCCGGGCCTGTGCGGAGGTGGCGGTCAGCCCGGCGAGGGCCAGCGTGGCGCCGAGAACTGCCGTCTTCGTCAGGACACTTCGGGGGGTGGCCATATGACTCCAATCGTGAACGGAACCGACGGACCGCCAGTGCAGCGGCCCGCCAGTTTGTTCGACGGAGTCAAGATCTCCGCGGTTGCTCCGCGTCCCCGTCTTTTTACACGGGGTCGTAGCTGCGCTCGACCTTCTGCGTGCCGGTGCGTGTGCGGTACGAACGCACCCAGCTGGAGGTCGCGTTCTTGTCCGTGCGGTCGGACAGGACGTAGTAGTCCATCTGCGCGCGGTCGGCGGTGATGTCCAGGACGCCGTAGCCGTGGCGGTCGGTGTCGACCCAGTGGACGTGCCGGTTGGCGGCGCGGATGATCGGCGAGGCGATCGCGGAGACGGTGCCCTCGGGGACCTTCACGATGTCGTCGAGGTTGTCGGAGGTCACCGAGGTGATGACGAACTCCGTGGCGGCGGAGGCCGACAGCGGGTACGTTCCGGCGTCCACCGGCACGTCGTTGGCCCACGCCATGTGGATGTCGCCGGTCAGGAAGACGGTGTTGCGGATCGCGTTGGAGCGCAGGTGGGCCAGCAGCTCGCGGCGGTCGTCCGTGTAGCCGTCCCACTGGTCGGTGTTGAGCGCGAGGCCCTCCTGCGGCAGCCCGAGCAGCTTGGCGAGCGGCTTGAGCAGGTCGGCGGAGAGGGAGCCGATGGCGAACGGCGAGATCATCACCGAGTTGCCGACCAGCCTCCAGGTGGTGTCGGAGGCCTTCAACCCGGCCTTCAGCCAGCCCAGTTGGGCCCGCCCGGTGATCGTACGGTCCGGGTCGTCGACCGAACCGCTGGCCGTGGACGCCTGCTGGGAGCGGAAGGAGCGCAGGTCCAGCAGCGACAGGTCGGCGAGCTTGCCGAAGCGCAGTCGGCGGTAGGTGGTGCCCTCGATGGCCGGGCGGACCGGCATCCACTCGAAGTAGGCCTGCTTGGCGGCCGCCTTGCGGTCGGTCCAGGTGCCCTCGGCGCCCTCGGTGTGGTTGACCGCGCCGCCGGACCACGCGTTGTCGGCGAACTCGTGGTCGTCCCAGATCGCGACGACCGGCGCCTTGTGGTGCAGGGCCTGCAGGTCCGGGTCGGTCTTGTACTTGCCGTGCCGGGTGCGGTAGTCGGCGAGCGTGATGATCTCGTTCGTGGGCGCGTGCGGGCGGACGACCGTGCCACGGGCCGCGTACTCGCCGGACTTGTACTCTAGGATTAGTCGCCGAGGTGCAGCCAGGCGTCCAGGTCGCCGCGGGCCGCGAGATGGCGGTACGAGGCGAAGTAGCCGCCCTCCCAGTTGGCGCAGGAGACCACGCCGAAGCGCAGGCCGGGCACCGCGGCGTCGGCGGCGGGCGCGGTGCGGGTGCGCGCGACGGGGGAGTCGGTGCCGCCGGCCGAGAAGCGGAACCAGTAGTCGGTGGCGGGCGTGAGGCCGCGTATGTCCGCCTTGACGGTGTGGTCGGAGGCCGCGGTCGCGGTGGTCGTGCCCTTGGCCACGATGTCGGTCAGCGACTTGTCCCGGGCGACGATCCAGCTGACCGGGGTGTCGGGACCGAGCCCGGAGCCGGGGGCCGCCTCGGACGTGGGGGTCACCCGGGTCCACAGCAGGACGCCGTCGGGCAGCGGGTCGCCGGAGGCGACACCGTGCAGGAAGGCGGGCGTGTCCGCGGCGGCGCGGGCCGGCAGAGCGGCGGCGAGCGGGCCTGCCAGGACAGCAGTCGCCGCCGCGGCCTTGACGACCGTACGGCGGCGGGGCGTAAGCGAGTTGAGGCTCTGGTTCGCCTCTGACGATCTGTATCGACTGGTCACGGGCGACCAGGTTACTGGCTGGTATGCGCTGGAGCGGGCGAACGCGGAAAGTTCGCCCGCTCTTCACGGGGGATCCGAATTCCCAGGTGGAGCAAGGGCTTTCCCGGGATCTCGGCGGTGGATCAGGCCTTGAGGGCCGCGCCCACGACCTTGTTGAAATCGGCCACGGTCAGCAGCGGGCTGCCGTTGTTGAGCTGCTTGCCGTTCATGACGAAGCCCGGGGTGCCGGTCACGCCGTCCTTGTTGTCGTCGAAGGTCTTCGACATGGCCATCGCCCAGGGGTCGTAGGTGCCGTTCTTGACCGCGTTCTGGAACTGGGTGTTGTTCTTGAGCGCGGGGACGGTGTTCGCGACCTTGATGAGGTAGGCGTCGTCCTTGAACTTGTCCTGCGTCTCGTCCGGGTGCCACTTCGCCGAGTACAGCGCGGTCTTGTACTGGAGGAACGCGTCGTCGCTGACGTTCAGCGCGGCACCCAGGGCGCTCAGCGCGTTCTTGGAGCCCTCGCCGTTGTCGTGGCTGTCGATGAACGTGGCGCCGACGTACTGGAACTTGTACTTGCCGGCGTCGAGGTCCTTCTTGAAGGTCGGGCCGACCGTCTGCTCGAACTGGGCGCAGACCGGGCAGCGCGGGTCCTCGTAGACCTTGAGGGTCTTCTTGGCGGTGGCCTTGCCGATGACGACGGTCGTGCCGTTCTTGCCCGTGGTGTTGGCCGGCGCGACGACCTTGTCCTTCTTCGCGGCCTCCCAGTGGCTGGGCTTGTTGGCCTGGACGACGGCGTAACCTATGCCGCCGGCCGCCGCCAGGACGACCACGACCGAACCGGCCACGATGGCCTGCCGCTTGGCCTTGGCCCGCTTGGCCTGGCGCTCGCGCTCCTCACGCAGCCGCTCGCGGGCGGCCGACTTCGAGGCCTGGCTGTTTCGCTTGCTCATGTTGGTGTTCTCCATGTGGGACGCGCAGATGTCGTGCGCGGAATACGTGTGGGGGACTGGTCGTGCTCAGGAATGCCGGTCGGGCGACCGGAAGGGGTCGCTCAGACCTCAGACCTGGGCGAGCGAGCACGGCGGTCCACGCCGTCCCAGGGAGTGCACGAGGAGCCGGTCGCGGGCGCCGGCGGCGGGCGGGCCGGGGCGCCCGAGGCGCCGGACCGCGGTGGCCGGCCGCACGGCGACCGCCGCGACCGCGAGCAGCAGCGGCCGGAACGTCGTCGCGGCGGCCGCCCGCACCAGCTGGGTCAGGGCGCGCTCGCCGCGGCGCAGCCAGGCGGCGGCGAGCAGGCCGACACCGAGGTGCGCGCCGAGCAGCAGCCAGGCGGTGGCCGGGTCCGCGTGGGCGAGCAGCGCCGCGAAGCGGTCGGTGCCGGTGCCTTCGGTCACTCGGGTCAGCGGGGTGCCGACCTGGGTGCCGGTGCCGCACAGCAGGTTCCAGCCGACGGAGCGCAGCGGGCCGGCCACCGGTCCGCCCGAGGGGCCGTAGCAGACGTGCTGGCCGGTGGTGAAGACCGTGTCGGCGGCCAGCTCCAGCGGGATCAGCAGGGCGGCGATCGGGCCGAAGCCGCGCTCGCGGCCGGCCAGGGCGTAGGAGACCGCGAACACGGCGGCGGCGACCGCGGCCACCGTGTTCAGCGGCAGCGGGATCTGCGACAGCAGCACGTGCGACGCGGTGCTGAGCGTCACGACGAGTGCCGTGAACAGCGCCGCGCGAAGCGCCCTGAGTCGGATCCCGGATATGTCCATAGCGAGGAAGAGTCTGTCATGCGCTCCGGTAAGGGACCCCTAAAAGGTCCCTGTGAGAGTACGGAACGTCACAGACCCGGAATCCGGCCGTTGCGGAACAGGTCGACGAAGATCTGGTGGTCGGCACGCGCGCGTGCGCCGTAGCTGTGCGCGAAGTCCGTCAGCAGGTCCGCGAAGCCGTCCTCGTCGGCGGCGATCGCCGCGTCGATGGCGCGCTCGGTGGAGAACGGCACCAGGGACTCGCCGGAAGTGTCGTCCGCCGCCGCGTGCATGGTGGCCGTGGCCCGGCCGAGGTCGGCGACGACCGCGGCGATCTCCTCCGGGTCGTCGATGTCGCTCCAGTCCACGTCGACCGCGTACGGCGAGACCTCGGCGACCAGCTGTCCCGCGCCGTCCAGCTCGGTCCAGCCCAGCCACGGGTCGGCGTGCGCCTGCAGGGCGCGCTGCGAGATCACCGTGCGGTGGCCCTCGTGCTGGAAGTAGTCGCGGATCGCGGGGTCGGTGATGTGCCGGGAGACGGCGGGGGTCTGGGCCTGCTTGATGTAGATCACCACGTCGTTCTCCAGGGCGTCGCTGTGGCCCTCGAGAAGGATGTTGTACGACGGCAGGCCGGCCGAGCCGATGCCGATGCCGCGCCGTCCGACCACGTCCTTGACGCGGTACGAGTCCGGGCGGGCCAGCGACGCGTCCGGCAGCGTCTCCAGATAGCCGTCGAAGGCCGCGAGGACCTTGTACCGGGTCGCCGCGTCCAGCTCGATCGAGCCGCCGCCGGGGGCGAAGCGGCGCTCGAAGTCGCGGATCTCCGTCATCGAGTCCAGCAGCTCGAAGCGGGTCAGCGAGCGGGCGGCGCGCAGGGCGCCGAGCAGCGGGCCCTCGGCGGTGTCCAGCGTGAACGGCGGCACCTCGTCGCTCTTCGCGCCGGTCGCCAGGGCGTGGATCCGCTCGCGGTACGCGCCCGCGTACACCCGCACCAGCTCGGTGATCTGGTCGTCGGCGAGCGCCTTGGCGTACCCGATCAGGGCGATGGAGGCGGAGAAGCGCCTGAGGTCCCAGGTGAAGGGGCCGACGTAGGCCTCGTCGAAGTCGTTGACGTTGAAGACCAGGCGGCCGTTGGAGTCCATGTACGTGCCGAAGTTCTCCGCGTGCAGGTCGCCGTGGATCCATACGCGCGAGGTGCGGTCGTCCAGGTACGGGCCGCCCCGCTTCTCGGCGCCGAGATCGTGGTAGAAGAGGCACGCCGTGCCCCGGTAGAACGCGAACGCCGAGGCCGCCATCTTCCGGAACTTCACCCGGAACGCGGCCGGGTCCGCGGCCAGGAGCTCGCCGAAGGCGGTGTCGAAGACGGCGACAATCTCCTCGCCGCGCTGCTCGTCGTTGAGCTGGGGTACCGACATCGCGGGGTGCCTCCTGGTGCCTGGATGTGTACGACGGCGTTTCGTCGTTTCCAACGGGTGAGGACCCGCGGAAGTGCCCGCGATCCTCGCTGTGAAGGTACGCGGGGGAGCCCTCGGAGTGTCAGTGCCGAGGCATAGACTTCGGCGCTGACCCCAGAACTCTCCGACCGCCTGCCACCGACCGTTTTCCATGGAGGCCACACCGTGTCAAAGCCGCCGTTCACGCACCTGCACGTCCACACCCAGTACTCGCTGCTGGACGGTGCCGCGCGGCTCAAGGACATGTTCAACGCGTGCAACGAGATGGGGATGACGCACATCGCCATGTCCGACCACGGCAACCTCCATGGGGCGTACGACTTCTTCCATTCCGCCCAGAAGGCCGGAATCACCCCGATCATCGGGATCGAGGCGTATGTCGCACCCGAGTCGCGGCGCAACAAGCGCAAGATCCAGTGGGGCCAGCCGCACCAGAAGCGCGACGACGTCTCCGGCTCCGGTGGATACACGCACAAGACGATGTGGGCCGTGAACAGGACGGGCCTGCACAACATCTTCCGTCTCTCCTCCGACGCCTACGCCGAGGGCTGGCTGCAGAAGTGGCCCCGGATGGACAAGGAGACGATCTCCCAGTGGTCCGAGGGGATCGTCGCCTCCACCGGCTGCCCCTCCGGCGAGGTCCAGACCCGGCTGCGCCTCGGTCAGTTCGACGAGGCCCTGAAGTCGGCCGCCGACTACCAGGACATCTTCGGCAAGGACCGCTACTTCCTGGAGCTGATGGACCACGGCATCGACATCGAGCACCGGGTCCGTGACGGTCTGCTGGAGATCGGCAAGAAGCTCGGCATCCCGCCCCTGGTCACCAACGACTCGCACTACACGTACGCGCACGAGGCGACCGCCCACGACGCCCTGCTGTGCATCCAGACCGGCAAGAACCTCTCCGACCCGGGACGCTTCAAGTTCGACGGCACCGGCTACTACCTGAAGTCCACGGACGAGATGTACGCCATCGACTCCTCGGACGCCTGGCAGGAGGGCTGCCGGAACACGCTGCTCGTCGCCGAGATGATCGACACCTCCGGCATGTTCGAGAAGCGCGACCTGATGCCCAAGTTCGACATCCCCGAGGGCTACACCGAGGTCACCTGGTTCAAGGAGGAGGTCCGCCTCGGCATGGAGCGCCGCTTCCCCGGCGGCGTCCCCGACGACCGCCAGAAGCAGGCCGAGTACGAGATGGACGTCATCATCTCGATGGGCTTCCCCGGCTACTTCCTCGTGGTCGCCGACTTCATCATGTGGGCCAAGAACAACGGCATCGCGGTCGGCCCCGGCCGAGGCTCCGCGGCCGGTTCGATCGTCGCCTACGCCATGGGCATCACCGACCTCGACCCGATCCCGCACGGTCTGATCTTCGAGCGGTTCCTCAACCCCGAGCGCATCTCGATGCCCGACGTCGACATCGACTTCGACGAGCGCAGGCGCGTCGAGGTGATCAGGTACGTGACGGAGAAGTACGGCGCCGACAAGGTCGCCATGATCGGGACCTACGGCAAGATCAAGGCCAAGAACGCGATCAAGGACTCCGCGCGCGTGCTGGGCTACCCGTACGCGATGGGCGACCGCCTCACCAAGGCCATGCCCGCCGACGTCCTCGGCAAGGGCATCGACCTGGACGGCATCACCAACCCCTCGCACCCGCGCTACAACGAGGCGGGCGAGATCCGGGGGATGTACGAGAACGAGCCGGACGTGAAGAAGGTCATCGACACCGCCAAGGGCGTCGAGGGCCTGGTCCGGCAGATGGGCGTGCACGCCGCCGGCGTGATCATGTCCAGCGAGACCATCACCGAGCACGTGCCCGTCTGGGTCCGGCACAGCGACGGCGTGACCATCACGCAGTGGGACTACCCGAGCTGCGAGTCGCTCGGCCTGCTGAAGATGGACTTCCTCGGCCTGCGCAACCTGACGATCATGGACGACGCCGTCAAGATGGTGAAGTCCAACAAGGGCGTCGACCTGGAGCTGCTGAGCCTCCCGCTGGACGACCCGACGACCTTCGACCTGCTCCAGCGCGGCGACACCCTCGGCGTCTTCCAGTTCGACGGCGGCCCCATGCGCTCCCTGCTGCGCCTGATGAAGCCCGACAACTTCGAAGACATCTCCGCCGTGTCGGCGCTCTACCGTCCGGGCCCGATGGGCATGGACTCGCACACGAACTACGCGCTGCGCAAGAACAAGCTCCAGGAGATCACCCCGATCCACAAGGAGCTCGAGGAGCCCCTCGAAGAGGTCCTGGCGGTCACCTACGGCCTGATCGTCTACCAGGAGCAGGTGCAGAAGGCCGCCCAGATCATCGCCGGCTACTCGCTCGGCGAGGCCGACATCCTGCGCCGCGTGATGGGCAAGAAGAAGCCCGACGAACTGGCGAAGAACTTCACCATCTTCCAGGCCGGCGCCCGCAAGAACGGCTACAGCGACGAGGCGATCCAGGCCCTGTGGGACGTGCTGGTCCCCTTCGCCGGCTACGCCTTCAACAAGGCGCACTCCGCCGCGTACGGACTGGTGTCGTACTGGACGGCGTATCTCAAGGCCAACCACCCCGCCGAGTACATGGCGGCGCTGCTGACCTCGGTGAAGGACGACAAGGACAAGTCGGCCGTCTACCTCAACGAGTGCCGCCGCATGGGCATCAAGGTGCTCCCGCCGAACGTCAACGAGTCGGTGCACAACTTCGCCGCCCAGGGCGACGACGTGATCCTCTTCGGCCTGGAGGCCGTGCGCAACGTCGGTACGAACGTGGTCGAGTCGATCATCAAGAGCCGCAAGGCCAAGGGCAAGTACGCCTCCTTCCCCGACTACCTCGACAAGATCGACGCGGCCGCCTGCAACAAGCGCACCACGGAATCGCTGATCAAGGCGGGCGCGTTCGACACCATGGGCCACACCCGCAAGGGCCTCACCGCGCACTACGAGCCGATGATCGACAACGTGGTCGCGGTCAAGCGCAAGGAGGCCGAGGGGCAGTTCGACCTCTTCGGCGGCATGGGCGAGGAGGAGTCCAGCGAGCCCGGCTTCGGCCTCGACGTGCAGTTCACCGAGGAGGAGTGGGACAAGACCTATCTGCTCGCCCAGGAGCGGGAGATGCTCGGTCTCTACGTCTCCGACCACCCGCTCTTCGGCCTGGAGCACGTGCTGTCGGACAAGGCCGACGCGGGCATCGCCCAGCTCACCGGAGGTGAGCACTCGGACGGCGCGGTCGTCACCATCGGCGGCATCATCTCGGGCCTCCAGCGCAAGATGACCAAGCAGGGCAACGCCTGGGCGATCGCCACCGTCGAGGACCTCGCCGGCTCCATCGAGTGCATGTTCTTCCCGGCGACCTATCAGCTGGTGTCGACCCAACTCGTCGAGGACGCCGTGGTGTTCGTCAAGGGCCGCCTCGACAAGCGCGAGGACATCCCCCGGTTGGTGGCGATGGAACTCCAGGTCCCTGACCTGTCGAACGCGGGCACCAACGCGCCCGTGATCCTCACCATCCCGGCCACCAGGGTCACCCCGCCGATGGTCAGCCGCCTCGGCGAGATCCTCAGTCACCACAAGGGCGACAGCGAGGTCCGGATCAAGCTCCAGGGCCCGACCAGGACGACGGTCCTGCGCCTCGACCGGCACCGGGTCAAGCCCGATCCGGCGCTGTTCGGCGATCTGAAGGTGCTGCTCGGCCCCTCCTGCCTGGCAGGCTGAGCACGTGCACGCGCGAGGGGCGCACCCTTTCACGGGGGTGCGCCCCTCGGCTGTGCCTGGGTCTCAACAACCCGTTATGAAGATGTCAGTTGTGGCCGAAGCTCTTCTGCCGGCCCTTGCGCGGCATGTCACTCGGGGTGACCTGCAGGGGACGCTGCTCGGCCGGCGCGTCCATCGAGGGCTGCTGGGCCTGCTGCTGCCCACGCTCGGACTGCGGCTGCTTACGGTTCTGTTTCTTGTTCTTGGCCATGGTGATCTACCTCCTGTGGGGGATCTGGGGGCCAGGACCGGGATCAGATTCACATAGGCTGGCAGGGAGCGCATTTCGGATAATTACCGTCCGTGACAGGCCTTGTCGGAGTGCGAGTGCGCAGCTCGTGACCCGAAACGCCACGCCGAAGATCGAGTTCGGGCCGTTAAGCCCCGCGCAGTCGGGCAGACTCGAAGGAAGCCCGAAGCAAACCTCCCGGAAAGAGGGTGGATCGCGTGGACCGCTGCATCGTCCTTGTCGACGCCGGGTATCTGCTGGGGGCCGCTGCCAGTCTCCTCGCGGGGGAGCCCTCGCGTTCGCGGATCACCGTCGACCACACCGCCCTCATCCAGGCCCTGCGCGAACGCGCCGAGTCCGACACGGAACGGCCGCTGTTGCGCATCTACTGGTTCGACGGCGCCCCCGACCGCGTCCCCCAGCCCGAGCACCGCAGGCTGCGCGTGATGCCCCGGGTCACCGTCCGGCTCGGCGCCCTGACCCGCAGCGACGGACGCTGGGCCCAGAAGGGCGTGGACGCCGCTATGCACGCCGAGCTCACGGAGCTGGCCCGCAACCGCGCCTGCTCCGACATCGTGCTCGTCACCGGTGACGGCGACCTGCTGCCGGGCATGATGGCCGCCAAGGAGCACGGAGTCGCCGTACACCTGTGGGCCGTGCAGGCCGCCGACGGCGACTACAACCAGTCCGAGGACCTGGTCGCCGAGGCGGACGAGCGGCGCGTGCTGGACCGCACCTGGATCACCAAGGCCGTACGGGCCAAGGAGCTCGGCGGGGTCTGTGCGCCGCCGCCCGTGCCACGGCCCGAGATCGCCGCGATCCTCTCCGCCCCGCTGCCGGACAGCCTGCTCGCCCAGGCGCCCGAGCGGACCGCCGAGGAGACCGAGCACACCTCGGCCGCTGCCGCCACCGGGAACGGCACGCAGGAGCGGGTGCCCACCGCCAAGGGCGTGCCCACCCCCAAGGACCTGGCCGCGCTGCGCGCCCCCGGGGTGCAGCCCGCCCCGCACCCGCCGACCGCGACCCTGCGCTGGTCCTCCGACAAGGGCTGGGTGGACCGGCCGCCCGCGGAGCCGGCCGACGCCGCCTCGATGCCGACGCTCGCGCAGCTGACCTCGGCGGAGCAGCGGTGGGCCGACCGCGAGGAGGACATCACCACGGTCGGCGGCGATCCCTACGAGGTGGGGCAGGTGTTCGCGCGGCGGTGGATGGAGCGGCTGGGCGACCAGAGCCATCTGCAGAAGCTGTCCGCGATGTACCCCCGGGTCCCGCACCGCGTCGACGGGGAACTGCTGCGCTACGCCGCCCGCTTCGGGCTGCTCGCCCACAAGGACGACCAGATCGACGAGCACGACCGGTACGCGATCCGGGCCGGGTTCTGGCGGGAGATCGACGTGCGTACGGCCGCGGAGCACGCGCCCGCGGGCGAGTAGGTCTTTTACCGGCGGATTTGCCGTTATGGACCAACCCGAGGGCGGACGGGCGTTCCGGACCCCGTACCCTCGTCGTTTGTGGGTACGCGCGCGGCACAGGCACTTCGGCACCGTGGTGATGTCGTGTGCGCGGTGCGCGGACTGACCAAGACCTATCCGGCGGTACGAGGGCGGCGGGGCACCCCGGCCACTCCCGCGGTACGGGCCACCGACGATGTGCACCTCGACATCCGCCGCGGCGAGATCTTCGGCCTCCTCGGGCCGAACGGCGCGGGCAAGTCCACTCTCGTACGGCAGCTGACCGGGCTGATGCGGCCCGACGCCGGGCGCGTCGAGATCCTCGGGCACGACATCGTGCGGCACCCGGAGCGGGCCGCGCGGATCCTCGCCTACCTGGGCCAGGAGTCGAGCGCGCTGGACGAGCTGACCGTGTCCCTGGCCGCCGAGACGACCGGGCGGCTGCGCGGGCTCGAGGCACGGCAGGCACGGGCCGAGCGGGACGCCGTACTGGAGGAACTGGGGCTCACGGCGATCGCCGGGCGCCCGCTGAAGAAGCTGTCCGGCGGGCAGCGGCGGCTCGCGTGCCTCGCCGCCGCGCTGGTCGGGGAGCGCCCGCTGCTGGTGCTCGACGAGCCGACCACCGGGATGGATCCGGTGGCCCGGCGGGCCGTGTGGGGGGCCGTGGACCGGCGGCGGGCCGAGCGCGGGACGACGGTGCTGCTGGTCACCCACAACGTCATCGAGGCCGAGACGGTCCTCGACCGGGTCGCCGTGCTCGACCGGGGGCGGGTGATCGCCTGCGACACTCCCGCCGGGCTCAAGGAGCAGGTCGCCGGGGAGGTGCGGGTCGAGCTGGTGTGGCGCGAGACGGCGCCGCTGCACGTGCCCGAGGTCGCGGCACTGCGCGAGCGGGCCGTCGAGTCCGGGCGCCGCTGGACGCTGCGGCTCGTCCCGGAGGAGGCCCGGGCGGTCGTCGCCACCGTGACGGGCGGCAGCGCCTTCGCGGCGCTCGACGACTTCACACTGGCCACGCCCAGTCTCGAGGACGTGTACCTGGCGCTGGGCGGCGCCGCGCAGCAGGGGTTGGTGAAGGCATGAGTCACATCATGAGCGCGCGGGACGTCATGTTCGTATGGTCTCTACGCGGACTGCGCAGAAGCGCCTCAGTGAGCCCGAGCCGGAAGGGGGGCAGCGCGACGTGAGTGTCGTACCCGCCGATGTCCTGCCGGGCGGTGCCCTGGCCGTGGACGAGGCCGACCGCGGCGCGGCCGAGCTAGGGCCGCGGGCGCGGATGTGGCCGGCCCTCGCCGCCGTGTACCGGGCGCAGCTGTCCCGCGCGCGGGTGGCCCGCATCCCGCTGCTGTTCGTGGCCACCTTCCAGTCGATCGGGATCATGATCCTGATGCGCGGGGTCGTGGACGGCGGGGGCGAGGCCGAGTCGGTGGTGGCCGGCTCCGCGGTGCTCGTGGTGGCGTTCGTCGCGCTGAACCTGCTCGCCCAGTACTTCGGGCAGCTGCGGGCCAGCGGCGGGCTCGACCACTACGCGACGCTGCCGGTGCCGCCCGCGGCCGTGGTGCTGGGGGCGGCGGGCGCGTACGCCTCGTTCACGGTGCCCGGGACCGTGATCACGGCGGTGTTCGGGTGCGTGCTGTTCGGGCTGCCGATGGCGCACCTGTGGGTGCTCGTCGCGGTGATCCCGCTGGCCGGGGCGGCGCTGTCCGGACTGGGGGCGGCGCTGGGGCTGCTGGCGCCGCGGCCCGAGCTGGCCACGCTGCTCGGGCAGTTGGGCATGTCCGCCGCGCTGCTGCTCGGGGTGCTGCCGGCCGACCGGATGCCCGAGGCGGTGCGGTTCGCGCGGGACCTGCTGCCGTCGACGTACGGCGTCGAGGCCTTCGCGCGGACCTTCGGGGAGCATCCGGACTGGGCCTTCGTCCTCGGTGACCTCGCCGTCTGCGGGGCGGTCGGAGTCGTCTCGCTCGCCGTCGCCACCTGGGCCTACCGCCGGGCGGCCGTCCGGTGACGCGCCGCACAGACGGGCCTGGCACGATGGCAGTGTGACCGCACCGTTGACTCCGCCTCCTCCGCCGCATGAACAGTCCTCACAGAACTCGTGGCAGCCGCCGGCTGCCGGGCATGTGGCGCCCGCGCCCCATGACGCCGTCTGGCACGGCACGTACGGACAGGACGGGCCCGGAATGAAGACCGAAGTGCGCGAGGCCGCCGTGGTCACGGTGGTCGTGGCGGTCGCCGGGGCGTTGCTGGGTGTCCTGTGGTGGTGGCTGGCGCCGCATGTGCCGCTGGTCGCGGACGTGGTCGACAAGCGCTGGATCGTCTATCTCTCGGACAGCGAAGGGGAGCAGGCGATCGGGGTGGACGGAACGTTCACGCTGCTCGCGGTGGGCTTCGGCGTGGTGAGCGCGCTGGCCGTCTTCCTGTGGCGGCGGCGCGGGGGCGTGCCGCTGGTGGTGGCGCTCGGCGTCGGCGGGCTGCTCGGATCGCTGCTGGCCTGGAAGGTCGGCGTGTGGCTCGGGCCCACGCAGGACGTGATCGCCCATGCGAAGGCCGTGGGCAAGGGCGTCGTGTTCTCCGCGCCGCTGAAGATGGGCGCGAAGGGCGCCCTGCTGGCGTGGCCGCTGGCCGCGCTGGTGGTGCATCTGGGGCTGATGGCACTGTTCGGGCCGCGTGATCCGGAGTCGTACCCGGAGCCGGGCGCGAAGGATCCTTACGGGGCGCCGCTGCGTTGACCCGCGGCGCGGCCGCGGTCGGCTGCCGTGCGCGAGGGGCTCTGCCCTCTGGCCCTGTTCGGCCCTGGACGGACCTCGTTCCCGAACGCCGGACGGGCTGAGAGCCGGCTGACCGGCGTTCGAGGGGTGTCGAGGCGTTACGCCGGGCGGTGGCCGTGGTTCGAGCGGCCCTTCTTGGTGCGCCACTTGCGTTTTCTGGTTTTCTTCGACATGCCTCTCGTAATTAACCGAGACAGGACCCGCCGTCGAGGGGTCACGCACGGCCGATGGGGGCCACGACCGCTTCGGTGAGCCCGGTGAGGTCCTCGGGGGAGAGCTCCACCTCCAGGCCGCGGCGGCCCGCCGAGACGCAGATGGTGGCGTGGGCGGAGGCCGAGGCGTCCAGGACCGTCGGGAGCTTCTTGCGCTGGCCCAGGGGGGAGATGCCGCCGCGGACGTAGCCCGTGGTGCGTTCGGCCAGGGACGGGTCCGCCATGGTGGCGCGTTTGCCGCCCACCGCCGAGGCCAGGGCCTTGAGGTCGAGCTGGCCCGCCACCGGGACCACGGCGACCGTCAGGGTGCCGTCCACGTCCGCCACCAGGGTCTTGAAGACACGGTCCGGTGAGACGCCCATCGCCTTCGCCGCCTCCTCGCCGTAGGAGGGGTGGGAGGGGTCGTGGTCGTAGGAGTGGACCGTGTACGCGGTGCCGGCCGCTGTCAGGGCCACCGTCGCGGGGGTGCCGCCCGGCTGCTGCTGCTTCTTCTGCTTCTTCGCCATGCCGCGGTTCCTCTAGTTGAGGCTCGTCCGGCCGCGCGTCAGCTCCGACGCCGGCAGTGACGGCAGGCTACGGATGATCGCGGTCTCGGTGCGAAGGAGTTTCAGCTCGTCGCGCAGCCGGGACGAGGTGTCCGGGGCCTGGAGCAGGCGCTGCTTGGTCGGGGTGTCGAGCATCATCGCCGCGGCGACCAGGTAGGAGACCACGGACGGTTCGTCCGGCAGTTCGGCGCCGGTCGACAAGGAGCGCTCGCGCGCGCCCGCCAGGCGCTTCTGGTACTGGCGGAAGGCGCGCAGTACGCCCTCGGCCAGCGCGCCCGCCTCGTCGCCCGGGTCCTCGGTGAGTTCCTCCAGCTCCGCCGTCAGGAACGGGCCCGAGCTGTCCACGGACAGCAGGCGCACCCGGGTGGTGCCGGTGGCCAGGACCTCGAAGGTGCCGTCCGCGCGTTCGCGGATGGTCGCCGCGTCGGCCACGCAGCCCGTCGCGTGGAACGACTTCTCCGGGTCGGGCCCGAAGCCGGCCGCGGGTCCGCGGTCGGGCAGCGCCGTGGGGTCGGGCATGCCTGGTGCGCTCGGTGCCACCTCGTGGCCGTCGCGGATCGCCACGACGGCGAACCGCCGCGGCTCGTCCTCGGGAGCCTTGAGCAGCTCGCGCATCATGGCGCGATAGCGCTCCTCGAAGATGTTCAACGGCAGCACCAGCCCCGGGAACAACACCGAGTTCAGGGGGAAGAGCGGGAGACGGACGGTGGTCACGGCGCAAAAGCCTAGTGGTCGCCGGAGCGGGCGCGTCCGGCGCGTTCACTTCGTGGATGTCCGGAGGGGGGCAGAGGGCCCGCCGCACGGGCGCGGATCTCGCCACGCACACGGAGGAAGAGCGCCAGCGGGTCGTCCGACGAGCGGTCCCAGGGGAAGGACGTCGCGTAAGGGCCGATCCGGTGAGCCTCGGTGAGGGCCTCCTGCCAGCGCTCCAGCCGGAAGAGGACGTACATCAGCTTGTTGCGGATCGGGGACGGCCAGGGGTCGGCCGCCGGGAAGCGGGCCGAGAGCGCGATCGCCCGGTCGGCCGCCGCGTGCAGCCGGTCGCGCGGCACGGTCCCGGAGGTGCCGTCGCCGTCGGTGAGACAGGCCAGGGCCGCCCGCGAGGGCAGTGCCTGGATCAGGGAGTCGGGCAGGGCGTCCTGCGCGGCCAGGTCGGCGAAGTCGAAGCACTCGCGGTGCGAGCCCTGCCAGGACGCGGCCAGGTAGCGCAGAGCCGCGACATGGCAGCCGTAGTGGTGCGGGGCGCGGCGCAGCGCCGCCTCCCAGAGCTCGCCGAAGTACTTGTGGCCGGCCCGGGTGCCGCGCGCGTGGTCCAGCGCGATCCGCCACGGCACCGGGTCGCGGTCGTCGCCGCGCGCGGCCGCCGTGATCAGAGGGCTCACCTCGCGCAGCAGCTCCGCGCGGGCGGGGGAGTCCCAGGCGCGGTCCACCTCGAGCTGCGCCCGGACGAGGATCAGGTCCGGGTCGTGCGGGTCGTCGGCCGTCCACCGTTGGAGCCATTCGGGGCGCGAGCGGGCGAAGGCCGCCAGGCGTCTCGCGTTCCGGTCGCGCATCTCCCAGTCGGCGGACGCGCGGGTGCCGGCCAGCAGGGCGGCCGCGGGCGCGTGCTCGCCGCGCGCGGCCGCGACCAGCGCCTGGCCGAGGCCGTCGTCGGGCGCGTCGAGCAGCACCTCGTCGTCGGCGGGCAGCGAGGCGCCGTCGAGGGGCTGCAGGGCCCGGGAGGCGCGGGCCGTGCGATTGAAGGGATGCAGCAGAGCCATGGTGACGACCATTGAAAGACCGCAGGTCACGCATGCGCCAGCGGCTATGCGTAATCCGCGGAAAGTTGTACGCGAACCGGTCAAGACAGAGTAAAGGTAAATTGTTCAACTACTGTCCCGCATCTGTGGCCACAGTGAACAGGCCGGATCAATTCCGGCGCAACAGACGCGTGGCCCCCGCAGCCACCGTCGTCGCCAGGATCCAGCCCAGCAGCACCAGGGCCGCGGCCAGCCACTGCCAGCCGCCGCGCAGCTGCCACTGGCCGGCCTGGCCCAGATCGATGAACGGGAGCAGCAGGTCCAGGGCGAACAGCGCCGGGTTCCACAGCGGATGCTGCCCGGGCTGCACCGGCGGATGGCTGGCGTGCGCGAAGGCCAGCGAGCCCGCCGCCCACAGCACCGCCATCCACACCGCGGCCCGCCCCGGCCGGTAGCCGTAGGCCACCGTCCAGTCCTGTGCGTAGCCCCAGAGCTTGGCGGCCGGCGGCAGGCTCTCGCGGCGCCGGCGCTGCTTGGCCAGCAGCACCTCGCGGGCGTCCTCGTCCTCGCCGCCGTTGCGCAGCACGGAGGCCAGGCGCTCGTACGGCTCCGGGTTGTACTCGGCGGTCGCCGCGGCCACCCAGTCCAGCCGCTCGGTCAGCGGGAAGGGGCCCTGCGGCACCAGGTTCTCGTAGGTGAAACCGCCCATGTGCAGGTTGCCCGGGCCCGGCCAGGCGCTCGCCCGGTCGACCAGGTTGCCGACCCGCGCGCCCGACAGGGTGACCTTGCCGCGCTGCGGCCGCTCGCCGAGGAAGCGCAGCTCGGGCGTCTGGACCCGGCGCATCGACAGCTCCTGGTCGTCGGTGAAGGCGAACCGGGCCCGCTCGAAGTCGACCGAGTCCCCGAACCGCCCGTCGTCCAGGCGTATCCCGCCCCGGCACTCGAACCGCTGGATCCGCGTCCCGCGCGCGGGGGTCGCGCCGCTCGACAGGGAGGTACCGACGCCCGCCGGGGTGAGGTACAGCGTGCGGCCCACGGTCAGCTGGGGCGCGTTCAGCGCGAGCCGGGTGTACGGGTTGGCCAGCCGGGCGCCGCGCAGGCTCAGCGAGACGCCGATCTTGGCGCTGCGCAGGCTGAGTTCGCCGTGCGACTCCAGCAGCTCGGCCTGGAGGTCCTGGCCCACCGTCATGCCGTCGCCGGCGATGGAGCGGTCGCTGCGGTCGCGGTGCACGATCGCCTGGTTGAGCAGCAGGTCCGTGCCGATGTGCGCGTCGGTCAGCCGGATGCCGCCCAGGAAGCGGCAGCGCGGGAGGTGCAGATCGCCCTCGGTGTGGACGCGGGCCGCCTCCAGGCGGGGCACCGAGCAGTTCACCAGGCGCACGGTCGTGAAGCGGGCCTCCGGCAGCAGCACGTCCCGCTCGAAGCGGCAGGCGCGCATCTCGACGTACGGCACCACCGTGCCGCCGGCCAGGTCCAGGCTGCCGTTGATCTGCACCCCGCGCAGTTTCAGGGAGGACACCCGGCCGGCCAGCGCGGGCGGGCCGTCGAGCAGCAGCCAGCACACGATGCGCGCCCGCACGGCCCGCTCGGGTCCCCAGGGGTGTCCGCCGTGCGGATCGTCGGCCGCGGTGTCCCCGCTGCTCAGGTCGTACACGCTGCCGTTGCGGAAGGCCTGCCACATGCCGGCCTCCGCCGCGGTCAGGTCCTCCGGCAGGTCTCCGGCACGCAGGCCGGCACCCTCAGTCACCGCTCCCCGCTCCTCCAGTCGTGTGTTCGCACAACCGTTCATGCCCGCTGAGTAACATCCGAAGCACAGGACGTGAAGGTGATCTTCCGGGTTCCACGCGCGTTCTGTATCAGCCATTGATACGCGCGAACGGCGCCTGACCCGGGTCTGAGAGAATTGGGTACGTGATCTCCCGAATCGATCTGCGCGGCGACGCCCTTCCCGAGGGACCCGCCCTGCGAGACCTGCTGCCCCGAGCCGACTTCGACGTCTCGGCCGCCCTGGAGAAGGTGCGTCCGATCTGCGAGGCCGTGCATCATCGGGGCGACGCGGCGCTGATCGACTTCGCCGAGAAGTTCGACGGCGTCCGGCTCGACCGGGTGCGGGTGCCCGCCGAGGCGCTGACGAAGGCCCTCGACGAGCTCGATCCGGCCGTGCGCGCGGCCCTGGAGGAGTCCATCCGGCGCGCCCGGCTCGTCCACCGCGAGCAGCGCCGTACGACCCGTACGACCAAGGTCGTGCCCGGCGGCTCCGTCACCGAGAAGTGGGTGCCGGTCGAGCGGGTCGGGCTGTACGCGCCCGGCGGCCGGTCGGTCTACCCGTCCTCCGTGATCATGAACGTCGTGCCCGCCCAGGAGGCAGGCGTCCCCTCGATCGCCCTGGCCTCGCCCGCGCAGGCCGAGTTCGGCGGCCTGCCGCACCCGACGATCCTCGCCGCCTGCGCGCTGCTCGGCGTCGACGAGGTGTACGCCGCCGGTGGCGCGACCGCGGTCGCGATGTTCGCGCACGGCACGGAGTCCTGCCCGCCCGCCAACATGGTCACCGGCCCCGGCAACATCTGGGTCGCCGCCGCCAAGCGCTACTTCACCGGCAAGATCGGCATCGACGCCGAGGCCGGCCCGACCGAGATCGCGATCCTCGCGGACGACACGGCCGACCCGGTGCACGTCGCCTCCGACCTGATCAGCCAGGCCGAGCACGACCCGCTCGCCGCCGCCGTCCTGGTCACCGACTCCGTCGCGCTCGCGGACGCTGTCGAGAAGGAGCTGGAGCCCCAGGTCGCGGCCACCAAGCACATCGAGGACCGGATCCGTCCGGCGCTCGCGGGCCGGCAGTCCGCGATCGTCCTGGTCGACGGCGTCGACGAGGGCCTGCGGGTCGTCGATGCCTACGGCGCCGAGCACCTGGAGATCCAGACCGCCGACGCCACCGCGGTCGCCGACCGCGTGCAGAACGCGGGCGCGATCTTCATCGGCCCCTGGGCGCCGGTCTCCCTCGGCGACTACGCGGCCGGCTCCAACCACGTGCTCCCGACCGGTGGTTGCGCCTGCCACACCTCGGGCCTGTCCGTGCAGTCCTTCCTGCGCGGCATCCACATCGTCGACTACACGAAGGACGCGCTGGCCGAGGTCGCGCACCACGTGGTCACGCTGGCGGAGGCGGAGGACCTGCCGGCGCACGGCGCGGCGATCAAGGCGCGGTTCGGATGGAAGGTTCCCGAGAGCAAGTGACCGGCATCGACGATCTCCCCGTACGGGACGAGCTGCGCGGCAAGTCCCCCTACGGCGCGCCCCAGTTGGACGTGCCCGTACGGCTGAACACGAACGAGAACCCCTACCCGCTGCCCGAGCCGCTGGTCGAGCGGATCGCCGAGCGCGTGCGCGAGGCCGCCCGCGACCTCAACCGCTACCCGGACCGGGACGCGGTGGAGCTGCGCACGCAGCTCGCCAAGTACCTCACGGACACCTCCGGTCACGAGGTCGGCCTCGCCAACGTCTGGGCGGCGAACGGCTCCAACGAGGTCATCCAGCAGCTGCTGCAGACCTTCGGCGGACCGGGCCGTACCGCGATCGGCTTCGAGCCGTCGTACTCGATGCACGCGCTCATCGCGCGCGGCACCGGCACCGGCTGGATCTCCGGCCCGCGGGGCGAGGACTTCACGATCGACCTTCCGGCGGCCGAGAAGTGGATCGCCGAGCACAGGCCGGACGTCGTCTTCGTCACCACCCCCAACAACCCCACGGGCAACGCGGTCCCGCGCGAGACGGTCCTCGCGCTGTACGAATCCGCGCAGGCGGCCAAGCCGTCGATGGTGGTCGTGGACGAGGCGTACATCGAGTTCAGCCACGGCGACTCGCTGCTGCCGCTGATCGAGGGCCGGCCGAACCTCGTCGTCTCGCGGACCATGTCCAAGGCGTTCGGCGCCGCGGGCCTGCGCCTCGGCTACCTCGCCGCGCACCCGGCCGTCGTCGACGCCGTCCAGCTGGTACGGCTGCCGTACCACCTCTCGGCGGTCACCCAGGCGACCGCGCTGGCCGCCCTGGAGCACACCGACACGCTGCTGAAGTACGTCGAGCAGCTGAAGTCGGAACGGGACCGGCTGGTGAGCGAGCTGCGCGCGGCCGGTTACGACGTGGTCGAGTCCGACGCGAACTTCGTGCAGTTCGGCAGGTTCGACGGCGAGGGCGGCTCGCACGCGATCTGGCGGAAGATCCTCGACCGGGGCGTCCTGGTCCGGGACAACGGCATCCCGGGGTGGCTGCGGGTGTCCGCGGGAACCCCCGAAGAGAACGACGCGTTCCTCGACGCGGTCCGTGAATTGAAGAAGGAGCAGAGCGCATGAGCCGCGTTGGAAGAGTCGAGCGGGTGACCAAGGAGACGTCGGTGCTCGTCGAGATCGATCTCGACGGCAGCGGCAAGGTCGAGGTGTCGACGGGGGTCGGCTTCTACGACCACATGCTCGACCAGCTCGGCCGGCACGGACTGTTCGACCTCACCGTGAAGACCGAGGGCGACCTGCACATCGACTCCCACCACACCATCGAGGACACCGCCCTCGCGCTGGGCGCCGCCTTCAAGCAGGCGCTCGGCGACAAGGTGGGGATCTACCGCTTCGGCAACTGCACGGTCCCGCTGGACGAGTCCCTCGCCCAGGTCACCGTCGACCTCTCCGGCCGCCCCTACCTCGTGCACACCGAGCCCGAGAACATGGCGCCGATGATCGGCGAGTACGACACCACGATGACCCGGCACATCCTGGAGTCCTTCGTCGCCCAGGCCCAGATCGCGCTGCACGTGCACGTGCCGTACGGGCGCAACGCGCACCACATCGTGGAGTGCCAGTTCAAGGCGCTGGCGCGAGCCCTGCGTTACGCCTCCGAGCGCGACCCGCGCGCGGCCGGCATCCTCCCGTCCACGAAGGGCGCGCTGTGAACGGCCTGTCGACCCTCCTGATCGTCGTCGGCCTCTTCCTGGTCGGCGGCATCATCTCCTTCGCCAAGCAGCAGATGCCGAAGCAGCTGATCGTGCTGTTGTCGATCGGTGCGGCGATGTGCCTGGTCGCCGGTGTGGTGCGGCTGGAGGTGTGGAATTGAGCGTCCGCAAGAAGGTCGTCGTCTTCGACTACGGCTTCGGCAACATCCGCTCGGCGGAGCGCGCCCTCGCGCGCGCGGGCGCGGACGTCGAAGTAACGCGTGACTACGACACGGCCATGAACGCCGACGGCCTGCTGGTACCGGGCGTCGGCGCCTTCGCCGCCTGCATGCGGGGCCTGAAGGAGGCGCGCGGCGACTGGGTCGTGGACCGCCGGCTGTCCGGCGGCCGCCCGGTCATGGGCATCTGCGTGGGCATGCAGATCCTCTTCGCGCGCGGCATCGAGCACGGCGTGGAGACCGAGGGCCTCGACGAGTGGCCCGGCGCGGTCGAGCCGCTCCAGGCCGAGGTCGTGCCCCACATGGGCTGGAACACCGTCGAGGCGCCGGCCGACACCGAGCTGTTCGCCGGCCTGGACGCGGACGCGCGCTTCTACTTCGTGCACTCCTACGCCGTCCACGACTGGTCCCTAAAGACGCGCAACTCGACGATGCGCGCCCCCAAGGTGAGCTGGTCGACGCACGGCAAGCCCTTCGTGGCGGCCGTCGAGAACGGCGCGCTGTGGGCCACCCAGTTCCACCCCGAGAAGTCCGGCGACGCCGGAGCACAGCTCCTCACCAACTGGATCGGAACACTGTGAGCAAGCTCGAACTCCTCCCCGCCGTCGACGTCCGCGACGGCCAGGCCGTCCGCCTCGTGCACGGCGAGTCCGGCACGGAGACCTCGTACGGCTCCCCGCTGGAGGCCGCGCTCGCCTGGCAGCGGTCGGGCGCCGAGTGGCTGCACCTGGTCGACCTGGACGCCGCGTTCGGCACGGGCGACAACCGCGAGCTGATCGCCGAGGTCGCCCGGGCGATGGACATCAAGGTGGAGCTCTCCGGGGGCATCCGCGACGACGCCTCGCTGGCGGCCGCCCTCGCCACCGGGTGTACCCGGGTGAACCTGGGCACGGCCGCCCTGGAGTCCCCGGAGTGGGTCGCCAAGATCATCGCCGAGCACGGCGACAAGATCGCGGTGGGCCTGGACGTGCGCGGCACGACGCTGCGCGGCCGCGGCTGGACCCGCGACGGCGGCGACCTCTACGAGACGCTGGAGCGCCTCGACAAGGAGGGCTGCGCGCGGTACGTCGTCACCGACATCGCCAAGGACGGCACCCTGCAGGGCCCCAACCTGGAGCTGCTGCGCAACGTGTGCGCGGTGACCGACCGCCCGGTGGTGGCCTCAGGCGGCGTGTCGTCCCTGGACGACCTGCGGGCCATCGCCGAGCTGGTACCCCTCGGTGTCGAGGGCTCCATCGTCGGGAAGGCCCTGTACGCGAAGGCGTTCACCCTGGAAGAAGCCTTGGAGGCTGTGTCGTCATGACGTCCGAAGCCGTACGGCGGGTGCAGAGCGGAAGTCCCTGGGAAGAGTCCTTCGGTTTCGCGCGCGCCGTGGCGGTGGGCGACCGCGTGCTGGTGGCGGGCACGACGTCCTTCAAGGGCACCGTGCTGTACGGAGAGGGCGATCCGTACGAGCAGGCCAAGGTGGCTTTCACCGGCGCGCTCGAGGCGATCGGCGAGTTCGGGCTCGGTGTCGAGTCCGTGATCCGTACCAGGATGTTCCTGACCCACAGCAGGGACGTCGACGAGGCGGGACGGGCCCACAAGGAGTTCTTCGACTCCGTGCGGCCGGTCTCGACCCTGCTGGTCGTGGAGGGCTTCGTCGACCCGCGCATCCTGGTCGAAGTGGAACTGGAAGCCTTCCGAGGCTAGAGCTACTGGTTGTTATAAGGAGCCGTGGATTCATGACCCTGGCGGTCCGAGTCATCCCCTGCCTGGACGTGGACAACGGCCGGGTCGTCAAGGGCGTCAACTTCCAGAACCTGCGCGACGCGGGCGACCCCGTCGAGATGGCCAAGGTGTACGACGCCGAGGGCGCCGACGAGCTGACGTTCCTGGACATCACCGCGTCGTCGGGCAACCGCGAGACGACGTACGACGTGGTGCGCCGCACCGCGGAGCAGGTGTTCATCCCGCTCACCGTCGGCGGCGGCGTCCGCACGGCGGAGGACGTGGACAAGCTGCTGCGGGCCGGCGCGGACAAGGTCGGCGTCAACACGGCGGCCATCGCCCGCCCCGACCTGATCCGCGAGATCGCCGAGCGGTTCGGCCGGCAGGTGCTGGTCCTCTCGGTGGACGCGCGCCGCACGCCCGAGGGCACCTTCGAGGTGACCACCCACGGCGGCCGCAAGGGCACCGGCATCGACGCCGTGGAGTGGGCGCACCGGGCCGCCGAGCTCGGCGCCGGCGAGATCCTCCTGAACTCGATGGACGCGGACGGCACGAAGGACGGCTACGACCTGGAGATGATCGCGGCTGTCCGCAAACACGTGACGGTCCCGGTGATCGCCTCGGGCGGCGCCGGAAAGCTCGCCGACTTCTCTCCGGCCATCGGGGCGGGCGCGGACGCGGTCCTCGCGGCATCGGTCTTCCACTTCGGCGACCTGCGGATCGGCGAGGTCAAGGGGGCACTGCGGGGAGCCGGGCACCCCGTGCGGTGACGTCCCCGTAGAGGCGTTGTAAGCCCCGGCCTCAAGGAGGCCGGGGCTTACTGACGGAGGAGGCCGGGGCTTACTGACGCACAGATGCGCAAGAGAAGTTCCGCAAAATATATTGTGCAATTTCTCTTTCGCATCTAGCGTCACGGGTATGCCTGAGACGGAGCGAGACCGCCGCATCAAGGACGTGGGCACCCTCAAGGCCCTCGCCCACCCGCTGCGCGCACAGCTGTACCGGCTGCTCACCATCGCGCGGACGGCGACCGCCTCCCAGCTCGCCGACCAGGTGGACGAAGCCGTCTCGCTGGTCAGCTACCACCTGCGCAAGCTGGCCGAGCACGGGCTGATCGAGGAGGCCGAGGCGCGGAGCGAGGACGGCCGCGAGCGGTGGTGGCAGCCCGCCTCCGAGGGGGTGAGCATCCGCGACGAGGACTTCAGGGACGCCCCGGAGAAGGCCGCCGCGCACACCGCGGCCAGCCGTCTCTTCTTCGAGCAGCGCGCCGACATGTTCCGGCGCTACCTCGACGAGCGCGCGCACTGGAGCGACGCGTGGACGACGGCCTCCGAATCCGCCGAGTGGCTGCTGCGCCTCACCCCGGCCGAACTGGCCGGGCTGTCCAGGGAGATGTACGACGTCGTGCGCCGGTACGAGGAGCGCGGACGCGCCGCCGTCGCGGAGGGCGACACCGAGGACCGTGAGCACGTCGCGGTGCACACCTACGGCTTCCCGTTCCGTGTCTGAGACCGCGCTCGACGGCGCCCCGACGGCTTTTGCCGAACTCCCCGCCCACCGCGACGCCAACGTCCTGCGCTGGCTCGCCGCCTTCACCTTCTCGATGGTCGGCGACAGCGTCTACTACATCGCCCTGTCCTGGGCCGCCGTACAGGCCGGTACGGCCTCGCAGGCGGGGCTGGTGATGACGGTGAGCGCGCTGCCGCGAGCGGTGCTGATGCTGGGCGGCGGGGTGGTCGCCGACCGGCTGGGGCCGCGGCGGGTGGTGATCGGCAGCGACGCCGTGCGCTGCGCGGCCGTTCTCGCGGTGGCCGCGCTGCTGTTCCTCACCGGCCCCGGCCTGTGGCCGCTGGCGCTGCTCGCGCTGGTCTTCGGCACCGTCGACGCCGTGTTCCTGCCGGCCGTGGGCGCCCTCCCCGCGCGCGTGACGCACCGTGGCCAACTCGCGCGCGTGCAGGGCATGCGAGGGCTCGCGATCCGGTTCGCGAGCGTGGTCGGCGGCCCGCTCGGCGGGCTCGGTGTGGCGCTGGGCGGGGCGACGGCCGCGTTCGTGCTCGCGGGGCTACTGATCGCCGTGTCTGTGCCGCTGCTGGTCCGCGTACGGATGCGCGAGCTGCCGCCGGACGACACGCCCGGCGCGCGCAAGGCGACCGCCCGGGAGGACCTCGTGGCCGGCCTGCGCCACATCCGCCGGCACCGCGTGCTCGCACCGCTGATGCTGGTCATAGCCCTCGGCGACCTCGGCTTCGTCGGACCGCTCAACGTCGGACTGACGCTGCTCTGCGACGAGCGCGGCTGGGGCGCGGCCGGCATGGGCTGGGTGCTCGCGGGCTTCGGCGTCGGCGCGGGCGCCGCCGCGCTGCTGCTGACCGTACGGGGCCGGCTGCCGCACGCCGGGCGGGTCGCCGGCTGGTCGATCATGGCGGGCTCGGTGGCGGTCGGCGCGCTCGCGTTCGCCCCGACCGTCGCCCTCGCCGTCGGTACGGCCCTGCTGATCGGGCTGCTCACCGGGCTCAGCGGCGCGATGTGCGGGGCCTTGCTGCAGACCCAGGCCGACCCTGCCTGCCTCGGTCGGGTGACCGCCGTCGCCAGCCTGGTCAGCCTGGGTCTCACCCCGCTCAGCATGCCGCTGTCGGCCACCGCGATCGGCGCCTGGGGTACCGGCCCGGTCTTCGTGGCCAGCGCCGTCGTGTGCGGCCTCGGCGGCGTGGTCGCCCTGTGCGTGCCCGCACTGCGCCGCGCCGAGCTGCCCCGCTGAACGCCCCCTAGATCCCCAACTGCTTCGCCTCGTGGAGCTTGGCCACCGCGTCCTTGTCGCCCTCCAGCTCCACGTGGGCGGCGTTCTGGCGGCCGTAGGAGAACAGGAGGAGTTCCGAGGGCTCGCCGGTGACCGTGACCACGGGAGTGCCGCGGTGGGCGACCGCCGTCTGGCCGTCCGGGCGGCGCAGGACGAGGCCGGTGGGGGCGCCGCGGCCCATCAGGCGGGCCGAGCGTTCGAGCCGGGACCACAGGGCGTCCTGGAAGACCGCGTCGAGTTCGCGTGGCGTCCAGTCGGACTGCGCGCGGCGGACGTCCTCGGTGTGGACGTAGAACTCCACCGTGTTCGACATCTCGTCGACCTGCTTGAGCTGGAACGGCGAGAAGCGGGGCGGACCGGTGCGGATGAGCTGGATCAGCTCCTCGTACGGCTTCGCGGCGAACTCCGCCATCACCCGCTCCAGGCGGGACGCGAGCTGCTTGATCAGGATGCCGCCGGCGGCATCGGGGCGGCGCTCGCGCACCACCACGTGCGCGGCGAGGTCGCGGGTCTGCCAACCCTCGCAGAGAGTCGCGGCGTCCGGGCCCGCGGCCTCCAACAGGTCGGCCAGAAGAAGTCGTTCACGCTTGGCGAAAGTCGACATGCAATCAGCCTACGACCACGCCGAGGGTCCGCCCAGTGGACTCGTCGCCATGACTGTCGGTGTCGCGCGGCACAATGGCACCCATGACCAGTACGCCACCGGCCAGCAGCCTCGACCCGGAGATCGCCGCGCGCCTCAAGCGCAGTGCCGACGGGCTCGTCCCCGCCATCGCCCAGCAGTACGACACCGGTGAGGTGCTCATGCTCGGCTGGATGGACGACGAGGCGCTGCATCGCACCCTCACCACCGGCCGCTGCACCTACTGGTCCCGCAGCCGCCGGGAGTACTGGGTCAAGGGCGACACCTCCGGCCACTTCCAATGGGTCAGGTCCGTCGCGCTGGACTGCGACGCGGACACCGTGCTGGTCAAGGTCGACCAGGTCGGCGCCGCCTGCCACACCGGCGCGCGCACCTGCTTCGACGCCGACGTGCTCCTCAAGGACGCCGATTCCGGGCCGTCCGGCGCCGATCAGTAAGGTCAGCCGCCATGGACCTCGAGACGTTCCGCAAGCTGGCCACCGACCGCCGTGTCATCCCGGTCACCCGCAAGCTCCTCGCCGACGGCGACACCCCGGTCGCGCTCTACCGCAAGCTCGCCGCCGAGCGCCCGGGGACCTTCCTGCTGGAGTCCGCGGAGAACGGCCGCTCCTGGTCCCGGTACTCGTTCGTGGGCGTGCGCTCCGCCGCCGCCCTGACCGCGCGCGACGGCCAGGCGCACTGGCTGGGCGTCCCGCCCGTCGGCGTCCCCACGGACGGCGACCCCCTCGCGGCCCTGCGCGCCACCATCGAGGCCCTGCACACCCCGCACCAGGATGGCCTGCCCCCCTTCACCGGCGGCTTGGTCGGCTATCTCGGCTACGACATCGTGCGCCGCCTGGAGAAGATCGGCCCCGGCGAGCGGGACGACCTCGGGCTGCCCGAGCTGACCATGCTCCTGACCAGCGACCTCGCCGTGATGGACCACTGGGAGGGCTCGGTCCTGCTGATCGCCAACGCGATCAACCACAACGACCTCGACACGGGCGTCGACGAGGCCCACGCCGACGCCGTCGCCCGCCTCGACGCCATGGAGGCGGACCTCACGCGCGCGGTCGCCCAGCCGCCCGCCGTCCTCCCGCCCTCCGAGCTCCCCGAGTACACCGCCCTGTGGGGCGGCCCCGACTTCCGGGTGGCCGTCGAGGACATCAAGGAGCGCATCCGCGCGGGCGAGGCCTTCCAGGTCGTCCCCTCGCAGCGCTTCGAAACGCCGTGCACGGCAAGCGCGTTGGACGTCTACCGGGTGCTGCGGGCCACGAACCCGTCGCCGTACATGTACCTGTTCCGGTTCGACGGCTTCGACGTCGTGGGATCCAGCCCGGAAGCCCTGGTGAAGGTCGAGGACGGGCAGGCCATGGTGCACCCCATCGCCGGCACCCGGCCGCGCGGGGCGACCCCGCAGGAGGACCAGGTCCTCGCCGACGAGCTGATGGCCGACCCCAAGGAGCGCGCCGAGCACCTGATGCTCGTCGACCTCGGCCGCAACGACCTGGGACGGGTCTGCGAGCCGGGCACCGTCGAGGTCGTCGACTTCATGTCCGTCGAGCGGTACTCGCACGTGATGCACATCGTCTCCACCGTCACCGGCAGGGTCGCCGGGGGCCGCACCGCCTTCGACGTCCTCACGGCCTGCTTCCCGGCCGGCACCCTCTCCGGCGCGCCCAAGCCCCGCGCGATGCAGATCATCGACGAACTCGAGCCGTCCCGCCGGGGGTTGTACGGCGGCTGCGTCGGCTACCTCGACTTCGCGGGCGACTCCGACACCGCCATCGCCATCCGCACGGCCCTGCTGCGCGGCGGCACGGCGTACGTCCAGGCGGGCGCCGGCGTCGTCGCCGACTCCGACCCGGTCGCCGAGGACCAGGAGTGCCGCAACAAGGCGGCGGCGGTCCTGCGCGCGGTCCACACCGCGAACAGGCTCGGCAAGTAGGGCGTTTGCGGGCAGTGGGGCGCTTCTCACGTGAACCCCGGGTGACGGTTCACGGGGGGTTCGGGTGATAGTGGAGTACGTGACTGCTGCTCCTCACCCCCGTTCCGAAGCCGATGGACCCGCACGGGCCGGCCGCCGGAGTCTCGCCATTGCCCTGCTGTGCGGTGCGCTCGGCGCGGCCGTCGCGCTGCTCTCCACCCGGCAGCGCTGGTCGGAGGGCACCACGACGGTGGCCGGCGGCGCCTTCTCCCTGACCGCCAAGGGCAGCGACGTCACGGGCGTCCCCGCGGCGCTCGCCATAGTGGGCCTCGCCGCGCTCGTCGCCGTCTTCGCCGTCCGCAGGGCCGGCCGCCTGCTCGTCTCCGCCCTCCTCGCGCTCTCCGGCGCCGGCACCATCGCCGCGGCCCTGCTCGGCGTCTCCGACACCTCCGCGCTCGACGAGAAGGCCGCGCAGGCCGCCGGCGACACCTCGGCCACCGTCGGCGCCCTCAGCCACACCGCCTGGCCGTACGCCGCGGCCGCGGGCGGTGCCCTGATCCTCGTGGCCGGCCTGCTCGCCCTGCGCTACGGCCGCCAGTGGCCCGCGATGTCCGGCCGCTACGAACGCACCGGGGCGCCGAAGCCCCGCCGCAGGCCCGCGGTCGTCGACCCCGACCGGCCCGAGGACATCTGGAAGGCGCTGGACCGCGGCGAGGACCCCACCGGGGCGTAGCCTCTGCGCGGGGCGGACCGAGTCCGATCCGCGACCGGAGCCGACGCGCGATGGGCCACCCCCGAGCGGCGCGCCTGTGCGCGTGCGGGACAATGTCCCGTGAGCGTCCGGCTCAGACACGAAAACAGCAATGAGGAGCAAGCAATGGCGGGCAGCAGCCACGGTCACACCCCGGCCGCCTGGACCGGTGTCATGATCGCGTTCGTCGGTTTCTGCGTCTCCGGCGCCTTCATGGTGGCGGCTCAGCCCGTGGGCTTCTGGGCCGGCATGGGCATCGTGGTCGTGGGCGGCGTCGTCGGCTGGGTCATGAGCGCGATGGGCATGGGTCAGCCGAAGGACGCGCACAAGGACTTCCAGGACGCGCTGGCGCAGAGCCAGGCCGCCGCGAGCGCGACGAAGAGCTGACCCCGTACGGCTTCCGCGCGTACCGCTGAGGGGCGATCCGGTGCCGGATCGCCCCTCACGCGCGCGTGGCGGCCCTGCCGGGGGGACAATGCTGGACGTGAACGCCGAGAGCCAGTTCCCGACGCCGGCGACCGCCTCGCCCACGGTGGTGTCCCGGCTCGCCGTGCCCGCCGGACTGCTCGCTGCCGTCGCCGGTGCCTTCGTCTACGTGGGGACCGTGGACCCGAACCAGCCCGGCCACTACCCCGTCTGCCCGCTCTACCGGTTCACCGGCGTCTACTGCCCCGGCTGCGGTGGCCTGCGCAGCGCGTACTCCTTCATCCACGGCGACTTCCTGGCGGCCCTCCAGGACAACGCCCTCGCGGTCGCCGGCTATCTGGGATTCGCCCTGCTGTGGACCGTATGGGTGGTGCGTGCGGCCCGCGGCCGTCCGCTGCGCCTGGACCTCGGGCCGGTCCATCTGTGGACCCTGGGGACGTTGGCGCTGGTCTTCACGGTTGTCCGGAACCTGCCGGTCGGTGGCTGGCTCCACCCTTGATCAACAGGGGAACGTCCAGGTAGTGGGACCGGCGTCAACCGGATGCGAGGCCTACGCCTTCCTCCGGATACCATCGCAGTGACCACCGGTTTTCCCCCTGGGTCAACCTCTTGAACAGTCAACTGTCTGAAAGGGGGCCTCTCGCGTGAGTGTGCTCGACGAGATCATCGACGGAGTCCGTGCCGACCTCGCGGAGCGGCAGGCGCGCGTCAGCCTCGACGAGCTCAAGGAGCGCGCGGCGAAGGCTCCCGCGGCCAAGGACGGGCTGGCCGCGCTGCGCGGCGAGGGTGTCAAGGTCATCTGTGAGGTCAAGCGGTCCAGCCCCTCCAAGGGCGCGCTGGCCGCCATCGCCGACCCGGCGGGACTCGCCGCCGACTACGAGGCGGGCGGCGCCGCCGTCATCTCCGTCCTGACCGAGGAGCGCCGCTTCGGCGGCTCGCTGGCCGACCTGGAGGCCGTGCGGGCCCGGGTCGACATCCCGGTGCTGCGCAAGGACTTCATCGTCACGTCGTACCAGCTGTGGGAGGCCCGTGCGTACGGCGCCGACCTCGCGCTGCTCATCGTCGCCGCCCTGGAGCAGTCGGCCCTGGAGTCGCTGATCGAGCGCGCGGAGTCCATCGGGCTCACCCCGCTCGTCGAGGTCCACGACGAGGACGAGGTCGAGCGGGCGGTCGACGCGGGCGCGAAGGTGATCGGCATCAACGCGCGCAACCTCAAGACCCTCGAGGTCGACCGGGGCACGTTCGAGCGCGTCGCCCCTGAGGTCCCGGCGCATCTCATCAGGGTCGCCGAGTCCGGCGTCCGCGGTCCGCACGACCTCATCGCGTACGCCAACGCCGGCGCCGACGCGGTCCTCGTGGGCGAGTCCCTGGTCACCGGCAAGGACCCGAAGTCCGCGGTCTCCGACCTGGTCGCGGCGGGCGAACATCCCGCACTGCGGCACGGCCGGGGCTGATTCCCGGCTAGGCTTGCCCCGATGACTCTCACCGTGACCACCATGGACCGGCACGCCCGCCTCGCGCGCGGCTGCCGCCCTCGCGGCTGCCGCGCCCCGGCCCGCCGCGTACACGGCCGCAGAGTCAGGTACGTCATCGGAGACGAACCGGGCCAGGTGAACGGCCGGCGATGGCAGCGCCCCTCAAGGGGCGCGGGGAACTGCGCGGTCAACCACAACGATCCCGCAGCCGACTGACAACCCCCCGCCCCACGGCGACCAGCGCATTCAACTGCCAACTCACCGTGAGGTACACGCATGCCCAGCGACTTCTTCATCCCCGACCCGGAGGGTCAGGTCCCCACCCCCGAAGGCTACTTCGGGGCATTCGGCGGCAAGTTCATCCCGGAGGCCCTCGTCGCCGCCGTGGACGAGGTGGCCGTCGAGTACGACAAGGCCAAGCACGACCCCGAGTTCGCCCGTGAACTCGACGACCTGCTGGTCAACTACACCGGCCGGCCCAGCGCCCTCACCGAGGTGCCACGCTTCGCCGAGCACGCCGGCGGTGCCCGGATCTTCCTGAAGCGGGAAGACCTCAACCACACCGGCTCCCACAAGATCAACAACGTCCTCGGCCAGGCCCTGCTCACCAGGCGCATGGGCAAGACCCGCGTCATCGCCGAGACCGGCGCCGGCCAGCACGGCGTCGCGACCGCCACGGCCTGCGCGCTGTTCGGCCTCGAGTGCACGATCTACATGGGCGAGATCGACACCGAGCGCCAGGCCCTGAACGTGGCCCGCATGCGCATGCTCGGCGCCGAGGTCGTCGCCGTGAAGTCCGGCAGCCGGACGCTCAAGGACGCCATCAACGAGGCCTTCCGCGACTGGGTCGCCAACGTCGACCACACCCACTACCTCTTCGGTACGGTCGCCGGCCCGCACCCCTTCCCGGCCATGGTCCGCGACTTCCACCGCGTCATCGGCGTGGAGACCAGGCGCCAGCTCCTGGAGCGCGCCGGCCGTCTCCCGGACGCCGCCGTCGCCTGCGTGGGCGGCGGCTCCAACGCCATCGGCCTCTTCCACCCCTTCATCCCGGACGCCTCCGTCCGCCTGATCGGCTGCGAGCCGGCCGGGCACGGAGTGGAGACGGGCGAGCACGCGGCCACGCTGACCGCGGGCGAGCCCGGCATCCTGCACGGCTCCCGCTCCTACGTCCTCCAGGACGACGAGGGCCAGATCACCGAGCCGTACTCCATCTCGGCCGGTCTGGACTACCCGGGCATCGGCCCGGAGCACTCCTACCTCAAGGACAGCGGCCGCGGCGAGTACCGCGCGGTCACCGACGACGCGGCGATGCAGGCCCTGCGCCTGCTGTCGCGCACCGAGGGCATCATCCCGGCGATCGAGAGCGCGCACGCCCTCGCGGGCGCCCTCGAGGTCGGCAAGGAGCTGGGCAAGGACGGCCTGATCGTCATCAACCTGTCCGGCCGCGGCGACAAGGACATGGACACGGCCGCCCGCTACTTCGGCCTGTACGACACCGACGCGGAGGTCGCCGCCAACGAGGCCGACACCGCCGAGATCGAAGGGGACGCCAAGTGAGCGGCAACATCCAGCTGTTGGCGGACACCCTCGCCGGCGCCAAGGCCGAGGGCCGCTCCGCGCTCATCGCCTACCTCCCGGCCGGCTTCCCGACCGTGGACGGCGGCATCGAGGCGATCAAGGCGGCCCTGGACGGAGGCGCGGACGTCGTCGAGGTCGGCCTGCCGCACAGCGACCCGGTCCTCGACGGACCCGTCATCCAGACCGCCGACGACATCGCCCTGCGCGGCGGCGTCAAGATCGCGCACGTCATGCGCACGGTCAAGGAGACCTACGCGGCCACCGGGAAGCCGATCCTGGTCATGACGTACTGGAACCCCATCGACCGCTACGGCGTCGAGCGCTTCACCGCCGAGCTCGCCGAGGCGGGCGGCGCGGGCTGCATCCTGCCCGACCTGCCGGTGCAGGAGTCGGCGCTGTGGCGGGAGCACGCCGAGAAGCACGGGCTGGCCACGGTCTTCGTGGTCGCCCCCAGCAGCAAGGACGAGCGGCTCGCCCAGATCACCGGCGCGGGCACCGGCTTCGTCTACGCGGCCTCGCTGATGGGCGTCACAGGCACCCGCGCGTCGGTCGGCGCCCAGGCGCACGACCTGGTCGAGCGCACCCGGGCCACCGGCACGGGCCTGCCCGTCTGCGTCGGGCTCGGAGTCTCCAACGCCGAGCAGGCCGCCGAGGTCGCGGGCTTCGCCGACGGCGTGATCGTCGGCTCGGCCTTCGTCAAGCGGATGCTGGACGCCCCGGACCACGCGGCCGGTATCGAGGCCGTCCGCGACCTCGCCGCCGACCTCGCGAAGGGCGTGCGCGGACAGGCGTAGCCGGGCATCTCATGTCACCCGGGTCCCCCTTACGAGTGGATCTGGGACCGGGGAGGCGCATTGCGCCTCCCCGGTTCGTTCTGGGGGTGTGAGCGAGAAGAACCGTGAGGGAAAGCGCACCGCCCGGGAGCGGCTGGCGGACGAGCGCGAGAAGCAGAAGGCCGCTGACAGGCGACGGCGGACGCTGATCGTGGGCGCCGGCGTCGTCTGTGTCCTGGGCCTTGCCGCCGTGATCGGCGTGGTCGCCGCGAACTCGGGCAAGGACGAGGCCAAGGCGTCCGGCCCGGCCGTGGCGCCCTCCGGGGCCCAGGGCAAGGACAGCCTCGCGATCCCGGTGGGCAAGGACGGCGCCAAGTCGACGCTCACGATCTGGGAGGACTTCCGCTGCCCGGCCTGCATGGCCTTCGAGGCGGCGTACCGCCCAACCCTCCACGAGCTGACCGACTCCGGGCAGATGAGGATCGAGTACCACCTGGTCAGGCTGATCGACGGCAACCTCGGCGGCACCGGCTCGCTGCGCGCGGGCAACGCCGCCGCGTGCGCCCAGGACGCCGCGAAGTTCCGCGACTACCACGACGTCCTGTACGCGAACCAGCCGAAGGAGACCGACGACGCCTTCGGGGACAACGGCAAGCTGATCGACCTGGCGGGCAAGGTGAAGGGCCTCGACACGGCCGCCTTCCGCTCGTGCGTCGACGACGGCAAGCACGACAGCTGGGTGAACAAGTCCAACGCCGCCTTCAAGGCGGGCCGTTTCGGCGGGACACCGACGGTCCTGCTCGACGGCAAGAACATCTACCAGGACCAGACGATGACGCCCGCGAAGCTGAAGCAACTGGTGCAGCAGGCGAACAAGGGGTAAGAGTTTCACGCCCGCCCGTTATGGAGCCGTAGCCGGTCCGCCTGCCGTCGGGCCCGCCGGGCACGGTAGCGTCGACCTTGCCATGGAAGAACTTGCCTACATTCCGAGCCCGTCGCGCGGGGTGCTGTACCTCGGCCCCATCCCGCTGCGTGGCTACGCGTTCTGCATCATCATCGGCGTCTTCGTCGCGGTCTGGCTCGGCAACAAACGCTGGATCGCCCGCGGCGGACGGACCGGCACGGTGGCCGACATCGCTGTCTGGGCGGTGCCCTTCGGCCTCGTCGGCGGCCGGCTGTACCACGTCATCACGGACTACGAGCTGTACTTCAGCGAGGGCCGTGACTGGGTGGACGCCTTCAAGGTGTGGGAGGGCGGGCTCGGCATCTGGGGCGCGATCGCTCTCGGCGGCCTGGGCGCCTGGATCGGCTGCCGCCGACGCGGCATCCCGATGCCCGCGTACGCCGACGCCGTCGCACCCGGCATCGCCTTCGCCCAGGCGATCGGCCGCTGGGGCAACTGGTTCAACCAGGAGCTGTACGGCAGAGAGACCCATGTCCCCTGGGCGCTGCACATCACGTCCTCGACGGACGGCCGCGTGCCCGGGTACTACCACCCGACGTTCCTCTACGAGTCCCTGTGGTGCGTCGGCGTCGCCTTCCTGGTCATCTGGGCCGACCGCCGCTTCAAGCTCGGGCACGGACGGGCGTTCGCGCTCTACGTCGCCGCCTACTGCGTGGGCCGGGCCTGGATCGAGTACATGCGCGTCGACGACGCCCACCACTTCCTCGGCCTGCGGCTGAACGACTGGACCGCGATGATCGTGTTCCTGCTCGCGGTGGCGTACATCGTGCTGTCGTCCAGGATCCGGCCGGGCCGGGAGGCCGTGGTCGAGCCGGGCGCCCTGGAGGAACGGGCCGAGGCGGAGGCTGCCGCCGGCGACAAGACCGAGGTCGAGGACAAGTCCGAGGACGAGGCCGAGGCCGAGGACGAGGCCGAGGCCGAGGACGGCGACAGCCCCAAGGAAGCTGCTGCCACCGGGGAGAGCGCCGAAGAGGACGCCGAGGTCGACGCGAAGGACGGCGCCGAGTCGGCCAAGAAGAGCTGATCGTCCCGTCAGGCTGCCTAGCGGCGGTCGGCCAGTGACAGCGTGCGTCGCGCTGTCGCCACGACCGCCGCGTCGATGAACCGTCCGTTCGGCAGAGCCTGGGCGCCTTGCTGGGTCGTCGCCGCCTTGAGAACCGTCTCGGCCTCCTCGATCTCCCGCGCCGTGGGCAGGTAGGCCCGTTCGATGATGGGCAGTTGGCGCGGGTGGATCGCCGCCCGGCCGAGGAAGCCGAGGGTGCGGCCGTGAGCGCACGAGGCCGCCAGGCCCTCCAGGTCGCGGACGTCCGGGTGGACCGACTGCGAGGGCGGGGGCAGCCCCGCCGCCCGCGCGGCGACGACGATGCGGGAGCGGCACCAGTCCAGGCCCGCGTCCTCGCGTACGCCCAGGTCGGCCCGTAGATCCGCCTCGCCGAGGGCGATGCCGCGCAGCGCGGGATGGGCGGAGGCGATGGCGTGGGCGTGCTCGACGGCCGGCGCGGACTCCAGGAGCGCGTACAGGCCGAGGGCGCCACCGGCCGCGGGGCCGGTCCCTTCCGCGGTGCGGACGATCTGCTCGGGAGACGTCACCTTCGCCAGTCGCAGGCCCGAGAGGCCGGGCAGTGCGGCCACCGCGGCGAGGTCTCCGGCGGCCAGCGGGCCGTCCAGGGGGTTCACGCGGACGTGGACCGGGACCGGCTGCGGTGCGGAGAGGAGTTCGGCGGTGGCCGAGCGGGCGTACTCCTTGCGGTCCGGGGCGACCGCGTCCTCCAGGTCCACGACGACCACGTCGGCGCCGGCCGACAGTGCCTTGGCGACGACGTGCGGGCGGTCGCCGGGGACGTAGAGCCAGGTCAGTGGTGGCGCTGTCATACGGCGCCCTCCTCGCGCAGGGCGGTCAGCTCGGCCGGGGTGAGGCCGAGCGCGGTGAGCACCGTCTCCGTGTCCGCGCCGTGCGGGCGGCCCGCCCAGCGGATCGCGCCGGGCGTGGCGGAGAGACGGAACAGGACGTTCTGCATACGGAGAGGGCCCAGTTCGGGGTCGTCGAGGGCGGTGATCGTGTCGAGGGCCGCGTACTGCGGGTCCGTCATCACCTCCCGCACGTCCTGCACCGGGGCCACCGCCGCCTCCGCCTTCTCGAAGGCCGCCAGGACCTCGGTGCGGGTGCGCTCGGCGATCCAGCTGCCGACCGCCGCGTCCAGGACGTCGGCGTGCCGGGCGCGGTCGGCGCCCGTCGCGAACCACGGCTCGTCGACCAGCTCCGGACGGCCCACCAGGTGCATCACGCGTTCCGCGACCGACTGCGCGGAGGTGGAGACGGCGACCCAGGCGCCGTCGGCCGTGAGGTAGGTGCCGCGCGGGGCGTTGTTCTGGGAGCGGTTGCCGGTGCGCGGCTGGACGTGGCCGAGCTGGTCGTACCAGGTGGGCTGGGGGCCGAGGACGGTCAGGATCGGTTCGATGATCGCCATGTCGACGACCTGGCCCTCGCCGGTGCGGTCGCGGGCGGTCAGCGCGGTCATGACGGCGTACGCCGTGGCCAGGCCCGCGATGGAGTCGGCGAGGCCGAAGGGCGGGAGCGTGGGTGGCGCGCCCGGTTCGCCGGTGATCGCGGCGAAGCCGCTCATCGCCTCGGCGAGGGTGCCGAAGCCGGGGCGGTGCGCGTAGGGGCCGAACTGGCCGAAGGCGGTGACCCTGGTGAGGATCAGACGGGGGTTGGCGGCGGACAGCTCCGCCCAGCCGAGGTCCCACTTCTCCAGGGTGCCGGGGCGGAAGTTCTCGATGACGACGTCCGCGGTGGCCGCCAGGCGCAGCAGGGTGGAGCGGCCGCCCGGCTTCGACAGGTCGAGGGTGATGGTCCGCTTGTTGCGGCCGAGGAGCTTCCACCACAGCCCGATGCCGTTCTTCGACGGGCCGTGGCCGCGGGAGGGGTCCGGCTTGGTGGGGTGCTCCACCTTGATGACCTCCGCGCCGAAGTCGCCGAGCAGGGTGGCGGCGAGCGGGCCGGCGAAGAGGGTGGCGAGGTCGAGGACGCGCAGGCCGGAGAGCGGGGCGTCCACGGCGGTGTGGGTCATGGGCGGGATGCCTCCCGGTGGGTGAGCTGGGCCAGGGTGTCGAAGCCGATGCCGTTGAAGTCGCCCACGGAGCTGGCGAGCCGGTTCTTGAGCGGTGTCGTCCAGCGGTCCGGCAGGGCGGTGGGGGAGCCGGCGAGGAGGCCGGCGATGCCGCCCGCGGTGGCGCCGTTGGAGTCGGTGTCCCAACCCCCGGACACCGCACGGCAGATGGCGCCGGTGAAGTCGCCGTCGGCATGGGTGAGGGCGGCGGCGACGAGGGCGGTGTTGGGGACGGCGTGCACCCAGTGGTGGGTGGCGGCGTGGGCGGCGTGCAGCCGGTCGACGATGGTGTCGAAGTCGGCGTGTTCCCGGGCGAGTTCGACGGCGTCGCGGACGGCTCGGGCCAGCCGGGAGCGGGGCGGGACGACCGTCAGGCCGGTGCGCAGACAGGCGTGCACGTCGTGGGTGCCGGTCGCCGCGGCGGCGATGACGGCGGCGGTGAACATCGCGGCGTAGACGCCGTTGGCGGTGTGGGTGAGGGTGGCGTCGCGGTGCGCCTGTTCGGCGGCGGCGGCCGGGTCGCCGGGGTTGGTCCAGCCGTGGACGTCGGCGCGGATGAGGGCGCCGATCCACTCGCGGAAGGGGTTGCGGTGGCGGGCCGTGTGCGGCGGTTCCAGGCCGAGGAGGAGGTTGCGGTAGGCGATGCGCTCGGCGGTGAAGGTGCGGCCCGCCGGAAGTTCGGACAGCCACAGGCCCGCGAGGTCGGTGGTGGTGAACCCTCTGCCGTGGCGTTGCAGCAACAGCAGGTTGAGAAGCGGGTAGTTGAGGTCGTCGTCCTCGGGCATGCCGTCGATGTTCTCGGCGAGGGAGGTGGCCGCCGAGCGGCGGTTCCAGGGGTGCTGCGACAGGAGTTCGGCGGGCACGCCGCGGGCGGTGAAGTAGGTGCTCAGCGGCCAGTTGCCGGTGGCCCGCGCCAGTTGGCGGATGCCGTCGAGCGGGAGTTTCTCCACGGGCTTGCCGAGCAGGCAGCCGACGGCGCGGCCCAGCCAGGCGGCTTCGAGGCGGGCCTGCGCGACGGACGAGCCGGGGGCGGGGATGGGCCAGTCCGGGCACAGCGCCTTGATCCTCCGCAGGTCCGTCGGCTCGCTGTCGCTCAACGTGCTGGGCAGATCGGCCAGTTCGTCCAGCAGGTCCTTGGCCAGCAGCCGCAGATAGCGCGAGGCCGGTTCGGGTGACGCGCCCGCCCGCAGAGGTGCCTCGGGTCCGCCCGCTGCACGCCACCGCGCGGCGATCGCCGAGGGTTCGCGGCCGTCCAGCGCCGCCTGCCGCAGCTCGTGGCCGATCAGGTCCTCCGGCTGGACCCAGGTCACTCGGAGCAACTCGGGCCTCCCATCCGGGAGAAGGCCGCCTCGTGGGCCCTGCGTCGTCGGACGTCCCGCTCGAAGATCTCCAGGGTCACCCGCGTGAGCGTCGCCGCGGGCTCCCACAGGTCCAGGCGGCTCGCCTCCGCGATCCGCTTCGACCAGTCCTCCGGGACCTCGCGGCCGAGCGCCCCGGCGAGCGCGCCCGCCATCGTGGCGATCGAGTCGCAGTCGCGGCCGTAGTTCACCGAACCCAGCACCGCGTGGCGGTAGTCGCCGCGGGACACCAGCAACATGCCGAGGGCGACGGGGAGTTCCTCGATCGCGTGCAGGCGGGACGGGCGGCGGGCGCCGAGGGACGGAGCGCGGTAGTCGGGGCCGACCGTGTCGTACGGGGTCACCGCCTCCCGCAGCGGGACCAGCGCGGACTCGAAGTCGGTGTGGCGGGACGCCACTTCGCAGACCCGCTCGATCGCCGTGCGCGTGCCGTCCCTGGCCAGGCGGAGCGCGGCGGCGACGACCGAGTCCGGTGTCGCTCCTGGGGCGGCCGCCGCGGCCACCGCCGCCGCGAAGACGCCCGCCGCCTCGCGGCCGTACGACGACTGGTGGGCGCCCGCGACGTCGAGTGCCTCGGCGTAAGCGGCTGCCGGGTCGGCCGCGTTGACCAGGCCGACCGGCGCCATGTACATCGCGGCACCGCAGTTGACGATGTTGCCGACGCCGGCCTCGCGCGGGTCGACATGGCCGTAGTGGAGCCGGGCCACCAGCCACTTCTCCGCGAGGAAGATCCGGTGCAGCGGGACGGCCTCCGTCTCCAGCTCCGGGATCCAGCGCGGGTTGTTCATCAGGTCCGGCACCAGGTGGTCCGCGATCGCGTACGCGTCGAGATGGTCGCGGACCCGCGCGTACACGCGGATCAGCGCGTGCGTCATCAAGGTGTCGTCGGTGACGTGCCCGTCGCCCTTGTGGTACGGCGCGAGGGGGCGGGCCGTGCGCCAGGCGTCGCCGCTCCAGGGGCCGACGACGCCGAGGACGCGGCCGCCGTGGCGCTCGAGGATCTGGTCGGGGGAGTAGCCCTCGACGGGGCCGCCGAGGGCGTCGCCCACCGCCGCGCCCACGAGGGCTCCGGCGATCCGGTCCTCCAGGCTGATTTCTGACTGTTTGGGCGTCATGGGCGGAATCATCCTCCTGGTGAGGCCGGTTGCGTGGCTTCCAGTAGTTCGGCGAGTTCCACCAGGTCGGTGCCGGTCAGACGGGGGAGCGCGCAGCCGGACAGGGTGCGGCAGGCCTCGCGCCAGGACGCGGGGATCGAGTCGCCGCCGCCGAGCGTGCCGGTGAGGGCGCCCGCGAGCGCCGGGGCCGAGTCGGCCACCCGGGACAGACAGGCCGCCGCCGGTACCGCCTCCGCGATACGGCCCCGGGAGGCGGTGGTCAGGGCGAGGGCCACCGGGACGGTTTCGGCGGCGGCGATGCCGTAGCTGTAGACGTGGTCGACGATCCGGTGTTCCAGGAGGGGGATCAGGGCGAAGGCGGACTCGGCCCGCGCGGCAAGCTCCAGGGCGTGGCGGGCGTTGCGGCCGATCTCGGTGGTCTCGGGGAGCTCGGCCAGGGCCGCCGTCACGCAGGTGTGCACGTCCGCGCCGGTCAGGGCGAGGGACACGGCCGCCGCCATGGCACGGGCTCCGTGCACTCCGTCGCCGTCCTGGGTATAGCGGGCGTCGAACTCGGCGAGGTCCGCGGCGAGCCGGGGCTCGCCGGGGTGGGCCACGGCCAGGACACAGGCTCGTACGCAGGCCGCGTCGTCGAAGTAGTGGGGGTTGTCGTGGCCGGTGGCGGGCGGGCGGAGCCCGGCGGCGAGGTTGCCGAGTCCGGCCCGTACGGAGATACGGGCGCGCAGGGGGAGGACGGCGGACTCGATCTCCGGAGCGCGGTCCGCCGCCGCGGCGACTTCTGCGGCCACGGCGTTCCAGGTCAGGTCGATGGCGGCTCGGGTACGGCGTTCCTGGCTGAGGTCGCCGAGGGCGTTGCTGTCGCCGGCGCGCAGCAGCGCCTCCGCGGCGAAGGCTGCCCATTCGGCGTCGTCGGAGGGGCCGAGGTGGAGGGGCTCGGGGGGCTGGTTGAGGGCGATGGGAACGGGGAGGGTGGTGGTGGCGTTGTGCTCGGCGAAGGTGTCGAGTTCGCGGGTGAGGCGGCGGGTCCACTCGGGCATACGGGCCGCTCGGTGGCGAGCGGCGGGCCATCCGGCGGCGTCGCCCGCGGCCAGCCCCAGCAACAGGCCGACGGTTCTGCCGGCCTCGGCTTCGCCTTCGGCCGTTTCGCTCCCACCCGCACCACCCGTATCTCTTTCGTCGTCGGGTGGCCCCTGTGGGGCGAATCCACCGTCGGCGGCTGTCCCTTCGTGCGTCGGCGCAGTCACCGGTGCTCCCGCCGTCCACGGCCCCGGCGGCGTCATCGCGACGCCCCCGGCACCAACAGGTCCGCCACTTCCAGGACGTGGTGGCCCGCCATCGCCGGCAGGCAGCTGCCCCGGGCCGGGCCGATCGCCGACGCCCACTCCTGGGGGATCGCGGAAGCGCCCTGTCCCGCGCCCGCCAGCGCTCCCGCCACCGCCGCCGTCGTGTCCGCGTCGCGGCCCATGTTGACCGCCGTGAGCACCGCGTCGCGGAAGTCGCCGTCGGCTGCCGCGTAGGCGCCGAAGGCCAGGGCCACCGCCTCCGGGGCCAGGTCGGTCCAGGGGTAGCCGCCGATGACGACCGCCGAGCGGACCGCTCTTTCGCCGCGGTGGGCGACCGCCGCGGCGCGGCGCAGGGAGCGGGCCGTCCAGGAGTCGTCGGGGACGACGGCCAGCGCCGAGGCCACGACCGCGATGGCCGGCGCGCCCGCCATCGCCGCCGCCACGCCCGCCGCCACCGCCTGGCCGCCGTAGATGCCCTCGCCGTCGTGGCTCACCGAGCCGTCGATCGCGGCCAGCCGGGCCGCCTCGGCGGGGCGTCCCGCGGCGAAGACGCCGAAGGGGGCCGCCCGCATGGCCAGGCCGTCGCTCCAGGCGTGCCGGTGCTGGGCCGAGATGGGGGCGGCGAGTCCGCGGCGGAGGTTTTCCAGGGTGCCGCGTTCGCTGAAGCCCGCGCCCCGGAACTGTCCCTCCTCCCGGTCCGCGATCCACTCGTGCCAGGCCGCCTCCACATGGGCCGGGGTGAGGTCCGAGCCGTGCCGGGCGAGCAGCAGGCCGGAGAAGATCGCGTACTCGGTGTCGTCGGTGCCGCAGGGGCGGTCGGCGACGTAGCCGGTGATACGGCCCCAGCGGGCGCGGATCTCCGAGGGCTTCATGTTCTCCGCCGGGGCCCCGAGCGCGTCACCGACGGCGAGGCCGAGCAGCGCTCCGCGCGCCCGTTCGCGGAGTTCGGCGGCGGTGCCGCGCGACGGGACCGAGGGAATGCAGGCGATCGATGTCATACGCGCGCGGCCTCTCCTGCGGGGCTCCGGGAGCCATATGCGGATGTGTCCCACCGCAGCGGTTTCGCCGAGCCCGCCGGGCGCCATCGTCACCCGGTCGACATATGTGCAGAGGTCGTAGCGGATGAGCGGTTGCGGGCAAAACCGCAGGTTAGCCGAGCCTTTCCTTGCTGGCGGGGTTGGAATGGGGGGCGTACATTCTGCGTTGTCGAAACATAGAACGTGTCCAAAGTTAGCTTTGGCTTAGCTATCCTGGGGGAAGACCCGTGGCCATCATCGAGACCGAAGCCGCGCTGCACGAAGCGCATCGCGACAACCACACGCACCGGGATGTGAACGGCGGCTGGCTGCGCCCCGCCGTCTTCGGTGCGATGGACGGCCTGGTCTCGAACCTCGCGCTGATGACCGGTGTCGCCGGTGGCGCGGTCGGTCAGCACACCATCGTGCTGACCGGGCTCGCGGGTCTCGCGGCCGGTGCCTTCTCCATGGCCGCCGGTGAGTACACGTCCGTCGCCTCGCAGCGTGAGCTCGTCGAGGCCGAGCTGGACGTGGAGCGCAGGGAGCTGCGCAAGCACCCGAAGGACGAGGAGGCCGAGCTCGCGGCGCTCTACCAGGCCCGCGGGGTCGAGCCCGAGCTGGCGCGGGAAGTCGCCCGGCAATTGTCGAAGGACCCGGAGCAGGCGCTGGAGATACACGCCCGCGAGGAGCTCGGCATCGACCCCGGCGACCTGCCGTCCCCCCTGGTCGCGGCGGTGTCGTCGTTCGGATCCTTCGCGCTGGGCGCCCTGCTGCCCCTGCTGCCGTATCTGCTCGGTGCGACCGCGCTCTGGCCGGCCGTGCTGCTCGCGCTCTTCGGGCTGTTCGGCTGTGGTGCGGTGGTGGCCCGGGTGACGGCGCGCAGCTGGTGGTACAGCGGACTCCGGCAGCTTGCCCTCGGTGGTGCTGCGGCCGGTGTGACGTACGCCCTGGGCATCCTGTTCGGAACGGCCGTAGGATAAGGGCGGTTGCACAGTATGCGTTGGGCCGCATAAGTAGCCGTTACTCGCTGGTTTCGGATGCATGACCACGGGGCATGAGCCGTAAGCGCTGTGGGCAATGACGCCTGTCGCGCATCCGCGGGGCGGGCGACGCCGCCCTCCCGCCTTGGACTGACGGACATCGATCTGTCCCGTGCGGTCCCCATAGCTTCCATCGCAGGCGTGGTACCCCCGCCGCCCCGCGGTGTCCGCATGTTGGAACGAACCATCCGCTTTTCGAGAACCGCTCCATCATGTAACCTGCACGAAATTTTGCACTGAGCAGAGGGCCAACGTCGTCCCTCGGCACCTTGAACATGCCACTTGAGACGACGACGGGAGAGCCGATGCGTACGCCGCGCCAGCCGTCCCAGCATTCCGCGAATGGCCAGAACTGGTCCTTCATGGATGCTCGCCCTGCTGCGCAGGGTATGTACGACCCCCGCAACGAACGAGACGCGTGCGGCGTCGGCTTCGTGGCCACCCTCACCGGCGAGGCGTCCCACACCCTGGTCGAACAGGCCCTGACGGTGCTGCGCAACCTCGAGCACCGCGGCGCCACCGGCTCCGAGCCCGACTCCGGCGACGGTGCGGGCCTGCTTTCGCAGGTGCCCGACGCCTTCTTCCGTGACGTGGCCGATTTCGAGCTGCCCGAGGCCGGTGCGTACGCCGTCGGCATCGCCTTCCTGCCCGAGGAGGGCACCGAGGGCACCGTCTCACGGATCGAGACGATCGCCGCCGAGGAGGGCCTCACGGTGCTCGGCTGGCGCGAGGTTCCGGTCGCCCCGGAACTGCTCGGCGCCACCGCCCGTTCGACGATGCCCGCCTTCCGGCAGATCTTCGTGGCGGACGGCGCGAGCAAGGACATCGACCTCGACCGCAAGGCGTTCGCGCTGCGCAAGCGCGCCGAGCGCGAGGCCGGTGTCTACTTCCCGTCGCTCTCGGCCCGCACGATCGTCTACAAGGGCATGCTGACGACCGGTCAGCTGGAGCCGTTCTTCCCGGACCTGTCCGACCGCCGCTTCGCCTCGGCCGTCGCCCTGGTCCACTCGCGCTTCTCCACGAACACCTTCCCGTCGTGGCCGCTCGCGCACCCCTACCGCTTCGTCGCGCACAACGGTGAGATCAACACCGTCAAGGGCAACCGCAACTGGATGGTCGCCCGCGAGTCGCAGCTGATCTCGGAGCTGTTCGGCGAGCGGAGCCTGGAGCGCCTGTTCCCGGTGTGTACGCCGGACGCCTCCGACTCGGCGTCCTTCGACGAGGTGCTCGAACTCCTGCACCTGGGCGGCCGTTCGCTGCCGCACTCCGTGCTGATGATGATCCCGGAGGCGTGGGAGAACCACGACTCCATGGACCCGGCACGGCGCGCCTTCTACCAGTTCCACTCCACGATGATGGAGCCCTGGGACGGCCCGGCCTGTGTCACCTTCACCGACGGCAAGCAGGTAGGCGCGGTCCTCGACCGCAACGGTCTGCGCCCCGGCCGCTACTGGGTCACCGACGACGGCCTGGTCGTCCTCGGCTCCGAGGTCGGCGTCCTCGACATCGACCCCGCCAAGGTCGTGCGCAAGGGCCGGCTGCAGCCCGGCCGCATGTTCCTCGTCGACACGGTCGAGCACCGCATCATCGAGGACGACGAGATCAAGGCGACCCTCGCCGCCGAGCAGCCGTACGCCGAGTGGATCGAGGCCGGCGAGATCGAGCTGGGCGACCTGCCCGAGCGCGAGCACATCGTCCACACCCACGCCTCGGTCACCCGCCGCCAGCAGACCTTCGGTTACACCGAGGAGGAGCTGCGCGTCATCGTCGCACCGATGGCCAAGGCCGGTGCCGAGCCGATCGGCTCGATGGGCACGGACTCGCCGATCGCCGCGCTGAGCGACCGTCCGCGGCTGCTCTTCGACTACTTCACCCAGCTGTTCGCGCAGGTCACCAACCCGCCGCTGGACGCCATCCGCGAGGAACTCGTCACCTCGCTGCGTTCGTCGCTGGGCCCCTCGGGCAACCTGCTCGACCCGACGGCCGCCTCCTGCCGCTCGGTCCTGCTGCCCTTCCCGGTGATCGACAACGACGAGCTGGCCAAGCTCATCCACATCAACGCCGACGGCGACATGCCCGGCTTCAAGGCCGCGACCCTCTCCGGCTTGTTCCGGGTCTCCGGTGGCGGTGACTCGCTGGCCGCGCGCATCGACGAGATCTGCGCGGAGGCCGACGCCGCCATCGAGAACGGCGCCCGGCTGATCGTCCTGTCGGACCGCCACTCGGACGCCGAGCACGCGCCGATCCCGTCGCTGCTGCTCACCGCGGCCGTCCACCACCACCTCATCCGCACCAAGCAGCGCACCCAGGTGGGCCTGCTGGTCGAGGCCGGCGACGTCCGCGAGGTCCACCACGTCGCCCTGCTCATCGGTTTCGGCGCCGCGGCGGTCAACCCGTACCTGGCCATGGAGTCCGTCGAGGACCTGGTCCGGGCCGGCACCTTCCTGACGGACATAGAGGCCGAGCAGGCGATCCGCAACCTGATCTACGCCCTCGGCAAGGGCGTGCTGAAGGTCATGTCCAAGATGGGCATCTCGACCGTCGCCTCCTACCGCGGCGCCCAGGTCTTCGAGGCCGTCGGCCTCGACGAGACCTTCGTCGAGAAGTACTTCAACGGCACGGCCACCAAGATCGGCGGCGTCGGCATCGACGTCATCGCCAAGGAGGTCGCCGCCCGTCACGCGAAGGCGTACCCGGCCTCCGGCATCGCGCCCGCCCACCGCGCCCTCGACATCGGCGGCGAGTACCAGTGGCGCCGCGAGGGCGAGCCGCACCTGTTCGACCCGGAGACGGTCTTCCGGCTCCAGCACTCCACGCGCACCGGCCGCTACGACGTGTTCAAGAAGTACACCGAGCGCGTGAACGAGCAGTCCGAGCGCCTGATGACGCTGCGCGGCCTGTTCGGCTTCAAGTCGGACCGCGAGCCGATCTCCATCGACGAGGTCGAGCCGGTCTCCGAGATCGTCAAGCGGTTCTCCACCGGCGCCATGTCCTACGGCTCGATCTCGCGCGAGGCGCACGAGACGCTCGCCATCGCCATGAACCAGCTGGGCGGCAAGTCCAACACCGGTGAGGGCGGCGAGGACCCGGACCGGCTGTACGACCCGGCCCGCCGGTCCGCCATCAAGCAGGTCGCCTCCGGCCGCTTCGGCGTGACCTCCGAGTACCTGGTCAACGCGGACGACATCCAGATCAAGATGGCCCAGGGCGCCAAGCCCGGCGAGGGCGGCCAGCTCCCCGGCCACAAGGTCTACCCGTGGGTCGCCAAGACCCGTCACTCGACGCCGGGTGTCGGTCTGATCTCCCCGCCGCCGCACCACGACATCTACTCGATCGAGGACCTGGCCCAGCTGATCCACGACCTGAAGAACGCGAACCCGCAGGCGCGGATTCACGTCAAGCTGGTCTCGGAGGTCGGCGTCGGCACGGTCGCCGCGGGTGTGTCCAAGGCGCACGCGGACGTCGTGCTGATCTCGGGTCACGACGGCGGTACGGGCGCGTCCCCGCTGACGTCGCTCAAGCACGCCGGCGGTCCCTGGGAGCTGGGCCTCGCCGAGACCCAGCAGACCCTGCTGCTCAACGGCCTGCGCGACCGCATCGTGGTCCAGACGGACGGCCAGCTCAAGACCGGCCGTGACGTCGTCATCGCCGCGCTGCTCGGCGCCGAGGAGTTCGGTTTCGCGACCGCGCCGCTCGTCGTCTCCGGCTGCGTCATGATGCGCGTCTGCCACCTGGACACCTGCCCGGTCGGCATCGCCACGCAGAACCCGACCCTGCGCGACCGCTTCACCGGCAAGGCCGAGTACATCGTCAACTTCTTCCAGTACATCGCCGAAGAGGTCCGCGAGATCCTCGCCGAGCTGGGCTTCCGCACCATCGAGGAGGCCGTCGGCCACGCCGAGTCGCTCGACGTGACCCGCGCGGTCGACCACTGGAAGGCGCAGGGCCTGGACCTCGAGCCGCTGTTCCACGTGCCCGAGCTGCCCGAGGGCGCGGTGCGCCACCAGCTGATCGAGCAGGACCACGGCCTCACCAAGGCGCTCGACAACGAGCTGATCAAGCTCGCCGCCGACGCCCTGGCCGCGGACTCCGCGACCGACGCCCAGCCGGTGCGCGCCCAGGTCCAGATCCGCAACATCAACCGCACGGTCGGCACCATGCTCGGCCACGAGGTGACGAAGAAGTTCGGGGGCGCGGGCCTGCCCGACGACACCGTCGACATCACCTTCATCGGCTCGGCGGGCCAGTCCTTCGGTGCCTTCCTGCCGCGCGGTGTCACCCTGCGCCTGGAGGGCGACGCCAACGACTACGTCGGCAAGGGTCTGTCCGGCGGCCGCGTGATCGTCCGCCCGGACCGGGGCGCCGACCACCTCGCCGAGTACTCGACGATCGCGGGCAACACCATCGCCTACGGCGCCACCGGCGGCGAGTTGTACCTGCGCGGTCGTTCGGGCGAGCGGTTCTGCGTCCGCAACTCCGGTGCGCTGGTCGTCTCCGAGGGCGTGGGCGACCACGGCTGCGAGTACATGACCGGCGGTCACGCGGTGGTGCTCGGCGAGACGGGCCGCAACTTCGCGGCCGGCATGTCGGGCGGTGTCGCGTACGTGATCGACCTGAACGTCGACAACGTCAACGCCGGCAACGTCGGCGCCGTCGAGGCCCTCGACGACTCCGACAAGCAGTGGCTGCACGACGTCGTGCGCAGGCACCAGGAGGAGACGGGGTCCACGGTCGCGGAGAAGCTGCTCGCCGAGTGGGACACCGCGGTGGAGCGCTTCAGCAAGATCATCCCCAGCACGTACAAGGCAGTGCTCGCCGCCAAGGACGCCGCCGAGCGAGCCGGTCTCACCGAGACCGAGATCACCGAGAAGATGATGGAGGCGGCGATCAATGGCTGACCCGAAGGGCTTCCTGAACCACGGCCGTGAGGTCGCCAAGACCCGCCCCGTCACCGAGCGCGTCAAGGACTGGAACGAGGTCTACGTCCCCGGCTCCCTGCTGCCGATCATCAGCAAGCAGGCCAGCCGCTGCATGGACTGCGGTATCCCGTTCTGCCACAACGGCTGTCCGCTGGGGAACCTGATCCCCGAGTGGAACGACTACGCCTACCGCGAGGACTGGGCGGCCGCCTCCGAGCGCCTGCACGCGACCAACAACTTCCCGGAGTTCACCGGTCGCCTCTGCCCGGCCCCCTGCGAGTCGGCGTGCGTGCTCGGTATCAACCAGGCGCCGGTCACCATCAAGAACGTCGAGGTCTCGATCATCGACAAGGCGTGGGAGACCGGGGACGTCGCCCCGCAGATCCCCGAGCGCCTGTCCGGCAAGACCGTCGCCGTCATCGGCTCGGGCCCGGCGGGTCTGGCCGCCGCCCAGCAGCTGACCCGGGCCGGCCACACCGTCGCCGTCTACGAGCGCGCCGACCGCATCGGCGGCCTGCTGCGCTACGGCATCCCCGAGTTCAAGATGGAGAAGCGGCACATCAACCGCCGTATCGAGCAGATGCGCGCGGAGGGCACCCGCTTCCGTACCGGTATCGAGATCGGCCGCGACCTCAAGGCGACCGACCTGAAGAAGCGGTACGACGCGGTCGTCATCGCCGCCGGTGCGACGACCGCCCGCGACCTCCCGGTCCCCGGCCGCGAGCTCCAGGGCATCTACCAGGCGATGGAATACCTGCCCCTGTCCAACAAGGTCCAGGAGGGCGACTACGTCACCTCCCCGATCTCGGCCGAGGGCAAGCACGTCGTGGTCATCGGCGGCGGCGACACCGGCGCGGACTGCGTGGGCACCGCCCACCGCCAGGGGGCGGCCTCCGTCACGCAGCTGGAGATCATGCCCCGCCCGGGCGAGGAGCGGCACCCGGGCCAGCCCTGGCCGACCTTCCCGATGCTCTACAAGGTCACCTCGGCGCACGAGGAGGGCGGCGAGCGGGTCTACTCCGTCTCGACGACCCACTTCGAGGGCGACGAGGACGGCAACGTCCAGTGGCTGCACCTCGCCGAGGTCGAGTTCGTCGACGGCAAGCTGACCTCGAAGCCGGGCACGGAGCGCAAGATCCCCGCCCAGCTGGTCACCCTCGCCATGGGCTTCACCGGCACCGACCGGGAGAACGGCCTGGTCGACCAGTTCGGCCTGGACCTCGACGAGCGCGGCAACATCGCCCGCGACGCCGACTTCCAGACCAACGTCCCCGGTGTCTTCGTCGCAGGTGACGCGGGCCGCGGCCAGTCGCTCATCGTGTGGGCGATCGCCGAGGGCCGCTCGGCCGCCAAGGGAGCCGACCGCTTCCTGACCGGCGCCAGCGACCTGCCGGCCCCGATCCGCCCGACGGACCGGTCCCTGATGGCCTGACGGTCCGTCAACTCCGGGCCCCCATACGTCCCGTACAACGGCGTACGGAACACTGACGGCGCCTGCCCTTCCAGTCCCCGACCGGACGATGGGCAGGCGCCGTCGCATGTCCGCCCATGTCTACGGCACCTTGTAGGTCTCCCCGTACACCCGCCATGTCAGCGGTGTCCTCAGGCTCAGGTTCCCGTCGTAGAGGAACTGGCGCTGGGCCGTGTCGATGCGGGAGGTGTCGATGCCGGCCTTCTTGGCCTGCATGGCCTTGCGCCGGACGTCCAGGAAGATGTCCAGGTACTCCTTCTCGGAGCCGCCCTGGGACGGGGTGTCCGCCTCGCGCATCGCGCTCCCGCGCAGGCCGTAGAAGCTCGTCGGGCCGGTGCCGGGGCCGTGGAAGACCATGGCGTCGTAGTAGATGAACTGGCCCAGCGTGCCGAGGCCGTCGAGCTTGGCGAGGCGGACGGCCGGGTCGAAGTAGACGCGGTCGCGCTCCTCGTCCTGGGCCTTGCGGAAGGCCGGCAGCTTGGCCTCCGCCTTCCACGCGGCCGTGAAGCCCGGGCCCAGGCCCTTGTGGGAGTCGGAGCCGTCGACCTCGCGCAGGGCGGGGAGGAACCCCGCGAGGCCGTTGCCGGGGTGCGCCTCGGTGTAGCGCTCGACCAGGGTGAGCAGGTCGTGCGTGCCGGTGCAGAAGCCGATGATGCCGGCCGTGTAGCCCTGGCCGTCGCCGATGTCCTCGATGTAGCCGTAGGCGCTGCGCCAGTTCAGCGTCGAGTTCTCGGCGCTCGCGACCAGCTTCTGCGCCAGCTCCTTCTTGGCCGGGGCGGCGAGGCCGGGCGGCAGGTCGGCGATCACCTCGTCGTCCTCCGTCCGCTCCTTCTCGGCCCGGCTCTTGGCGTCCGCGGCGCCGTGCCGGGCCGCGGACACGGACGTCTTCGCGGTGCCGTCGTCGGAGTGCGCGGGCGTGAGCACGTAGACACCCGCGGTGATGACCACGGGGAGAGCCGCGAAAAGCAGACAACCGGCACGTTTCATGGGGCACACATTACGTGCACATGTTCCATGATCCGATTACACGGTCAGCTCCGCCACCTTCGCCATGCTCAGGACCACCAGCAGCGCCAGCAGGGCGACGCAGGTACCGGCCTGGACGAGGTTGCGCCGCTGGTCCCGGGGTGCGTAGGCGTACGCCAGCGTCACCACGCCGCCCGCCAGCAGGCCGCCGAGGTGGCCCTGCCAGGAGGTGAGGCCGGCGGAGATCAGCAGCCACAGCAGCAGGCCCGCCATGAAGCGGTTGACGCTGCTCATGTCGGCGCCGAGGCGGCGGGCCATCACGTAGTACGCCGCCCCGAGCCCGAAGATCGCGCCGGAGGCGCCGAGCGTGGGGGTGTCGGGCGCGATCAGCAGGACCAGGACCGAGCCGCCGAGCGCGGACAGCAGATACAGCGCGACGTAGCGGACCCGGCCCAGCTGCTGCTCCACCACCCGGCCGATGTTCCACAGCGAGACCATGTTCATCACGATGTGCAGGATCCCGAACGTCCCCTCGGCCACCGGGAGATGGAGGAAGGCGCCGGTCAGCAGCCGGTACCACTCGCCGCCGACGAGACCTTCCGCGTGGTAGTCCGAGGGGTAGTTGGCCTGCCACACGTAGTGGCCGCCGTCCGGTCCGGCGAGGCCGCGGCCCAGCATCTCGAAGCGGTCCACGACCCACGGCCACACCAACTCGGCCAGATACGCGAGGACGTTGAGGCCGATCAGGATGTACGTCACCACGGGCACGGCCGCGATCCGGCCGCCGAACACGGTGCGCGCCTGCCGCACCGACCGCGTGCCCTCCCTCACGCACTCCACGCACTGGTGGCCGACCGCCGCCTCCCGCATGCAGTCCGGGCAGATGTAGCGGGCGCAGCGGGTGCAGCGGACATGGGACTCCACCTTGGGATGGCGGTAGCAGGTGGTGACGGCGGACTCGGGTTCCACGGCCGGCTCCTCGGAAGGTGTGGGACGGACGGTGAGCCGGTGGGGACGGCGGCGAACAAAATAACGAACACCGGTGACTGATGGGAGGGTAGGGGCCATGGTTGCGATCAGTCTCAAGAAGGTCGAGGAGACCGCGCCCGCGCTGGTGAGCCTCTACAAGAGCGCGGGGGTCTCGCTGCACCGGCACGGCCTGGAGGGGACGCGGGCCGCCGTCTACCTGGTGGTCGACCACTCCGGCTCCATGAAGCCGTACTACAAGGACGGCAGCGTGCAGGCGCTCGCCGACCGGGTGCTCGGCCTGTCCGCGCATCTCGACGACGACGGACGCGTGCCGGTGGTCTTCTTCTCGACGGACGTCGACGCCGAGACCGACATCGCGCTGGCCGGTCACGAGGGCCGTATCGAGCGGATCGTGGCCGGACTCGGGCACATGGGAAAGACCAGTTACCACCTGGCGATGGACGCCGTGATCGACCACTACCTCGACAGCGGCTCCACGGCCCCCGCCCTCGTCGTCTTCCAGACCGACGGGGGCCCGATCAACAAGCTCGCCGCCGAGCGGTATCTGTGCAAGGCCGCGAAGCTGCCGCTGTTCTGGCAGTTCGTGGGCTTCGGCGACCCGGCCAGCAAGCAGTTCGACTTCCTGCGCAAGCTCGACGAACTGGCTGTGCCGGACCGGCGGGTGGTGGACAACGCAGGGTTCTTCCACGCCGGTTCGAACCCCGCGAAGGTGTCCGACGAGGAGCTCTACGACCGGCTGGTCGGGGAGTTCCCGAAGTGGCTGGTGGCGGCGCGGGCGCAGGGGATCCTGCCCTCGTCCTGACCGCACCGTTGGCCTGGGCCGGGCCCTCGTGCCACCCTGAGGATGATCCGACGGGGAGGCGACGAACGTATGGACGGCGCACGATCGGGGAACGAAACGGCGGGCTCCGTACGGAGGGAGCCGGCCGGCGCGGGCGAGCGGGTCGCCGACTGGGCCGACGGGCGGCTGGGGCTCTACGGTCTGGCCAGGGCCAACATGCGCAAGGTCTTCCCGGACCACTGGTCCTTCATGCTCGGGGAGATCTGCCTCTACAGCTTCATCATCCTGATCCTCACCGGCATCTATCTCACCCTGTTCTTCGAGCCGAGCGGCGTCGAGGTGATCTACCACGGCTCGTACACCCCGCTCAACGGCATCTCGATGACGCGGGCCTACGAGTCCACGCTCGACATCAGCTTCGACGTGCGCGGCGGGCTGCTGATCCGGCAGATCCACCACTGGGCCGCGCTGGTCTTCGTCACCGGCATGCTCGTGCACATGATGCGGGTGTTCTTCACCGGCGCGTTCCGCAAGCCGCGCGAGATCAACTGGCTGTTCGGCTGGACCCTGTTGCTGCTCGGCATCATCACCGGCCTGACCGGCTACTCGCTCCCCGACGACCTGCTGTCCGGCACGGGCATCCGCTTCGCCGACGGCGCGATCCTGTCGATCCCGATCGTCGGGACGTATCTGTCGATGTTCCTGTTCGGCGGGGAGTTCCCGGGGCACGACATCATCTCGCGGCTCTTCCCGATCCACGTCCTGCTGCTGCCCGGGATCATGCTGGGCCTGGTGGTCGCCCATCTGATCCTGGTCTTCTACCACAAGCACACGCAGTACCCCGGGCCCGGACGGGACCAGAAGACCGTGGTCGGCATGCCCTTCCTGCCGGTCTACATGGCGAAGGCCGGCGGCTTCTTCTTCCTCGTCTTCGGCGTGCTGGCGCTCATGGGCGGCATCGCGAGCATCAACCCGGTGTGGGCCTTCGGCCCGTACCGGCCCGACCTGGTCACCACCGGCGCCCAGCCCGACTGGTATCTCGGCTTCTCCGAGGGACTGATCCGGGTGATGCCGGGATGGGAGATCAACATCTGGGGCCACACGCTGGTCCCCGGGGTCCTCATCCCCTTCTCCCTCTTCCCGCTGATCCTGCTCGCCCTCGGGCTCTATCCCTTCGTCGAGGGGTGGATCACCGGCGACAAGCGTGAGCAGCACATCCTGGACCGGCCGCGCAACGTGCCCGTCCGCACCGGCCTGGGCGTGGCCTGGCTGACCCTGTACGTGGTGCTGCTGATCGGCGGCGGCAACGACATCGTGGCCACGCATCTGCATCTGTCCATCAACGCGATCACCTGGTTCGTACGGATCGCGTTCTTCCTGGCACCGGTGGCCGCGTTCGTGATCACCAAGCGGGTCTGCATGGGTCTTCAGCGCCGGGACCGGGACAAGGTGCTGCACGGCAGGGAGAGCGGCACGATCAAGCGGCTGCCGAACGGCGAGTTCGTCGAGATCCACGAACCCCTCCCACAGGACGAGCTGTTCACGCTCACCCAGCACGAGCAGCGTCCGCCGTACGAGATCGGCCCGCTGGTCGACGCCAACGGCGTGCGGCGGCCGGTCACGATCTCCCAGCGGGTGCGGGCCCAGCTGGCCCGGGCCATGTTCGGCTCGGACGCGCGCATCCCGAAGCCGACGGTGGAGGAGTACCGCGAGCTCACCAGCGGTGATCACCACCACTGACCACGACGTCCCGGCACGCCTGGGGCCCGCCCCAGGCGGCGCGCAGAGCACGCGCCTTGGTCAGCCACAGGGACAGGTCGTACTCGGAGGTGTACCCGATCGCGCCGTGCAGCTGCAGGGCGGCACGGGCCGTGGCGTACGCCGCCTCGCACGCGGTGACCTTGGCGGCGGCGACGTCGGGCTCCGCCATGGTGAGCGCGGCGCCGAACAGGACCGGGCGGGCGAATTCCAGGGCGATCTTCGCGTCGGCCAGACGGTGCTTGACGGCCTGGAACGAGCCTATGGGGACGCCGAACTGGGTGCGCTGCCCGACGTACGCGACGGTGCGGTCCAGAAGAGCGAGCCCGACGCCCAGGGCCTGGGCGGCGGTGGCGAGGCGGGCGTGGGCCAGGGCGTGCCCGACGGACGGCGCGGTGGTGAGCAACTCCCCGCCCGGCGCCAGGTGGGCGAGCCGGCGGGCCGGGTCGAGCGACGTCCGCAGCGGGCCGTGACCGGGGGCGAGCCGCACACCGTCGGGCGCCGGCGAGAGCCGGGTGTCGGCCACGTCCGCGTCCAGCGCGTACGACCCCTCGGTCGCCAGCGTCGCGATCGCCTCGCCCGACGCCAGCGCCGGGAGCAGCCGCTCGGCGTCCGGGCTCGGCCCGGTGAACAGCGCCGCCGCCGCGACCGTCTCCACCATGGGGCCCGGCACCGCGTGCCGTCCCAACTCGACGAAGGCGAGGACGAGTTCGACGGGCCGCACGCCCACGCCGCCGTACTCCTCGGGGACCGCGAGCGAGAAGACGCCCGCCTCGGCGATACGGGACCACAGCGCGCGTCCGCTCGTGTGGTCGCCGCGGCTCCAGTCCCGGACGACGGACGCGGTGTCCGCGGCCGTGAGCATGGCGTCCAACGAGGCGGCGAAGGCCCGCTGTTCGGCGTCGAGAGAGAAGCGCATCAGGGGGCTCCCTTTCCGGCCTCGGCGTGCCTTCGGGCGTCGGCGCGGTGCGATTCACCTGCGCGGCTCTTCCTGCGCGGCATCTCCCGCTGTGCCGGCGGGCCCTCGCGCATCAGCGGCGTCCCTTCGGCAGACCCAGCAGCCGTTCGGCGATGATGTCGCGCTGGATCTCGTTCGTGCCCGCGTAGACGGGGCCGGCGAGGGAGAAGACGTAGCCCTCGGACCAGGCGGTGTCCGCCAGCTCGCCCTCCCCGTCCAGCAGATCGAGCGCCGTCTCGTGCAGGGCGAGGTCCAGCTCCGACCAGAAGACCTTGTTCAGGCTGGACTCCGGGCCGAGGCTGTCGCCCTCCAGGAAGCGGGAGGCCGCGGCGTAGGTGAAGAGCTGGTAGGCGCGGGCGCCGATCAGGGCGTCGGCCACGCGGTCGCGGGCGTGCGGCGGGCGGCCCCGCTGCGTCCACAGCTCGCGCAGGCGGGAGGCCGTGGCGAGGAAGCGGCCGGGGGCGCGCAGCATCAGCCCCCGCTCGTTGCCCGCCGTCGACATCGCTATGCGCCAGCCCTCGCCGGGGGTGCCGATCACGTCCTCGTCCGGCACGAACACCCCGTCCAGGAACAGCTCCGCGAACGCCGGCTTCCCGTCGAGACGGCCGATCGGGCGGACCGTGACCCCGGGGGCGCGCAGGTCGAACATCAGGTAGGTCAGGCCCTGGTGGGGCCTTTGCAGACCGGGCTCGCTGCGGAACAGGCCGAAGGCCCGGTCCGCGAAGGCGGCCCGCGACGACCACGTCTTCTGCCCGCTCAGCAGCCAGCCGCCGTCCGTGCGCACCGCCCTGGACCGCAGCGACGCGAGGTCCGAGCCCGCCTCCGGCTCCGACCACGCCTGTGCCCAGACGACTTCGCCGGTGGCCATGGAAGGCAGCACCCGCGCCCGCTGCTCCTCGGTGCCGTGGTCGAAGAGGGTGGGCGCGAGCAGGCTGATGCCGTTCTGCCCGACCCGGCCCGGTGCGCCCGCCGACCAGTACTCCTCCTCGAAGACCAGCCAGCGGAACAGCCCGGCGTCCCGCCCGCCGTACGCCACCGGCCAGTTGACGACCGACCAGCGGTCCGCGGCCAGCTCCGCCTCCCACGCGCGGTGCGCCGCGAAGCCCTCGGCGGTCTCCAGCGACGGCAGGGGAGCGCCCGGCACATGGGCCGCGAGCCAGTCCCGGGCCTCGGCGCGGAAGGCCTCCTCCTCCTGCGTGAAGGCGAGATCCATCGGCGGCCATCCTTCCCTAACAAGTGTTTGGTAGGTTAGCGTGGAGCCATGACAGCCGTCGAGAGCCCTGTGTACGAGCCGGGACACGGGCTGCTGAAGGGGCGTACCGCCGTCATCACGGCGGCCGCCGGCGCGGGCATCGGCGGCGCGACCGCACGGCGCTTCCTGGAGGAGGGCGCGCGCGTGCTGATCAGCGACGCGCATGCGCGGCGGCTGAAGGAGCACGAGGCCGGGCTGGCAGGCGAGTTCGGGGCGTCGTCCGTGGCCGCGCTGCCCTGCGACGTCACCGACGAGAGCCAGGTGCGGGCGCTGTTCGAGACGGCCGTGGCGCAGCACGGCCGCCTGGACGTGGTCGTCAACAACGCGGGCCTGGGCGGCACTTCGGACCTCGCCGACATGACCGACGAGCAGTGGACCCACGTCCTCGACGTGACGCTGAACGGCACCTTCCGGTGCACCCGGGCGGCGCTGCGGCACATGCGGGCGGACGGCCGCGGCGGAGTGATAGTCAACAACGCCTCCGTCGTCGGCTGGCGCGCCCAGGCCGGTCAGGCGCACTACGCCGCCGCGAAGGCGGGCGTGATGGCGCTGACCCGGTGCGCGGCGATGGAGGCCGCCGGGTACGGCGTGCGGGTCAACGCAGTCTCGCCGAGCCTCGCCATGCATCCGCACCTGGTGAAGGTGACGACGCCCGAGCTCCTTGAGGAGCTCACCGCGCGCGAGGCCTTCGGACGGTACGCCGAGCCGTGGGAGGTGGCCAACGTGATCGTGTTCCTGGCGTCCGGCTATTCCTCGTACCTCACCGGAGAGGTCGTCTCCGTCAGCAGCCAGCACCCCTGAGGACCGGAGCAGATCACAATGGAACCGTGCCGACCAAGAAGAAGCCCCAGGTGACCGCCGCCCCCGCCAGGCGCCGTGAACTCCTCGACACCGCCGCCGAGGTCTTCGCCGAGCAGGGCTACAACGCCACCACCGTACGCAAGATCGCGGACCACGCGGGCATGCTCGCGGGCAGCCTCTACTACCACTTCGACTCCAAGGAATCGATGCTGGAGGAGATCCTGCGCTCCTTCCTCGACGAGCTCTGGAGCGGCTACGACGCCGTGCTGGCAGCCGAGTCGGGACCGCGGGAGACCCTGGAGGCCCTGGTCACCGAGTCGTTCCGGGAGATCGACCGGCACCGCGCCGCCGTCGCGATCTACCAGAAGGAGAGCAAGCAGCTGGTCGCGCAGGAGCGGTTCGCGTTCCTCGCCGAGTCGCAGCGGGGGTTCGAGAAGGCGTGGCTGTCCACGCTGGAGCGCGGGGTCGCCGCCCAGGTCTTCCGGGCCGACCTCGACGTCCGGCTCACCTACCGGTTCGTGCGCGACACCGTGTGGGTGGCCGCGTCCTGGTACCGGCCGGGCGGACAGCACAGCCCGGAGGAGATCGCCCGGCAGTACCTGTCGATGGTGCTGGACGGGATCGCCGTACGCGAATAGCCCGTTCTGCTGGAGGAGTCGCCATGGCCGAGGCCTACATCGTCGAAGCGGTCCGCACGCCCGTCGGACGGCGTGGAGGCGGGCTGAGCGCGGTCCACCCGGCCGATCTCGGCGCGCATGTGCTGAAGGAGCTGGTCGCACGCGCGGGGGTGGACCCGGCCGCCGTCGAGGACGTCGTGTTCGGCTGTCTGGACGCGGTGGGGCCGCAGGCCGGGGACATCGCGCGGACCTGCTGGCTGGCGGCCGGACTGCCGGAGGAGGTACCGGGCGTGACGGTCGACCGGCAGTGCGGCTCCTCGCAGCAGGCCGTGCACTTCGCGGCGCAGGGCGTGCTGTCGGGCACGCAGGACCTGGTGGTCGCGGGCGGCGTGCAGAACATGTCGCAGATCCCGATCGCCTTCGCCACCCGCCAGGCCGCCGAGCCGCTGGGCTTCACGCAGGGCCCGTTCGCGGGCAGCGAGGGCTGGCGCGCACGGTACGGGGACCGGCCCGTGAACCAGTTCGCCGGTGCCGAGATGATCGCCGCGAAGTGGGGGATCACCCGGCAGGACCAGGAGGAGTTCGCGCTGCGCTCCCACCGGCGGGCGCTGCGGGCCGTCGACGAGGGCCGCTTCGAGCGGGAGACCGTGGCGTACGGCGAGGTCGCCGTCGACGAGGGCCCGCGCCGGGACACCTCCTTGGAGAAGATGGCCGGGCTCAAGCCGGTCCTCGACGGCGGCACCATCACCGCCGCGTGCTCCTCGCAGGTCTCCGACGGGGCGGCGGCGATGCTGCTCGCCTCGGAGCGGGCGGTACGCGAGCACGGGCTCACGCCACGCGCGCGCGTGCATCACCTCTCCGTACGCGGCGAGGACCCGATCCGGATGCTCTCCGCGCCGATACCCGCCACCGCCCACGCCCTGAAGAAGACCGGCCTGACCATCGACGACATCGACCTCGTCGAGATCAACGAAGCCTTCGCGCCGGTCGTCCTCGCCTGGCTCAAGGAGACCGGCGCCGATCCGGAGAAGGTCAACGTCAACGGCGGCGCGATCGCCCTCGGCCATCCGCTCGGCGCGACCGGCACCAGGCTGATGACGACCCTGCTGCACGAACTGGAGCGCACCGGCGGCCGGTTGGGCCTCCAGACGATGTGCGAGGGCGGCGGCCAGGCCAACGTGACGATCATCGAGCGGCTCTGAGGCGTACGACGGGGGCCGCGGGGGTCAGCGGCCGAGGGCGAACCCCAGCAGCACGCCCGCGGACACCTCCACCATGCCCGGCGCCAGATCGCCCGACGAGTTGCCGCCTCCGCCGCCGTGGCCACGGTACTGGCGGAACTCGTAGGACTCCGAGTCCACGTCCTGGATGTGCACCACCGGGCCGATCCGCACCCCGGCCGCCTCCGTGTACACCTCGGCCTTGCGCCGGGCGGCCGCCACCGCCTGGCGCCGCGCCTCGTCCCGCAGTGCCGGCTTGTCGTGCACGTCGAACTCGACGCTGTCGATCTGGTGCGCCCCGGCGTCGACGGCGTCCACGATCAGCTGCTGGAGGTCGTCGAGCGCCTCGGTCTCGATGACGTACGAGGCCCGGCAGCGGTAGCCGAGGAACTTCCGCTCGCCGCCGTAGCCGTCGTAGTCCGAACTGAGCTTGAGCCGTGAGCCCGACACCGAGGCGTCCGGTATCCGGTGGCCGCGCAGCACCTCGCGCAGCCGTGCCACGGCCGCGCCCGCCTCCTGGAACGCCTTGTCCGGGCCGGGTTCCAGCACGTCCACCGTCAACTTCACCCGGACGAGCTGCGGTTCGACCCGCACGCTGCCCGCACCGAAAACACTGAGGCCCCAGGGTTCTTTGATCGTCTCCGTCATGCGCGCATTGAAGCACCGCCCGTCGACAGCGCGCCCAGGATTTCCTCCGCCTGCGTCATCACGCCGGTGACCAGTTCCGCGCACGAGGGCAGGTCCTCGATGACTCCCGCGACCTGACCGGACGCCATCACACCGAGGTCCGAACGGCCGTCCACCATCGCGGACTTGAGCAGCATCGGGGTGTTCGCGGCGAGCAGGACCTGGCTCCAGGACAGCTCCTTGCCGTGCTTGAGGGCGAGTCCGTCGCGCACCATCTGCCGCCAGGTGAGCCCCGACAGCTTCCGGAACCCGGCAGCCCGGCGCACGGAGCGCACCAGGGTCTTCGTACGGCCGGAGTTCTCCAGCGAGTTCACCAGGTCCGTGCGGAGCATCCGGTGCGGCAGTCCGTCCACCGCCGTCGTCACGGTGACGTCCTTGACCGTCGCCGCCAGATACCGCGCCTTCACCGCGTCCGGAACCGTCGAGTCCGAGGTGAGCAGGAACCGCGTGCCCATGGCGACCCCGGCCGCCCCGTAGGCCAGGGCCGCGACCAGGCCCCGTCCGTCGAAGAAGCCGCCCGCAGCCACGACCGGTATCCGCACCGCGTCCACCACCTGCGGCAGCAGCACGGTCGTGGCGACCTCGCCGGTGTGCCCGCCGCCCTCGCCGCCCTGCACGATCACGGCGTCCGCGCCCCAGGCCGCGACCTTCTCGGCGTGCCGCCGGGCGCCGACGGAGGGGATGACGACCACGCCCGCCTCCTTCAGCTCCGCGATCAGCTCGGGGGAGGGGGCCAGCGCGAAGGACGCCACCCGTACGCCCTCCTCGATCATGATGCGCACCCGGTCGCCGGCGTCCGAGGCGTCGGCGCGGAGATTGACCCCGAAGGGCGCGTCGGTACGGGCCCTGACCTCCTGGATCGCCGCGCGCAGCCGGTCGGTGGTCATGGTCGCGGAGGCCAGGATGCCGAGTGCGCCCGCGTTCGCCGTCGCGGAGACCAGGCGTGGCCCCGCCACCCAGCCCATGCCGGTCTGCACGATCGGGTGCCGCACGCCGATCAGCCGGGTGAGCGCGGTCCGCATCACGAAGCGACCTCCGTGGAACGGTTGTTGTCCGGGTCGAGCGTCTCGCGGACGGGGCACGGCTCCTCGGTGTTGGTCGCGGAGGCCAGGATGCCGAGTGCGCCCGCGTTCGCCGTCGCGGAGACCAGGCGTGGCCCCGCCACCCAGCCCATGCCGGTCTGCACGATCGGGTGCCGCACGCCGATCAGCCGGGTGAGCGCGGTCCGCATCACGAAGCGACCTCCCTGGAACGAGTGTTGTCCGGGTCGAGCACCTCGCGGACGAGACGGAGCTCCTCGGCGGTGGGTTCGCGGGTCGCCGGGACCTCGTCCGGGACGGACAGATCGAAGGAGGTCGCTTCCCTGACCTGCTCCAGCGTGACACCGGGGTGCAGGGACACCAGCCGCATCGAGTGGTCGGGCGTGGCGAAGTCGAAGACGCCCAGGTCGGAGACGACCCGTGGGATGCGGTGGTAGCGCGCCCCGTCCGCGTGGTCGTAGCCGACCCCGCACACCATGTCGACCCGCTCGACGAAGACCCGCCGGGAGTGCCTGGGGACCCAGTAACTGGTGGGATTGTTCAGCGTGTTGACGGGCGCACCGCGCACGCCCAGCAGCTGCCGCTTCGGCCGCGCCCAGTCACCGATGCACGAGATGTTCTGGTTGCCGAACCGGTCGATCTGGCTCGCTCCCATCATCACGTGCCGCCGGCCGCCGGTGACCAGGGCGAGGTGCCGGCGGTAGGGCAGCCAGCCCTCGGCCGTCCCGTCCGGGCGGACGAGCAGCGCCTCGCCGTCGGTCAGCAGCAGGTCCGGTGCGAAGGTGAGCCGGGCCAGCCGGGCGCCGACGGCGGGGATCAGGCCCATGGGGCTGGCCAGCACCTCGCCGTTCCCCCGCCATGCCTCGGCGCAGGCGATCACGCAGTACTCGGCGCGGGTGGGCGCAAGAACAGGGGCGCGGGTACCGGTCATGATCCGGCCTCCTCGGGCGAGGTGAGGTACCGCTCGGCGAACTCCGGCCAGGGCGTGGTCGCGTACTCCTGTTGCGCCGCCTCGTCCCGCTCGTAGTCGGGAGCGCAGGAGGTGAAGTGCGCGCCGTTCGGGGCCTCCACGACGCCGGTCACCGTGTGCCGCTGGACGAGCAGCGTCTGGGGCGCCGCCTCCTTCGTCAACTCGGCCGTGTCGACGATCCGTTCGCAGCTGACGTACGCCGCGTCCGCCGCCTCGCAGAACAGGTCGTCGAAGTACGGGTCCGGGCCCAGATACTGCCCGTTGCCCAGCCGGTCGGCGCGATTGACGTGCACCAGGGCCGCGTCGAGGCGCAGGGCGGGCATCGCCACGAACGTCTCCCCGTCCTCGTAGGGCGAAGTGACCGTCCGCAGACCGGGGTTGACCCGCATCACGTCCGAGCCGATCCCGGCCCGCACCGGCAGGAACGGCAGCCGGTTGGCCGCCGCGTGCAGCCCCCACATGAACATCGCCTCGTCGAGCTCCATCAGCTCGAGGGCGCCGGACTCCCGGGCCGCGCGGTAGTGCGGTTCCAGCGGGATCGAGTCGAGGGTGACGAAGGGGGCGACCAGTTTCCGGATCCGTCCCGCGGCCGCGAGCATGCCGACGTCGGGGCCGCCGTAGGAGACCACCGTGAGGTCCGTGACGGCGGACCGCAGCAGCGCTCCGACCAGGGCCATGGGCTTGCGGCGCGAACCCCAGCCGCCGATGCCGAGGGTCATGCCGCTCGCCAGCCGGGAGACGGCCTGCTCGGCGGTCATCGTCTTGTCGGTCACCGCGCGTCCTCCTTCCCGAAGGCGTCCCGCACCCGGTCGGCGACCCCGAGGGTGCTTGCCTCGTAGGTGAAGCCCTGCTCGAAGCGGTAGCTGCGGCGTACGTCGACCGGGTCGATGCCGTTGATGGCGGCCTTGGCCAGCCGCACCAGCTCGCCGTCCTTGGCGGCTATCTCCCGCGCCAACTCCAGCGCGGAGGCGTGCAGTTCCTCGCGCGGCACCACCCGCCACACCGATCCGTGCCGGTGCAGCTCGGCCGCGCTCACCGTGCCGGAGGTGTAGTACAGCGCGCGCATCAGGTGCTGCGGGACCAGACGGGCCAGATGCGTGGCCGCGCCAAGGGCGCCCCGGTCCAGCTCGGGCAGGCCGAAGACGGCGTCCTCGCTCGCCACGATCACGTCGGCGTTCCCCACCAGGCCGATGCCGCCGCCCAGGCAGAAGCCCTGCACCGCCGCCACCACGGGCACCGCGCACTCGTACACCGCCGCGAACGCCTCGTAGCAGCCACGGTTGGCGCCGACCAGGGCGCTCTGCCCCTTGGCCTGTATCTCCTTGATGTCCACGCCCGCGTTGAACCCACGCCCCTCGGCGGTCAGCAGCACGCACCGCACCCGCGGGTCGCGGCCCGCCGCGCGCACGGCGTCGGCCAGGGCGTACCAGCCTTCCACCGGCAGCGCGTTCACCGGCGGGAAGTCGACCGTCACGACGGCGATCCGCTCTTTTTCGGGCCCTTTTTCCGGGGACGAGGTGGAGACACTCATGGGCGCATCAGCTACCTTTCCACCAAACGTTTGTTAGGTGAAGGGTAGCCGCGCATGGGACTGAACGGGAAGGTCGCGGTCGTCACCGGCGGCACCCGCGGCGTCGGGGCGGGGGTCGCGAGGGCGTTCGCCGAGGCCGGAGCGGACGTCGTGACCTGCGCCCGCAGACCGCCCCAAGAGCCGATCGAAAAGACGGAGTTCTTTCCCGTCGACCTGCGCGACCCGGACGCCGTGCACGCCTTCTTCGCCCAACTGCCCCGGGTCGACGTGCTGGTGAACAACGCGGGCGGCGCCCCGTACCGCCCCCTCGACCGGTCCGGGGCCGAGTGGCACGCCCGGGTCGTCGAGCTCAACCTCATCACCCCGCTGACGGCCTCGCTCGCCGCCTACGAGCAACTGCGGCGCGCCGAAGGATCGGTGGTGATGATCGGCAGTGTGAGCGGCACCCGCCCCTCGCCCGGCACGGCCGCCTACGGCGCGGCGAAGGCGGGCCTGGAGAACCTCGCCCGCTCGATGGCGGTGGAATGGGCGCCGGAGGTCCGCGTCAACACCCTCGTCGTCGGCATGGTCCGCACCGAACTGTCCGCTCTCCACTACGGCGACGAGGACGGCATCGAGGCCGTCTCGCGCACGGTGCCGCTCGGCCGGATGGCCACGCCCGCCGACGTCGGCGCCGCCGCCGTCTTCCTCGCCTCGGACTCCGCCGCCTACATCAGCGGGGCGAGCCTGCTCGTGCACGGGGGCGGGGAGCGGCCGGCCTTCCTCGATGCGGCAACCGCCAACAAGGAGGCGTGAGATGAACGGAATCTGCGACGGTCGGGTGGTCGTCGTGACCGGTGCGGGGCGCGGTCTCGGACGGGCGCACGCGCTCGCGTTCGCGGCGGAGGGGGCGCGGGTCGTGGTGAACGATCTGGGTGTGGGGCTGGACGGCGCGCCCGGCGCCGACAGCCCCGCCGGGCAGGTCGTGGACGAGATCCGCGCGGCGGGCGGCGAGGCGGTCGCGCACGGCGGCGACATCGCGACCACCGAAGGGGCGGCGTCCCTGATCGCGGCCGCCCTGGAGGCGTACGGCCGCCTCGACACCCTCGTCAGCAACGCCGGCTTCCTGCGCGACCGGATGCTGGTCAACCTCGACGAGGACGACTGGGACGACGTGCTGCGCGTTCATCTCACGGGCCACTTCCTGCCGCTGAGGCACGCCGCCGCCCACTGGCGCACGGAGGCCAAGGCGGGACGCACGCCGACGGCCCGGATCATCAACACCAGCAGCGGAGCAGGCCTGTTGGGGTCGGTCGGGCAGGGGAACTACAGCGCCGCGAAGGCGGGCATCGTAGGCCTGACGCTGGTCGCGGCGGCCGAACTGGCCCGCTATGGCGTCCAGGTCAACGCGATCGCGCCCGCGGCCCGGACCCGGATGACGGAACGCACCTTCGCCGGGACGATGGCGGCACCGGCCACCGGCTTCGACGCGATGGCCCCCGGCAACGTCTCCCCCCTCGTCGTCTGGCTCGGCTCCGCCGCGAGCGCCGGCGTGACCGGCCGCGTCTTCGAGGCGGAGGGCGGCCGGATCACGGTCATGGAGGGCTGGCGCCCCGGCCCGAGCGCCGACAAGGGCGCCCGGTGGAGCCCGGCCGAGGCGGGGGAGACGGCACTGAAACTGCTCGCGGAGGCGGAGGCGCCAAGGGCGGTCTACGGGGCCTGAGGGCAGCCCCCGGACCTGGCCGCACCCCCAGCCGGCTACGTGTCGCACTCCAGCACGGTCCGGCACAACCCGCACCGCGCGCGGACACGCCCCCGCACGGGCACCCGGATCCGCTGATGACACGTGGGACAGGGGAACGACACCCGCAGCGGACCGCGGCCGTCAGGGCTGAACGAATACGGCACGCCGGGGTGCGACGCAGGGGCGTGCTGGTCCTGGGCATGCCGGCGATCACGGGCGTAGCGCCGCCGCCCCGCCCAGCCGGCCGCCGTCAGCGGGGGCTGCTGCTCGTCGTGGCGGGCCTTGGCCATGCCGCGGTTGTAGGCCTCGTAGGCCTGCGGGCTGGTGAACCAGATCGACGGGTCCTCGTCGAAGATCAGCGCCCGCTTCGCCAGGACGTAGCCGAACTCCTCGGGTGTCAGATAGCCGAGCTTCTGGGAGGACGCCGAGTCCTCGCGGTAGGCGTCCAGCAGCAGCCAGCCCGCCCCCAGATAGGTCGTCGCCGTGTCCGTCAGGATCTCGTTGTCGCGGGTGCCGGGGAACGACAGGTCGAGCCGGTGCAGATAGACGTGCATGATCTCGTGGGCCAGCGCGGCCCCGATGTCGCGCCGATGGGTGCGGAAGCGGTCGTTCAGCTCGACGAAGTACTCGGGGCCCGCGGCGAGTTCGATGTTCGCCGCGTGCTCCATCTCCCGGAAGCTGACGATCAGGCGGGCGTCCGGGAGGCGGTAGTGCCGTACGAGCTCGTGGGCAACCCGCTGGGCGCCCAGATAGATGTCGTCCGTGTCGACGAACGCCACGTCGGCGGGGGCGACGCTGCTGGAGAACGTCCGGATCGTGTCGTACGACAGCCGTCTGTAGAGCGCGGTGATGGCGTCCCGCACCTTCTCCAGATGTGGGAAGCCGTGCTCGACCGGTCCGCCGTTCGCCACGCCTGACCCCCAGGACGACCTGCACCCGGTTCCACTCTACGGGGAGTCCCCTAGAGAGTCCGCAGCAAGACGCTCCCCGTCCCGGCCGGGTCCGAACCGTCCAGCTCCAGCAGCCACACCTCGTTCTCGCCCTCGCGCAGCACCGGGCCGGGCACGTACAGCGAGCGCTGCGGCCCGACGGACCAGTAGCGGCCCAGATTGAACCCGTTGATCCAGGCGAACCCACGGCTCCGGCCAGGCAGCTCGAGCCGTGCGTCGCCGGCGCCGCGCACCGTGACGGTGCCCCGGTACAGCCCCGGGCCCTCATGCTCGGGAAGCGGCCCGAAGGGGACGTCCCCGATGTCGTCGAGCGCGTCCAGACGCAGTCCACGCGCGCGTACGTCGTGCAGATACTGCCGCTCGTGCAGCAGGCCACCGGTGATGCCCTTGGGCTCGCCGCTGCGCGGCCCGTAATTGACCCGCCCCAGGGACTCCACCCACAGCTCCACGCGCGCGTGCCCGGCGACGGGCTCCTTGAGCTGCTCGTCGCCCTCGCCGAGCACACCGGCCCGCTCGCCGTCGACGTACACCACGGCCAGGTCCCGCAGGCCGCGTGCGATCAGCGGATACGGCTGCCGCGGGCCGGGCACCGTCACGGCGTACCGCACGAGACCCCGGTCCACGTCCAGTTCCTCGAAGGTGGGTGGCACGGGAGCCGCCTTCTCCGGGCCTCCGCGCGCCTCCAGTACGACGTCAAGCGGCGCCCAGCCGGTCAGGCGCACGTCGGCCGGCGCGCCCAACGGCGCGGGCGGGGGCGGCGGTTCGGGCAGCGGGCCCTCGGCGTACTCGGCGAGGACCTCACGCATGCGCCAGAACTTCTCCGTCGGACGCCCCGTCTCGTCGATCGGGGCGTCGTAGTCGTACGACGTCACGTCGGGCTCCAGGGGCCCCTCGTGCAGGTCACCTCCGCCCCGGTTGGCGCCCGCCCAGCCGGCGAAGCTGGTGCCGCCGTGCGCCATGTAAAGGTTGACCGAGGCCCCGCACTCCAGGATCTCCCGCAGGGCGGCCGCGGCGTCCCCGGCGTCGCGGGTGGCGTGCTCGCCGCCCCAGCGGTCGAACCAGCCGCACCAGAACTCCATGCACATCAGCGGCCCCTCGCGGCGGTACCGGCGCAGCGTCTCGAACGCCTCGCGCGCGTGGGAGCCGAAGTTCACCGTGGCGAGCACACCGGGGATCGAACCGCCGGTGAGCATGTGGTCCTCCGGGCCGTCGGAGGTGACCAGCGGGACCGTGACTCCCTGTTCCCGCAACAGGTCGGCCAGGCGGCGCAGATATGCCGCGTCCGAGCCGTAGCTGCCGTACTCGTTCTCGACCTGCACCATGATCACCGGGCCGCCGCGGTCGATCTGCCGGGGCACGATCTCGTGCAGCAGGTGATGGAACCAGCCCCGCACGTACCCCAGGTAGGTCTCGTCGCGGGTACGCGCGCGCGAGCCCAGCTCGCCCGTCAGCCAGTGCGGCAGGCCGCCGTTCTCCCACTCGGCGCAGATGTACGGCCCCGGGCGCACGATGGCCCACAGCCCCGCCCGACGGGCCGCGTCCAGGAAGCGGCCGAGCGCCTGCACGTCCTGGTACCGGCCCGGCCGCGGCTCGTGCAGGTTCCACGGGACGTACGTCTCCACGCAGTTGAGGCCCATCGCCCGCAGCATCCTCAGCCGGTGCTCCCAGTGCGCCTCGTGCACCCGGAAGTAGTGCAGCGCGCCGGACAGCAGCCGCACCGGCCGCCCGTCCAGCAGGAAATCAGCGTCCCCCACCCCGAACTCGCTCATGCGCTCAACCCTCACCCCTTTGCGGCCGTCCCGTCCATGGACAAAGATCACCGCTACTTGGACCGAAACACGGCCACACGGAGCGCGGATGTACCACACCTGGATGCGGTTCTTCACGCCCGGACCGGCCCACCACCGGCTCGGCCTGGTCTGCCTCGGCGTCGGCCTGCAGTACGGCGCGCTGCCCACCGTCGGTCCCCGCACCCTCGACCACCACGTCGCCGTCGTCGTCAGCGCGGGCGGCGGCTGGTTCCTCGAACCCGACGGCCGCCGCACGGAGGTCACCGCGCCCGCGCTGCTGTGGCTCACCCCCGGGGTGCCGCACCACTACGGGGCGGCCCCCGACGGCGGCTGGGACGAGGGCTTCGTCGTCTTCACCGGGCCCGCCGTCGCCGCGTACACCGAACTCGGTTACATCGAGCCGGACCGCCCCGTCGTGCCCCTCTCGGACGCCACGGGCGCGCGCGGCGTGATCGGGCGCATCGCCCGGGCAGCCCGCCAGGGCAACCCGCTGCTGGAGGTCGAGACCGGCGCCGCCGTCCACGAGCTCCTCGTCGCCCTGCGCCGCGCCCGCGCCGACCTCGCCCCCGACGGCGACCCCGTCCTCAAGGCCCTCGCCCGCGACGCCTGTCTGCCGATGTCGGTCGCCGAGCACGCCGCCCGGCACGGCATGACCCCGGCCGAACTGCGCACCGCCGTCCGCCGCGGGGCCGGATGCAGCCCCAAGGACTATCTGCTCGGCATCCGCCTGGGCCGCGCCAAGGAGCTCCTCGCCGCCACCGAACTGCCCGTCGCCGCCGTCGCCCGCCGCGTCGGCTACGACGATCCGGCCTACTTCTCCCGCCTGTTCACCCGCCGCGTCGGCATGCCCCCGGTCCGCTTCCGCGCCCAGCAGTACCGCACCGTGCCCGGCGGCTGGAGCGACCGGGTGCCGGACGCTGACGATCCGCCCAGGATCGGCCCCTCACCCGGCCCGCAGGGATGATCGCACCCGGGCCCGCCCCTTAGGGTGGACGCCCATGACCACCAGCAACACCGGCACCCAGGACGTCGACCCTGCCGTCCGCGCGGAACTCGCCAGGCTGCGCGACAGCATCGACAACATCGACGCGGCCGTCATCCACATGCTCGCCGAGCGCTTCAAGGCCACCCAGCAGGTCGGCCACCTCAAGGCCGCGCACCGGCTGCCGCCCGCCGACCCGGCCCGCGAGGCGCGCCAGATCGCGCGCCTGCGCGCCCTCGCGGAGGCCGCCAAGCTGGACCCGGCGTTCGCTGAGAAGTTCCTGAACTTCATCGTCGCGGAAGTGATCCGTCACCACGAGCGCATCGCGGAGGACACCGTGAACGGGTCCGCGCAGACGGCCAATTGACCTCGGCAGATGCCACAGGGGGCGTGACAGCACGGCCGACAGGGGGCATGCTGCGCTGTGCACTCCTTGTCAGCTGACGAGCACGCCACGTCAGCATTCCGGTCATAAACTGGTTGTCCACGCGGGAGGGACGTCGGGCCATGCCGGATGCCAAGATCCTCATCGTCGACGACCACGAGGACACGCTGTACGCCCTGGAGAGCGCCCTGGCCCCGCTGGGCTACCAGCTGGGACGGGCCACGAACGGCGACGACGCCCTCAAGCAGGTGCTCCGCGGGCAGGTCGGCCTTCTGCTGCTCGACGTCCGCATGCCCGGCGTCAGCGGCCTGGACGTGGTCCGCTACATGCGCCGGGTGGAACAGACCCAGCACATACCGGTCATCCTGCTCACCGGCTTCGGCGTCGACCACCTCCTGACCTCCGCGGCCTTCGGACTCGGCGTCGCCGACCTCGTCACCAAGCCCATCGACCCGTGGGCACTGCGCACCAAGGTCCGCTACCTCTACGACGCCCACCGGCGCTTCCTCGACCTGGAGCAGGAGGTCCGCGAACTGCGCGCTCTGGTCAAGGACCACGACGAGGCCGGAGACCCCGTGCCCCGCTCGCTCGCCCTGCCCCACCCGGACGCCCATCTCCCCGTCCAGCGCGCCGACCGGGCGCACAACGGAGAGCTCGAAGAGGAGCGGAGGTAGCGCGCTGGGGGAGCGGGCACCGTTCGCGTACCGATTTCCCCTGTGCCTTGTCAGTGGCATCAGGCAGCATTGCCTGCATGTCCGTACTGACGCGCAACGAAGCGCAGACCCGTGCCACGCTCCTCGACGTCCACCGCTACACGATCGACCTCGATCTGACCACCGGCGACGAGACCTTCGACTCCCGCACCGTCATCCGGTTCAGCGCGCACGCGGACGCGGACACCTTCGTGGAGCTCAAGCCCGCCGAACTGCGCTCGGCCACGCTCGACGGACAGCCCCTCGACCCCGGGACCCTGCACGAGAACCGCCTGCCGCTGAAGGGTCTCACCGCGGGCGAGCACGAGCTGCGCATCGACGCGAGCATGCGCTACTCCCGCACCGGCGAGGGCATGCACCGCTTCACCGACCCCACCGACGGCGAGACCTACCTCTACACGCAGCTGTTCATGGAGGACGTGCAGCGCGTCTTCGCCGCCTTCGACCAGCCCGACCTCAAGTCCGTCTTCGAGCTGACGGTCAAGGCCCCCGAAGGCTCGATCGTCCTCGCCAACGGCGTCACCGAACACCTCGGCGAGGGCCGCTGGCAGGCCGCCGCCACCCCGCTGATGTCGACCTACCTCGTCGCCGTGGCCGCCGGCCCCTGGCACTCCGTGCGCACCGAGCACCGCGGCCTGCCCTTCGGCCTGCACTGCCGCCGCTCGCTCGCCCCCCACCTGGACGCGGACGCCGACGAGCTCTTCGAGATCACCAAGCAGTGCTACGACCGCTACCACGAGAAGTTCCAGGAGCCGTACCCCTTCGACTCCTACGACCAGGCGTTCGTCCCCGAGTTCAACGCCGGCGCGATGGAGAACCCGGGTCTGGTCACCTTCCGCGACGAGTTCGTCTACCGCTCCGCGGTCACCGACACCGAGCGGCAGACCCGCGCCATGGTCATCGCCCACGAGATGGCCCACATGTGGTTCGGCGACCTCGTCACCCTCCGGTGGTGGGACGACATCTGGCTGAACGAGTCCTTCGCCGAGTACATGGGCTACCAGACCCTCACCGAGGCGACCCGCTTCGCCGACACCTGGACCGACTTCGGAGTCGCCCGCAAGTCCTGGGGCTACGACGCCGACCAGCGCCCGTCCACCCACCCCGTAGCCCCGGAGAACGTCGACGACACGGCCTCCGCCCTCCTCAACTTCGACGGCATCTCCTACGCCAAGGGCGCCTCCGCACTGCGTCAGCTCGTGGCCTGGCTCGGCGAGAAGGACTTCCTCGCGGGCATCAACACCCACTTCGCGCGCCACAAGTTCGCCAACGCCACCCTCGCCGACTTCATCGACTCCCTCGCCTCCGCCACGGAGCGCGACGTGCACGCCTGGGCCGACGCCTGGCTGCGCACCACCGGGGTCGACACGCTCACCCCGGTGGTGACCCGCGGCGACTCGGGCCCGTACACGCTCCAGGTCGAGCACGCCGGCAGCCGGCCGCACCGCATCGCCGTGGGCCTCTACGACCAGGACGTCTCCGACGACGGCGGGCAGCTCACCCTGCGCGAGCGCGTCGACCTGGACGTCCCGCAGACCGAACCCCGCTCCCTCGGCAAGCGCCCGGCCCTGCTCCTGCTGAACGACGGCGACCTCACCTACGCCAAGATCCGCTTCGACGCGGAGTCCTTCGCGGCGGTCCGCACCAGCCTGTCCGGCCTGCCCGACCCGCTCACGCGCGCGGTCGTGTGGAACGCCCTGCGCGACGCCGTCCGGGACGGTCAACTCCCGCCCACGGCCTACCTCGAGGCGGCCCGCACGCACCTCCCGCACGAGACGGACCTGGCCCTCGTGCAGGGTGTCCTGGCCTTCGCCTCCGCCCAGGTCACCGACCGCTACGTCACCGCCGACGAGCGCCCGGCGGCCCTGAGCACCCTCTCCTCCCTGTGCCGCGACCTCATCCGCCGCACCGAGGACGGCGACAACCCCGGCCTGCGCCTGATCGCCGTACGCCACTTCATCGCCGTGGCCGCACAGCCCGACACCATCGCCGCCTGGCTCGCCGAAGGCACCGTCCCCGGCGGCCCCGAACTCGACCCCGACCTGCGCTGGCGCGTCCTCGCCCGCCTCGCCGTCCTCGGCGCGACCGACGAGGCCGCCATCGCCGCCGAACTGGACCGCGACCCCTCCGCCACCGGCCAGGAGGGCGCGGCCCGCTGCCGCGCCTCCCTGCCCGACGAGCAGGCCAAGGCGCGTGCCTGGGAGGCCATGTTCGGCGGCGACGACCGCACCGACCTCTCCAACTACCTCTTCATCGCCACCGCCCAGGGCTTCTGGCAGCCCGAACAGGCCGACCTGGTCCGGGACTACGTCCCCCGCTACTACGAGGACGCGGTGGCCGTGGCCGCCCGCAGAGGCCCCGCCATCGCCGACGCCGCCGGCCGCTGGGCCTTCCCCCTCCACGCCGTCGACCAGGAGACCCTCAGCCTGGGCGAGACCTGCCTGACGGACGCGAAGCCGATCCCGTCGCTGCGGAGGAAGCTGATCGATCAACTGGACGACCTGGCCCGGGCGTTGCGGGTGCGGGAGGCGTAACCCAGCCCGTCCGGCCCTGCGGCGCTCACCGCGGACCCCCCGCGGAAGCGCCGCAGGGCATACCCACTTTCGGGTTCCGATCGTTGACTCTTCGGGCACGCGCACGCATCTGTGTACAAGCTGGAACTCCCTCAGCCCGCGCGCCCGGGAGGAACCCATGAGCACACCGAGCCTCGCCTCGGGCCCCGAAGGCCGCGACGCCCTGCGCCCCCTGCTCGACACCGTGCTCGACGCGCTGGAGGCGGGCGCGCAGGCGCGCGGAGGCCCCCTGCCCGCCGGCGGACCCGACGCCGTCACCGCCCGCCTGCACGCCGCCGTCGGGGACGTACTGCCGCAGGACGGCGACCCCGACGCCCTGCGCGTCCTCGTGCACGCCCTCGCGGAGGGCGCGGCCGATCCGGCCCACCCGCACTGCGCCGCCCATCTGCACTGCCCGCCGCTGGCCGTCGCCACCGCCGCCGACCTGGCCGCGAGCGTCCTCAACCCGTCCCTGGACTCCTGGGACCAGGCACCGGCCGCCTCCGCCCTGGAAGCCCTCGTCACCCGCGCGCTGGCCAGAGAGGCGAGCGCCTCGGACGCCGTCGTCACCACCGGCGGCACCGAGTCCAACCACCTCGCCCTGCTGCTGGCCCGCGAGAGACACAGCGCCGGCGTCCGCCTCGTCTGCGGCGCGAACGCCCATCACTCACTGCCCCGCGCCGCCTGGCTCCTCGGCCTGCCCGACCCGGTGATCGTCCCCGCCCCCGCAGGCACGCTCGACCCCGCCGCCCTCGACGAGGCCCTGACCACCCTGCCCGGGCCCCACCTCGTCGCGGCCACCGCCGGCACCACCGACGCGGGCCTCATCGACCCCCTCCCCGAGATCGCCGCGCTGTGCACCACCCACCGCGCCCGGCTGCACATCGACGCCGCCTACGGCGGGGGCCTGCTGTTCAGCGACCGCCTCCGCGAGCGGCTCGCCGGTCTGGAGCGCGCCCACACCGTCACCCTCGACCTGCACAAACTCGGCTGGCAGCCGGTCGCCGCGGGACTCCTCGCGGTGCGCCAACCCCGCGACCTGGCCGCCCTGAAGCACCACGCCGACTACCTCAACGCCGACGACGACACCGCGGCCGGCCTCCCCGACCTCCTCGGCCGTTCGCTGCGCACCACCCGCCGCCCCGACATCCTCAAGATCGCGGTCACGCTGAAGAGCCTCGGCCGCAGCGGTCTGGGCGCCCTCGTCGACAAGGTCTGCGACCGCGCACGCGAGTTCGCGGACCTCGTCCGGCACCATCCCGCCTTCGAACTCCACGACCGGCCCGCCATCAGCACGGTCCTGTTCCGGCCCGCACACGCCACCGACGACACCGTGGCCGCCGTACGCCGAAGCCTTCTCCACCAGGGCCGCGCCGTCCTCGGCCGGGCCCGTCTGGACGGCCGGCTCTGGCTCAAGGCCACCCTGCTCAACCCCGACACCAGCCCCGCCGACCTGACCGCCCTCCTCACCCTCGTCGAAGAGGCCGCCGAGCAGATCACCGAAGAGGCCGACAAGGCCGTGACGGCCGCAGAAGAAGCCGACGCACTCGTGGAAGGACCCTCCCCCCGATGAGCACGACCCCCCGCTCCCACCCACCTCGCCACGAGCCCGACGCCCCCCGCGACCTGGTCGGCATCGGCATCGGCCCGTTCAACCTCTCCCTCGCCGCCCTGGCCCAGCCGCTCGCCGGACTCGACATCGTCTTCTACGACCAGCGCCCCTCCTTCGCCTGGCACCCGGGCCTGCTCATCGAGGGCTCCCGGATCCAAGTCCCCTTCCTGGCCGACCTGGTGACCCTCGCCGACCCCGCCAGTGCCTGGACCTTCCTCAACCACCTCAAGGCCCGCGACCGCCTCTTCCCCTTCTACTTCGCCGAGCGCTTCCACATCCAGCGCGCGGAGTACGACGCCTACTGCCGCTGGGTCGCGGACAGCCTGCCCGGACTCCACTTCGGCCACCAGGTCGACGCCGTCCGCTGGAACCCCGAACGGGACGTCTTCGAGGTCGACTTCACCCAGCTCGACGCCGACGGGGAGGCCGAGGCGCTCGGCCGCACGTACACCCGGAACATCGCCCTCGGCATCGGCACCGAGCCCTACGTCCCCGAACCCCTCAAGCCCCTTGCCGAGGCGCCCGGCGTGCCCGTCGTGCACGCCGCCGACTACCTCGCCCACCGCGAGGCGCTGCTCGGCGCCGAGCACGTCACCGTCATCGGCTCGGGGCAGTCGGGCGCGGAGATCTTCCTCGACCTGCTCCGCGCGCGCCCCGCCGCCCGCGAGAAGCTCCACTGGCTGGGCCGTACCGAGGCCTTCGCGCCCATGGAGTACTCCAAGCTCGGCCTGGAGCACTTCACGCCCGACTACACCCGCTACTTCCACGCCCTGCCCGAAGGCGTCCGCGACCGTCTCGTCACGGGGCAGTGGCAGCTCCACAAGGGCATCGACGCCGACACCGTCGCCGCCATCCACGACGAGCTCTACCGCCGCACCCTGCACGGCGGCTGGCCCGACGTCGTCCTCACGCCCGGCGTCCGCGTGCGCACCGCGGGCCGTATCGCCACCACCAAGGTCGAACTCCACCTGGAGCATGTGCAGCAGGACACCCGCTCCCGGCTGACCACCGACGCCGTCGTCCTCGCCACCGGCTACCGCGAACGCCCGCTCGACCGGCTCCTGGCCGGACTCGACCCCTATCTGCGCCGTGACAAACGTGAACGCCCGCGCGTGGACGAGCAGTTCCGTCTCGCGCTGGACCCCTGCGTCAGCGGCTCCGGCTGCCACATCTACGTCCAGAACGCCGAACGACACAGCCACGGCGTCGGCGCCCCCGACCTCGGTCTCGCCGCCTGGCGCAGCGCCACCATCCTCAACTCCCTGACGGGGGAGGAGACTTACCGGCTCCCCAGCCGAACGGCCTTCACCACCTTCGGACTCGACCAGTCCCGGCAGCCGCCGCGGATCCCGCAGGCACGGCAGGCCCAGGTGCTCATCCCGCTCGCCGACGGAAGGTGACAGAGTGGGTCGTATGACCCTCCCTGCAGCGGACGACCCCCGCCCCGCCGTCCCCTACGGCACCCCCGACGCGCCCCGCATCGCCGTCCGAGGCGAGGCGCGTCTCGAGGTCGACCCCGAGATCGCCCGTATCGGCATCACGGTCGCCTCCCGCGGCAAGGACCGCCGCGCCGCCCTCGACGACCTCACCCGGCGCAACGCCACCGCCCTGGACCTGGTCAAGGCATACGGTGAGGCGGTGGAACGCCTGGAGACGGGCGCCTTCTCCATCAGCCCGGAGCTCAGGGAGAAGGGCCGCGGCGAACGGGTGCACGCCTATCACGGCCGGGTCCACCTCACCGCCGAGCTGACCGACTTCACCGCCCTCGGCGAGCTCACCACCCGCCTGGCCGACCTGGAGCTGACCCGGGTGGACGGCCCCTGGTGGGCGCTGCGCCCCGACTCGCCGGCCCACCGCGAGGCCCGGCAGCAGGCGGTGAAGGAGGCGGTCCAGCGGGCCAGGGAGTACGCGGAGGCGCTCGGCACCTCGCTGGCGGCCCTGGTGGAGCTGGCCGACATCGGCGCCGAGGACGCCCAGCCCTACCCCCAGTCCTCCGGCCGTATGCGCTCCATGGCCTACGGCGGCGCCGCTGAGGACACCGCGCCGGCCCTCGACCTCGAACCCCAGCGCCAGAAGGTGCACGCAGCGGTCAATGCCCGATTCACCATGAATCCGCCGCGCATTTAGGCAGAGGAAAGGGCCGTGACCGGGGAAATGCTCATCAGAGCACTCGGCTGCACAATTCAATACTTGTCAACACCGCTTCACCCAAAGGTTGTTGAGTGGTCATGCCCGGCCAATTCTCTACCTGCCGGTAAGGTCTAGGCTCGAATCATGCGCCGAGCAAAGATCGTCTGTACTCTGGGGCCCGCCACCGACTCGTACGACCAGATCAAAGCGCTGGTCGACGCCGGAATGGACGTGGCCCGGTTCAACCTCAGCCACGGCGGTCACGCCGAGCACGAGGAGCGATACCGGCGGGTGCGCAAGGCCGCCGACGAGACCGGCCGCAGCGTCGGACTCCTCGCCGATCTTCAGGGTCCGAAGATTCGGCTCGGCAGTTTCGCGGAAGGCCCCGTACTCCTTGAACGCGGCGACACCTTCACCATCTCGGTCGAAGAGGGCGCGGAGGGAAACGGGCACACCTGCGGCACCACGTATCCGGGACTGGCCGGTGACGTCACTCCCGGTGAGCGCATCCTGGTCGACGACGGCAAGGTCTGCCTGGAGGTCACCTCCGTGGACGGCCCGCATGTCCGCACCACCGTCGTCGAGGGCGGCATGGTCTCCGACCACAAGGGCCTGAACCTCCCCGGCGTCGCGGTCTCCGTCCCCGCCCTCTCCGCGAAGGACGAGGCCGACCTGCGCTGGGCGCTGCGCACCGGCTTCGACGTCATCGCGCTCTCCTTCGTCCGCAGCGGCCGCGACATCGAGGACGTCCACCGCATCATGGATGAGGAGGGCCGCCGTCTGCCCGTCATCGCCAAGGTGGAGAAGCCGCAGGCGGTCGACGCGATCGACGACGTCGTCGCCGCCTTCGACGGGATCATGGTCGCCCGCGGGGACCTGGGCGTGGAGATGCCGCTGGAGCAGGTCCCGTTCGTCCAGAAGCGCGCGATCAAGCTGGCGAGGCGCAACGCCAAGCCGGTGATCGTGGCGACCCAGATGCTCGACTCGATGATCGACAACGCACGGCCGACGCGCGCCGAGGCGAGCGACGTGGCCAACGCGGTCATCGACGGCACGGACGCGGTGATGCTGTCCGGCGAGACGAGCGTCGGCAAGTACCCCGTGGAGACGGTCCGGACGATGGCGAAGATCGTCGAGGCGGCGGAGGAGGACCTGCTCGCCAAGGGCCTGCCGCCACTGACCGAACACAACAAGCCCCGTACACAGGGCGGCGCGGTGGCCCGCGCGGCGGCGGAGATGGGCGACTTCCTCGGGGCGAGGTTCCTGGTCGCGTTCACCCAGTCCGGCGACACCGCCCGCCGGATGTCCCGCTACCGCTCGCCGATCCCGCTGCTCGCCTTCACGCCCGAGGCGGCCACGCGCTCGCAGCTCAGCCTGACGTGGGGAGCGGAGACGTTCCTCGGTCCGCCCGTGGACTCCACGGACGCGATGGTCGACCAGGTCGACGATCTGCTGCTGAAGTACGGCCGCTGCGAGAAGGGCGACATCGTGGTCATCACGGCGGGCTCACCGCCCGGGGTGTCCGGCTCCACCAACATGGTCCGGGTGCATCACGTCGGCGAGGACGACAGTCCCAAGTAGGGGGCTAGTGCTTGGGGCCTATGTGGGTGTCGAGGAGGGAGACTGCGGCCTTCTTGGCGACAGAGATGTTGTACGGGTTCCCATGCCGGGTGCAGTGGGTCCAGTCGATGCCGAGCTTGTCGAGGGTGTCGGTGTAGAGGCGGCGGATGCGTAGCGCTTGCGCTCTCCGGCTACGAGGCGAGTCGTCCAGTTGGTGAGGCGGCAGCCGTCGGAGTGGATGAGGCCGCGGACGAATTCCCAGAGGTGGGCGTCGACGATTTCCTGCTGCCAGGGTTCGAGGACGATCGAGCGCTTGTGTTTCCTGCCCGGGCCGTGCTGTGGGAATAGGCAGGTCCAGTGCTTCGTGTACGACTTCACCTCGACACAGCCGGGCTTGTGATGCCGCGTGACGCTGGGGAGCGGCATCACTTTGCGCATGGCCTCTTCGGCGGCGGCAATGAGGCCGGTCTGGGCCGCGTTGCAGAAGATGGACAGGTGGTGCTGCTTGCGCTTCGAGATGATGTGGCCGTCGCCAAGACAGAAGCCCGGCAGATATGAGTATGCGGCCTTGTCGACCTCGCGGCCCGTGCACTGTGGGCAGTCCGTGGGCTCTTCGTATGTCTCGCCGCGTGCTCCACGGTCCTCGGTGCGCCACCAGCCGACGGTGCCGCGCGGGATGTTGAGACTCTCCGCGACCACACGGTTCGGGGTGCCTTGGCGCATGAGTGCGACGGCTTGGGCGCGAATCGAAGGGCTGTGCTGTTCCATGCGGCCACACTGCTGCGATTGATCGCGACGAAACGCAGCAAAAGCGGGATGTTCACGAGAACGTGGACATCCGCTTATGGGTGCCGGGTATGGGATTCGAACCCACACGTCCTTGCGGACAGAGGTGTTTGAGACCTCCGCGTCAACCAGTTGCGCCAACCCGGCTGGACAACCCGAGAGGAGTGTACCGGGTCACCGCACACAGCTGCAGCTAGGTAGGCTGCTCGCAGCAGTACCTGCCCGGCCCGTAACAAGGAGCCCCCGTGACCGCCCCCGAGTCGCCCCAGCCCGTGGACACGCCCGACGAGGACAAGTCGCACGTGCCTCCGATGACGACCCGTGTCGTCATCGCGGAGGACGAGGCCCTGATTCGGCTCGACCTCAAAGAGATGCTCGAGGAAGAGGGTTATTCCGTCGTCGGCGAGGCCGGTGACGGCGAGCAGGCCATCGAGCTCGCCCGTGAGCACCGGCCGGACCTCGTCATTCTCGACGTCAAGATGCCCAAGCTCGACGGCATCTCGGCGGCGGAGAAGATCGCCGAGGAGAGCATCGCCCCGGTGCTGATGCTCACCGCCTTCTCCCAGCGCGACCTCGTCGAGCGCGCCCGGGACGCCGGCGCGATGGCGTACCTCGTGAAGCCCTTCAGCAAGAGCGACGTCGTACCCGCGATCGAGATGGCCGTCTCCCGCTTCACCGAGCTGAAGGAGCTGGAGAAGGAGGTCGCCGACCTGACGCTGCGTCTGGAGACCCGCAAGCTGGTCGACCGCGCGAAGTCGGTCCTGCAGACCGAGTACGGCCTGAGCGAGCCGGCCGCCTTCCGCTGGATCCAGAAGACCTCGATGGACCGCCGCATGTCCATGCAGCAGGTCGCCGAGGCGGTCATCCAGGACGCCGACGAGAAGAAGGCGTCCAAGGGCTGACCCGCGCGCACACGTCACGAGGCCCGCGTCCCCCGGTCGTCCGGGGAGCGCGGGCCTCGTCGTGCCGGCCGGGAGGCGCTCAGTCCTCGCCGAGGTACGCCTTGCGCACCGACTCGTCGCTCAGCAGGTCCTGTCCGGTGCCGGACAGGACGATGTTGCCGACCTCCATGACGTGGCCGTGGTCGGCCAGCGACAGCGCCGCCTGGGCGTTCTGCTCGACGAGCAGAATGGTCGTCCCCTGCGACTTGAGCTCGGCGATGGTCGACATGATCTTCTGCATCATGATCGGCGACAGACCCATCGAGGGCTCGTCGAGCATCAGCAGCTTGGGCTGGGACATCAGGGCGCGGCCCATGGCGAGCATCTGCTGCTCACCGCCGGACAGGGTGCCCGCGGCCTGCTTGCGCCGCTCTCCCAGGATCGGGAAGAGGTCGTAGGCGCGCTGGATGTCCTTCTCGATGCCCGCCCTGTCGTTGCGCAGGAAGGCGCCGAGGCGCAGGTTGTCCTCGATCGTCATCCTGGGGAAGATGTGCCGCCCCTCGGGCGAGTGGGCGAGCCCGAGGGAGACGATCTGGTGGGCCGGGGTCTTCTTCAGCGACTTGCCGTTGAACTTGATCTGGCCGCCGACCGCCTTGAGCAGACCCGACAGGGTGCGCAGCGTGGTGGTCTTGCCGGCGCCGTTGGTCCCGATGAGGGTGACGACCTCGCCCGCCTCGACCTTGAACGAGATGCCCTTGACGGCCTCGATCTTGCCGTAGGCGACGCGGAGGTCCTCGACCTCGAGCAGTGCGGTCATCGGTCGGTCTCCTTGCCGGGCGCGGCGTCCGTCGGGGTGCCGGACTGGGTCTCGGCGGCCTCGACCCGGGCGATCTCCTGGTCGCCGGGGGAGTCCTCGAAGGGCTCTCCCAGGTAGGCGGCGATGACGCGCTCGTCGCCCTGGACGGTGGCGCTGTCACCCTCGACGAGCTTCTCGCCCTGGACCAGTACGGCGACCCGGTCGCAGAGGTTGAAGATGAACCGCATGTCGTGCTCGATGACGAGGACGGCGATGCCCCGGTCGCGGATCGCGAAGACCAGTTCCTCGGTGGCCCTGGTCTCCTGCGGGTTCATGCCGGCGGTCGGCTCGTCGAGCAGCAGCAGACCCGGCTCGCTGGCCAGGGCCCGGGCGATCTCCAGCTTGCGCTGCTCGCCGTAGGGCAGGTTGCGCGCGAGGTGGTCGGCCTTGGCCGCGAGGCCCACGAACTCCAGGAGCTCCATGGCGCGTGCGCGCGAGGTCGCCTCGGCCTTGTGGAAGCTCGGCAGGCGCAGCACCGCGGACCAGAAGCCCTCCTTGGTGCGCGTGTGGCGGCCGACGAGGACGTTCTCCAGGACCGTCATGTTGGCGAACAGACGGATGTTCTGGAAGGTCCTCGCGATACCGGCCGCGGTCACCTTGAAGGACTTCGCCGGCAGCACGGTGTCCTTGTAGCGGACCTCGCCCTCGGTGGGGATGTAGAGGCCGGTGAGGCAGTTGAAGAAGGTGGTCTTGCCGGCGCCGTTGGGCCCGATGAGGCCGACGATCTCGCCGCTGTTGACGGTGAGGTCGACGTTGCGCACGGCGGTCAGGCCGCCGAAGCGCATGGTCACGCCGCGGGCGTCGAGTACGACCTGTCCGGGGGCGGTGGCGCCCGGGGTGGTGCCCTGGGTTGAGGTGTCGGTGGTCATGTGTGGTCAGGCCCCTGTCTTGCTGAGGACTGTGGGCACTTCGGCCTCTTCATGGAACTCAAGCTGGCGGCGCCGGTTGGCGACGAGGCCCTCCGGGCGGAAGCGCATCAGCAGGATGAGCGCGACACCGAACGCGAAGAGCTGGTAGTCGCCGAGGAACTGGAGCTTGTTCGGGATGAGGTAGAGCAGGGAGGCACCGATGAGGGGGCCGCCGATGGTGCCCATGCCGCCGAGGACGACCGCGGCGAGCAGGAACGCGGAGTTCGGCGGGATCGGGCCGGCGAACTGGTACTGCTCGGGCGTGACGGTGTAGGTCACGTGCGCCTGCACGGTGCCGGCGAGACCCGCGAGGGAGGCGCCGACGGCGAAGGCGATGAGCTTGACCTTGAAGCCGTTGATGCCCATGGCGAGCGCGGCGGTCTCGTCCTCGCGGATGGCGACCCAGGCGCGGCCGATGCGGGAGTCGCCGCTGCGCCGGAAGACGAGGACGACGATGGCCGTGATGACCAGCATCAGCAGGAAGTAGTTGGCGAACCGGCCGATGGTGAAGCCGAGGATGTCGTGCGGGGCACCGAGGTCCCAGCCCAGGATCTTCAGGTTCGGGATCGAGGAGATGCCGTTGGAGCCGTTGGTGATGTCCGGACCGGAGGTGCCGTCCAGGTTGTTGGCCGTGATGCGGAAGATCTCACCGAAGCCGAGGGTGACGATGGCCAGGTAGTCGCCGCGCAGTCGCAGGGTCGGCGCACCGATGAGGACGCCGAAGGTGAGCGAGGCCGCGGCACCGACGAGGACGGCCGCCCAGAACGGGAACTGCACGTCGAACGGCGAGCTGGGCGAGCCGGAGACCAGGGCCGCGGCGTACGCGCCGACACCGAGGAAGGCGACGTATCCGAGGTCGAGGAGGCCGGCGAGGCCGACGACGATGTTCAGGCCGAGGGCGACGGTGGCGAAGATCAGGATGTAGACGCCGAGGGTCGCGTACTGGTCGTCGGTCTGGGTGAAGGGGAACAGCGCCGCCGCGATGAAGGCGCCCCAGACGGTGATGGTCTGGTGCCGGGCGGTGATCTGGGAGGCCTGGGCGACCAGACCGGCCTTGTTGAGGGCGGTGAAGCCGAAGCCGGCGGTGATCAGGAAGCCGACGAACAGCTCGTCGTACTGGGTGCCGATGCCGTAGGTGAAGACCAGCAGGCCGAGGGCCATGATGCCCGCGATGATCAGGATCTCGACGAAGGCCGGGAGCTTGCCGACGGGCCGCGCGTGGTTGGCGGCGAAGGCCGTCTTGACGGTCTCCCACCAGTGGGACGACTTGTTCCTGAAGTGCTCCCAGGCGGAGTCGTCGGGGTCGATCGGCTCGGGCTCGGGGTGCTGGAAGGGCAGCGCCAGGGCGCCGACGAAGGCGGCGAGGCTGCCGATCGCGACGAGGTAGCCGCCCGGGTCGAGGTTGACGACGCCGCCGAGTTCGTCGCTGATCGCGATGACCGTGTACCAGGCGGTGGCGAACGCGGCGAGCGCGGCCATCTTGAGGGCGGCGTCGCCGCCGGCGGGCACCAGCCCGCGCAGCCATGAGACGCCGTAACCGGCCAGCGCGAACAGGGTGGTGAAGATGCCGCCGATCAGCACGAGGACCTGCAGTCCGCCCGGGTAGCCGTAGACGGTGAGGTCGCCGGGGAACGCGGACGTCCAGGTCCAGGACATGAACGTCGAGATGATCGTGAGGACGCCGCCGCCGAGGGCGAGGGCGCGGCCGAGTTGCGGCGAGAGGCCGATCAGGCCGGACGGGGCGGCCGCGGCCGGGGTCCCAGGGGTCTCTGGAGCGGTGGTCTGTGTGGTCATCGGTGTCACGCCCTGTCCGCGACGCGCTCGCCGAGCAGACCTTGAGGCCTGAAGAGGAGCACAAGGATGAGGAGTACGAACGCCCAGACATCCGCCCAGGACTGACTGCCGAACTTTTCCATGCCGGGGATGTCGGAGATGTAGGCGGAGGCCAGGGTCTCGGCGACACCGAGCACGACGCCACCGATCATGGCTCCGTAGATGTTGCCGATACCGCCGAGGACGGCCGCGGTGAACGCCTTGAGGCCGAGGATGAAGCCCATGCGGAAGTTGATCTCGCCGTACTTGAGGCCGTAGGCGACACCTCCGACGGCGGCGAAGACGGCGCCGAGGGCGAAGGCGATCACGATGATGCGGTCGGTGTTGACGCCCATGAGCTTGGCCGTGTCCGGGTCCTGCGCGGTGGCCTGCATACCGCGTCCGGTACGGGTCTTCATGACGAAGTAGCCGAGGACGGCCATGCTGACGGGGGCGGCGATGAGCAGGAAGATGTCGCCGGTCTGGATGGTGACGCTTCCGATGTGGAACGGCCCGCCGTCGATCTGCGGGAAGGTCCGGGAGGACTTGGCGTCCGGGTACCAGGCCCACACCGCCTGCTGAAGGGCGAGGGAGAGGCCGATGGCGGTGATGAGGGGGGCGAGGCGGGGGGCGCCTCGCAGGGGGCGGTAGGCGAACCGTTCCGCTCCCACGGCGACGGCCGTGGCGACGATGATGGCGCCGATCAGCATCAGCGGCAGGGCGATCCACATCGAGGTGCCGCTGGGCAGAACGTAGGCATAGACCGTCAGAGCACCGAAGGCTCCGGTCATGAAGATCTCGCCGTGGGCGAAGTTGATGAGCTGGACAATGCCATAGACCATCGTGTAACCGATGGCGACCAGCCCGTACATGGATCCCAGTAGCAGGCCGTTGACCAGCTGCTGCGGCAGTTCGTTCACCGCATGTCCTCCGAGACTTTCGGATGATTTCGACGGATGAAGCCGGATGCGAGAACGCGCGGGGCGCTTGTGGAACAGCGCCCCGCGCGGCTCGTGAATGGTGCGGGTGAGGGTCAGCCGGTGAACGTACCGGACTTGACGGCCGCCCAGGCACCGTTCTTCACGGCGTAGACGGTGAGCTGCTTGTTGGTGGCGTCACCGTACTGGTCGAAGGAGACCTTGCCGGTGACTCCGTCGAAGGACACGCCCTGCATGGCTGCGGTGATCTTGGCGCGGGCGTCGGACGGCAGCTTGCCGTTGTTGTCGTCGACGACCTTCTTCACGGCCTGGATGATGGCCCAGGCGGAGTCGTAGGAGTAGCCGCCGTAGGCGCCGTACTCCTCCGAGTAGCCGCCGGCCTTGTAGTCGGCGACGAACTTCTTGGCGGAGTCGAGCGTCTCCACCGGGGCGCCGACCGAGGTGGCGAGGTCGCCGGTGGCGTTGGCGCCGGCCAGCTTGATGAAGGTCGGGTCGAAGATGCCGTCACCGCCGACGAGCGGGATCTTGGCACCGGTCGACTTGATCTGCTTGCTGAGCGGACCGGCCTGCGGGTACTCACCGCCGTAGTAGACGGCCTCGGCACCGGAGTTCTTCACCTGGGTGGCGACCGAGGAGAAGTCCTTGGTGTCGGGGTTGATGTGCTGGGTGCCCACGACCGTGCCACCGAGCTTCTTGAACTCGGCGGTGAAGGTGGCGGCGAGGCCGGCACCGTAGGTCTTCTTGTCGTCGATGACGAAGACCTTCTTCTTCTTGGCCGTGTTGTAGACGTACTCGGCGGCGAACGGGCCCTGGATGGCGTCCGTGGTCGCGGTGCGGAAGTACGACTTGAACGGGCGGGCCTTGGTGGTCTGCCAGTTCGTGCCCTGGGTCAGGGCGGGGTTGGTGTTGGCCGGGGAGACCTCGACCAGCTTGGCGTCGTCGAAGACCTTCTGCATGGACTCGGCGACCGAGGAGTTCAGGGGGCCGACGACACCCATGACGTTCTTGTCGGCGACCAGGGACGAGGCGTTCTGCTGGCCCGAGGAGGGCTGTGCCTGGTCGTCCTTGGCCTCGATCTTGAAGGTGACGCCGTCCACGAGCTTCTGCTTGTTGGCGTTCTTCACGGCGAGATCGACGGAGTTCTTGATGCCCTGGCCCAGCGCGGACAGGTCGCCGGTCAGCGGGGCGTCGACTCCGATGGTGACGGTGGTGCCACCGCTGCCGGAGTTGCCCTTGTCGCCGCTGTCGCGCGAGCCGCAGGCGGTGAGGGTGAGTGCTCCCGCCGCCAGGGCGGCGGTGATGGCGATGAGCGAACGTTGACGCACGATCAGTCCTTTCCCTGTCACCGGCCCCTCCCCCCTGGGAGTGGCCGAGTCGCTGCGCCGGGCCGAAGTGACTTTTCGGCAGCACGGTGACTGGCGGTGACTCTAAGCGTGTGGAGGAAGCCTGGAGGAGGGTCTGACTGAGGCTGTGACTGTCTTGTTATGACCCCACGTTATGCAGAGCGGTACACGGTGGGTGGAACAGCGGAATTCCAGCCGATTCGCCCCGTCCACATTCTGAGAACCTGCAGGACCCGCGCGGGGCTGTCAGGCGCTTCGGGAGTTTTGCTAATTACCGGGAAGTGTTGTCGCAGATGGCTTGTAGGGCACTGGAGAGGTGCTGTGCATAGCGCTGCCCCAGGATGAAACTGTGGACCTCCATTGCGCGCGTATTACGCAGAGTTACGTCCAGGAAAGGGAGTCCGGCACTTTCCGGCGTATTACGGCATTGCGTGACGTGCATGGTGATCACGACCTTGCGACTGTCGCCTGCCCGTGTCCGGAAAGGGGTGCGGGGCTGCGAGGTCAGGGTCAGGCCGGCGTAGGGCTGGGCGATGTCCCGGACCGTGACGGGCGGTCCCGACGCCACGCTCAGGTCCACCGTGAAGCTGAAGCTGCCGGGCCTTTCCGGCTTCGGGGCGGTCACCGGGGCGAGGTAGGTGATGTCCACAACCTGAGACGGGTACGGCGGCGGAGGGGGCGGCGGCCTGTGCGGCCGGGTGAGGTAGAGATAGCCGCCCGCCACGAGGACTGCTGCGGCCGTGATGCCCGCGACGGCGGCGCGCCGGTGCCGGTCGAACCACTGCCCGAGGGGGCCGCGCGGCCGCCGGGGCAGGGTGGCGGTGCCGCCTTCCGGGGTGTCCCGGGCCCAGGTGCCCTCGCCCGGCTCCAGGGGGCCGACGCCGCTCACTGCCACGGCCCGTTGCTCGGACCGCCGGTGCGGTACCAGTCCCGGCAGCCCTCGCGCGCCCGGCGGACGATCAACCGGTCGGCCGCCGAGGCGCCTTGGCGTTTCTTGGTGGCCCGCGCGGCGTCCACGACGTCCCGCAGGATGTCGTACTGCCCGTTGGACAGGCCCATCGTCTGGTAGTCCCCGTAGGTGTGGCTGTCCAGCACCTTGCGCGACCAGTACGTGACGACCCGCGCGCACAGCGCCTCGGGTGCGGTGGCGGACGGTGCGGCCGATGCGGTGCGCGGGGCGGCCGCACCGCTCCCGGAGCCCGACGAGCCGCACCCGGCGCACGCACCGCTCGTCACCAGGACCAGCGCCAGCCCGCAGCCGACCACCGTCGTCGGACGGGCGGCTCCTCCCGTTCTCATGACATGACGCTATGGCCTGATCGGCGGGTCGGGCCAGAGGCGGGACGCAGGGCCGGCGGGGAGGCCGGGGCCGGTCAGCCGGCGGCGGCGCCCACCGGCGCCCCGTCGCCGGGCCGTACGTCACGGAGCAGGCAGGTCAGACGGGCGGTGCACACACGGCGCTCCTGCTCGTCGCTGATCACGATCTCGTACGTTGCCGTCGACCGGCCCCGGTGCACGGGCGTGGCCACCCCGGTGACCAGGCCCGAGCGGACGCCGCGGTGGTGGGTGCAGTTGAGGTCGACGCCGACCGCGATCTTGGAGCTGCCCCCGTGCAGCATCGAGCCGACGGAGCCGAGGGTCTCGGCCAGCACGGCGGAGGCGCCGCCGTGCAGCAGGCCGTACGGCTGGGTGTTGCCCTCGACCGGCATCGTGCCGACGACACGGTCCGCCGAGGCCTCCAGGATCTCCACGCCCATACGGGTGCCGAGGTGCCCGGCGGAGAACAGGGCCGGGAGGTCGACGCCGAGTGCGGCGTACTCGTCGATGACCCCCTGCGGGAACGTCACGTTGTTCTGCTCGCCCATCGGCCCTGCTCCGTTCGTCCTGATCAATCGTCCCAGCTGGCTGAGCAAACGCTCAGTCGGCTGCCGATTGTTCCAGACGCACGACGACGGACTTGCTGGCCGGGGTGTTGCTGGTGTCGGCGGTGGCGTCCAGCGGGACGAGGACGTTGGTCTCGGGGTAGTACGCGGCCGCGCAGCCGCGGGCCGTCGGGTAGTGCACGACCCGGAAGCCGTTCGCCCTGCGCTCGACGCCGTCCCTCCACTCGCTCACCAGGTCCACGTACGACCCCTCGGCGACCCCGAGCGTCCGCGCGTCCTCGGGGTTGACCAGCACCACCCGGCGGCCGTTCCTGATGCCGCGGTAGCGGTCGTCGAGGCCGTAGATCGTGGTGTTGTACTGGTCGTGCGAGCGCAGCGTCTGCAACAGCAGGCGGCCCGCGGGCAGTTCGGGGTACTCGACGGGCGCGGCGGTGAAGTTGGCCTTGCCCGTCGCCGTCGGGAAGCGGCGCTCGTCGCGCGGGGCGTGCGGGAGGGCGAAGCCGCCCGGGCGGGCCACGCGGGCGTTGAAGTCCTCGAAGCCGGGGACCACGCGCGCGATGCGGTCGCGGACCGTCGCGTAGTCCTTCTCGAACTCCTCCCACGGCACCGGGTTCTCCGCGCCCAGCACGCGGCGTGCCAGCCGGCAGACGATGGCCGGCTCGGACAGCAGGTGCTTGCTCGCGGGGTCCAGACGGCCGCGGGAGGCGTGCACCATGCCCATCGAGTCCTCGACGGTGACGAACTGCTCGCCGCCGCCCTGCAGATCGCGCTCGGTGCGGCCCAGGGTGGGCAGGATCAGGGCACGCGCGCCCGTGACCGCGTGCGAGCGGTTGAGCTTCGTCGACACGTGCACGGTCAGGCGGGCGCGGCGCATGGCCGCCTCGGTGACGTCCGTGTCGGGGGAGGCGGAGACGAAGTTGCCGCCCATGGCGAAGAAGACCTTCGCCACGCCGTCGCGCAGGGCGCGGATGGCCTGGACGACGTCGTAGCCGTGCTCGCGCGGCGGCGCGAAGCCGAACTCCCGCTCCAGGGCGTCCAGGAAGGCGGGCGCGGGGCGCTCGAAGATGCCCATCGTGCGGTCGCCCTGGACGTTGCTGTGGCCGCGCACCGGGCACACGCCCGCGCCCGGGCGGCCGATGTTGCCGCGCAGCAGAAGGAAGTTGACGATCTCGCGGATGGTCGGCACCGAGTGCTTGTGCTGGGTGAGGCCCATCGCCCAGCAGACGATCGTCCGCTCGGAGGCGAGCACCATGCCGAGGGCCCGCTCGATCTCCTCGCGCGTGAGGCCCGTCGCCGCCAGCGTCTCGTCCCAGTCGGCGTCTTTCGCCGCGGCCGCGAACTCCTCGTAGCCGTCGGTGTGTCCGCGGACGAACTCCTCGTCGACCGCACCTTCCGTGTCGAGGATCAGCTTGTTGAGGAGGCGGAACAGGGCCTGGTCGCCGCCGATGCGGATCTGCAGGAACAGATCGGTGAGCGCGGCGCCCTTGAGCATGCCCTGCGGGGTCTGCGGGTTCTTGAAGCGCTCGAGGCCCGCCTCGGGCAGCGGGTTGACGCTGACGATCTTCGCGCCGTTCGCCTTCGCCTTCTCCAGGGCGGTGAGCATGCGCGGGTGGTTCGTACCGGGGTTCTGACCGGCGACGATGATCAGGTCGGCCTTGTAGAGGTCCTCCAGCAGGACGCTGCCCTTGCCGATGCCGATGGTCTCCGTGAGCGCCGAACCGGACGACTCGTGGCACATGTTGGAGCAGTCGGGGAGGTTGTTCGTGCCGAGCTGCCGGGCGAACAGCTGGTAGAGGAAGGCCGCTTCGTTGCTGGTGCGCCCCGAGGTGTAGAAGACCGCCTCGTCCGGGGAGCCGAGCGCGGCGATCTCCTCGGCGACGATGTCGAACGCGCGCTCCCAGGTCACCGGCTCGTAGTGATCTCCCCCTTCGGCGAGATACATGGGGTGCGTGAGCCGGCCCTGCTGGCCGAGCCAGTAGCCGCTGCGGGTCGCGAGGTCGGCGACGGAGTGCGCGGCGAAGAACTCCGGGGTGACCCGGCGCAGGGTGGCCTCCTCGGCCACCGCCTTCGCGCCGTTCTCGCAGAACTCCGCCGTGTGCCGGTGCTCCGGCTCCGGCCAGGCGCAGCCCGGGCAGTCGAAGCCGTCCTTCTGGTTGACGCGCAGCAGCGTCAGTGCGGTGCGCCTCACGCCCATCTGCTGCTGGGCGATGCGCAGGGTGTGACCGATCGCGGGCAGTCCCGCGGCCGCGTGCTGCGGCTCGGCGACCTGCGGCGCGTCCTGGACCGGATCGCTCTGGGGTGGCTTCGTCGCCATCGCACACTCTCCTTCACCTGCACCTGCGAACTACCCCTCCGATCCTCGCACGCGCAGGTGACGGCGAGGGTGCCAGGGAGGCCGCGGGGCGTGCGGAGGTCCGGCTGTCAGTGGCACGTGGCAGGATCGGGGGCGTGGCAGAGACAGCATCGAAGAAGACCGAGAAGACCACCGACGGCGCGCGGCCCCGCCTCATGCTCATGGACGGGCACTCGCTGGCCTACCGCGCGTTCTTCGCGCTGCCCGCGGAGAACTTCACGACCGCGACGGGCCAGCCGACGAACGCGATCTACGGCTTCGCGTCGATGCTGGCCAACACCCTGCGCGACGAGGCGCCCACGCACTTCGCGGTGGCCTTCGACGTCTCCCGCAAGACCTGGCGCTCCCAGGAGTTCACGGAGTACAAGGCGAACCGCTCCAAGACGCCGGACGAGTTCAAGGGCCAGGTGGAGCTGATCGGCGAGCTCCTCGACGCCATGCACGCGTCGCGGTTCGCGGTCGAGGGCTTCGAGGCGGACGACGTCATCGCCACCCTCGCCACCCAGGCCGAGGCCGAGGGCTTCGACGTCCTGATCGTCACCGGCGACCGCGACTCCTTCCAGCTGGTCAGCGACCGTACGACGGTGCTGTACCCGACGAAGGGCGTCTCCGAGCTCACCCGCTTCACCCCGGAGAAGGTCTTCGAGAAGTACGGGCTGACGCCCGCGCAGTACCCCGACTTCGCGGCCCTGCGCGGCGACCCGTCCGACAACCTGCCGGGCATCCCCGGTGTCGGCGAGAAGACCGCCGCGAAGTGGATCAACCAGTTCGGTTCCTTCGCCGAGCTGGTCGAGCGCGTCGAGGAGGTCAAGGGCAAGGCCGGGCAGAACCTGCGCGACCACCTGGAGTCGGTCAAGCTCAACCGCCGCCTGACGGAGCTGGAGCGCGGCGTCGAGCTGCCCAGGGCCGTCACCGACCTCACGCGCGAGCCGTACGACCGCAAGGCCGTCTCGATGGTCCTGGACACCCTGGAGATCAGGAACCCCTCCCTGCGCGAGCGGCTCTTCGGCGTGGACCCCGGGGCCGAGGAGGCCGAGGCCACGCCGATCGCGACCGAGGGCGTGGAGCTGGACGGCAGCGTGCTCGGCACGGGCGAGCTGGCCCCCTGGCTGACCGAGCACGGCGGCGGCACGCTCGGTGTCGCCACCGTCGACACCTGGGCGCTCGGCACCGGCTCGGTCGCCGAGGTCGCGCTCGCCGCGGCCGGGGGTGCGGCCGGCTGGTTCGACCCCGCGCAGCTGGACGAGGCCGACGAGAAGGCGTTCGCGGCCTGGCTCGCCGACGCCGGCCGGCCGAAGGTCTTCCACAACGCCAAGGGCGCCATGCGGGTCTACGCCGAGCACGGCTGGAGCATCGCCGGCGTCCGCATGGACACCGCGCTCGCCGCCTACCTGGTCAAGCCCGGCCGCCGCTCCTTCGACCTGGACGCGCTCTCCCTGGAGTACCTGCACCGCGAGCTGGCCCCCGCCGCAGTGGCCGACGGCCAGCTCGCCTTCGGCGCGGACGACGGCGCCGAGGCCGAGGCCCTGATGGTCCAGGCCCGCGCCGTCCTCGACCTGGGCGAGGCCTTCGAGAGCCGCCTGCAGGAGGTCGGCGCCGCGGACCTCCTGCGGGACATGGAGCTGCCCACGTCCGCCCTGCTGGCCCGGATGGAGCGGCACGGCATCGCGGCCGACCGTGCCCACCTGGAGGCCATGGAGCAGATGTTCGCCGGAGCCGTCCAGCAGGCGGTGAAGGAGGCGCACGCGGCGGCCGGGCACGAGTTCAACCTCGGCTCGCCCAAGCAGCTGCAGGAGGTCCTCTTCGGCGAGCTGGCCCTGCCGAAGACCAAGAAGACGAAGACGGGCTACACCACGGACGCGGACGCCCTGGCCTGGCTCGCCTCCCAGACGGACAACGAGCTGCCGGTGATCATGCTCCGCCACCGCGAGCAGGCGAAGCTGCGGGTCACGGTCGAGGGCCTGATCAAGACGATCGCCGCGGACGGCCGTATCCACACCACCTTCAACCAGACGGTCGCCGCGACCGGCCGTCTGTCCTCCACGGACCCCAACCTGCAGAACATCCCGATCCGCACCGACGAGGGCCGGGCAATCCGCCGCGGCTTCGTCGTCGGCGAGGGCTTCGAGTCCCTGATGACCGCCGACTACAGCCAGATCGAGCTGCGCGTGATGGCCCACCTCTCCGAGGACGAGGGCCTGATCGAGGCGTTCACCTCCGGCGAGGACCTGCACACCACGGCGGCCTCCCAGGTGTTCGCCGTCGAGGCCACCGCGGTGGACGCGGAGATGCGCCGCAAGATCAAGGCCATGTCGTACGGCCTGGCCTACGGTCTGTCCGCGTTCGGCCTGTCCCAGCAGCTGAACATCGAGGCGGCGGAGGCGCGCGGCCTGATGGACGCGTACTTCGAGCGCTTCGGCGGCGTCCGGGACTATCTGCGCCGGGCCGTCGACGAGGCGCGGGCGACGGGCTACACGGCGACGCTGTTCGGGCGCCGCCGCTACCTCCCCGACCTCAACAGCGACAACCGCCAGCGCCGTGAGGCGGCCGAGCGCATGGCCCTCAACGCGCCCATCCAGGGCACCGCGGCGGACATCGTCAAGATCGCCATGCTCAAGGTCGACGGCGCGCTCCAGAAGGCGGGTCTCACCTCCCGCATGCTCCTCCAGGTACACGACGAAATCGTCCTCGAGATCGCCCCCGGCGAGCGCGCGGCGGCGGAGGAGATCGTCCGCCGCGAAATGGCCGATGCCGTCGAGCTGAGGGTCCCGCTCGGCGTCTCGGTCGGCGCGGGTTCGGACTGGGAGTCGGCGGCGCACTAGTGTCCTGCGCCAGTAGTTGATCGTTAGTAGGTGTGTGACTTCTGCTGCTGGTGCGTCAGTTCCCCGTCGGGGCCCGAAGCTGGAACCGTTG
>NZ_JBICXT010000018.1:0-227450 GCF_043200415.1 Streptomyces sp. NPDC048419 | reverse complement strand
CTCGGCCCAGTCCTCCACTTTCAGCACCCTCCAGATGCTCAAGGGGGTTAATTCTGCGGGAGCACCTGGGGGTCAGTCTTACGAGAGCAACGACAGACTTCACCTCGGGTCCAGCCCTGTTCCCGTACATGCCGCATGGCCTTCGCTGCTGTCGCGTTCACCACGCCGAACTCCTGGGCGATCTCCAGAGTGGAGGGCACGCGACTGCCCGGCGGATACGTGCCGGCCTCGATGCGCCGGATGATCTCCGTTGCGATCTGCCGCCATAGCGGGCGCGTGCGATCAAGCTCCATGCCTGCAGCGTGGGTGACCACGGCAATCTGTGCATCCGTGGTTATCTACAGTTATCCACGGTATCTTAAGGTCCAGACACGGAACGGCCCCGACGAAGAGCGGCTACTGCCGCGACGGGGCCTGAGACAAGTGAGTAGGAGTCGAGCCATGCGCATTCTGCTGGCCGCAATCCCGAGCCTCTTCCAGCCTCCTCGCGGAATGCGCCGCGTCGCCGAGACGCCACTGTTCCGCGCTGCCGCTCCACCCGTCCCGGCTCGTAGAGCCACCCCGGTACATCGATCGGGGCCGTACCCGGCGGGCGTCTTCATCGCAGACGGTCTACCCCTCGTTCGGGCACACCTTGCCGCGGGCCTGTCAGGGGTTGCCACATGAGCGCGAGTCGTCTTCGCAGCATGGGCATCGACCCCCTCACGGGCAAAGAAGCGTTCGTCGTCGCTCAGCCTGGGGGCTTCCTCGAGGGACTGGCTGACGCACGTGCCCTCGAGGCCGCCACCGCCCTGGTGGCCGTCGTCGGCGCGGTGCTGGCGGGCGGCAAGTCGTCCGACGCCGAACTCGCGGTCCTCGTGCCGGCGTTGCATGCGGCGCTGGAGGAATGCGTTGGCATCATGGCCGCAGAGCGGGAGTGACTGCGTACAGGCAATCCGCTCGAAGGGCATCGCGACGAGGGGGTGCCGTTAATGGGGTCAGCCAGCTCGCTCCGCTGCGTGCGCGTGCCAATGCCCACCCGGTCGGCCAGCGCTGGTGGTCTAAAGGCATCAGCGCGGCGGCGCCGTGCATCTGGCCGTTCGTGTCACCGCTGGAGCTCAACCCATCTAGCCGTCAGCTGCCTGTGGGGAGACTTCCTGCCCCCTGCTGCGGCTTGGCAGCGGGCCACAGCGAACCGGGCATGCTCCGTCAAGTGCTCGCTCTGCTCGGGCTGGGCGACGGGGACTGCTGGCGCGGATCGCATCGACCCCGCTCCGCACACGAACGTAGGCCGTTCGGAGAGTCGTCCGGAAGCGCGCCACTGGTTGTCCAGGCTCCCGTGTTCAACACCGGCCATGTCCCTTCCGAACGCCTGGCAATCACCAGATCGGGTACCGAATTCCACCCGGGTGATTCGAACTACGCATCACGGCGGTCGAAGCCAGTCCTGACAGGCCACGGCTCGAAAGACCGAACTTTCGATCGATGCTTCGTCCGTGACGTGCCGCTGATCAGCAGCGTTGTTCAGGCGCCTGTCCCAGTCGTCGTCAGCGGAGGAGCCCTTATGCGCCCAGTTCCCAACGTCATCGGCGTTCACCTGTTGTTCGAGCGGGCGGGCAAGGTGCTATTGGGCCTGCGATCGTCCACCTCTGCCTACGCCGCGGACACCTGGCACCTGCCGGCAGGGCATCTCGAGGACGAGTCGGCAACCGCGTGTGCCGTGCGCGAGGCGCGGGAGGAGCTCGGCGTGACCATCCACGAACAGGACCTCCGCCTCGTGCATGTCGTGCATCTTCGAGACGCCGGGGACCGCCGGGCTCGTATTCAGATGCTGTTTCGCGTACTGGACTACGACGGGACGCCCACGATCTGCGAAGCCGACCGGTGCGTCGATCTGCGGTGGTGGCCCTACGGTGCGCTGCCTGCGCCGTTGGTGGACTACACGGCCGTCGCGCTGACCGGGATTGCGGCCGGGCGTACGTACACGGAGATGGGGTGGCCGGTATGACGGGCGGCAAGCCCCTGCCGGGGACACTCCGGACGTGGGCGGCATCCGTGGTGGGGCCGGTCACGGGTGTCCGGGATGCGGCATGGCCGCGCGTCGCCTCGCGGGTGTGGGAGCTCACCTGCGACGACGGCGATCGGTTCTTCCTGAAGGTCGCGCCGACGCCGAAGTTCTTCACCTACGAGACCCGGGCCTATCGGTCGGCCGTCTCCTCTCTTGACGCGGGGCATGCACCGCGCTTGGTGGGCACGTTGCCGGAGCACCTCGCGCTGCTGCTGACCGCGGCGCCGGGCACCTCGGTGTCCGCGCTGGAACTCACCGACGGGGAGCGGCGATTGGTGCACCGCCACGCCGGTGCTCTGTTGCGACGGCTGCACGGTGATGGGCAGTTGGATGCCGAGGCGAGAGCCGAGGTCACCTCCCAGGCCATCCGGCTGGCCGAGCAGGCGGACATGCACCTGACCCGAGCCGGGGACCTCATCACCGACCGAGACCGCGCCATCGTCAAACACGCCGTCCAACAGCTTCCCGAAATGCAGCTGTTGCCCGCCGCCTACGCACACGGCGACTTCCAAGAACGCAACTGGCTCTGGTCCCACGGAAGCCTCGCACTGGTCGACTTCGAACGGGCGCGTCACACCTGGGCGGTGTGGGACCTGGTGCGGTTGGCCTGTGGACCGTGGGAGGGCCACCCAGGCCTGCAGCAAGCCTTCCTCGACGGATACGGCCGCGACCTCACCGACATCGAGCGATACGCCCTCGGCTGCCTAGCTGCTCTCGACGCAGTCAGCGCCATCACGTGGGGAGCGGACAACGACTCGCTCGTCGCCGAGCGCGGGCGGCACACACTCGACCGACTGGCCAAGGGGGAACGACTCGTATGAGGATCCGCGAAAAACGCCCGAAGGCGAACGACGCATCGGCGAAGGAGACCGCGGGCGCCCAGGAAGTCTCGGACTCGGAACGGCTCCTGTTCGGCGGACCGCTCCGCTACGACATGGGGTGGAACCAACACCACGGCTCCTTCCTCGAATTGAACCTGCGCGCCATGGTCGCGCGGATGCCCCGGCTGATCGGCGCGACGATCCGGATGGCCCACCGCGCCGACCCGGGCGCGCTACGCCAGGTCGCCGCGGCGGAGATCGGCGGCGGCATCGCCCGCGCGGTGAGCCTGGTGGCGGTCAACCGGATGCTCGTACAGCTGCTGGCCCACGGAGAGACCGTCGAACGCCTGACAGCCGCCGCCCCCGCCCTGATCGCCGTGGCCGTCACCGCCGTCCTCGGCGCCGTGCTGAAGTCCATCTCCACAGCTGGCACCGGGCGGTTGGAGCCGAAGGTGTTCCGCGTGGCGAGCGAGGAGTACCTCGAGCGGGTCGCCCGGGTGGAGCTGGCCGCCGTGGAGGACGAGGAGTTCCACAAGCTGCTGGACTCCGCCCAGTGGGGCGCGGAATCCGCCCGACGGATGATCAAGTTCTGTGCTTCCGTGATCACCGCGGCGATTGCGCTTGTCGCGGCGGCCGGCGTGCTCACCGTCCTGCACCCGGCGCTGTTGCCGCTACTCGCCGTGATGACACTGCCCAGCGCGTGGAGCGCGCTGACCATCGCACGCCGCCGCTACGTCTCCTTCCACACCTGGGTCCAACACGCCCGCGCCGGCCAGCTACTGGGCCGACTGCTCATCGACACACAGGCCGCGCCCGAGGTACGCGTCCACAACATCGGACCCTTCCTGCTCAAGCACTTCCGCACCATGGCGGAGACGGCGGAACAGGAGCAGACCCGCCTCGCCTCCCTGGCCGCCCGCACCGGCCTGATCGCCTCCGCCTGGACGGGCCTCGCCATCGTGGCCACCTACGGCGTGCTCGGCCTGCTGCTGTGGACCGGCGCCATGAACCTGGCCGTCGCCGGCACCGCGGTCATCGCCATCCGCGCCGGCTCCGCCAACCTCGAAGCCCTCGTCGTCCAGCTCAACTACCTCTACGAAGAAAGCCTGTTCGTCGCCGACCTCGACCGCCTGTGCCAGGAGGCCGACCGCCGCCTCATCCGCGCCACCGGCCGCCCACTGCCCCCGCACGTCGACGCCATCCACTTCGAAAACGTCACCTTCACCTACCCCGGCACCACCGACACCCGCCCCGCCCTGAACGACGTCACCGTCACCATCCCCACCGGGAAGATCATCGCCCTCGTCGGCAACAACGGCAGCGGCAAAAGCACCCTGGCCAAACTCCTCTGCGGGCTCTACGCCCCAGACACCGGCCGCATCCTCTGGGACGACGTCGACGCCACCGAGGCCAAACGCGCCGACCTCTTCGACCGAGTCGCCGTCGTCGCCCAGGACTTCTACCGCTGGCCCTTCACCGCCCGCATCAACGTCGCCATCGGCCGCCCCGACGCCCCACACGACGACCAACTCCTGCACACCGCCGCCGAATACTCCGGCGCCGACGAAACCATCGCAAGCCTGCCCCGCGGCTGGGACACCCTGCTGGCCCGCGGCTACCGAGGCGGCCACCAGATCTCCGGCGGACAATGGCAACGCCTCGGCATCGCCCGCGCCCGCCACCGCGAAGGACAGATCTTCGTCGTCGACGAACCCACCAGCGCCCTGGACGCCGAAGCCGAACAACGCGTCTTCGACCAGATCCGCAACCTCGCCGCCGAAGGCCAGACGATCATCCTGATCACCCACCGCCTCCACAGCGTCCGCCACGCCGACGACATCTACGTCCTCGACCACGGCCGCATCGCCGAACACGGCACCTTCGACCACCTCATGCGCACCGACGGCGACGGCCCCGGCCTGTTCCGCCGCATGTACCTGGTGCAGTCCGAGCAGTACCGCCTCGACGAACACCACCTCCCGCGGCAGAACGGAGCCCCCACCCGGGATCACACAACCGAGCCGACCGGCGAACGCTGACCCCCACTCTGCGCAGCGCCATAGCGCCCTTGAACGGCGGGCCTGAGCAGGTCCATTGCGCAGGCCCGCCCGGTGATGCGCCGACACCAAACGGAGGATCGATTGCGCAGACCATGGCTGGCTGCGTAGTGATTGCGCATCGCCCGCTCAAGGATGCGCAATGACGACCCACGTGCTCACATGTCAGATGCGCACAGGTGGTTGTGGTCCCCTAGCCAGGGCGACCACAGGCCCGACCACGCCTGATAGAAGGACTGCTGCGCAGCGGCAACCGAACGCCGCGTGCCTGCTGTCCACCCGGTGCGCAACTCCTTGCGCAGCACTGTGGTCGGGGCTGTGGTGGGGCCCATGGTCGGGGTCTTGGTCGGGCCTTCGCCGGCTGCGCAGCTGCCCTAGGAAGCCTTGGCCGATGCGGCGCGGCTACACAGGTCGTCTACGCCTGGGGCTGGTTCCAGACGACTCTGCTGTCGAGGTTTCGGATGGGACGCCACACGGCTGCCGATGGGCCATGGTTGCGCAGGTCAGCCAGTGATGCGGCCACGACGAGGACGTTGCGAAGGAAGGCGGTCAACGCCAGGTCGGCCGTGATCCCGTACAGAGCGCGCAATCGGGTATTCACACCGGCAGGGCCGGTGCCGTCCAGGACGAACAGCAGGCGAGGGAAGAGCGGGTAGTGCTTGCGCCATTCCTCCTGCACCGGTGGTTGGCCGATGGTCCGCCTGCGGCGCCCTGGCGGGGTGGGCACGTAGTGGTAGAGGCGGGCGTAGGCGAGGAGCTTGGCGGCCAGGCGTTCCGGGCCCATGGTGGCCCGGTCGACTTCGACGAAGGCCCGCACCATCGTCCCGTCCCCGTCGGCGGGCCCGTGCCGGTAGTACAGCACCGCGTCGGGGATGACGGCCTCACCGCCACCGATGGGGTGGTAGACCTCGGGCAGCCAATCCAGCGGCCGGAACAACTCGCCGCGACGGCGGGCGTCCTCCAGGAACAGCAGCGCGGTCTCCGTCACGGTCAACTGGTGTCCGACCCGCAGCCGCGCTGCCGTGGGGTCGGACACCGTCCTCGGCGGCCGCCGACCGCGTAACTCGGGCCACTCGGAGGCAATCTGTACGCCATAGGAGGTGGGAAACCACACGCGCAGTCGTCCGGCCCGAGGCAGCGTGATGCGGTCGATCAACCCCTCCTCGCGCAGTTTGGCCAGCCGCCGCCGGGTCTGCTCGCTGCGCACGCCCGGGGCGATCACCCGGTGCATCTGCTCGGTGGTGGCCATCCGGTACTGCGTCAGCACCGCCAGCGCCAACCGGTCCCCACCACCGGTATCCACGTCGGTCATCGTCAGGGCCGCCTCTCGTGAACGGGGCAGCGCCGGCCTGTCCGGCACCGCGCAGTCCGTCCACCGCAGCAGCCGACCCCGACCAGACCACCCACCACGACAACCCGACCACGGTCACGATGCGACAACACCGCCGCCGACCACGCCGACAACCCCGCCCACAGCGGCTCGAGCACCGACACGCCGACCGCCATATAATCGCAGGTCACCAGGGGTGCTCCGGCGTGGTCGCCAGCCCGACATCCCCCTCTGCACACCCCTACGCTCGCCCCAAAGACACAAAGAAGGGCACGGGACGGCGGGCGAACGGGCGGGCGCGTGCAGCCGGGGGATCGGGCGGCCGTTGATCATGTTGCGCGTCGGTGGTCGCCTCCGCGCGTGCGCGCCGCAAGAGACGGCGACACCGGCAGCACGGGCCAGTCATGGGGCGCCGGTCGCCGCAGGCAGGTAGCGGTGGCAATGGCACGGCATCGGGAGTTGCCCGCTGACGCTGAGGGAGTTACTGGCTCTAACAAAAGCTGATGATCATGTGACTGTTGGCTTGTCTGCTCGTTGGTCTGGGGGTGGGGAAACGTCAGTCGCGGCCGTGGATCGTGTCGGATGAACTCTGGTCGCTGATCGAACCGTTGCTGCCTGGGCCGGCAGCAAAGTTGGTCGAGGGCAGACCTCGAGTGCCGGACCGGCAGGCGCTGTGCGGGATCCTGTTCGTCCTGCACACCGGCATCCAATGGGAATACCTGCCCCAGGAGCTGGGCTTCGGCTCGGGCATGACGTGCTGGCGGCGCCTGGCGGCCTGGAACGATGCCGGCGTCTGGGAGCAGTTGCATGTAGTGCTGCTGGAGAAGCTGCGGTCGAAGAACCAGCTGGACTGGTCCCGGGCGGTGATCGACTCCTCGCATGTGCGGGCTGCCCGGCGGGGCCCAAAAGCGGTCCCAGCCCGGTCGATCGCGCACGGCCGGGCAGCAAACACCACCTCATCGTCGACGGGCAGGGCATCCCGCTCGCGGTGACGCTGACCGGCGGAAACCGCAACGACGTCACCCAGTTGATGCCCCTGCTCGACAAGATTCCGGCCATCGCGGGCCGGGTCGGCAGACCGCGACGGCGCCCCGACGCGCTGCTGGCCGACCGTGGCTACGACCACGACAAGTACCGCCGCCTGCTCTGGCAGCGCGGGATCCGGCCCGTGATCGCGAAGCGGGGCGAGCCCCACGGCACCGGGCTGGGCATCTTCCGCTACGTCGTCGAACGCACGATCGCCTGGCTCCACGGCTTCCGCCGCCTGCGCATCCGCTGGGAACGACGCGACGACATCCACGAAGCATTCCTCGGCCTCGCCGTCTGCCTGATCACCCACCGCCACGCCCAACGGCTTTGTTAGGGACTGTTAGGGGGTAGCCGTCTGGGATCAGCTGGCCTCTACCCCGCGAGGGTCTCTGGGCCTGAACAATGCGATACCGGTGTCGATCCGGTCTATGGCGCGCTCGTGTATGCCGAGCAGTTCCTGAACGTATTTCTGGCAGAAGGACAGAGAGGTCTCGCCCTCCTCGCTCCTGATATCGCCTATGTGGGCTGGCCTTGACGGCCTTGCCCGGGCACTGAAAGCGGGAGCCCAACTCGTACTCGTAGGCCGCTCAGGCGGTTGGCGGGGATGGGCTCGGTGAGCCGGTCATCGCTCCGCTTCCCGCTGCTTGAGGCGCTCCTCGCGGGTGAGTGTGACGGTCAGCTCGCTGCCGAGGGCGGTCCAGGTGCCCGTCCACATGTAGATCGGGCGCAGGTAGAACGTCTCGCCCTTCACGTCGGTGACGATGCCCTCGCGGTCCACGCGAGGGTCGTACACCTGGTCGCCGACCCAGACCCGGTGGGGCTGCTCCTCGGTCATGACGCCTCACAGAGCAGCTCGCCCCAGACCTGCTTGCCCCAGGGGTGCATGTCGGTGCCCCACCGGTCCGCGAGGGCGTCGATCAGGAGGAGGCCACGGCCGCTGGTGAGGAGATCGACGCCGGGCTTGGTCATTTCCGGCAGGACCCGGGCCGTGTCGACCACGCCGATCCGTACGAACTGTCTGCTGGGCCTGGAGACAACGATCCTGATCGAGCGGGAGTTGGTGTGCTTGACCGCGTTGGCCACTAGCTCGGTCACGATGAGAACCCCAGAGTCGATCAACGAATCGAGGTGCCAGGCGGCCAACGCGATCCGCACGAGCTTGCGGGCGGCCTCGGCGCTCTCCTCGAGGCCGGGAAGGGTCTCGGAGTACCCGGGGTGCCCCGTGGGGCGTGGCTGCGCTGACACGATCATCTCGACCTCAGTGGGGGTGTCGGTGTACGACGGCCTTGGTTCAGTCAACGACCGTTCCGCCTCCTGGAGGAGGAAAAGTCGGCCCGGTATGCATCGCGCAGAACCGGAAATTTCCTGCCGTCCGCACTTACTGACGGGGCCTCAGTGGCTACCGTGAGTGTGTGGAGGGGAACGCGCGTCTCGGCAGCGTTATGGCCGAGCTGGGCCTTACGCAGGCGGAGTTGGCCGAGAGGGTCAACGACTTCCTGCGCTCTCGAGGATGCGACGGAACGGTGAGCGACCGCACGGTGCGGAACTGGCTGAACGGAAAAACTCGCTGGCCCCACCCCCGTCAGCGGGAAGCCTTAGAGGCAGTATTCGGATGCACGGCCGATGAGTTGGGCTTCAGCCCGCCATCGGCGAGACGAACAGCCAGCGAACCGGAGTCACCCGTGAGGCGCAGGAACTTCCTTTCCGCCACCACCGGCACGGCCGCCGCTGTGGTCATGCCCCTGGATTCGCGGCCCACCGTGATCGGCACCTCCGACGTGATCAGGCTCCGCTCGGGCCTGGACGCCCTGATGGCCCTGGACGCCTCCTGGGGTGGCCACGAGGCCCTGGAGCGAGCCGCGTTGGCAGGAGCGGACGAGACCCTCGACAAGGTCAGGCTTGCCGCCTCCCAACGGGTCCGGCAGCGGCTGTTCTCGGTGGCCGCCAACTACACCGCCACGGCCGCTTGGGCCGCCATCGACGGCCGCCAGCTCAACCGGGCCCGCAGCCGCCTGGACCGGGCGTTGTACCTCGCCGGGATGGCCAAGGACCCCGTCGCCGAGCTGAGGGTCTGGAACTCGTACGCGATGCTTGCCCACCAGCGCGATCAGTTCACCGAGGCTGTGGATGCCGGCTACGCGGCCCAGGCGACTGCCGTGGCCCGCCGCGATTCCTTCTACGGCTCCCTCGCGCACGCCCGTACGGCACTGGCTCACGCGACCCTGGGGGACCGCCAAGCCGCCATCAGGTCCCTCGGCTACGCCCGGGAGGCGTTGGGCAAGTCGACCCACGACGCGAGCCGGCCGAGCTGGGTGGGCTTTTACGGGACTGCCGAATTGGACGCCATGACGGCCATCGCCCGAGACAGAGTCGGCGACTCCGACGAGGCCGAGGCAGCCTCCCACAAGGCGCTGCGCAGCATCCCGAAACATTTCACCAGGAACCGGGCCCTGGCCACCGCCCGCCTCGCCCTGTGCCAAGTCCACCAGCGGGACGTCGAGCAGGCCACCGCAACGGCGTCTGAGGTGTTCGGGCTGATGTCCGGGCACTCGATTCCGGGCCGGATGCGATCCCTGCTCGGCGACTTCTACCGCGACTTGATCACCCTTGCGCCCGATGCCTCGGTCGCACAACAGTGGGGAGACCGTCACCGAGCCCAATGGAGCTGACCCTGATGGCCGACCTGGACCTCCGCTTCTTCGCCCGTGAGGACCTGCCGCAGATCCGGCAGACGATCATCGACATCCACCGGGACGCCCAGGGCGAGCAGATCGACGACTTTCGAAAGAAGTTCGCGTGGTACGTCGACCACTGGGGCTCGCGGGAGGGCTACGCCTGCGTGATTGCGTTCGACGATGAGACTGCCGTGGGATTCGCTTACGGAGCTCCGGCAGTTGAGGGCCGGGAATGGTGGCGCGAGTACGTCGACCCGGCACCTGAGAAGTTCCGCACCTTCGCGTTCTCCGAACTGGCCGTACGGCAGGCGTACCGGAAGCAGGGCCTGGCCGATCGCCTCACTCGCGCTCTCCTGGAGGACCGGGGCGAGGATCTCGCCGTTCTCCTGGTGGACGTCACACATCCCAGGGTCCAAGCCCTGTACGAGGACTGGGGCTTCAAGAAGGTGGGGGAGCAGAGGGCCGCCCCTGACTCCCCGGTGTTCGCGGTAATGCTGGCTGAACTGCCGCTCTGATCAGGCAGCCCGTTGCCGTCGCCCCCCGATTATCCTCGGCGGTGGGGAGCCACTGCACTCAGTCCTGACGGGAAGCCGCCAGGACCTGAGCCGTGCGTCGAGAGCCACTAAGGTGCCGACCATGTTCTTCCGCTGGGTCTGGCTACGACTGTGCTGACCGCGCCGATCGTGCCCACCCTCGGCCCCGTCCACCCGCACGCCCTGACAGCCGGCCTCTTCGAGGACATCCGCACCGCGGCCGCCACGGACCGAAATTTCCTTCATTACGACAAGGACCGGTGCTGGAGTAGGGAGAAGGACGAGGCCGTGCTAACCGACGGCATCGTTCACCAACCTGACCGCACCCTGGTCCCCACCCTCTCCGGACGGGGCCGAGGCACGATCAAAGTCTTCGCCTACTGCCATCAGGCAGAAGTCGTCGGCCAAGCCGCCGAACTCGCGTCAAAGCTCGCCGCCGAGCACGGCGTGGTGGGCGTCCGCGTCGTGCGCCCCCTCGGCCCCGAAGCCATGCCCACGGACGCGGTCCGGATCCAGCTCCACAACTTCGCTGCCCGTTCCTGCCACGACCCTGGCGGACCGGTGCGCCCGTACAGCGAATGGCCGGCCGCGGTCCTCACGGCAGTCCTCGATGACCGTGTCGTTGGCGCCTTCGGTCCGGTGGAGATCCGCCGCGACGCCGTCGGCCACCTCTACTACGAATGGGGCAAATGCGGTGGTTAGCGAGTTGCAGCGTGTGCTCAGGGAGCGGCGAGAGCGCCAGGAACTGGATCGCATGCTGCGTGATGCCTCAGAGGTCGTCACCATGCACACGCTGTCCTCCGCGGGTGTGCCCGAGCGGGTCATGGAAGCCGTGCGGGGCTTCTGGGACATGTCCACTGAGCCGAATGCGACACTGAGCGACGAGGTTTCCCAGGAAACCCTGAACGCTTGGGTGGAGGAGCTCCTTCCGTCGCATGGCTTCCACACGTCGGCCTTGCTGTACACGGAACTGGAACTCGCCCCTTGGATGGAGTTCCGCCTGCCGCAGGCCTGGTTCTCCTCGATCTGGCAGGCCAAGCACACTCCATGGGTGTTACTCGCGCATGACCTCAGCACGGTGGCCGCGGTCAGCGAGCAGGAATACCGGTTCGAATTGTTCGTCGCGCGTGTGGCCTAAGAGGTCCTACTGCTGGGCGGCCAGGCGTTCGGGGCCCATGGTGGCCCGGTCGACCTCGACGAATGCCCGCATCATCGCCCCATCCCCGTCGGCGGGCCCATGCCGGTCGTACAGCAGCGCGTCAGGGATGACGGCCTCACCACCGCCCACAGGGTGGTAGACCTTGGACAGCCAGTCCAGTGGCCGGCACAACTCCCCGCGGCGGCGCACGTCCTGCAGGAACAGCAGCCCGGTCTCCGTCACGGTCAGCTCTGCACACCCCTACGCTCGCCCAAAGACAAAAGAAGGGCAGGGGACGGCGGGGAGATCCACGGTGCCGCTTGCGCGTTCGGTCATGACGCCGAGGGCCGTCAGTTCCTTGATCAGGCCGGAGTAGTCGCCGGCGTCGGCAGGGCCGCTACCGTCCTCAGTGTCCTCCAGCAGCTTGCGAAGCTCGGCGGCCAGGGACTCCGTGGACCAGATGTGGATGACCACGGGCGGCTCCAGGGGGATGTGTGTGCCGCGCAGTTCTCCACGGCGGCGGCGGCCCAGCGGATGTCCTCCTTGATCTCCGCCACGCGGATCTGGGATGCGCCCTGGACAGCCTGCCGTACCGCGTGTGGTGGAGTAGGCGGCCCTGAGGTGCCCCTGGAGGTCGGCGCTCGATATCGACGTGCCGTTGCAGTATGGCCCGGCCACGTGCCAACTCTGAAACGGATTCCGCTGAAGCATCTGCTGGAACACGGGTCCGACCTGCCGATCGGTGCTCAGCTTGACGACTTCGGCGAGCTGCGACCACAGCTCGGGCAGGTGGCCGTGTTCGTACTCCCTCGAGCGCTGCGGCTTCTCCTTCGCGCCCGGAGCCGGTTGCTGCGCCGGCCGCTTGAGCGCCGGGTTGAACGGTTTGCTCTTTGGGCTGAGGTGCGAGCGGAACGGGAGAGGTTTGCCACGTTTCCGGAGGGCGGCGCCGTCCGGAGGGAGGCACTGACTGAGGTGGCCCGCCGGCATCCGAATCGCTCGTGGTGCGGGCCACAGTTGTGTGCGCGGGAGACCCGTAGGGTCGTGCGCATGACTGACGGTCAGCAGCACGAGCAGGCCGTGGCGGGCGCCTGGGCGAGGATCGAGGTGTGGCTGAGGCAACACGCTCCACGCTCCTACCGGATGTTTCCCCCGCCCGCCCCCGAGGCCGACATCCGTGAGGTCGAGCAGGAACTCGACCTCACCATGCCACCGGGCCTCAAGGCCTTCTACCGCCTTCGCAACGGCACCGGTCACCCTGCGGACTTCGGCTGGACACCCGAACCCGAGACCGGGCTTCCCCCGCAAGGACAGGAAACAGCCTGGCTGTTGCCGAGGAAGCATGGGATTCCTCCGGTGCAGCAACTGCCGTACTGGGATGAAGGCCCTCAAACGATCGGCCGGCCGGACGACCCCATGGTGCGGTACCTGGCCTTCGCCGCGACCGACCGCAGCGGTCTGTACGGGCTGTTCACGGACTGCACTCCAGGACCCGGCTACGGACGGATCGGAACCTTCGAAGAGGCCGGCATCCCCAAGCTGGGCGTGTGGCCGTCGTTCACCGACTACCTCATCGAAGTCGCCGATGCCCTGTACGAGAACCGCGGAGTGGAGTACGCGGACGGACACCAGGACAAGAAGGTGCCCGGTCTCGTCGATCAGGCCCTGGTGTGGGACGGTCCGGCACGTCCGAGGGACCCGGAATGGACACGCTTCGCATAGGCCTGTGGCCCGCTTCCTCTGCGGGCGTGCCGGTGCTGGCCGGCACGGTGTTCATCGCCAGTGGCAGGTTTGCGGCCTTACCGGCAATGCCCCGGGGGACGGCCGGTTTCGCAGTTGGCCACCCGATCGGGGACCGGACTGTTGCCGTCTCGAGCACCGCTCGACCGGATGATCACGCTTGCTTCAGATGGTGGGTGAGCTGTTGGAGCGTGGTCCAGGCCTGGGGGCCGGTTCCGTCTCCGAGGGAGTAGTGGAGGGCGTGTTCGGTCACGCGGCCGAGTTTGGTGGGGGTGGGGCCGAGGGGTGGGTGTTCGGCTCGGGTGCGGCCGGTGCTCTGGATCTCGTCGTGGCCGAGGGTGAGTGCGACGGGGATGGGTGGGGCTTCGACGTGTGGCGGCACGGTGAGGTCGCGGCGGGCGGCGCGGAGTGAGGTGAGCAGGGTGGTGAGGCCGTGCTCGGCGGCGAGGACCGCGGCGAGGGGTTCGATCGAGTCCAGGGGTGGGGTTTCGTCCTTGCTGTAGCCGAGGGTGAGGGTGATGTCCTCCTCGACGCCTGCCGGGGTGCGCAGGATGCGGATGGTGGCGAGGGCGGGGCGGTCGGGGTGGCCGATGGCGATGAGCATGGTGGGCTGTGGTGCGCGGGAGCGGGCGAGGTCCGTCAACTGGTACGTGGACCAGGGGAGGTTGACCGGTTCGGCGGTGCTCCATCCGGTAGGTGGGCCGTCGGTGAGGTGGCGGTAGACGGTTTCCAGGGCGCGGCCGAGGATGAGGTCGGCGTCAGCGGGGTGGCGGGTGCGCAGGGTGAGCAGGAGTTGGCGTTCTCCTGTGTCCGTGGCGGTCTTGAACGCCTCGGCTGCCCGGGCGGTGCCGTGCTCGTCGCGTACGGGTGTGAAGGTGCCGTTTTTCCAGTGGAGTACGGCGCCGGACAGGCCGTCGTAGTAGCCGTGTTCGGGGTGTTGGACGACCCAGCGGTTGGGCAGGCCGCGTAGGGCGGTCCGGGTGGGCAGGGTCAGGCGGGTCGTGGGGGGCGTGACGATCTGCAGGGCGCGGTCGGCGGCGGTCGCAGTGCGCAGGGCGTCGGAGAGCCAGTTGGTCAGCGGGACCAGCGGGCGGTCCTGGATGACCACGGCCGTGGTTGTCGTCAGGACGTCGACGGCGGGTGTGGCGGTGGCGGGCACCGGTACGGCGGAGATGTCGGTGGTGAGCGGGACGACGTCGGTGGTGGCGGCCTCGGGGGGCCAGACCGTGCCGCCCAGGACGGTGGCCAGTCGTCCGGCGAAGGAGCCCGCGAGGCGTCCGGCCTCGGCGACGGCGGTGGAGGCGCGGGCCTCGGTCCACCACACGGGCCCGTCGGACACGGCACAGTCCAGCAGGCGGGCGGTCTCGCCGGGGACCTGGACGAGGATCGGTGCCTCTATGGAGACCAGGGGGCGGCCGTCGGGGGAGCAGAGTTGTACGACGGCGCCGTCGGCCGTCGTGTTCACCGAGAGGTCGGGGCCGCCGGCGTAGAGGCCTGCCAGCAGGGTGTTCAGGTCCGGCATCTTGGGGGTGAGGGCGATGACGTCCTTGGTCACTCTTGGTGGGCCTCTTCTGCGCTCAGGGCGGTCTGGATGAGCTGGTGGGGGCGTCCGCGGCGGACCAATGTGCCGCGACCGGGGGGTTGTTGGGAGGCGTACAGGCCGGGGAAGAGCTGTCCCTCGGTGCGGTCGCCTGTCATGACCAGGGCCGTCGTGCCGGTCTCACGCAGGGTGGTCAGCAGAGGTTCGTACAGGGCGCGGGAGGCGCCGGCGGTGCGGCGGGCGAGGACGAAGTGCAGGCCGATGTCCTGGGCCGAGGAGAGGTACGGAAGGAAGGGCGCCAGCGGCTGCTGCCCGGCGGTGGTCAGGATGTCGTAGTCGTCGACGAGGATGACGATCCGCGGTCCGTCGAAGGCGGGTTCGGTGGTGATCGGGGCGTCCGGATCGGCGGTCTCCGGCAGGCGTTTCTCCAGTTCTGCGGCGATGCCGGTGGCGAGTGCGTTCGCCAGCTTGGCGTTGTGTGCGTAGCCGCCGCGATACGGCTCGGGAACCACTCCGCGCAGGCCGCGGCGCGGGTCGAAGACGCCGAAGACGAGCTCCTTGTCCGAGTGACGCTCGACGAGCTGCGTGGCGATCAGCTTGAGCAGGTTGGTCTTGCCGCACTCGCTGTCGCCGAGGATCAGCAGGTGCTGGTCGGTGCCGAACAGGTCGAGAAGGACCGGGGCGAGGGCGTCCTGGTCGACGCCGAGGGGGATCCGGGCGGGTTCGGCGGCGGGGGAGGGCAGCTTCGCGGCTGACAGGCGGGTGGGCAGGACCCGTACGGGCGGGGCGAGTTCGCCGTGCCAGGAGGCACGGATCGTGCGGACGGTGCGCTCCAGGGCCGTGCCCAGGTCGCCTGCGTCCGGGTGGTTGTCGATGCGGGGCAGCGCCACCTGCGCGAACAGGTTGCCGTCGGTCAGCACCCGGCCGGGGGTGTCGGGAGAGAGGGTCTCGGAGAGCTTGCGGTCGATGGAGGAGTCGGTCGGGTCGTTGAGCCGCAGCTCGACGCGGGTGCCGAACATCGACTGGGTGGCGATGCGGACGTCGTTCCAGCGCAGCATGCCCGCCACGACGTGGATGCCGTAGCCTCCGCCGCGCTTGAGCAGGTCGGCGACGGCGTCGTCGAGGTCGGCGAACTCATCGCGCAGGGCGCCGAATCCGTCGATGAGCAGCACGATATCGGTGGCGCCCAGATGCGGCAGTCGCCCGCCTGCTCGGAGGTGGCGCAGCTGGTCGAGGGAGTCGATGCCCAGTTCGCGGAAGAGTTCCTCGCGCTCGGCCAGCATGGTGCGCACCTCGGCGAGGGTGCGGGCGGCCCGTTCGTGGTCGGCGCGTCCCGCGATGCCGCCGACGTGCGGCAGCCCGGCGAGGGCGGACAGGCCGCCGCCGGCCAGGTCGAGGCCGTAGACGGCGACGTCGTCCGGGGTGTGGGTGAGGGCCAGCGCGAGGGTGAGCGTGCGCAGCAGAGTGGTCTTGCCAGACTGTGGTCCGCCGATCACCGCGACGTGTCCGCCGGCGACCGTCAGATCCAGCAGCCACGGCCGCTGCCACTGCCGGGCCGGGTCGTCCAGCACACCGAGCGGGACCCGCAGCACGCCGTCGTCGTGCGTGAGGCGCAGGCCGTCCGTACCGGCCCGCATCGGCCCGGCGGCCGTGTCCAGGGTGACGGCATCCGGCAGCGGAGGCAGCCAGATGCGTCGTACAGGCGGGGCTGCCGTGGCGAGTTGGTCGACCATGACGGACAGGACGGTGGGTCCGGTCTCGCGTCGGGTGGCGGCGGGTTCTTCCGGTGCCTCCGCCTCCTCCTGCCCCGTGTGGTACGTCGGGTCGGGCCAGGCCAACCGGGTGTCGGCCGCCTGCTCGAGCAGGGCCGGGCCACGGTAGGCGCCGGAGACGTAACCGGCCTTGAAGCGCTCGTACGTGGAGGTGTCGACCTTCAGGTAGCCGAAGCCGGGCAGCGGCGGCAGGTGGAAGGCGTCGGTCGTGTCGAGGACCGTGCGGGACTCGTCGGCGGAGAAGGTGCGCAGACCCAGCCGGTACGACAGGTAGGTGTCCAGGCCCTTGAGCTTGCCGCCCTCGATGCGCTGGCTGGAGAGCAGCAGGTGAACGCCGATGGAGCGACCGATCCGGCCGATGGACAAGAACAGGTCGATGAAGTCCGGCTTGGCGGTGATGAGTTCGCCGAACTCGTCGATGACGACGAACAGGTGGGGGAGAGGCTCCAGGTCGGGGCGCTCGGTGGCGCGCAGGGCGGCGTAGTGGCCGATGTCCGCGACGTTCCCGGCGTCCTTGAGGACCTGCTGGCGGCGCTTGACCTCGCCGGCCAGGCTGGTGTGGACGCGTTCGACGAGCCCGGCCTGGTTCTCCAGGTTGGTGATCACGCCCGCCACGTGTGGGAGTTCGGCGAATGGCGCGAACGTGGCGCCGCCCTTGTAGTCGACCAGGACCAGCGCGAGGTCTTCGGGGGAGTGGGTGGCGGTCAGCGCGAGGACCAGGGTGCGCAGCAGCTCGCTCTTGCCGGAGCCGGTGGCGCCCACGCACAGTCCGTGTGGGCCCATGCCCAGCTGCGAGGACTCCTTCAGGTCCAGCAGTACCGGCTCATGACGGTCCGTCAGCCCGATGGGGACGCGGAGGAAGTCCCGCTCGCTCCGCGGTGCCCACAGCCGGGTGAGGTCGAGGGCGGCCGGGTCGTCGATGCCGAGCAGGGCGGGGAAGTCCACCGGTCCGGCGACCGGGGTGCCCTCGGTGGCAGACTCCGCGGACAGCCGCAGCGGGGCCAGCATGCGGGCGATGCCCTCGGCGCCGGGGCCGGTCACGGCGTCGCAGGTGCCGTGCGCGACGGTGGCGCCGGGTGTGCGCAGGTCGTCCACGGCGATCCGGTCACCGTCGACGGTGATGCGCACGCTGACCTCGTCCGGCTCGTGCACCTGCTGCTCCAGCAGATGCAGCACCGTCACGCCCATCTCCGCCAGCCCGACGGCCGAGTCCGGACGCGGGAGTTCGATCGCGGTGTCCCCGTATGTGTCGTTGACGACCAGGAGCCGGGCCGCCAGGCGCAGTGCGTCCCGGCCTGCCAGCCCGCGCCGCACCTCGGCGGCGTACGCGGCGCGCCGTCGCAGGTCGGGCGTGCACAGACGGGCCAGCTCAGCCAGGTCGGGCGCGATCCGGCGGGCGGGAACCCGGCCGTCGTAGGACTGCGGGTCAAGGACATGTGGCAGCCACTTGGCCCACTGCCACGCGGTCTCGTCGGCGGTGGCGAGGGCGAGGGCCACGTCGTCCGGCGCATGCGTCACGGCCGTCTGCAGCAGCAGCGCCCGGGCGACGCGCAGGACGCCCTCCCGGTCACCGACGACGCTGACGTTTCCCGCACGGTCCAGGGGCACGGTGAGCGGGAAGTCCGAGGCGGTGGTGAAGCGGTGCTGCAGGGCACGGGCCTCGTTGAGCATGAAGGGGTCCGGCGGGGTCAGCACCCCGCCGGTGCTGTTCTGGCCGATGGCCAGCTCCTGCACGGGGATGTCGCCGGCGCCGGCCCGCACCTGCAGGAAGTCGGCGTCCTGGCGGCGGCGCTCCCACAGCCGGGCCGGGTCGCGCACTAGGTCGTACAGAGCCTGCGGTGGCGGGTTCAGCAGCCGCGCCAGCTGCCGCCGGTCCCGTTCGGCGCTGCTCAACTCCTCGCGCAGTTCCTCCAGATACTCCAGATAGCGCTCGCGCTGGACGCGCCGGGTGCGCTGGGCCTTGCCGCGCTGGGACAGGAACAGCGCCACCGCTCCCAGCAGGGCCACGACCAGCACGAGCGCGCCGAGCGCGGCGAACTGACTGTTGCGGATGATCGTCATCATCACGACGGAGCTGATGACACCCGCCATCGGCAGCAGGGCGGTGGCCGCGTTGCCGATCTTGCCCTCGGGCAGGTTCGGGGGTGCCTCCACGGTGCGGGGCGGTGCGGGCGCGAGCGGGCGGGTGCTGCGGGCCGGGCGGTGGATCTGCTGCTGGGTCATCGCATCCTCACGGCCCGCTGCATGGCCTCGGCGGCCAGCCGGACGGCCGCGGTTCGGGTGTCCTGGCCCAGCATGGCGGTGTGGATGGGGCCTCCTTGGGCGAGATGGCGGTCATAGGGAAGCAGCACCACCGGTACGCCGGGCTCCCGCAGGTGCGCGGCGGCGGCCTTCGCGTCGAGCGTGGTGTCGGGCGAGGCGGCGCTGAGCGCGACCACCGTCGTGGCCAGGGCGGAGTGCGGCAGCTGGGCCAGCCAGTCGAGGACCTGGCGGGTGCCGTTGACGCCCTCGGCGGTCATCGGCGCGACCACGACGCGGGCGTGGGCGGTGTCCATCGCCGTACGGGCAACCTCGCCGGGCAGGCTCTCGCAGTCCACCACCGTCACCGCGAAGTAGCGGCGCAGCGCCAGCGTCACCGTCCGGTACGTGTGCACGTCCAGCGGTGCGCCCACGCGGCCCTGGCCCGCGGGCAGCAGCCAGCCGCCGTCGGCCACCGGCACCAAGTAGCCGGTGACGTCGGTGAGTTGCATGGCGGGCGTGAGGATCCGGGCCAGGTCGCCGCACGACCAGCGCACCGACTCGGCGCCCATCCGCACCGGCAGGGTGCCCAGCGCCGTGTCCGCCTCCAGGGCGAGCACCGGATCGTGCCGGTAGTGGTTGAAGGTGCGTCCCAACAGCGCGGAGACCGTGGACTTGCCCACGCCGCCGCGGATCGACGTCACCGCGATGACACGGCCGGTGGTGACCGGCTGCTGCACCTCCTGCGCGAGGCGCGTCTGCTCGGCGACGTCCCCTCCGGCCGATGCGGTGAGTTTGCGCAGCGACCGGCTGGTTCGGCGTGCTACCGAGTCGCCGTGCTGCGGGCGCCCCAACGCGATGGCGAGCCGCGGGTCGACGGTGGGCACGGACTCGGGGGCCGCAGCGACCACGCGCGGATCGTGGGGTGGCCGGGGGACCGCAGGCGCTGCGGGAAGCGATTCGGCGCCAGGTTGCGCATCCGCGGCCGCTCCCGTTCGCAGGGGAGCACCGGGAATCGCGTCGGACGCATCCGGGCGCGAGGGCGGCGGCGCATCCTCCTGGGAGCCGTCGGCCAGTTCGCGCAGCAGGTCCTGCTGCCAGTCCCCTCCCTGAGCCATGTCGATCCCTACGTCCTTGGTCCCCGCGCGCTCACGCGAAGGTGCCCAGCAGCCGCCCGTACACCCCGAACACGCCGACGACCAGCGGGAACAGAGCGATCACGGCCACCGACTCCAGGACGTCACCAACCCGCCGCAGCCGCACCCGCACGTGCTCGGCCGGCTCCACGCCCAGCACCACGAGAGGCACGACCGCCAACAGCGCGAGCACAGCGACAGGACCCGCCGCCGGGGCCTGCCCGAGCCACACCACCACCAGCCGCACCGCGACGACCCCCGCGGCCAGCAGCAGCACCACGACCTCGGCGGTGAGCGGAAACGCGCGCGCCCGCAGTGCCAGCACCACGGCGACGGCGATGCCCAACAGCACCGTCCACACGGACACCGCATGCAGTACGAGCACACCCGCCCCGGCCGCGGAGGCGGCGAGGACGACGCTCGCGAGCGCCAGCCCGCGGTGCGTGGCCGCGAGCGCGGTGCCCACGCCGTACCGGCTCACCGACACCCCGCCCGTGCGCCGGTCGTCCAGCCCGGTCATCCCCGACGCCAACAGCGCCAGCCGCGGCAACACGCCCAGCAGGACCAGGCAGACGACGGCGACCAGCGCACCGGCCCGAGCCTGCTCCGTGGCGGTTCCCGCACCGCCCTGCAGCGCGATCACCGCCTCCCACAGCACCAGACACCCGCCGAGCGCCCCGGCGCCGATCAACGCGCCACGCCCCAGCGGAGTGCACCACCCGGCCAGCAACAGCGCGACGGCCCCGGCCCCCGCGACACCCGTCAACCGGGCCGCGCCGGACCAGGCGTAGGCATCCGCGGCCGTCCAGGTCCCGAGCGCGCCCAGCGCACCCGCGGTGGCGATCAGAGTGGTGGCCATCCCACGCTTGTGCATCCGTCCGCACAGCACCCCGGCGACCGCGCAGACGCCCGCCACGGCCACCAGCCCCCCGGCGACCGCCGACAGGGCGAACCCGCCCCGGGCCAGCACGCCGGCCGCCAGCGCCCAGATCACGGTGCTCAGCCCGGCCACCATGCGTCGCGCCGCAGGCCGCCACCGCCACGCTCGTACGTCGAGATCGTCGGCGACCTCATCGCTGATGTCGTGCACCACGGGAGCCGACGGCGCGTCCTCGACCCGCACCAGCCGCAGCACGGCCCCGTCGGGAACTCCGGCCGACTCCAACGTGGAGTCATGGGCCAGCGCCGAGCCGTCCGCGGTCACCAGATGCCGCAACTCCGGTCGCGCCCCCACCCGGTCGTCCAGCAGCCGCATGATCTCCGGCAGCAGGATCCCGACCGGTTCGCGCGAGGGCAGTACGAGGTCGATCCGACGTCGTTCGCCGACCAAGGTGATGCGGGTGAGCGCCGTACGACTACCGGTCGCGGAACGACTCAAAGACCCCGTGGCTATCACGCGTTCGAACCTATCACCGGGCAGAAGGGACATCGGAAGGCGAAGACGACGGCGTCAGGGCCGGTGGGGACGACGGCGATACGGAAGTGCCGTACGGGCTCTTCCCGATGACCCGATGCGACACGAACGACCACCCCACACACCCGGCACACACCACGGCCGCGATCACCACTCCGGCGAACACCTTCCCGACCCGCTCGTCCAGCGACCGCCGCTGCCGCTGCGCACCGAAGAGCAGGGCGTCGCGAAGACGACGGCGGCGGACGGAGACCGACTCCAAGAGCTGATTGTCGTAATCCTGCGCTGCCACGGCTATTCGCCATCCGCCCTTCGTTTCGCGACTGTCATAACTTGTGCCTGCCGCCGGCTATGAGCGCTCTTCCATGACTTTCTCCACGAATGCGGCCGCTTCCGCTGCGCTGATCTCCACGTGGTCGACCTCGTTGTGCCCCAGCTCGTAGAGCCGCAGGTACTCGGTCGGTTCCCAGCGCAGATTCCGGGTGAATGCCTCGTCATGCGCCACGCCGTTGGCGATGCGGCGTCTGACGATGCCCTGAGGATTGCTGCGTGAGTAGCCCTCGCTGAACTTGGCGTAGTAGGTGATGTCACCGGAGTGCGGGGGGAGAACACGTACGTTTGCTCCGCGGCTGTTCAGCCACTGTTCGAGTTCCAGCCCGTTGATCTCGCGTCGTACGCCCGCTTGGTCGATGACCGCAGGGCCGAAGAGGGTGCCGGAGAGCCCCTTTACGGCTGTGTGTTCGTCAAGGACTACCTTCAAGGACGTCTCACGCACTGATGCGTTGCTGAGATCGGCGCCCTCCAACCTGACGTCGATCAAGGAAGCGCCATCCAGCTTCGCCGCCCTGAAGCGGGCTGACCGGGCGTCGACCGCCCACAGCTCGGTGCTTCCCAGATCCGCTTCGTCCAAAGTGGCGCCGCGCAGGGAAGCCTCATCGAGTTCAGCTTTGACCAGCGATGCGCCGGAGAGGTCGGCCTTGTCGAGCACGGCGCCTTCCAGATGCGCCCGAAAGAGGTCGGCACCGACGAGTTTGGTGCCTCGCAGGACCGTCTGCGTCAGGAGCGACATGGCGAGATCGGCACCGGACAGGTCGGCCCGAGACAGGTCGAGTGCCGAAACGTCCAGAAGCGAGTCCGCTTGCTTGACCCACTCCCGCAGCACGGCAGCAGCCTCCGCATCGGGCGGCATCATCCGGACGACACGTTTCACGTCACGGATACCAGACAACTCGATCACTCCACCCGCGCTGTTTGACGATCGACGTGACATCGTCGATGCCGCTGTGGCGTGCAACGAACAGTCCTCGAACAGCGCCGATCCGGAGTGCATGGCCGTCACCCATGCAACCCCGGTGGTGAGGTCGCGGGCCGTGGGGTCCAAGACGCAGGAAGACTCGGCCAGGGTGAGCGAGACGCTGAACGCGCCCTGGACCCTCGGGGCACCTCTTCGAGATCTTCCACGGCCCAGGTCAGGCTCTCGCTGATTACTGCAAGGGCCTCCGCCACGTCGTCGGTGGGGAAGGCATAGCGTGGGGGACACGTTCTGTTTTCTGAAGCGGACGACGACACCACGAGGATCAGTACCTGCCCGACAGATCTTCGAGGAAGTCCAGCGACGGCGCTTCCTGAGGGGCTTTCTCGACGATCAAATCGATCTCCGGACGTGGTGGGTTCTGCGCCGCCCAGGTCAGTGCTGCGAGAGCGTTGAGCCCACAACTGTGGGCGGTCCGCAGGCGTAGCAGCCATTCCGAGCCCGCCTCGAATGCCCTGTCCCCGGCGGCGGTTCGAGGTTCGTAGCCCGCCGCCTCGTCGCCGGCCGAGGCCCACAGGAAACCTACAGTCTGTCCGTCACGTTGGACCGTGAAGTAGCGAACCGGGTGGTCGGTGATCTCCTGGTACTCGTCCTCAGAGGCTGGAATTCCGGACCGAAGCAGACCCGATCGGGTCGGGACCTCGAAGGTGCCCCAGGAATCGTCGTAGGCAGGGCCTTCGATTCTGGGATCCTCGAAACCCGTCTCGGTGGGAGTCGCGTGGCGGTTCGGGTCGCCCGGCGTCGGAGCAATGCCGAGCAGGCTTGAGATGCCCTCGAGAGCAGCGGCGAGCCGAGGCGCGTTCTCCGTGTAGAGCTCCGACTGCTCCCGGTCGCGCGTGTCCATCGTCAACCACGCGTCGGTGTACGTTTCCAATGTCACTACGAGCAGGCTCTTCTTCCAGGCCTCCACCCGGATGACGAACAGTTTCTCCGCCCGGTGTTTGACTCCCCGTTCCAGCCAGTAGCCGGGGCATTCGATACGAACATCGAAGACGAAATCGCCTTCGAGTGAATCGGCCTCGGCCACCGCACGCGAAAGGGCTGTTTCAGCGGACAGCGGATCCGGTTCCAGACTCAGACCATCGGCCCGGACACGAACGTCTCGACTGTCACCCACTGACCGGACCGAAACGCTGGTCTTGCCCACGGGAATAGCCAGCCCGTTCCCGGCCAGTACATTCCAGACCGCAACAGCGGTCTCCGCGGCGCGTACGGGCCGGATTCCGTCAGCGTTCGGCGTGACTTCCCAATTCCAGTCGCCGATGGCTTCAGAGGTGATCACAGCATGTCCTTGGGGTCGAGCTTGCTTCCGGGCGGGATGACGAGGTTTCCGTCCTCAAGACGTACGACAAACGTGATGCCTTCGCCCTTCGGTCCGCGCCCGCCGCGGTGGATGTCCATGAGGGCATCGTAGGAGCCGTTGGCCATCCAGTCCGCGCGCGTCCCCCGGCCCCCGTCCACGAGCAGGACGTGGTGGTCGGCTTCGGCTTTCGCCAACTGAAGCAGATACTTACCCCTCGTCATCTCGCCCACAGGGTTCTGGGGGTCGTTGAGATGTTTCATCTGGTAGGCGTAGACGTCACCGGAATCGTCGGCGATGCGAATGTCCATGTCGGCGCCGGGCGGGTATTTCTGCTCGAAGTCGATGGTGTGCGGGGGGACGCCGCTCTTGGCCAGATCGTCCGCGAAGATGAGTTGGTCGGCGCCGGGTTGGAACATCTGCGCTCGGTTTGCCCCGAGGGACGACACGACCTGGCCGTATTCGTCGCTCTGGTTGAACTTCCCCGAGCCGATGATCTCGGCGACTCGTTGACCGTCGGGCTCCGTGGCGAGCCTGTCCAACACCCTGTCAAGGACGTTCGGCTTCGGCCGCTTCTTCCCCGGAATACCCTTGACCGCGTCGAGGATCTGCTGCTCTGTTTCCCCTCCGCGGACCATGGGCCGGCCCTCACCATCGGGCGAGGGGCCGTGGGGTGGAGCGGGGGGATTGCCGTCAGCCCCGCCATGGTCGCCGCCGGAGCCATGCCCGTGGCTGGCACCGTCGGGTCCGTCGTCACCGGGGTGGCCATCTTGACCGCCAGCGTTCTCGTGTCCAATGGTGTGTCCGCCCCCGGGTTCACCGGAGTGCCCGTGTCCTTCCTCACTCCCACCGCCTGTTCCGTCGGCGCTGTGACCGAACTGCGGGGACGCACTGTCACCAACGTGGCCCCCGGCCTCGCCGCTCCGTGCGCCGGCACCGACCAATTCGCGGTCGCCAGACGGAAAGCCACCCTCTCGCTCGACTGCGCCAGGCTCGTGCACATCCCGGTGGGCGCTGGGTGTGCTGTAGGGATGGGGACCCCTGACATCGCCGTGCTTGTCATAGGCGATGAACTCACCGTTTTCGACGACGACTTTGGAGCCGTCCTCGAGCTCGATGACGCTGTGTACGCGACTAGCGTCGGCCGACGCGCCCGCGCTTTTGAAGATCTGTGAGGTGAGGTCGGAGAGTTTAGGCAATGCGCTGACGGTCTTGCCGGTCGCCTTGAGGCCCACCGAGATCGGGTCCATGAACTCGCCGACCTTGGCGGCCACGCCCGCGCTCTTGGCGACCGCGCCGACCTCGCTCGTCTTGGACACGACCGACAGCGGGCCGACGCCAAGGGTGAGGACGTTGAAGACGGTCGTCCCCGCGGCACGGGCCGGGTTCTCCTGCCACTGGTCCCAGGCGACAAGGGACTTGCCGAACTCCTTCGCCGCCTTCTTCGCACGCACCTCGTCGGCGCTCTCCTTGTCCGGGCCGAAGGCCCAGTCCATGGCCGCGTCGTACGGGGTGGCGGTGTACAGGCCGATGCCGGTGACGACGTCCTTCAGGCCGCCCCAGGCGTCGCCCGCCGCATCGGAGCCGTTCCCGCCGACCAGCGTCCACAGCCCGCTGACGCCGGCTTCGATGCCGTCGTGGTAAATCCCGTCCCAGACAAAGCTCTTGGCGCCGTGCCCGAACCAGCCGAGGCTCCACGCCTCGTAGCTCTGCTCGTCCACGCTGCCCCAGGGCAACTCCTTTGCGCCATCTAGGACATCGCGGTCGTAGCCGTACTTCACCGTGTTGAGGTCGTAGAAACCGCTGCCGTGGTCCGCTACGAACTTCGGCCCGCCCACGATCGTCGAGATCTTGCTCGCCGCCCTGCGTTCCGCCTCCTGGAAAGCGAGCTGCGTGGCCGTGACGTCGTCGACGAGTTCCTTGTTCCGGTGGACCTTGTCGTCGTCCTCGGTCCAGTCGTCGTCGCCGTCGACGCTCCCGACGAACGCGAGCGCATCCGTCTTGAGCTGCTCCAGCCGCTTGGCCAACGGGCGTGCCTCGATGGAGAAGGTGTCCAGGGCGTCGGCCACCGTCTCCAGGTCGGTGGCGAACGTGTCGGCCTTGTCCATGACCGGCTGCGTGGTGGCGAACAAGTCGTCGGCCTCGGGCGCCGTGTAGTAGGCCCCCAGCATCTGGAAGCGGGAGTGGACGTCCATGCCGCCGTTGCGGATGCCGATCGCGTCGCTGCGCAGCCCGGAGACGTCCTTGTCCAACTGCTCGAAGTCGCCGGTGAACTGCGGGATACCGGACGGGTTGATCACTTCTTCCCGTCCCCCTTGCCCTGCCCCGAGCCGCCACCCTGACCAGGCAGGTCGATCTTCGGCGCGGCCAGGGCCTTGTGCTGCGTCGTGGCGGCCATGTCGAGATCCCCGACGACGTAGTACGCGGTGGCCTCGCGCGCACCGTTCACCGACTTCGCCGCCCGGACACCGAGGAAGAGAACGTCACCCGCGGTCTTCTCCACGAACAGCGTCAGCGCGGCTTCGATGGGACCGGTCGGGACGGCCCCACAATGCACTCCGACGATGGTGCCGGCCGAACCGGCCGCGCTCTGCACGTCCTTGCCGTATGCCTTCACGTCCTTGGCCACGTCGTCCATCGCGTCCTCGACCAGCGAGGTCACGAACTCGACGCCGGACGAGGAGATGTCCCACCGCGTCACGCCAAACCCCCGTTGAAACCCTTGCATCTGCTGGGCAGTTGTGCCGATACGGCACCGGTCAGCCGATGTTGTCGACGGCCGCCCGAGCCTTGGCCAGCGTCGACTGCGCGGTCCCGTCGTTCTGCTCCAGCGTCGTGCGCACCAGCCGGATGATCTCGCGGACCTCGCTCGCGGCGCTGTGCCAGCGGACCTCCTTGCCGTGGTAGTCGTCGGCGACACCGTCCGCGGTGAAGTCGGCCATCGCGGCCTTCACCGCGCGGTCCCGGTCGGTCAGCACGCGCTCCAGCTGGCCGATCACGCCCGCCAGGCTGACCTGTACTTCACTGGAGGCACCGGTGTCGTACGAACGGCGGTCCTGGTTCTGAGCCACGGTCAGACTCCCCCTTGCATGCTCGAAAGCTTGAAAACGGTGATAGCGAAGGCAACTTGGACGGCGAATGCCGTCAACGCGCGCCGAAACGGGCGGCATCGAAGTTGGCGGCACCCATGTTGTGGTGCGCGTTGTCCCCCAGCTCCACGTCACCGGAGCCGAACGCGGTGTCCATGCCGGACTGACCGCCCAGGATCGCGCCCAGCGAGCCGTTCAGATCGTTCGTGATCTCATCGGCATGCACCTTGAACCGGTCGAACGCCGCCTTTCCGGCCCCGTTGAACTTCCCCTCCAGCGGCTCCGCCGCCTGGATCAGCCACTTGATGAGCGTGCCCAGGTCCTCGCTCGAGCCCACGGTGCTCTTGCCGAGCTCCGACAGGGTCGTCGATCCCATGTCGAACTTCATTCACCCACCCCCGTAAGTGTGTTGTGCGCTAGGGCTGTTCGATCGCCATGGTGTGATCCTGCGTCACTCATGGCTCACAGCTCCTCGAACATCCTCTCGTGTCACGCGTTGCAGGCGCAACGCGAATGTGATCAAAGTGGCGTGATCTAGCGCACGAGAGCCCGTCAAGAGCGGTAACCCCGCGTAACCCGCGTCAGCTCACCCGTGAGTCGACGACGTGGGCTTCCGGGAAAGGGGCTGGGCTGACTGCGCAGCCGCTCCGCAACTACGTCAGCGACCTGCGCACCGCGTCGACCAGCGTGCCCGCACGCACATCCTCGGCCCCCTCGATGATGTTGTTCATGGCGTAGCCGAAGGCAATGCCGTGCTCGGGGTCGGCGAAGGCGAGTGAGCCGCCTCGCCCCATGTGGCCGAAGGCGCTCGAACCGGTCATCGGGAGGTCTTCGGTGGGCAGCATGTATCCGGAGCTGAAGCGGCTCGGGAGCAGCAGCACCTGGTCCTTTCCGGCGGCCTGTTCCTTGGTCGCCGACTCCAGGGTCTCCGGGGTGAACAGGCGCACGCGGTCGACCTCGCCGATCAGCGAGGCGTACATGCGCGCCAGTCCGTGAGCGGTGCCGATGCCGTTGGAAGCAGGGAGTTCCGCGGCCTGCACCTCTGGCGAGTTGAAGTCGATCTCGGCAGGGTCAGTGACCGCGAACGCCCTGTTGAAGAAGGAGTTCCGGTCACTCATCGCGGCGACCAGTTCGCGGAACGCCTCGGGAATCGCCTCGATGGGCACGGCGGTCAGGTCGACCTCCGACTGCTGGTACACCATGCGGCTGACCCGGGCGCGTTCAGAGGCCGGCAATCCGATGAAGAAGTCCAGCCCGAGCGGGCCGGCTATCTCGTCGGCGAAGAAGCGGCCCGGCGTGCGGCCGGACACCCGGCGGATCACCTCGCCGACCAGCCAGCCCCAGGTCCGACCGTGGTACCCGTGCACCGTGCCCGGCTCCCAAAGGGGACGCTGCGCGGCCAACGCAGCCACCATGGGATCCCAGGCCAACGCCTCGTCCAGCGGGACCGGTTGATCCAGCGCGATCAAGCCCGCCTGGTGCGACAGCAGCCAGCGCACCGGGATGTCCGCCTTGCCGTTCGCGGCGAACTCCGGCCAGTACGTCGCCACCGGCGCGTCCAGGTCCAACTCGCCGCGCTGGACGAGCAGATGGGCCGCGGTCGCGGTCGCGCCCTTGGTGGCCGAGTAGACCAGTTGGAGCGTGTCCCGTGTCCACGGACGACCGGTGTCCGGATCGGCGATGCCACCCCGCAGGTCCACCACCGGTCGGCCGTGCAGATACACGCACACCGCCGCGCCGATGTCTCCACGCTCGGAGAAGTTCGCCTCGAACGCCTCACGTACCGGTTCGAACCCCGCCTCGACCTCGCCGTCGATCATCGTCATGATGTCGTCCATCCTGGCACCGACGGAGGCGGGCTGGCTCTCGGATTTCGAGACGGTTGCCCGTCGGGCCGCGACTCGGTGACGCCTGAACTTGTGCGTGGAACTCCGGTGTGGCGGGGCGGACTTGCACGGGTCGAGACGCGCTGAGCGTTCCTTCAAGCGGCCCAGAGTTCGTACGGAGCTGGCACTGCTCTTTGGGAGCCTGGGCCGCAGTCGTCCCGTACCGCGTCATCAACGCCAACGCCCGCGTCAACTGTCACGACAACACTCACGTCAACTGTGCCGACATCCCTCTCGACATCTGTCACCTGCGGCACCGCCTCGCCACTTCCGTAACCGCAGGCCACCATGGTTGCTTCGGCATGGTCACGGGCCCGACATCCCTTTCTGCATACCCCTATGCACACCCTGAAGACAAAAGAGAAGGGCGGGGGACAGTGGGCGAACGGGCGAGTGCAGTCAGGGATCGGGGTGCGGTTGACCCTGTTGCGCGTCGGCGGTCGCCTCCGCGCCTGCGCGCCGGGCGGCGCGGTGCAGCAGTGTGTACGTGGTCCGCTGCCGGGAGGTCTGCCTACTGCCAACCACGCAGGGTGATCCGCGGCCCGTTCGTGAGATACGCCCGCAGGGCACCGGCCGTGGACTTCACGAATTCGTCGGGGAGGGCATCAGCGTCGACCCAGCAGACCTGGGCATGCTTGTGCGGTTCGCGGTTTTCGGGTTCGCCGGTCCATTCGTGGGCCGTGAAGACAACCGTGAGGAAGCCGGTGGGGGCTTCCACGCCCCAGGCGCCGTGGATGATGTGGGCGACCTTCAGGGCTTCCGATTTGACGATCAGGCCGGTCTCCTCGTAGAGCTCGCGTACGGCGGTTTCGGTGATGGGTTCGCCCGGTTCGCTCTTGCCGACGGGGAGGTCCCACATGCCCTGGCCGAACTTGGCGTTCGGGCCGCGTTGGAGGAGGACGATGCGGTTGGTGGCCGGGTCGTGGACGATGACGGCGGCGACCAGCACGGTCATGGAATCGAGCGCCGGCGGCAGGACTTGGGGTTCGTCGTCGGGTGTCCGGTGAGCCACGGCTGATGTCCCTTCGTCGGCCGGATGGTGGGCAGCCTAGGCCGGCGTCAGAGGATTGCGTTTGGATCAAGTCGGCCGTGATTGGCGGGACTTGAGACCGGGGTTCACGAGCGGCTGGAGCGGGAGCGGGAGCGTGAGCTGGAGCGTGAGCGCGGGCGATGTCGCGCGCGGATGGGGGCCCGCCCCGGCCCCCGTCTCACCACGGCCGGATCGCGCACACCCCCACCCGCCGTCCGTCACCGTCCAGCAGATGCCCCATCCGTTTCACGGTGTGTATGCCGAGGACGCGTTCCGTGATGTCGAGGCTTGGTAGCTGGGCGCAGGCCGCTGTCTCGCGCTGTTGCACCGAGCCGATGTCGCGGAGCCAGTAGGTGGCGAGGACGTTGGCGGGACCGGTGACGGCGGCCAGCAGGCGGCATTCGGGCAGGGTGGCGAGAGTGCGGTGAAGATGGTTGACGTCGCTTGCCGTGGCGCGGCCGCGGAAGGTGACGGCCACGGGTAGTCCGGACACCGTCGGGGCCACGTCGCAGCGGAAGGCCACCACCCCGCTCGCCATAAGGCGGTTGAGCCGCCTTCGGACGGTGGCGGCGCTGCTGGAGATGAGCTCGGCCAGCTCCGCGAGCCGTGTCCGACCGTCCTTCACCAGTGCGTCGAGGAGTACGTGGTCCGGCTCGGTCAGGTCGGAGATGGAACCGCCTGCCGTGGTCGTGGTGCCGGAGCGGCCCAGTACCGAGAGCTGGGATGCGTCGAGTGAGCCCAGTCGCCAGCGGGAGCCTTCGGCGTAGAGCGATGTGGCGAAGACGCACTCCACGGCGAGGACGTCGGGCAGGGAGGCCAGGTCCTCGTTCACGAAACGGTGTACGGACGCGAGGTCCGGGGCCAGTACGTCCAGCATGAGGTCGGCGCTTCCCGGGGCGACCAGTTCGACCGTCACCGCCTCCCGCAGCCGCGCCACCTGCTCGGCCAGACGCTGCCGGGCCGCCGGAGCGCAGCGGACGAAGACGAAGGCCGTGCAGCCGCTGCGGGAGAAGGCCGGGCCGGGTACCGCCGACACCCAGGCCAGCCCCTGCTCGGTGAGTCGTTCCCAGCGGCGGGCCAGGGTCACCGCGGTGACTCCGAGGAGGGGTGCCAGATCCGTCCACGGCGCCCGAGGGCGGACCTGCAACGCGTGCACGAGAGCGAGATCCAGCTCGCTCACCATGACCGAATCCAACAAGAAGACCTCACATACCGGCGGTTCTCGTCATTCCTTCACCCCGTTCGATCCCCGGTCGCACTCTAGCCACCACGTCATATCCCAGCCAAGGAAACCAGCCAAGGGGAAGAAGGTGAGATCGGTGACGCGTGCCATCAGCCGGGGCCCTGGACTGATCGCGACGATGATCGTGATCGTCGTCTGCAGTGGTGTCGTTCAGGGATATCTGACCCCGCTGCTGCCCGTCGTGGGCGGTCATGTCGGCATCGGCGGCGTGGGGCAGAACAACCTGTACCTGCTCTCACAGGTCGCCTTCGCCGTGCTGACCCCGCTGCTGTCGCGCTGGGGTGACATATGGGGGCATCGGCGGCTGCTGCTCATCGCCGTCGCCATGGTCGCCGTCGGGTCGCTGCTCATCGCCGCACGACCCACCACCGCCACCCTCGCGGTCGGCATGGTGGCGCAGAGCGCGGTGGTCGGCTTCTTCCCCCTGCTGGCGGGCATCCTGCGCTCCCGCTCGCCCGAACACGGCCGCGTCGGCATGTCGATGCTGGTCGGCGCGCTCCTCCTGTCCATCGGCACCGGCGGCTTCGTGGCCGGAACGCTCAGCGACGAACACGCCCTCGCCGGCCTGTGGACCGCGGTCCCCTTCTGCGTCCTCGCGATCGCCGCCGCCTTCGCCCTCCCCACGAGCACCGCCCCTCGAGCCGGCCGCTTCAACTCGCCCTCCGCACTGCTCCTGACCGCCGGACTTGGCGCCCTGATGCTCGTCCTCACCGAAGGCGAGTCCTGGGGCTGGGCGTCGCCGTACTCCCTGCTCACCATCGTGGCGGCGCTCGTACTGCTGGCCGTCTGGGTGGTGGTCGAACGGCGTTCCGCGCATCCACTGGTCGACCTCGGCCTGCTGCGCAATCCCCGTCTCGCGGCGGTCAGCGCGCACACCTTCTGTATCGCCTTCGGCGCGATCGGCTTCCTCGGCGCCAACGCCGTGTATCTCGGAACCGATCCCGCGGACGGTGGCGACGGGCTGGGCCTTGGACTCGGCGCCCGGGCCATCTCCCTCGTGTCCCTCGGCATGGTCGCCGTCGGCTTCGTCGGATCCACCCTCACGCCCCGGCTGGCCCGTGCCATCGGCGACCGTGCCGTGCTCGCGGCCGGCGGATGCGTAGGCGCCGCCGGATTCCTCAGCCTGTGCCTCTTGCACTCCTCCCTCCCGCAGTACCTCGTGGGCGCACTGCTCGTAGGCCTGTCCACCGGCATGTTCGAAGCCGCCACCCGAGCCCTGTCGGTCGAGGTGGTCGACGAGGCCGAGACCGCGCTGTCCGTCGGCGTCAACGAGATGGCCCTCTCGCTCGGCGCGGCGATCGGCGCCGCCGTGATCGGGGCCCTCTGGGCCGGCCACACCACCGCACACGGGGCCGTCACCGGCGGGGGATACCAGTGGGCGTGGGCCGCGTGCGCGGTGGTGGCACTCGGCGGAGCCGCAGTCGGCCTGCTCTTCCGCGATCCGTCTGCGGCTCCTACGCCCGAAGCCGGCGTCGCCCATGCAGGGAGGACCGCATGACCAGCACACCGATGCGCGAACGCGCCCTCGCGCTAGCCGCCGACGCCGTACGCGACCACGGACAAGCACTCGTAGCCCTGAGCCACAGCCTGCACGCCGCACCCGAGACCGCCATGCAGGAGCACAAGTCGGCGGCCAAGATAGCGGACTTGGCCGAGAACTCCGGGTTCGAGGTCACCCGCGGAGTGGCGGGCCTGCCGACCGCCTTCGTCGGCACGTACGGCACGGGCGACCTGGTGGTGGCCCTGTGCGCCGAGTACGACGCGCTGCCCGGCATCGGGCACGCCTGCGGGCACAACGTCAACGGCGCCGCCTCGGTCGGCGCCGCCCTCGGCCTCGCCGCCGTCGCCGACCTCACCGGGATCACCGTGAAACTCCTCGGCACACCAGCCGAGGAGGACATCGGCGGCAAGGCGCTGCTGCTGGAAGCGGGCGTCTTCGATGACGTGGCCGCCGCGTTCATGGCCCACGCCGCGGCGGAGGATTCCGTCGGTGCCTCCTCACTGGCCGTTGGCGCCTGGGACGTCCTCTACCGGGGCAAGCCCGCCCATGCCGCGCTCGCCCCCTGGGAAGGCGTCAACGCCCTGGATGCAATCACCCTCGCCCACACCGCAGTTGGGCTGCTGCGCCAGCAACTGCCGCCGGGCACCCTGGTCCACGACGTCGTCTTCGAAGCCGGCAGCGCGGTCAACGTCATCCCCGAAACAGCCCGCGCACGCTACGAGTTGCGCGCCCGCACCACCGACGACCTCGCCCACGCACGCCGCAGGGTACGGGCCTGCCTGGAGGCGGCGGCACTGGCCACCGGCGCCGAGCTCGAACTCACCCCGCGCGGAGCCGACTTCGCCGACCTGCAGCAGGACGAGTTCCTCACCGCTGCCTACACCCGGGCGGCACGGGCCCTGGGACGCGAACCCGTGGACCGCCGCGGCGAAGTCATGGCCTCCACCGACATGGGCAACGTCTCCCACGTCCTGCCCGCACTCCACCCCACCATCGGCTACGACACCGGGGGCGCCCACCACCACACCGCACCCTTCGCCCGCTACGGCAACTCCCCGGGAGCCGACCGCGCCGTACTCGACGCGGCGACAGCCCTCGCCCACGTCGGCGTGGAACTGGCGACGGACGCGGCCCAGCGGAAGCGGTGTCTCGGCCTGCTCGCCGATCGGCGAGCGGCGGTCGCACGTATGCCATGACAGACCCGCCACTGGCTGAACAGGGGACTGCTGCTCCAGTATCTCTACTCCGTCCGAGAGAAGGCGCTGGGCATTGAGTCGATACTTGTGAGTGTGTGCCCTCACAGGTCAATTGGCGGCTCTCCGTCGCCGAGTTGGGGGCGTACCCGCGTCATCAGGCGCTCCTCCAGGACGGAGGCGTAGATGGCGGCTCGGGTGGTGGCGGGGTGGGTCGGTGGCCAGATGCCTCGGCGGAAGACGCAGCGGCGACCGCGGAAGAGCAGCACTGTCGTGGCGGCGACGACCACGTCGCCCGTGGTGTCGGGTACGGCTTCGCACGTGAGTGACTCCAGCGCGCCGCCTCGTCGTTCGCACAGGTCCTGGACGGCCCGGAGGGCGGACGGCAGGAATACGTCCGTGTATCCCTGCCGTCCGCCCCAGTCGGCGGGGGCGTCAGTCACCGCAGTTGTGCATCGCGCTGTCCGTCGAGGCCAGAACGACCGCACCGCCGTCGGCGGGAAGGACGAAGTGGACGCCGTTGACCTTGAGGCCGGCGCCGGCGCCGGACGAGGGCAGTTGTTCGTTGCACGGCTTCCACGCTACGCGGAGGACGCTGCTCACCTGCCCGTACAGCCGGCCGCCTTCACGTCCTTGGCGAGCTTGTTCGTTATCCTGTGGGCACCGCCCCGCGTGTACTTTATGTTCTTGAATTTCATCTCGATGAAATGGCCGTTATTGTTGGTTCCCGCGCGTGCCACATCCATGACCATGGTGATCTTGTTCGGGATGACACCCTTGTTCCGCGGGTAGTACACGGTCGCGCCGTAGTTGTTGACCTGGAGGCGGTGCGGACTATTTGTCTTCAGGCATTTCTTGGCCTGGTTCTCAAAAGCCTTCATGATAGTCCTGTTGACTATCTCGGTGGTGGGCACGAGGTTGGCACGCTGGGTGGTTCCGTTGAGTGAAGCGGCGATCAAGTGTGCACCATCGTGCCCTGCTCCTCCCCAACTGCCGACTTTCGTCTGGCAGTCATTGCGAGGCCTGTCCTTCAGCTTCAGGTTCCTCGCCACGGCACCCGAGGGGCGCCCCTCGTCGTCGGTGTCGTAGGTCAGAATCGAACGATATTTGTGTGCCTTCTTCAGATATTTGTGACAGGGAATCGCGTCCCTCGCCTGAGGTTGGACCGCAGTTGCCTGGGGCGCCTTGGTCGCCTGGTTCACCTGGGCTGTCGCGTTGGCAGCTGTTCCGCCAATCAGCAACGCTCCACCTGTGCATCCCGCCAGGAGAACCTTCACGGGCATTTTGACCTGCCGCACGTATTTCCCTCTCTGTCTATGCTGACGGCTGTATTTCGAGCCGTATTGCGGCGTGCGGCGATGACGCGCCGCACGCGTTATCATTGCGATTCATCGACGGATGTAAAGCCTCGATGCATAGCCCGTGCAAGCCCTCAAAAGCTGCATCGCGCCGGCAAGTGCCATCGACTAAGGCCGGTCCCGTATCGCCATCACTGCGAACTTGGAATCCAGGATGATTCCATTCCGCTGCAGGGGTCCGGTCGGGAGCTTTGCAATTCGGGGTTACCGTTTGCTGTGCCCGTTCGTGCCATCGATGATGGTGGCGCCCAGGTGGTGATCACAAGGCAGAAAGGCTCGGACTAATTGGGCGCGCGCCGGAATAAATTGACCGAGCCGCGAGGTCCTCGAATCGGCCGTCGCCGCCGTACGCGGGGCACTGAAGAAGGCCGCTCGCGAACAGACCCCCACCAGCTGGAGGCGGCTCAAGCGGCTGCCGTCAGCATGAGGCCATGGTGCTGTGGTCGATGACCGTGCTCAGGAGGGGCCGCCTGACCGGACGTCGCCCAAGCGTTGTCTCCGGCCGGCCCTGCGAGCGCGCTGAACACCCCCGGTCGCACCTGCAGCACCCCAGCCCCGGCCCCCAGGCGTGTCACCTTCGACCGCAGCCCGCCGACCTTCGCCGCCGACGTCAAGGCGGCCGTCGACCTCCTACGCAGCCCCTCCGCACTGCGCTCCGGTGAGCAGTCCGAACAGCTTCGCGACGTCCTTCAGCGCCGCATCGAGGACGCCCGCCGCGCCGACCCGGCCGCAGGGTACGCAGCCCACCTGCGCACCGCCCTCGACTACCGCGACTGGTTCACCTTCACCTGCTGGGTCGTGAACGACGCGGCACCCGCAAGCCGCCGCAAACTCTCCGGCCGCACCGGACTCAGCCAGGACGAACAACGCGTCCTGTCCTACCTCGTCCTCTTCGCCCCCGCAGCGGCACACTTCACCAGCCTGGCCGAGGCAGCCCCGCACGCACCCCGGCTGATCCTGCTCGACGACGTATTCGTCAAGGTCGACGAGCCCACCCATGTCCGCCTCGTCCGCATCCTGGTCGACCTGGACCTGGACCTGGACCTGGACCTGGACCTGGACCTCGACCTCGTCCTCACCAGCGAGCGCCTGATCGGGAACTGGCCCGACGTGCCGTTCCTGCACATCTACGAGTGCCTGCGCGACCCGAACGTGCGAGGCGTGGCCACCCTGCACTACACGTGGAACGGACGCCAGCGGCGGCTGGTGTCGGCATGACCGACCGGGACGCACCCACAAGGTCCCGGGACGCCGAGGCCCTCGCCTTCCTGAGTCGCCCGGGCCTCACCCGCCTGTGGACCGCCGTACGCACCCGCCTGGAACGCAACGGCCTGCAGCCGACGGCACCGTCGAACTGCACGACCTGAGCGCCGAGGAACGCCAGGCGCTGTCACTCCTGCCGGCACGCCCCCTCACGACCGCCACCGCCACGATCCGCCTGCCAGACCTCGATACCCGCCTGCGCAGCAACGCGCTCGCCCAAGGCCTGGCCGAAGCCCTGGACGAACTCGGTCCACTCTTCACCGACCGCCGCGCGGCCCGCGATGCCGCAGCGGCACAGCGCGCCGGTCTGTGGTCGGCGGCCGAGGCGGCCTCGCCGCGACCTCCCTGACCGAACAACCCTGGGCCGCCCAGTGGTTGGAAGAGACCCGGCGTGCCGGCACGGTCGCCCGCCAGGACCGACGGACCGCGGCCACCGTCCTCACCCACGCGATCCGTACCCTGGCGATACTTTTCCCCGGCACAGGCGCACATCCCACCCCCGCCGTCTGGGGCAGCGGCGAACTGGCCACCCGCACCTCCGGCTCGGCCCACGGCCTGGACGACGGCGCCCTCCTCGCCCGCCTGGTCCCGCGCGGCATCGCTTGGGCCACCAGAGTCGACCATCCCGCCGACGCTCCCGGCCGCCGGGCCCTTTGGCGCCTGGCCTCCGTCACCCCGGACGAGGTGTCCAGCACCGTGCTCACCTACGGCCTGTGGCCGAGAGGAGCAACCTGGGGCGAGCAGGTACTGGGCGAGCAGATACTCCGCCAGCGGGCCGAGCACCACCTGGAAACCCCACCTGACGCTCCGCGAACTGCGTGCCCTGCACCTGAACATGGCCGCCCACCCCCGCATCCCCGTCTGCGAGAACCCCGCGTGGTCGAAGCCGCCGCCGACGCCGGCGGCACCGCACCCCTGATCTGCACCTCGGGCAACGCGACGACAGTGGTCCTGACACTCCTGGACACACTCGCCACCACCGGCAGTGACTTCGCCTACCACGGTGACTTCGACTGGCCGGGCATCGCCCTGGCCAACCGCGTCATCGACCGATACGACGCCAAGCCCTGGAGGATGAGAGCGGAGGACTACGAATACCTCGCGACCCGCACCCAAGTGCACGGCACACCCCAGCTGCTCCTGTCCGGGCCGAGGATCGAGGCGACCTGGGACCCGGAACTGGCCCCGACGATGGACGCCTTGGGAATCGCCCTGCACGAGGAGGCGGCCCTCGTGCTGACGGAGCGGATCCGCTCCGTAGTAGCCGTGCCGGTCGTGGTCTCCGGTGCGGTGCGCGCGGTGCTCTACGGGGCCTGTCGAGGCCCCGGCCCCGCGCGGCGACCGGGCGGCGGAAGCGGTCGCCGACGCCTGCCGGTGCCTCGCCGCCGAGCCGGGCGGGCGGCGGTGGGATTGCTTGCCGTACGGCAGCCGGCTCGGCAGGACCGGCGACGGTCCGCTGCCGCGGGGCCGGTAGACGTCGGCGCGCAGCACCGGGCCGTCACGCATCTCGGAGGGGACGTCGCACTCGATCCGGATCTCGTCGTGTACCGCTCCTCAAGTGGGGCCACAGTGGTCCGGGGCGTTCACGCCACCGCGTTCAACAGGTCGGCCAGTACGTCGGGCCGTTCCAGGGCGATGAAGTGGCCGGCCTTCGGCACCTGCGTGAAATCGGCGGCCGGCAGCAGCTTCTTGTTGGCTTCCCGGTCCGAGGGCCGGGACCAGTCCTTCTCCCCGTAGACGAAGTGGACGGGGGCCTTGACCTCGGGGTAGCGCGAGCGGGCCGCGATGAGGCTGGGCAGGCTCTGGTACACGGCCCGGGCGACGGTCGGGTAGCCGGTGCGGCTGCCCACCTGTAGGAGCTCGTCCACGTAGTCCTCCCGCAGTGCGCTGTTGTCACCGAGGCCGCCCTGGAGGATCTTTCTGAGCGCGGGCTTGGGTTCCACCCCGGCGATCACCGGGCCCACGCCGGGCGCGAGGACACCGCTGACCACCACACGGGCGAGGAGGCCGGAGCGGGCGATCCCGCCGCGGAAGTCGTAGGTGTTGACGGCGACGACGCGCCGGACCCGCTCCGGCAGATCGGCCGCGGCGGTCAGGGCGAGCACCGCCCCCATGGACTCGCCGACCAACGTCACGTCGTGCAGGTCGAGTTCGGTGAGGAGCCGCTCGACGCCCGCGCGCATCGCCGGCTCGTCGTACGACGCCCCGGGCACGATCTCGGAGTAGCCCATCCCCGGCAGATCGAGGGCGTACACGGTGTAGTGGTCCGCGATCAACGGGTTGAGGAGACGGAAGTGCTCCGCCTGGGTGCGCACGGTGTGCAGCAGGACCAGGGGGGCACCGCTGCCCGCCTTGAGGTAGCGCAGCGTTCCCTCGCGGCTGTGGCGTCCTGCGCGCGGGGCGATGGTGTGGCTGGTGGTCCCCGGAACGTGAATCGTGGGACGTGACTCCTGGCTGGGCATCTCGCCGTCTCCCTGTCCGCTACTCGGCCAGCTGGGCGTACAGCCCGGACAGGTCGCCGGCCAGGCCCGCCTTGACCTGCCGCGTGATGTCGTCGGCGAGCACCTCGTACGCGCCCGTCTCGATGCCGGCGAGGGCGAGGGCGGCGACGTCACGCGGGTCGGACTTGGGCGCGTCGACGTCCGCCGCCAGGTCCGTGTCGACGTATCCGACGTGCAGTCCGGTGACGGCGATACCGCGCGGCTGCAGCTCCAGGCGCAGGGAGTTGGTCTGCGACCACAGGGCGGCCTTGGAGGCGCTGTAGGAGCCGCCGAGAGCCAGCCACGAGAGTACGGAGTGGACGTTGAGGATGTGGCCGCCGCCGTTGCGCTCGATGACCGGTACGAAGGTCCGGGTGAGGAGCAGTGGGCCGTAGAAGTTGGTCTCGAACTCCCGGCGTACGTCGTCGACGGGGGAGTCGAGGAAGGAGGCGCCGACCGCGGCACCGGCGTTGTTGATCAGCACGGTGACGTCCTGCGCCTGTGCGGCGGCCGCTGCCACGGAGGCCGGGTCGGTGACCTCCAGCGCCACCGGGACCGCGTCGGGGTGCGTCACGCTGCGCGGGTCGCGGGCCGTGGCGTAGACCTTGCCGGCGCCCCGCGCGTACAGCTCTTCCACCAGCGCCTTGCCGATGCCCCTGCTGCCGCCGGTGACGAAGACGTTTGCGCCCTTCAAAGCGGTCATGACTGCCTCCACAAGAATCGGAAACCGATCGGTTTCCATCACAGTAAACCGATCGGTTTCCAGGCGCAAGTTCATCGGAGGAACCAGTCGCGTGGGGCCGGCTTCAGGGGGTGGTTCCATATCCGTGAATCCCCGGGATGGTGAGCTCTCCACCCGTCTGTCCGGCCTGGTCTATGTCGGCGTCGTCCAGGCTGAGTTGGAGTTTGAGGCCGAGCTTCCCGACCGTGTCGTAGAGCCACTCCGGAACGGTGTCGGGGGTGAGGTGGAGCCGGAGGGCCGGGGGCAGGGGAATCCCTTCGGCGCCGGAGAGGGTGCCCGTCAGACTCTCGACGTACATGCTGATGCGGTCGCCTCGCAGCGTGGACGTCGAGCCGGGCGCTCCGTCGATGTGCTGGATCTGCGGGCCGACGGGTACGGCCATCTTCAGGTCGCGGATCGTGACACCCGCCGCGGAGAACTTCAGCACCCGCTTGGGTCCGGCGGCCGTGTCCACGGTCACCACACCGCCGAAGACGACATCGCGCAGTTGGAGGTGGCTCCCCTTCATGTTCCATGACTCGGCGGCGAATCGACCGGCGCTCGTGTCCTCGGGGGCCGTGAGATCGCTGATGTCGCAGGTGCGGTCCGTGGTTCGCCGGGGTGACTTCGTGGTCCGCGGTCGGGGCGAGGGGCCGGTGCTTCGATGGCCGGGGGAGGGCGACGCGTGGGGCGTGGCCGGTGGTGTGTCGGATGGTTCCGTGGCCGTTGGCGCCGCGGCGGCCGAGCCCGGCGAGGGGCTCATGTCGGATGTCGGGCTCGGCTGCTCGGTGTCGGCACGAAAGAGGGGGCCGGCAAGGCCGGCAGCGGAATGACCTCAGACTCGCACGCCCTACGTTCCCGCAGGCGGCCGGCGCCCGGCGGCGCGGCATGACGTGTCGGCGCCGATATGGACGTCCTGTTCGCAGAGCAGGCCGGGCAACGGCGCCGAGCACGGGCGCGCGTTGAGACAGCACCGGCGACCGGCACGGGCGTCGGCGTTGTCGGTTCGCTCACAGGTCGGAGACCACCCGTTCACTTGCGTCGCGGAAACCGATCTGTTTTCCTAAGTGGGAAACAGATCGGTTTCCTACCGGTGTTCGGCCTATGACCAGCGACAAAGGGAAAAGATGACTACCACCTTCGACCGTGGGGCGCCCGCCCCCGGGAAAACAGACTCGGGCCGCCGCGGCTCACATGCCGTGCGCTGGTGGGTGCTTGTCGTGCTGGGCGTGGCACAGCTCATGGTCACGCTCGATGCGACCGTCGTGAACATCGCGCTGCCCGCGGCGCAACATGACCTCGGTTTCAGCGACGGCAGCCGTCAGTGGGTCATCACGGGTTACGCCCTGGCGTTCGGCGGCCTGCTGTTGCTCGGTGGCCGGCTCGGTGACCTGTTCGGCCGACGTACCACCTTCCTGCTCGGCCTGATCGGCTTCGCGGGCGCGTCCGTCGTCGGCGGCGCGGCCGGCAACTTCGAAATCCTCGTCGCGGCACGTGTTGCCCAAGGTCTCTCCGCCGCGCTGCTCGCGCCCGCGGCGCTCTCACTGGTCAGCGTGACCTTCACCGAACCGGCAGAGAGGGCGAAGGCCTTCGGTATCTTCAGTGCGTTGTCCGGTGCGGGCGGCGCGGTCGGGCTACTGCTCGGCGGCATGCTCACCGAATGGGCGTCATGGCGCTGGGTGATGTACGTGAACGTCGTCTTCGCGGCCTTCGCGCTGGTCGCTGCGGTGCTTCTGATGGCCAGGCCGGCGATCACCGAGCGGCCCAAACTCGATATTCCCGGCACCGTCGTGGTGAGCGCCGCCCTGTTCGCGATCGTCTACGGGTTCGCGCACGTCGAGTCCAGCAGTTGGACCAACCCGGTCACCCTCGGCTCCATGATCGTCGGCGTCGTGCTGCTCGCGGTCTTCGTATGGCTGGAGGCCAGGGTCGCGCACCCGCTGCTGCCGCTGCGCCTCGTGCTGGACCGGACCCGCGGTGGTTCGTTCCTGGCCGTGTTCGTCATCGGCATGGGGATGTTCTCGATCTTCCTGTTCCTGACCTATTACCTGGAGGCCGGCATCGGCTACTCGCCGATCAGGACCGGTCTGGCGTTCCTGCCGATGGTCGGGGGAATCGTCACCGCGGCCACTACGGCCCCTTCGCTGCTGCTGCCCAGGGTCGGTCCGAAGCTCGTGGTCAGCGCCGGCTTCCTGGTCGCCGCAGCCGGTATGGCCTTGCTGACCCGGCTCGCACTGGACAGCGCCTACGTCGCCGACATCATGCCCGGCATGATCCTTTTGGGTCTCGGCCTCGGCGGGGTGATGACCACCGCGTTCCAGGGTGCGACCGCAGGTGTGCACCACGAGGACACCGGCGTCGCCTCGGCGCTGATCAACACCGGCCAGCAGGTGGGCGGCTCGATCAGCACGGCGCTGCTGACCACCGTTGCCTCATCGGCCGCGACCGACTACCTGTCCTCGCACAAGCCCGGCGCGCTGACCGTGGCGCAGGCCGGGGTCGAGGGCTACACAGCCACCCTGGCGTGGGGCGCCGGGTTCTTCGTGGTCGGTGCGGTGCTCGCGGCGTTCCTGATACCGAATGCGGCTCTGGCGCCGTCGGAGGGCGAGCCGGTGATCGCCCACTGAGCCCGAATCGGCCGCGAACACGCGGTCGATCGCAACGAGTGGACAGTGAGAAATGCCCTGCTGCCTGCGGTGGTTGGTGTTCTCAAGGGACACATCGGCGAAGGGGGACAGGGCACCTCCGAGATGGTGTCCAGTCACCCGCGCGCTCTGGGTTCTGCGAACTGATCATCGTGAGTAGCGGGACCCACAATGTGGGCTGAACATCCGAGGCTGATGGGCACGCCGGCCATCGGCGGCACGGTCGCCTGCCGCTGCTGTGACCGCCCTCGGCGTGCGCCATCGCGGTCTCCAGGAGCGGTGCGCTCACCCTCCTCGCCGTGTTCGGCCCGCCTGGCATGCCGACGCTCATGTTGTTCCCTGTCGCGATGGCGGTGCCGGCGGCCGGCCGCCACCCCCGTCAAGGCGCTGCCCGGCTCCTACGGCTTCGCGCGGACTTCGAACCGCTGCGGCAGATCACCGGCGGTGTCCGCTGGATCCTCTGTCGCGCCCAAGGTGACGCGGGTCTGCGACTTCGGGGTAAGACGGCCGGTACGACCGCCAGGGGCTGCACCACGTCCTCGCGGAGACGAAGGCCGAGAAGAGCGTCACCCCGGTGCAGCGGGAACCGTACGCAGATGCCCGCCCGGCCGTGGGCGGCGTCGAGGACCGCCCCGGCAAGCGCTGTAAACCGATCGGTTTTCATTTGGTCGAAATCGAGTTAACCTCGCAATATGACCACCGAGGCGAAGCCAAGTCCCCGAGAGCGGCTGCTGGAGGCAGCGGCCACGCTCACCTACCAAGACGGTGTCGGCATCGGCGTCGACGCGCTGTGCAAGGCGGCGGGGGTGTCGAAGCGTTCCATGTACCAGCTTTTCGACAGCAAGGACGAACTGCTGGCGGCGAGCCTGGAGGAACGCGCCTCCGCCTACGTGGCGACGCTCCTGCCCGCGGCGGGCGACAGCAGTTCACCCCGCAAGCGGATCCTGCATGTCTTCGACCAGTTGGCGTCACAGGCGGGTGCGCCCGACTTCCAGGGCTGTCGGTACCTGGTTGTTCAGATCGAGCTCAAGGATCAGGGCCACCCTGCGAGCCGGGTGGCCCACCGGGTGAAGGAGAACCTGACGGGTTTCTTCCGTGCCGAGGCCGAACAGGGAGGCGCGAGCGACCCGGATCTGCTGGCCCGGCAGTTGATCCTGGTCTTCGACGGCGCCAGCGCCCGCGCGGGAATCAAAGCCGACACGCCGACAGGACTCATCGCCCCCACGGTGACCACTCTGCTCGATGCGGCGGACATGCGCTGACGCATCACGTTGGCGAGCAGTCTCGGCGACCGATGTGCTCCGCGAGTCGCTGCAGGCCTCCGCCGACCCGAACAACTCCCGGGCGTCACACCCTTGCCTCCCGGCACCCGGGGAGCCAATAGCCGTAAGGGTGTTGATGGGCGTGCCGTGAGCCACGAAGGTCGTGGCCTCGTTGACATCGGCGCCCAGGGCGGCGCCCAGGGGAGACGCACGGCCCCCCAGGCCTCCAGTCGGCCCGGGCGGACTCGCGGGACTGGGCTCGGATCGCCGGGCGATCGATCGCCACCGTCCGCGAGGAACCTGGCCGATATGCCCAAGTAGAGGCTCGCTGCTTGGCCTTGCGCATGGAAACCGATCAGTTTACGGTGGTGAAACTGATCGGTTTCTCGCCGTGGAGGCGAGTCTCAAGAACGAGACTTACGAGGAGTGCCGGATGACGACCACCGCGCGCGGCGTCGAGGGGAAGTCGACAGAACCCAGGCTTCCGGCGAAGCTGGCCGCGCACCCGTCGGTGCAGGCCGTCCTTGCCCGCCGCCGAGCCGGCGAGTTCCCGAGCCCGGCCCCGGTGATCGACGCGGCCTGGCTGCGCGAGCTGTGCCTGGCCGCCGGCGCGGACGACGCGGCCGCGGTCAGCCTGGACCACCCTGACCTGGCCGGCGAGCGCGAGTACGCACAGTCCGCGCTGCCCGGTACGCGCACCCTGATCGCGATGGCGGTCCGGATGAATCGCGACAACTGTCGCTCCCCCGCCCGCAGTGTGGCCAACCAGGAGTACCACCGGACCGACGAACAGGCCAACCACGCCGCCCGCAGCGTCACCCAGGCGCTCCAGGACGCCGGCTACCGCGCACTCAACCCCTCGGTCGGCTTCCCGCAGGAAATGGACCGCTTCCCGAGCGAGCGCATCTGGGTGGTGGCGCACAAGACGGTCGCGGTGGCCGCCGGGCTCGGCGTGATGGGCCTGCACCGCAACGTCATCCACCCGAAGTTCGGCAGCTTCATCCTGCTGGTCACCGTCCTGGTGGACGCGGAGGTGAGCGAGTTCGGGCAGGCGCTGGACTACAACCCCTGCATCGACTGCAAGTTGTGCGTCGCCGCCTGCCCGGTCGGAGCCATCGCCAAAGACGGCGCCTTCGACGCGCTGGCCTGCACCACGCACAACTACCGCGAGTTCATGAGCGGGTTCACCGACTGGGCGCAGACCGTGGCCGACAGCGAAGACGCCGCCGACTACCGCTCCCGGGTCACCGATTCCGAGAGCGCCTCCATGTGGCAGAGCCTGAGCTCACCCCCCGGCTACAAGTCCGGCTACTGCGTTGCCGTCTGCCCCGGCGGCGAGGACGTCCTGGGCCCATACCTCGACGACCGCAAGACGTTCATGGACACCGTGCTGCGCCCCCTGCAGGACAAGAAGGAAACCCTCTACGTGCTGCCGGGCTCCCCCGCGCAGGAGTACGCACAGCGCCGCTACCCCCACAAGCCGGTCAAGGAAGTCACCGGTGGCTGGCAACCCCCGGCGAAACGCCCCACAACCTCCTGACCCGGCGCACTCACCCGCTGATCCGGTGCACTCGCCCGCCCGCCCGCTCGCGGAAGAGGTTGTCGCTCATGTCTGCCACCGTTCGCACACGCCCGTACTCCTTGGCGAACGCCCTCGCCGTCGTCGGCGACTACTGGAGCCTGCTCGTACTCCAGGAGGTGCTCTTCGGCGTACGACGCTTCAACCGGATCAGGGCGAACACCGGCATTCGCCCGAACGTGCTGGCCGTCCGGCTGAGGAAACTCGTCGAGCACGGCGTCCTGTCCAAGGAGTTGTACGAGGCCCAGCCGCCCCGATACGAGTACACGTTGACGGAAGCCGGGCGTGAACTGCAGCCGGTCCTGCTCGCCCTGACGGAATGGGGACAGCGCCATGCGCCCCGGGCGCAGCTGCCGACGGAGCGCCGCCACGACTGCGGCGCGGCGCTTCACCCACGGACCGCCCGCGGCACCTGAAGCGTTCGCACCGATCTCGTGCACACCTTGATGACCCAGACAGGTGTAATGCGCGGCGCGCCGGCCGCCCGCCCGGCGAAGCGGTCGACCACGCGGGTCGTAGCGGTGCCGCCCTCCGGTGGTGGTGCACATTTCCAGGCGTATGCGGTCCACCTCCGGCGGACGGCCGCCTGACACGACGGGGACATTGGACCGACACCTCGACCGGCTGTTCGAGAGCAAGGACGAACTGCTCGCGGCGAGTCTGGAGCGGCGCACTCCCGCCTACGTGGCAGCGCTCCTGCCCGCGGTGGACGACAACCGTTCACCCCGGGAGCGGATCCTGCATGTCTTCGAGCAGGTGGAATCGCAGTCGGGCGCGCCCGAGTTCCTTGGCTGCCCCTTCCTGGCCGCGCAGATCGAGCTCAAGGACCAGAGCGCCCCCGCGAGCCGGGTCGCCCATGGGGTCAAGGAGAACCTGACCGCCTTCTTCCGCGCCGAGGCCGAGCAGGGCGGAGCGAGCGATCCCAGTCTGCTGGCCCGGCAGCTCAGCCTGGTCTTCGACGGTGGCAGCGCCCGCGCGGGCATCGGAGCGGACAAGCTGACGGGGCTCATCGCGCCCACGGTGATCACCCTGCTCGACGCGGCCGGCATGACCTGACGCGTCGCCCTCCCGGAACGCCCCTTATTGCCGCCCGGCGTGCAGGGGGAGCCCCATAGCCGTAAGTGTGTTGCCGAGCATGCCGCAGGCGAAGAAACGTGCGGTCTCGTCGGTATCGGCGCCCAGCGGCAGGTGCACGGTTTCCCGCATCCTCATCCAGCCGGCCCGGACGACCTCGCCGATCAGGTCATCGCCCTGCGCCTCGGCGGCCGCCACGGTGACGTATCCCTGCATCTGCATCAGGAGCGTTTCGGGGCGCGTCGAGATCAGCTGCACGTACGCGTTCGTCATGGCCTGAAGAGCCAGCTCACCGCCCTCCACCCCGTCGGCCGCCCCCTCGAATGCCAGGCGGGTGTCTTCCATACTCCGCGTCAAAGCGGCGACGAAGATCGCCTTCTTGTCCGGGAAGAGCCGGAAGAGATACGGCTGCGTGACGCCGACCCGCCTGGCGATCGCCGCGGTGCTGGTGCCGTGGTAGCCGGCGATCGCGAACAAGGCGATCGCCGCGCGGATGACGCTCTCGCGCCTCTCCTGCGCACTGATCCTGCCCATGCCGTCCTTCTCCCTGCTTGAACTTGCCTGCGGAAACCGATCGGTTTACAGTGACGGAAACCGATCGGTTTTTCAATGGGCGCGGGAGGCGTGATGACGACAGATCGGCCGGTGGCACTCGTGACGGGTGCGTCATCCGGCATCGGGAAAGAAACCGCGCTCGCACTGGTCGCAGCGGGTTTCAACGTCATCGGCACAAGCCGCGACATCTCACGCGTGACGCCCCTCGACGGTGCGACCTTCATCGACCTCGACGTGGCCGACGACGCCTCGGTCACCGCGGCGGTCCAAGAGGTGAGCGAGCGGTTCGGGCGCATCGACGTCCTGGTCAACAACGCCGGCGTCGGCTCGACGGGCGCGGCGGAGGAAACCTCCGTCGAGCAGGCCCAGGGCGTCTTCGACACCAACGTCTTCGGGGTCATGCGCATGGTGACGGAAGTCCTGCCGTACATGCGGGCCCAGAAACGCGGACGCATCATCAACATCTCGTCCGTACTCGGATTCATGCCCCAGCCGTACATGGCCGTCTACGCCGCCTCCAAGCACGCAATCGAGGGCTACTCCGAGTCCATGGACCACGAGGTCCGCGAGTACGGCATCCGGTCGCTTCTCGTCGAACCCGCCTACACCAGAACCGGATTCGAGGCCAACAGCGCGAAGCCGGACACACCCCTGCACGTCTACGCGAAGCAGCGGCAGACCGTCGACCGCGTCATGGCGAAGGCGATCAGGGACGGCGACGCACCCGCCGTCGTCGCCAAGGCGGTCGTCGCGGCGGCGACCGACGCCAGGCCGAAACTGCGCTACACCGCCGGCCCCACAGCCGGACGCGTGAGCACGCTGCGCCGTCTCGTTCCCGCCCGGGCCTTCGACAAACAGATCCGCAAGATCAACCGCCTGGCCTGCTGACGCACAGGCTCACACGGAGACGGCCACCCGGCACGGTCACCGCCCCCTCCCCGACCTTCCGAACAACTGATCCACCCCAACCAGACAGAGGACACCTTGATGCCAGAGCGCAATCCCATCCTGATCACCGGTGCCGCCGGCGAAATCGGTGGCGTGAGCCGGACGATGGTCGACATGCTGCTCGAACAAGGGCACCCTGTGCGCGCGTTCGTACGGCAGGACGACGAACGCGCCCATTCGCTCCGTCAGGCCGGGGCGGAGGTCTTCGTCGGTGACCTGCTCACCATCGCCGACGTGACAGCCGCGCTGAAGGGTGTCCGGCGTATCTACTTCAGCATGAGCCTGTCGCCGTACTACACCGACGCCGTCAGCCTGATGGCCGCGGCGGCGCGGGCCCAGGGCGACATCGAAGTATTCGTCAACATCTCCGAGTACGAGCAGTCGTTCATGACCTTCGACAAGATGACCGCGCCGGAGGAAGAGCGGCGCGCGCGGCTCGGCGGACTCGTCGCCAACTGGTCGCCGCAGCAACGGGCCCACTGGGTCGCCGAGCAGGTGCTGGAGTGGTCCGGCGTCCCGACCGTCAACGTGCAGGCGGCCTTCTTCGTCGAGAACCCCATCATGACCTGGCTGGCCCTTGGCTCACTGGCCGACGGTGAACTGCGCCTGCCCTTCGCCGACCACCGGCTCGCACCCATCGCCGGCTACGACGTCGCGGAACTGTGCGCGAAGATCCTGGCCGACCCGGCGCCGCACATCTCCAAGTCCTACGCGCTCACCGGCCCGGAGCTGAAGGACATGCACGGGATTGCGGAGGACTTCGCGGCGGTGCTGGGACGCCCGGTCACGTATGTTCCCGAAGACATCGAAACCTGGAACGAGGCCTACGTGGACACCAATATGTCCGCGTACCCGCACATCGCGGAGCACCTGAAGACCCTGACCCGGATCATCGGCCGCGGAGGATACGGCGGCATCACCGACGAGCTGGAAACCCTGCTCGGTCGCCCGCCGAAGACCGTGCGGTGGGCTCTGGAGAACCACCCGCGCATCCGACAGCTGGCGGCTGCCTGAGTCGCTGAACTCCGGAGCAGAACAAGGACGCCACGCGGAGTCTTCGGCCCGAAGACGCCGCGTGGCGGGGGCTTCCTGCGAAGTCCCGGCGCAGCCCGCACGAATGCCGTCACCGGCGCCTGAGCGAAGACGTGCTGGAAGAACGGCGCGGTCAGGAAGCCGATGTCGGAGCCGTCGAAGATCTCCATCGCCCGTCAGCGCCAAAGCCGGAATCGACGTTGTACTCAAGGACGTCACACCCGACGCAGCGGAACAGGGCAAGGCCTACCGCCCGCACTCTGGAGGCGAAGGCGCTGCAGGCAGGCCGCACGACACAGGACACATCCGACACCCTTCTGAACCGGATCCAAGCCACAGCCGAACCCGCGGAATTCACTGCCGTGGGCGACTCGGCATCTGGCAGGGCGTCCACGACCGCTACGGCTCCGGCCAACGCGTGCTGCCGATCAAGGACCTCCAGGAGCGGATGCTCTCGCCGAAGCCCTCGACGCCGTCAACTGCCTCGACTCCGGCGTACTGACCAGCGTCGCCGACGCCAACATCGGCTCGATCTACGGCATCGGCTTCCCGGCCTGGGCCGGCGGCGTCCTGCAGTACGTCAACCAGTACGACGAGGACGCGCCGGCCGGACCCTGGTTGCGGCTCATGCGTCACGTTCGTGGACTCCGTCAACGGTGATGACGGCCGCTCGCGTGGTGGGGGAACCAGTCAGGGTGCGTGAGCGTTTCCAAAAGGGAGATGGCGGTGCGCTGTCGTAGGGACTCCGGCAGCGCGCAAGTCACCAGCTCCTCAGGGTCAGTTGTCCAGTGCTACGACGGAGGGAACACGGCGGGGAGTTCATGTTGGCGGTCCCTGTGAGGGCACCCTGGCCGGGGTGAAGGGGACCGAGTTGTCCAACGGCCGTCCGATCAGCAGGTGTTGCTCGCGGCGGAAGTGGGCGGCGAGTGCACCACCGACCTTCGCCGCCCCGCCGGACTGGCGCGCGCCCTGTTCACCGTCGGCTCGGCGCTGGGCCTTCGCATGCACGCACAAGGCTGCCCGAATTCCCGTCAATACCCGCCGCACCGGTGCGGAGAACAGGCGGATGGTCTAAACAGCCACGAGGGATCATGCGTTCGCCGGCACGGGTTATTTCCTGTCCGCTTGTGGGGAGCCGATCATTCCGCCTGTGGGGAGCTTTGCGCTCCCATTGTTTTCAATTCAACGATCACGATGTGATCGGTCGGCCTTCCCGACAGGACTACATGACAAAAACCTTGCATCGACTCGATCCTCCTGACAGTGTGCGATGGTCGGTTCTCGACATTGCGTCACGGGGGAGACTCGATGTGCTACATCTTTCCGATTGCCCATGACAGCTTTTCCTTTCCGCGATCCATGGTGCGCCGCGCTGCCTGACCACATCCGCAGCTGGATGCGTCGTACGAGCGTCAGCCGGTAGGTCCGCCGTGAGTTCGCCAGGGAGGAAGAGCGTTGGACCACATCTCTGTACCTGCACAGAAGCCGATACACCACCACTTACGTCGTCCGGATTCGTACCTCGGTGGACGCTTATCCGAGATCATCGAGGTACCGATTGGCCGCATCATCGTCGCGGGCTCACTCCGTACGGGCGGGGAGGATCCGCAGCACATCAATGCGCTCGCCGAGGTGTGCTCCGAACTCCCACCGATCGTGATCCACCGCAAGACGATGACCGTCATCGACGGTGTGCACCGGCTCAGGGCGGTGCAGAACAGCGGCGCCACGCACATAAGCGCCGTGCTCTTCAACGGTGACGAGCGAGAAGCCTTCGTGCTCGCGGTCAAGCTGAACAGCAACCACGGACTGCCGCTCACCTTGGCCGACCGCAAGGCCGCGGCGCTGCACATGTTGGCCGACTTCCCGGAGTGGTCCAACCGGCGGCTGGCCGGGGTCGTCGGCCTGTCGGACAAGACCATCGCAACGCTCAGGCAGGGGTCGGGTGCGGAAGTTCCGCACCCGACCGCCGTGCGCGTCGGACGTGACGGGGTGGCCTACCCGTTGACGGCGGCCGAAGGACGCAGCCGCGCGCAGGTATACCTCGCCGCACATCCCGACGCGTCCGCGCGAGAGGTGGCGCGCGCCGCAGGCATCTCGCTCACCACGGCGAAGGACGCCCGGAAGCAGGCCCGCGCGCTGCCAAGTCAGCCCCAGGCGACGGCGCAGCCGGAAGACGGGCCCGTACAGCCGGACGACAGGCCCGTCCAGGAAGGCGGAGCCGGGCACCCCGGAGCCGGGCACCCCGCGATCGAGCCGGAATGCGGGCCGGTGCCGGACGACGCCTCGGCCGCCCGGGGCGGCGGCTCCGGCCGGCCGGCGATCGTGAAGCGTTCCAGGGCGCACCCGGCGTGCGCGGACCTGTCGCTGGCGGTCCGGCGGCTGCGGGCCGATCCCTCGCTGCGGTTCACCGAGGTGGGCCGGAAGCTGCTGCGGACTCTGGATCCCTCGGCCACGCAGCCGCACGACTGGGCGGCGATGGCGAACAGCCTCCCGATGCACTGCGCGCCGTTGATCGCCGAGCTGGCCCGGCACCACGCCGAGAGCTGGCACCTGCTGGCGGAATCGTTGACGGAACGGATCAATGCCCGCGAGGGTGGCGCATAGATTTTCGGCCGGTTCAGCAGGTACCGTTTCCGGCATCTTCGGTTCGGCGCCTCCCATTGATTCCGCGGACATCGCCTCCTTACGTCTTCCAGTCTCTTCCGTCACACGCCGGCGCAATAGACCAGGCGGCAATCGGCACCGCGTCGACGTCTGTTCTGCGGCAACACCGAATGACGTTATTGCTTGAATTGTGACCCAACTTCCAGCGGTTGCCCGGCACTCGATCGCTTTCGTACGATGGCTTTCACGAATTCGAAGCGGGGGAACGTGACTTCGTATAGCCCAAGCCATGCTGGGCATGAGCAATCGCCCGTGCCCCGATCCACCACAGTTGGCGCCCCTTCCTTACCGGGGATGCCGACACACTGGTACAACTTCCTGGGAGACCTGCCCGCTCCCATGCCCGAGGTCAGGGACTTCGGAAGCCCCACCGCCGCGGAGATATCCGCGAAAGTCCGGCCACGAGTCCTCGTAGAGCAGAACAGGCCGAGCGAGCAACGGATCGCGATACCCGAACCGGTCGTCGAGCGGCTGCGGCAATGCGGCCGGCCGACACCGCTGCACCGGGCACACCGGCTTGAGCAGCATCTCGGTACCGGCGCGAGGATCTACCTCAAGCGTGAAGACGTCCTTCCCACCGGCAGCTTCAAGCTCAACACCGCGATAGCGCAGGCGTATTACGCGGCCGAGGAGGGGCGGACCACCCTCGTCACCGAGACCGGCGCCGGGCAATGGGGCATGAGTGTCGCGCTGGCGGCGAAGATGTTCGGCCTCGACGCCGAGATCTTCATGGTGCGGTGCTCGCTGGAGCAGAAGCCCTACCGGCGTCACTACATGGAGCTTCTGGGGGCCAAGGTGAGGCCCTCGCCGTCGGCCCACACGGCGATCGGACGAAAGATCCTCGGGGAGGTGCCCGACCACCCCGGCAGCCTCGGCACCGCGATCAGCGACGCCATCGAGCACGCGCTGGGCGACTGCAGTGCCGCGTATCTCGCCGGCAGCGGGATGCCGCATGTCTACCTCCATCAGACGTTGCTCGGGCTCGAGGTCGCCCAGCAGCTGAAGGACGTCCACGGCGAGGACCTCGGTCTCGACGGGCGCGGCGACCACCTCATCGCGTGCTCGGGAGGCGGCAGCAACCTCTGCGGTCTCATCGGCCCGCACCTGCGAGCCAGGGCCGACGGGGCGGACCTGCGCTTCCTCGCCGCGGAATCCACCGCGGCGCCCCGGCTCACCCAGGGCGTCTACGAGTACGGCCGCACCGACCTGGGCGGGTTCACACCCGAGGTGCTCGGCTACACGATGGGGGAGAGCTTCATCCCGCCGCCCAACCATGTCGGCGGCCTGCGCAACCACCACAGCTCCGCCCTGGTCAGCCTGCTGCGACACGAGGGCGTCCTGGACGCCGTCGCCTTCGACCAGCGCACGGCGCTCGACGCCGGCCGGCTGCTGCTGCAGACCGAGGGCCTGCTGCTCGCCCCTGAAGCAAGTCACGCAGTCGCCGCGGCACTTGAGGTCGTGGCCAAGGCCGATGCGGAAAACCTCGAACCGGTGATCGTGATCCTGGCCAGCGGCTCCGGCTTCCTCGATCTGCAGGGCTACAACGAAGTCCTGCTCGACGCATAGACGCATACACACAGACGCATACGCACCGTCGCGTCGCCGCACCACCCCTCACGGCATCTTCGCACCCTGCGATTGGGAAGCCCTATGCGCTTGGCGACATTTCAGCCCCAGCTCGGCGTGCACTGCGAGACGACCACCCTGCGCAACATGATCCACCATGCCGGTGCCGACATCTCCGAACCCATGCTGTTCGGCCTCGGCCAGGGGATCGACTTCCAGTACTGGGACGCTCCCGATCCCGGGCGCGGTACGCCCATGCTCACCGGACGCATCGGTCCCGCGCTGCTGTCGCGCAACGCCTGCTCGGCCCTCGGTGTGGAATTGCGCGAATCGCGGGCGTCCGACGCGGAATCGGCGCGCGCCGCGGCGGCGCAGCTGCTCGAAGCAGGACACGTCGTGGGAATGTCCGTCGACATCTTCTACCTCGACTACTTCTCCTCCCGCAGCCATTTCGCGTCGCACTACATCGCGCTGTACGGGCTCGACGACTCCCTCGCCCACGTCGTCGACACCGATCAGCAAGGTGGCGCGCAGACGCTCCCGGAGGAGTCGCTGCGCCGCGCCCGCGCCTCCGACGAAGGGTTCATGCCGACGCCGAACCTGCAGATGTACGTGGAGCGGCTGCCGGCGCGGCTGACCACCGACACCGACGCGGTCCTGCGCGAGCAGATCTGGCGGGCCATCCTGCTGACCGCCCAGCGCATGGCCGGTGAGGGCGGACCGCGGTTCGGCCTCGGCGCCCTGCGGCGGGCCGCCTCCGAGATCGCCGAGTGGAGCGACACCCTCGCCGGCGCGGAGGAGACGGACGAGATGGTGCAGGGCGTCGGCCGCTTCTGGCGCTTCGCGGGAACCGGCGGAGCCAACTTCCGCAAGCTCTACCGCGAGTTCCTGCTCGAAGCACGCCATCGCTACGGCGACGGCGAACTCGACTCGTTCGTCGAGGACTTCGGCGACGTGCAGCAGCAGTGGGACCAGGCGATCGAGATGCTGATGGCCTACCGCGGCGACCACAACGGGCGAAGGCAGCTGGAAGCCGTCGCCGCCCGGCTGCACGCGATCGCCGACGCCGAACAGTCCCTCTTCGAGAGGCTGCTCGTGCCGGCCACCAAGCGGGCGGGTGAGTAAACTTGACGATTACTCAGGTGAAGTCCATCTGCCGAATGTGCCACGGCGGATGCGGCGCCATCGTCGACCTCGTCGACGGCGTCCCCACCGACATCCACGGCGACCCGGACAACCCGACGAGCGAGGGCTACTTCTGCATCAAGGGCAAGGCCTCCCTCGACCTCCTCCGCAGCCCCGACCGGCTGACCACACCCCTCGTACGCACCGGCCCGCGCGGCTCGGGAACCTTCGAGCCGGTCAGCTGGGAGGCCGCCCTGGACCGCATCGCCGGCGAACTCGCCGCGACCATAGAGCGGCACGGGCCCGAGTCCGTCGTCCTCGCCCAGGGCACCGACCGCAACTACCAGGAATGGGTGTTCCGGCTCGCGAACGCCATCGGCACACCCAACGTGGTCGGCCCGGCACACGTGTGCTTCTACCCCCGCGTCATGGCCTCGATCATGACGTACGGCGGATTCACCTTCTGCGACTACGACGGCGATCCCGAGGTCGTCCTGCTCTGGGGCAGCAACAAGCCCAACACCCACTCCGACGGCGTGATCGGCGTCAAGCTGCTGCGCGCCGTGGAACGGGGCAGCCGCGTCATCACCGTCGACCCGCGCCGCACGCAGACCGCGGCCCGCTCCAGCCTGCACCTCGCCGTCCAGCCCGGAACCGACTGCGCACTGGCCCTCGGCATGATCAAGATCGTCATCGACGAGGGCTGGTACGACCGCGATTTCGTCTCCGCCCACACCTCCGGCTTCGACGAACTCGCCGCGCACGTAAGGGCGTACGACCTCGACCGGGTCGCACGGATCACCGGCCTGGCACCCGAGCTCATCCACGAGGCGACCCGCGCCTACGCCCTGGCCTCCCGTGCCTGCATCGAGGCAGGCACCGGCCTGTCGCAGAACGAGAACTCCTTCGACACCCACCGTGCGATCGCCCTCCTCTCCGCGATCTGCGGCAACATCGACGCCCCCGGCGGCGACGTGATCTGGGACCCGATGCCGATCGAGGGCCGGCGCGCCTTCCCCCGCTCGGACCTGCTCCCCGTGGAGCAGGCGAAGAAGCGGATCGGCGGCGACAAGCACAAGATCCTTTCGATGTCCGGCTGGGTCGCGCCGGGAGACCTGCACGAGGCCGTCGTGACCGGCTCGCCGTACCCGATCACCTCCATGGTGATCTTCGGCAGCAACATCCTGGCCTCGCACGAGAACACCGATCTGGTCCGCGAGTCGCTCGCCAAGCTGGACCTGGTCGTCGTGTGCGACCTGTTCATGACGCCGACCGCCCGGCACGCCGACGTGATCCTGCCGACCTCGAGCTGGCTCGAACGCAACCAGATCGTCGAGTTCAACTCCTACATCGCCGCCCGCCAGAAGATCGCCACCGTCGACGGCTGCCGCTCCGACGAGGAGATCATCCTCGAACTCGCCCAGCGGCTCGGCCTGAGCCGGCACTTCTACCCCTCCCTGGAAGACGCTCTCGACGCCAAGCTGACCGGCCTCGACCTCACCTGGGAACAGTTCACGAAGATCGGCTACATCCGGAACGAGAAGCGGTACCACAAGTACCGCGACCGCGGATTCGCCACCCGGTCCGGACGCGTGAATCTGATGAACAACGGCCTGCGCGCCATGGGTTACGAGCCGTTTCCGTCCTTCCGCATGCCGCCGGAAACGGACCCGGGCCTGCCGTACGTCATGACCAGCGCCCATCCGCGCCAGTTCTACAACACCGAGTTCCACCAGCTGCCGACCACCTCGCGCAGTCAGGCGACGGCGCAGGTGACCATCCATCCGCACACCGCGCGGCAAGAGGGGCTGGCGGACGGCGAAGAGGTGGATCTCTTTTCGCGGGCCGGTGCGCGCGGGGTGCGCATGACGGCCCGGATTTCCGATTCCGTCGCACCGAACGTCGTGATGGCGGACGCCGGCTGGTGGTATCCGGGCGAATCCTCGGTCGACGAATCGCTCAGATCCTCGGTCAATCTCCTGACGGACAACGACCGTTCCGATGTGCATATGGGGAGCGCGACGATGAGAGGCGTAGCAGTGGGAATCCGGCGGGCGGAGTCCGGCCGTGGCTAGCGCGCGAGGCACCGTGGCCGCCCGCGTGCCCGAAACCGACGAGGGTCTCCAGGGCGACGAACTGGCCCTGAAATACGACGAGATGCAGCGCCACATCCGGGACAGCGGCTGGCTCCAGGACAAGGTCGACGACATCCTGAAGGCGGAGATCGACTCCGGTGAGGTTCTGGAACTCGGCTGCGGGCCCGGGTATTTGGGCCTGGAGTGGCTCAAGCAGGCCCGGCCGTCCGCCCGGCTCGTCGGCCTCGACATCTCGCCGGCGATGCTCCGGCGCGCGAGCACCAATGCGCAGGGATACGGCGTCAGCGAGCGCTGCGCCTACGAATGCGGCACCGTGCTGGCGCTGCCGTTCGAGAACGACCGCTTCGACCACGCCATCAGCGCCGCCTCCCTGCACGAATGGGCGGACCCGGTGACCGCCCTGTCGGAAATGCACCGCGTGCTCAAGCCCGGCGGCCGGTACGTCATCTCCGATCTGCGCCGGGACGTCGACCGGACGACGTTCCAGTTCATGAAGGCGAACATCGCGGCCGACATGCGGCCCGGTTTCCGGACCTCGATCCGCTCCTCGTACCTCAGGAGCGAGGTCGAGGAATTCCTCAAAGGCACCGCATTGGCGACGGCCGTCGTGACCGAAGTGCAGATGGGACTCGTCGTCACCGGCAGGAAGGAAGCGCCATGAACTCACTCGCGGGAAGGATGCCGGCCATCAACGCCACGCGGGACGGGCGCTTCCCCGACCGTCCCGGCTTCGACCACTCCTGGAAAGAGATCCTCCAGACGTCGGACACGTGGCGGGACCTCGACTGCGGGCAGTACCTGTCCGCCTGGTGCGGCCACGCGCCGGACGACGTCGTCGCGAAATTCGCCGGAGTCAATCACGTCGGCATCTACATGGGCGACTACGAGAACGACGACGAGGTGTTCGCCTGGAACACCTTCCTCGGCGATCTGAAGGCCTCCGGACAGATCGCCACCATCGAGATGGGGCCCTCCTACATCTCACCCCGGCAGTACGGCACACCGGGCTGGTGGAACTCGATCGTCCTCGCCGACGGACGCGCCATCGAGATGTTCGCCTGCCGCCGCTACGGCCCCTGGGCACAGCGTTCCGCCGACGAACGCGGACGGCTCATGTCGCACGTCGCCATCGACGTGCACACCGACACCGACGTCCGCTACGTCCTGGAGTCCCTGGACCGGGACGTCGAGCACCTGGAGAACATCGCGTTCACCGAGGCCGACGAACTCGGCCACACCTACGGGCACTTGCGCAACAACGACAGCAGCACCGTCCTCGAGATCGTGTACGAGGCGGCGCGCGGCGAAACGGGGCACGGCGATGGCGGTCATTGACATCTCGCCGTACTCCGGTGAGCACTGCGAATCCACCGCGCTGCTCAACATGCTCCGCAACCACGACATCGAGCTGAGCGAGCCGCTGATCTTCGGGCTGGGGCAGGGCCTGTCGTTCCTCTACTGGCACTCCAAGCAGATGCCCAACCCCTTCCTGGCCGGCCGGGTCAAGCCCGACCACCTCATGCGCAACGTGGCCGACGCCCTCACCCTCGAACTGCGCGCGCAGGAGACGGCGTCACCGGCGAAGGCCGAGGCCACCTTGCTCCAGGCGCTCGACGAGGGCGACGTGGTGGGACTCAAGCTCGACCGCTACCACCTCGACTACGCGCACGAGAACCACCACTTCGCCGCGCACTACGTCGCCTGCATCGGCTACGAGGACGACCGGTTCGTCCTGGTCGAGACCCGGGCCCTCGGCGTCCAGTCGACTTCGCGCGACAGCCTGACGCGGGCCCGCTCCGCCAGGGGACCCATGTGCTCGCGCAGCCTGTCGGTGCGGGTGGACCCGCGCGGATACGACGACTCCGTCCTCGCCAAGGCCTGCCAGGCCTCGATCCTGGCCACCGCGCAGGACTTCCTGAACCCGCCGATCACCAACATGGGCTACAAGGGCATCGCCAAGACCGCCTCCCTCATGCCGAAATGGCGCGAGCGGCTGGAGCATCCCGCCCAGGCGATGAGCATCGTCGGCACCAGCATGGAGGAAGGCGGCACGGGCGGCGGACTCTTCCGCACGCTGTGGGCGCAATTCCTCGAAGAGGCAGCCGAGTTGACCGGCATCGACGCCTACGACGAGCTCGCCGTCGAATACCGCCGCATCTCCAAGCGCTGGACCGAGGTGGCGAACCTGCTGCGCGACGCCGACGACACCAGTGCCGGGCCGGCACTCGACGAGGCGGCGTCGATCGTCAACTCCCTCGCGGACGAAGAGCGTTCGGCAATGAGCCGGCTGCAGGAGGCGTCCCGATGACCACGATCGCCCGGCCCACCGGCCACGACCCGCGCAGCACCCTGCACGACACCCTCGTCACCCGCGTCGACATCGCGCACAAGGTCGCCGCGGTGACGTCCCTGGACCGCCAGGCCCTGGACACCTGGGCGTCGCAGGCACTCGCCGCGACCGTGGAGCACGCCTGCCGCAACTCACCTTTCTACGCCGCCCACGTACCCGCCGATGCCGCCCGAGCGGTCGCACAAGGCTGCCCGCACGCCTTCGAGGCCCTGCCCTTCACCACCCGCGAACACCTCTCCGCCGCCTACCCGCTGGGCATGCTCGCAGTGCCGCGCCGCGAGGTCATCCGCTTCGACGAAAGCTCCGGCACCGGCAACGGACGCCCCATCGCGGCGTTCTTCACGATGGCGGACTGGCTGGAGAACAACCTCACCGTCGCCCGTCTTCTCGCCACCGTGCTGGACGAACGCGACGTCGCCGCCATCGCCGTCCCCTACGAACTCGCCGGCGTGGGCCAGGACCTCGACCGCGCCATCGAGATCCTCGGCTGCACCATCGTCCCGCTCGGCGCGGCCTCACCGTCCTGCACCCCGGACCGGATGGTCGACGCCCTGCAGCGCTCGGGCGCCACCACCCTGGTCTGCTCCGGAACGCGCGCCCTGTTCCTGGGCGAGATCGCCCGCCGCCGCGGCCTCGACCCGCGTCGCGACCTCGCCGTCTCCAAGATCCTCATGGCGGGGGAGGGCGCCTCGCCCGCCAAGAAGCGGCGTCTGGCCGACCAGTGGGGCGCCGTCGCCTACTCCATGTTCGGCATGACCGAGACCAACACCCTGGCCATGTTCTGCCCCGAGCGTCAGCTGCACCTGGTCGAGACCCGCTCCTTCTTCGAGGTGGTGGACCCGGCATCCGGCGAGCGGCTGCCCGACGGCTCCGTCGGCGAACTGGCCGTCACCACGCTGGCCAGCCGTGCCATGCCGCTGCTGCGCTACCGCACCGGCGACGTCTGCCGGATCGAGGCGGCGCCGTGCGCCTGCGGCTCCCCGCTGCGCCGACTGCAGCACCGCGGCCGCATCGGCGACCGGATCCCGGTCGGGGACCGCTGGACCTCCCAGCTGGAGATCGAGGACATCGTCCTGGGCGCCATGACCACCGCGCCGTACTACTTCGCCTTCGACACCGACGGCGACGTACTGGAGATCGCCCTGCCGCCGTGCGGCGACGACGAGGCGACCCGCACCTCGATCACGGCCGGTGTCCGGGAGCGTCTGGGCGCGTCCACACGATTCCGCCGGCTGGACACCGACCGGTTCGAGACGGCGCTGCGCACCTCCGCCAAACCGGTCATGCGCAACTTCAGCGCCTACGGGGGAGGGGGCACGCGGTGAGGGTCGAACTGCCGCTTCCCACGCGCCTTCCGCTCGACGGGCGCTTCGAGATCGACGACACCTGCATCGACTGCAAGCTCTGCAACGACCTGGCCCCCGAGAACTTCGACGCCGACTTCGACAACGACGTCCACTACGTGTGCAAACAGCCCCAGACGCCCGACGAGCTGGAGCGGGTCCTCGACGCATTCGAATCCTGCCCCACCGAATCGATCCGGTACGCAGCGGGGCCAAGTGAGGAGTGATGGCGCAATGTCATGCCCGGACGATCCGGCGATAGCCGGCACCTGCGCCGGCCGGCGGCAGACGACCGAACTGGGGCCGGTGGCCGAGAGCTACGACCAGCTGCACCGCATCGACCTGCTCGGCGAGGCGCGGGCGGCACGAGGGGTGCCCGAGGGCACGTACGACTCGACGGTGTGCGCCATCTTCCAGGCCTCCGAGGTGGGCCTGCTCAACCTGGCCCGGCTGGCGGGCAGGACCCAGGCCGGCGTGCTCGCCGACGACGTCCCGACCGCCTCCCGCTACGTCCAATGGGCCGTCGGCTTCCACCGGTTGCTGCGCAGGCTCGGCACCGTGACGTTCGCCGTCCGCAGCGTCTTCGGATCCAACGTCGGTGCCGCCACCACGGCCCTGAGCATCTCCGAGACCGCCGGCTACGCGGCCTACGTCGACGCCCTGCGCGGACTGGAGGACGCGGCCAAGGGCTCCCTGCTGGCCGCCGCACCCAAGGTGACCCGCTCCACCATCGCCACCAAGAGCATCGACGACTCGCTGTACCGCCTGCTGCACGGCATCCGCATCGGCTGCCACGACGCGACCAAGTGGGAGAGCGACCTCACCGCCGTACCCATCGGAGTGGGCCGCGCCACCGACGAGCTGATCTCCGCCGAGACGCTGGCACGAGCGGTCGCCGCCACCGAGCTCAACGCGGGCACCCTGCACGGCGAGTTCGTCGCCCTGCACCAGATCCCGGAGATCCTCTGCGCCGAGGCCAACGACCACCTCGAGGTCGCCATCCGGGCGATCCGCGCATCGCAGCTGAGCCGGGCGGCACAGCACCTGACGGCCTGCCGCTGGCTGCTCGACCCGGTGGTCGAGGCGCAGCGGGTGATGGCCGAGCACCTGGCGACCGGCGAGTACCACGGGTTCCGCACCAATCTGGGACCCGCGAGCGGCACGCACTCGCTGTCGATCAAACAGCACATGTTCCGGGACCTGTTCAAGCACATGTGGAACGACCTGGAGACCTGGCTGGGCTCGCTCGGTGCCTCCTCCCTGGAGGAGACCGTCCGGGACATCGACGCACGCCGCCACGACGACCCGGAGGCCTGGCTGCGCTACACCGTGGTCGACCAGGCGTTCCAGCTGCACTCCGCCCACCAGCAGTGGCGGCATGAGCATCTGCACATGCCCCGCAACTGCCTGGGCAGCGGCGGCACCAAGTCCATGATCGGCATTCCGGACGGGCCCCAGGCGGTCTACAAGATGCGGGACGCGGCCAACGCCCAGCACTCCCTGTCCGCGATCCACAGGGCGCGCCGCACCAGCCTGGCGAACGCCGTGCCGGACTCACCCCTGGCCAAGCTCATCACCGATCCCAGCTCGCTGGACTCCGAGTTGATGCGGCTCGTGGGTGAGGCGACCCGCGAGTACTTCCCCCAGGTGCAGGAGCAGAGCTATCAGCCGTTCCGGTCCGGCGCGGCCGAGCGGAACCCGTAGGAGCGCTGACGGTGACCACCCGAGGACCCGACGCCTCCCACGGCGTCACACCAACTGACGAGGCAGCCCTGCCGCCCGGCCCCGCCCAAGGCGCCTGGCGCGGTCCGGAGTACGTGGCCAGCCTCAAGGACGAGCGGGAGGTCTGGTGCGACGGCCGCCGTATCGACGTGACCGGCGACCCGGCCTTCCGGCCCATGCTGTCCACGCTGGCCGGCCTCTACGACGCCCAGCACCAGCCCGACCGCGCCGAGGCGATGCTGTACCGCTCGGAGACCTCCGGCAACCCGATCAGCCTGTCCTACCTGGCACCGACCGACCGCGACGAGCTGAGCCGCAAGTGGGCCAACTCCCACCGGTGGGCGGAGGCCTCCTACGGCCAGCTCTCCCGGGTGCCCGACTTCATGTCCAACGTCGTGGTCGGCCTCTACGACTTCCGGCACGAACTGGCCAAGGTCGACGAGGAGTTCGGGCGCAACGCGGAGAACTACCACCACTACTGCCGCGAGAACGACCTCACGCTCACCCACGGCCTGGGCGACCCGCAGATCGACCGCTCCGCGACCCCCGCCGAGCGGCCGGAACTGGGGCTGCGGGTGATCCGGCGCGACGCCGACGGCATCGTCGTGCGCGGCGCCAAACAGATCGCCACCCTGGCGCCCTACGCCCACGAGGTCCTCATCTACCTCTCACCCGCCAACTACCTGCGCGAGGACCCCAGTTACGTCTGCTGGTTCGCCGCCCCGCTGGCCACGCCGGGCCTGCGCGTCCTGTGCCGCAAGTCCTACACCGAAGGCTCCGAGGGCCTGTCCGCGCGCTACGACGAGCAGGACGCCATGCTGGTGTTCGACGACGTGTTCATCCCGATGAACCGCGTCTTCCTGCTGGAGGACTCCGCAACGGCCGTCCGCGGCTTCGGTGAGCTGAACAAGTGGTCGCTCTACACCGGCCAACTGCGCTACTACCACCGGCTGCGCTCCATGCTCGGCGTCGCCTCACTGCTCGCCCAGTCGATCGGCGTCGACAAGTTCCGCCAGGTCACGGACCTGCTCGGCGAACTCACCTCCTACGTCGAGATCGTGCGGCTCGGCCTGGCCGCCGTCGACGCCGAGAGCCGGCCCACCCCCTCGGGACTGCTCGCCCCCGGCTCGACGGCCGCCCTCGACGCCGTCGCCGGCGGCTTCTCCACCCGCGCCTCGGCGATCATCCGGCAGATCGGCGCCTCCGGTCTGATCATGCAGCCCTCGGAAGCCGACCTGACCACACCCGAGTTGCGCACGGTGCTGGACACCTACCTGTGCGGGCGCGAGATGCGGGTCGAGGACAAGGCCCGGCTCTTCCGGCTCGCCGCCGACCTCGTCGTCGACCGCTTCGGGATGCGCCAGGAGCTCTACGAGACGTGGAACCGCGGTGACCCCGCCCGGGTCCGCTCGATGCTCTACGCCCGCTATCCCGACCTGGAGCGCTGCGAGAGCCAGGCCCGAAAACTGGTCGAAGGGCGGAGCGACACCACATGAGCCTCGACAGGATTCGACTCGAGGGCGTCACGACCCACAACCTGAAGTCGGTCGACGTCTCCTTCCCCAAGGGGCAGTTGGTCGTCGCCGCGGGCGTCTCGGGATCGGGCAAGTCCTCCCTGGTCATCGACACCCTCTTCGAACACTCCAAGACGCTGTACCTGGGTGCGCTGTCCAGCAAGTCCCTCGACATGGGCGACGGCGACTACCAGTTCGACCGGATCGCGGGAACGCAGCCGCCGGTGGCCCTGCGCCAGCGCGACGGCGGCTCCACCAACCCCCGCTCGACCGTGGGCACCCTCACCGGCCTCGACGGGTTGTACCGGCTGCTGTTCGGGGCCGGATCGCGGCCGGTCTGCCCGGCCTGCCTCGGCCCGACCGGAGCGGACCTGTTCTGCGACGACTGCGGCTGCTTCGCCGAACCGCACACCGCCAAGCACTTCAGCCCCAACCGCAAGGAAGGCAAGTGCCTTGCCTGCGACGGCATCGGCGAACTCGTCGGCTTCTCCCTCGACAAGATCATCCCGGACCGCTCCAAGACGCTCACCGAGATCTGGGACGGCGCCGACCCCGGAACCTTCGCCGTGCCCAACATGCGCAAGGCCTTCGAGGCGATGGCCGCGGACATCGGCCTGGACCTCGGCCTGCCCTTCGAGAAGCTCAACCCGGAGCAGACCGAGCGGGTCCTGCACGGCTCGGACACCATCTACACGCTCAAGATCCGCAAGGTCACCAACGACTTCCGCTTCGAGGGCATCCTGGGCTTCCTCGAACGCGCCTACAAGAACGCCTCGACGCCCGCCCGCAAGAACGCCTTCGCCAACTACCTGGGACGGGAGGTCTGTTCCGCGTGCGACGGAGGCAGGCTGCGCCCCGAATCGCTCAGGGCGACGGTGGCCGGGCACACCTTCCACGACTTCCAGAGCGACGAACTCTCCCGCTCCATCGCCCGGTTGAGTGAGGCACTCTCCTCCGGCGGCCTGCCGGCGCAGGTACGCGAACTCGCCTCCGCCATCGTCAAACAGAGCGCGAACATCGACGACGTCGGTCTGGGCCACCTCCAACTGCAGCGGCCGGTCACCACCCTCTCCGGCGGCGAACTGCAACGACTGCTGCTGGCACAGCACCTGGCCAGCGACCTGACCGGCGTCATGTACGTCCTGGACGAACCGACCGCCGGCCTGCACGAGGCCGACACCGGCAAGATCCTCACCTCGCTGCGGCGGCTGCGCGACCTCGGCAACACCGTCATCCTCATCGAGCACGACGAATCGGTGATCCGCGCCGCCGACTGGATCGTCGAACTGGGTCCCGGCGCCGGATCCCGCGGCGGCGAGATCGTCTTCGAGGGCCGGTTCGCCGACCTGCTCAACCGCGCCGACTCGCCGACCGCGACCGCGATGCTCGCCGGCGGGCCGGCACGGGCGAAGCCCGACCTCACCGGCGCCCCCTGGCTCCAGGTCCGCGGCATCACCCGCAACAACGTCGTGGACGTCACCGCAAAACTCCCGCTCGGCGCACTGACCTGCGTCTCCGGCGTGTCCGGCGCCGGCAAGAGCTCCCTGGTGGCCGGCCTGCACGACGCGGTCTCCCGGGCCCTCGCCCAGCGCAAGACGGCCGCCGCGGCCGGAAGCGACGGCATCGACGGCGCCGACGCCCTGGACGACGTCATCTACATCGAGCAGCGCCCGATCGGCCGCTCCAGCCGCAGCACACTCGCCACCTACATCGGCATCAGCGACCACGTCCGCGACGCCTTCGCCGCCAGCGCCGACGCCGTCGAACGCGGCCTGGGACGCGGCGAGTTCAGCCCGAACGTCGCCGGCGGGCGGTGCGAAGCCTGCAAGGGACTCGGCCTGGCCGAGATCGAGATGACCCTGTTCAAGAGCGAGTTCATCGTCTGCCCCGAGTGCGACGGCCGCCGCTTCCAGGACCACGTCCTGGAGGTGCGGCTGGGCGACAAGAACATCTACGACGTGCTGTCGATGACCGTCGAGGACGCACTGGACTGGTTCGACGCCAAGAACCACCCCAAGGTCGTCCAGGCGCTCGGCGTGCTCAACGAGTTCGGCCTGGGCTACCTGCAGCTCGGCTGCTCGACCACCACCCTGTCCGGCGGTGAGGCGCAGCGCCTCAACCTGGCGGGCGAACTGCTCAAGCAGCGCCGCAGCCGCACCCTGTTCATCTTCGACGAACCGACACGCGGCCTGCACGCCGCCGACATCCGCCACCTGCTGGCCCTGTTCGAGCGGCTGATCTCCACCGGCAACACCATCGTGGTCATCGAGCACGACGTGAAGGTGATCGCCCTCGCCGACTGGGTGCTCGACCTCGGCCCCGGCGCGGGCCGCGACGGCGGCCGTCTGATCCACAGCGGCACCCCGGAGGACCTCGCCGCCAACCCGGCAAGCGTGACCGGCCAGTTCGTACGCCGACTGCACGAGGAACCCGCCGCGATCCCGCCCGCGCCCTCCGCGGACGGTCGGCCGAGCGCGCCACCGGACCTCGGCGTCATCGGCGACCTCCTGCCGCGCGCCGTCACGGTGGTCGCCGGTACGGCCCGGCAGCCCGGGCAGAGCGGGCCGACCCCGTACGGACTGGTGATCGGTTCGCTCACCGTCGTCTCCGACGAACTCGCCCTGATCGGCTTCCTGGTGCGCTCACGCAGCACCAGCTGGAGCGCCATCGCGGACACCGGCCGGTTCTGCGTCAACATCCTCGGCGAGGACCAGAGGGACCTGGCCGAGGCGTTCTCGCAGGGCAGGCCCGACAGTCGCTTCGACACCCTGTCGTGGACGCCGTCCGCCAACGGCTGCCCCCGCCTGTCCGGCGCCGTCGGCACGATCGACTGCACCGTGAAGTCGAGCTACCAGATCGGCGACCACCAGTTCGTGCTGGCCACGGTCGTCCACGCCGACATCGACGCCGGCACCGAACGCCGGCCCCTGCTGCGCACCGCACGCGACGACAGCACTCTCGACGAGCACGGGTGGCGCCGCTTCGCCCGGGAAACGGAGGCCAGGTGACGACGACCACGCCCATCGCCACCCACTACGAGCAGTTCCTGCACCTGCTCAGCGGCGACACGGAAGACAGCGGCGCCACCCGCGGCACCGGCGACCCTCGCGACACCCGCGACGCGGCGCCCGGCCGCGATGTCCTCCCCGCACGCTACGGCGAACGCATCGACGCCTCGGGCGCCACACAGGCCATCGTGATGAGCCGCGACGAGTGGATCCTCAACCAGATCGACCTCACCCTGGCACTGGGCCGGCTGCTCGGCGAGGACGACGTCGTCGTCTCGGCCGTACCCTACGAACTGTCCTTCATCGGCGCCGAGATGGACCGCGTGATCGAGATGGTCGGCGCCTCGGTGATCAGCGTCGGGACGAGCAGGACCATCTGCCCGATGGAGCGGCTGCTCGCCCTGATCGAGCAGTACCAGGTGACGGCCCTGGTGTGCGCGCCGAGCTTCGCCGCGGAGCTGGCGAGCCTCGCCCTCGCGCGCGGACAGCGGCCGCAGGACTCGACGATCCGCACGGTCGTCTGCGTGGGGGAGGCCAGCTCCACCGAGCGCCTCGATCGCATCGGCGCCACCTGGGCCGCGACGACCACCACCCTGTACGGGACACCGGCGACGCCGACGGCGGCCGTTCCCTGCGAGCACGGCGCACTGCACCTGTGCGAGCACCGGCTGCGGGCCGAGGCCGACGGCCACCCGCGCGGCGAACTGCTCCTGGACGGCTCACCGACCGGCGAACTCGTCGAGCTGCGGGCGGCCGGGAGCGGATGCGACTGCGGCTCCGCGAACCGGGTCCTGGTCCCGCTCGGCAGCACCGCCGCGGCCCTTCCCGGACCCCACGGCCTCATCTCGGCGGTGGACGTGGAGCGGATCGCCTTCCGCCAGACCGCGCTCACACCGCACTTCGCCTGCACCGTCCAGGACGGCGCCTTCCACGTGACCTGCGCCGTGACCGAGGCGGAAGCGCCGGCCGGCGGCGCGCTGGCGCAGGCGATCCGCGGCGAGATCGGCGACGCGCTCGGCGTCGCCGCCGAGGTCACCGTCGTCGACGCGAAGGACTGGAGCACCGCCACGTCATGACCTGCATCCGGCCGCGGCGCGAGGTCGCGGCGGCCGATCCACCGGTGGCATCCCGAGGAGACAAGACGTATGAGGGTAGCGGTAGTACAGACCCAATGGGTCGACGACCATGAGGACGGCCTGCGCAACGCCCATCAGGCGATCGAGGACGTCTGCCGCGGCGGCGACATCGACCTGGTGTGCTTTCCCGAGTTCCTGCTCGGCCCGCCCTGGTACATGCCGGGCCAGGACGGCCTCAAGGGGCGCACCGACACACCGATCCCGGGGCCCGTCGTCGACGGCTTCCAGTCCCTGGCCCGCGAACTCGGCACGCACATCCTGCTGGGCTCGATCGTCGAGGACACGCAGGACGGCATGTACCGCAACACGTCCCTGCTGATCGACCGGCAGGGCGTCATCACCGGACACGCCGTCAAGGCGCACGCGTTCGGCAACGAGATGGTGGTCTGCCGCCAGGCGGACTCCCTCGGCGTCATGTCCACCGAGTTCGGGAAGATCGGCATCGCCGTCTGCTCGGACTTCTGGATCCCGGAGGTCATCCGGATGCTGGCGCTGGCCGGCGCGCGGACCATCTTCGTGCCGGGCGGGACGCTGGGCCAGAACCAGCCGCTGATGGTGAACGCGCTGCGCACCGCGGCGTACCTGAACGACGTCAACATCGTCTACGCCAGCTCGGTCGGCGTCGTCCGCGGCAAACGCGGGGACCGGCTCGTCGAGATCCACTTCGCGGGCACCAGCCTGGTCACCCTCCCCCAGGGTGTGATCGCACAGGCCGGCAGCGACAAGCCGGAGATGCTCGTCGTCGACATCGACGAGCCCGCACGCGGCGACGGCCACCGCTGGCAGCAACTGCGCAGGCCCGCCGCCTACCAGAAGCTGCTCACCCGGTACGTCGGAGCCGACCGGGACCTCGCCGAGGAACTGCGGGCGAGCCTGACCGGGGGCGGCGGCCCGGACCGGGGCCGACCCGCCGCCGCCGCGACCAGTGCCAGTGAGGGGACCCGCCCGTGACCATCTTCGTAGCCCAGCACGCCCGCCGGGCGACCCCCGAGGCGACGGCCGCCGCCGTCCTCGACGACCTGGACAGCCGGGTCAGCGACGACGCCACCTTCGTCGTCCTGCCCGAGAACGCCTTCACCACCGGCGACGACGCCTCACCCCTGCCCGAGCACCTGCGCGAGCGATGCCTGGAGCGCCTGACGGCCCTCGCACGGACCCGGGGCACCTACGTGCTCACCGGCTCCTGGCCGGAGCAACGGCCCGACGGCGCCCTCGTGCAGGTGGCCCGGCTGCTGGACCCGAACGGATCGGCGTGCGCCCAGGTGGAGCGGGAGATCCTGCGCGACGGGACGACCGGCACCGGCGACGACTTCCCCGTCGTCGAGACGCCCCACGGCAACGTCGGCGTGCTGCTCGGCACCGACTTCTGGCTGGTCGAACCGCCCCGCATCCAATGCCTGGCGGGCGCGGACCTGCTGCTGGTGGCCGGGTCCCTCGACGGCACCCAGCAGGCCGCGCAGCGCGCCGCGGTGTGGGGCATCGCGACCATCAACACCGTCGCGGTCGCCTTCGCCGGCGCACTGAGCGCGCGCTGCGGCGGCGGCAGCGCCGTGGCGCTGCCCGAGGGATTCGCCGCCGAGGCCGGCACCGACGAGGTCATCCTGCAGGCCCCCTGGGACCTCGCCAAGCTCCGCCACCTGCGCGAACCCGACCTGCGCTTCCAGCAGACGCTCTGGTTCGGGCTGTGGGCACGCCGCACCGAGCTCTACGCCGACCTCACGGTGCAGGGGAGCTGAGATGCGCAACGCCGGACTTCCCGCCTCCGACGTCCGAGCAGGGATCGCGACGGAACTCGCGGACGACGTGCCGTGGAACCGGGTGCTGAACTCCATCTGCACCCAACCCCACCCACTGGGCGTGGAGATGGCGTCCGCCGCCGCGCACACCAACCTCGGCGACGTGCGCATCTTCCGCGGCACCAAGCGGATCGAGCGCAAGGTCGTCCGGCTGCTGCTCGACCTGCTGGGCAACCCCGGCGGATCGGGGAACCTGGTGTCCGGCGGAACCGAGGCGAACCTGATCGCCATGCTGGTCGCCCGCGAATCGGCGCGCGCCCGGGGCCGGTTGACCGACCGGCCCGAGGTCGTCGTCAGCAGCACCGTGCACTTCTCCTTCACCAAGATATTCGGCCTGCTGGGGCTCACCCCCGTCGTCGTCCCCGTCGACGACGCCCTGCGGCTGCCGGCCGCCGAGGTCGCCCGGCGCATCGGAGAGCACACCGTCGCGGTCGTCGCGACCGCGGGCAGCAGCGAGTTCGGGGTGGTCGACGCGGTCGACGAGATCGGACCGGCACTCGTGGGACACGACGTGCACCTGCACGTGGACGCCGCCACCGGCGGCTTCATCATCCCCTTCGCCCGCGAACTGGGCCGCGACCTGCCCCAGTTCGACTTCACCGTCGACGGCGTCGCCTCGATCACCATCGACCCGCACAAGTACGGACTGGCCAACGTCCCGGCCGGCGCCATCCTGTTCAAGGGCGCCCAGGACGCCGGACGCTTCGCCTTCGACTCCTTCTTCGTCGACACACCCGTACACAACACCCTGCTCGGCACCCGCCCCGGCTCCGCCGCCATCTCGACCTACGCGGTCCTTGAGCACCTGGGACGCGAGGGCTTCACGGCCATCACCCGCACCAACTTCGAGGTCACCGAGCACCTGGTGGCCCAACTGCGCGCGGCCGGGCACGAGTTGGCCACCGAACCGCAACTGAACATCGTGGTGGTCAAGATGGAGCACGCCACCCGCATCTCGCAGCTGCTGGAGTCCTGGGGCTGGATCGTCTCCACCTCCAAACGCTTCGGCGAGACCCTGCGCCTGGTCGTCACCCGGCACGTGACGACCCAGATGATCGACGAGTTCCTGCCCGTACTGGAACGGGCCCGCGCCCACGTCGCATCCGAGGTGGCGCTGCGATGAGCCTCTTCCGTGGCCCCGGCACCCGGCTGGCCGCCCTGCAGATGCGGATCGAGCCCGGGCAGCGCGAGGACAACCTGGCGCGGGCCGCCAAACTGCTGTCCACCGCCCGAGAACGCGAGAGCGACCTGGCGTGTCTGCCGGCGACGTTCGCCACCGGCCTCAACTTCCCCACACTGCGCACCGACGCGAGCGCCGAGGACGGCCCCGTCGTGCAGTTCCTCGCCGAGCAGGCGCGCACCCTGGGCATGCACATCGCCGCGGGCGTGCTGCTGTCGTCCGGACGCGACGTCTTCGACGCCGCCGTACTCGTCGGACCCACCGGCGAACCGCTCGGCTGGTACCGCCGCGCCTGCGTATGGGAGGGCGAGTCCGCGTACGTCTCCACCGGCTCACCGGGCGAGGTCATCGACACACCGGTCGGGCGGATCGGCCTACAGGTCAGCTACGACCTTCGCTTCCCCGAGGCGAGCCGGCACTGCCTCGCCCAGGACGCCGACCTGATCGTCTGCGTGGCGAACCTCTTCGGCCCGTTCTCGCACCCGCTGCGCTCGATCTGCCGTGCGCGGGCCGCCGACAACGAGTGCGCGCTGGTGTTCGCCAGCGGCGTCGGCGAGAACCGCTTCGCGAACATGACCTACCTCGGCCACAGCATGATCGTCGACGGTCTGGTGCAGGACGCCCGACAGGACCCGGAGGCGGACATCCTCGCCGAGGCCGGCCCCGGCAGCCACGAAACGGTGATCGACGCGCAGGTGCACTGGCGCCGGCGGCGCAAGACCCGCGCCGCACTGCCCTTCCACGGCGACCTGCGCTCGACCTGGACCACGACCCACGGGAGCCGCGCTCGATGAGGGCCCTACGTGTGCAGCCGGAATCCAGCTGGCTCGGCGACGTCCTGGGACTCGTCGCCATCGACATGCGGCAGTTCTTCGACAACCGCCTCTTCGCGATCTCGACGCTGCTGACGTCGGTGTCGATGGTGCTGGCCTTCGGCGCGGCCACCGACCAGATGGTCAGCCCGGCACCGACGGCCGCCAACTACTTCGGCTTCGTCTTCCCCGGCATCATCGGCGCCGGGATCATGTTCAGCTGCACCTACACCGTCGGCTACACGGTCATCATCGACCGCAACCGCCGCACCATCGAGGACCTGATCCTCTCGCCGCTGTCCTACTCGGGCTTCCTGCTCGCCCGGCTCGTCGGCGTCGTCCTCAAGTGCCTGTTCCAGTTCGTCCTGGTGGTCGTGCTCGGCGTCGGCGTCTTCGACGCCCGCATCGAGTCGCTGCCGCTGTTCCTGCTCGGCTTCCTCACCGCCTGCACGGCCTTCGCCGGACTCGGCATCCTCGTCGCCACCTACACCAACGAGATCTCCTTCCCGGCGGTCGTGAACATCATCGTCATCCCGCTCATGTACTTCGCCGGGATCTTCTTCCCGCTCACCAACCTCGGCACGCTCGGCGACGTCTTCGCCAAGCTCCCGCTCGCGGTGCACGTCGAGATCTTCCGCGCCGCCACCTCGCCCGACTTCTCGGCCTCCGCCTCCTCGATGGCCCTCGCGGTGGCGTACTCGTTCCTGGCCGTCGGCATCGCCGCATGGTCGTTCCGCAGGAGGATCGGCCATGGCTGACCCCACCAGCACCTCAACACCGGTGCTCTCGGTCTCCCGGCTCGCCTACCGGGTGAGCCCCGACTTCACGCTGCGCGCCGTCGACTTCGCGGTGGCCGCCGGCGAGGGCGTGGCCGTCATCGGCACCAACGGCGCCGGCAAGACCACCCTGATCCGGCTGGTCGCCGGCCTGCTGAACCCGGCCGACGGCGAGGTCCGCATCTGCGGCACCCCGGCCCGCCGCTGGGGCCAGGTCAGCCGCCACATCGGCTACGTCCAGCAGGCCAAGGACCTGCCCGACGGCGTCACCGTGGAGACGTACGTCAAGCACCAGCTCAAACTCCGCCGGGCCGACCCCGGCCGCTACGAGGAGCTGATCGCACTGGCGGACCTTACGCAGTACCGCCACCAGTACGTCCGCTCCCTGTCCGGCGGCAGCCAGCGCAAGCTGCACGTCATCTGCGCCGTCGCGCACCGGCCCGACCTGCTGATCCTCGACGAGCCGACCACGGGCCTTGACCCCACGGCCCGCGAGACGCTGCTGGAACTGCTGCGGAGCCTGAAGAAGGACGGCGTCGGCGTGCTGTTCGCCAGCCACCACCGCGACGAACTCCTCGCGCTGGCCGACTCGGTGGTGGTCCTGCACCAGGGCCACCAGGTCCAGGACGCCTCGCTGGACGCCGTCACCCGGTGGGGCGAGCGCTCCAGCCTGATCCTGGAGGCCTTCACCGACGCCCAGCTCACGCCGCTGCACACCTGGGCCGAACACCAGGCCACCACCGGCGACCTGATCCGTGCCGTCCACACCGTCGAGCACGGCGTGAAGCTCGACCTTCCCGACGGCGACCACCAAGACACGCTGGCCGCCCTGGTCGCCCGTGCCCACGCCGCGGGCCTCGCGCTGCGCTCCGCGTCCTACTTCCAACCCACCCTGGCGGACGTCGTCCGTTCCATCGTCGATCAAGTCGAACTGGGGGACCTCGCATGAGCATCACCACCACGACCACGAGCATGCCGTTCTGGAAGGAATATCCCGAGCGCGACAGCGAGTGGGTCAGGCAGTACCCGACCAAGCACGTCCCGGTGAACGAGGAGGAGGTGTTCGCCCGCAAGCAGATGGGGGTCTACGTCCACATCCCGTTCTGCAACCGGCTCTGCTTCAGCTGCCCCTACATCAAGCACCAGACCGACCGGGACCTGACCCGCACCTACCTGGAAGCGCTCAAGGCGGAGATCACCAACTACGCCGGCCGGCCCTACATCCAGGACCACGTCATCACCCTCGGCTACATCGGCGGCGGCACCCCGACCGCGCTGACCGCACCGCAGCTCGACGAACTGCTGGGCCACCTGTTCGGCAGCCTCAACGTCGAGGCGGACGCCGACTTCTCCATCGAGACCACCCCGGTCGACATCAGCGAGCGCAAGGCCAACGTCCTGCTGGAACGCGGCATCCGCCGCATCAGCCTCGGCGTGCAGACCTTCGTGCCGGAGGAACTGAAGAACATCGGCCGCCCCAACGACCCGGAGATGCTCAAGGAGAGCATCCGGCTGCTGCGCCGGTGCGGCTTCGAGAACATCAACATCGACCTGATGCACGGCATCAACGGGCAGACGATGGAGAGCTGGGAGCACAGCCTCGACGTCGCCATCGAACTCGGCGTCACCTGCGTCTCCTTCTACACGTACATGGAGTTCGCGCAGGTCTCCACCAAGCGCCGGAAGCTGCCGCCGGTCCCGGAGAAGGCCGTCGTCGACGAAATGTTCCTGTTCGCCGCCGACAAGCTCTCCAAGAACGGCTTCCTGGGCTACTACGGCGACTGCTTCGCCAAGCCCGGCTACCAGCCCAAGTACGGCGAGACGTCGTGGAGCGAGGACATCCCCATCATCCCGCTCGGCCCCACCGCGACCGGGCACCTGCGCGACCACTGGTACTTCAACGAGCCCGACATCGGCCGCTACATCCAGACCGTGATGGAGGGCCGGCTGCCCATCTCCATGGGCAAGCACATCACCAAGTCCGAGGCGATCCGCCGCTCGATGGTCCTCGGCGTCAAGGCCGGGCGGGTCAACCGCGAGCGGTTCCGCCGCATCCACGGCGTCGACTTCACGCAGATGTTCCGCGCCGAGATCGACGACCTGATCGAGAAGGAGCTGATCACCGCCGACGAGAACGGCATCGAGGTGACCGGCCCCAAGGGCTGGTACTACCTGGACAACATCTCCAAGGCGTTCTACTCACCGGAGTACCGCCGCTACCCGCAGCATCTGGGCGCGGACATCTCCAACTTCATCTCCTCGCAGCCGATCCCCCTGCAGATCACCCGCCGGCCCCAGGCCGAGGAGGTCGGCCATGACCACTGAGACCCGGCTGCTCGACCTCGGCGACCGCGTGCCGCAGCCGTCCCCGCACGACGACATCGACAAGGTGCGCTTCTACGACCTCGGCATGCGCCGCTCCGCCCTGATGGCCTACCAGCGGCCCAGCGACCGCATCCTGGCCCACGTCCGCGAGGGCATGACCGACCTGGTCGAGGTCGGCTTCAACACCGGCCTGCTGTCCCTGCACGTGGCCGGCAAACTGCCCGAACTGGCCGTGTCCGGGGTGGAGGAGAACCAGAACCTCGTCGACGTCGCCGAGGACAACCTGACCCTGGCCGTGTGGGCGAACAGCGCCGGCGACGTCGAGTTCGAGATGGCCAAGCTGAGCCGGCTGCCGTTCCCGGACGACTCCGCCGACATCGTCTTCTCGTTCTCCTCCCTGCACCGCTGGCGCCGCCCGGTGGAGACGCTCAAGGAGTGCGCCCGCATCTGCAAACCCGACGGCGTCGTGATCATCGAGGACATGAACCGGCACGCCGAGGAAGGGCACATCACCTTCATCCTGCAGTTCGTCAAGGAGGGCGGCGAGGAGTTCATGCGCTCGCTGCAGGCCGCGTACACCCGCGAGGAGGCGGCCGACCTGCTCCAGCAGGCCGGCCTGACCGACTGGCAGGTGGTCGAGGAGGACCTCGGCCTGGTGATCTCCTCGCGACCCCTCGAGCCGGTGAGCCCGTGATGCCCGGGACAACGATCGCCGTCGTCCAGATGGAGTCCAAACTCGGCAAGCCCGCCCAGAACCTGCGCCGCGCCGAGCACTACATCCGCGAGGCCGTCGAACAGCACGCGGACCTCATCTGCCTGCCCGAAGCCTTCTCCACCTCCGGCAACATCCTCGAAGTCGCCGACGTGTCGGTGCCCATCCCCGGACCGGAGACCGACTTCCTGTGCGAACAGGCCAAGCAGGCGGGCGCGCACATCGTGGCCGGCCTGCTGGAGCGCGGCGACGACGGCAAGTACTACAGCACCTCGGTCCTGGCCGGCCCGCAGGGAACCCTGCTCGGCCACTACCGGCGCGTGCACTGCCACGAACTGGAGGCCCGCTACCTCTCCGGCGGAACCCAATACCCCATCTTCGACGTCGAGTTCGGGCGCATCGGCCTCATGCAGGGCTACGACATCAACTTCCCCGAGGTCGCACGCGAGTACTGCCGCCGCGGAGTCGACATCATCGTCTGCTCCGCACTGGTCCCCGAGATGTTCGCCTACGTGGCCAACATGCGCCTGCCGGTGCGGGCGGTGGACGCCGAATGCATCATCGCCTTCGCGTCCGGCATCGGCACCAACCTGTACGCGGGCTTCGGCTACATGGGCCGCAGCCAGATCCTGGCGGACCCGCTGTTCCTGGAGGCCGAACGATTCGACTTCGTCGACGGCGACGAACGCATGGTGGACCTCGGCAAGGAGCCGGGCGTCGGCGTCGTCGACATCGACCTGGACCGCATGCGCCGCTACCGCACCAAGGCCACCCTGAGCGGCGACCTGAAACCGGCGACGTACTGGCAGCTCGGAGAGTGAAGTCCCATGCGAGTGCTGCTCATCTCCACCAACAAGATCAGGGTGCCGCGCCCGGCCCTGCCCATCGGCATGGCCTACATCAGCGCCGCACTCAAGCACGCCGGACACGACGTCGACGTCCTGGACCTGCTGTGGGAGTCCCGGGAACTCAAGGCGGTCCGGGAACGGCTGACCACCAACACCTACGACGTCGTCGGCGTCGCCGTACGCAACCTGGACAACCTGACCTTCATCGACCCGGTCTTCTTCGGCCCGATGACCGAGAAGATCGTCCAGTGCGTCCGCAAGTACACCAGCGCCACGGTCGTCCTCGGCGGCTCCGGCTTCTCGGTCGAACCGCTGTCGTTCTTCGAGTACGCCCAGCCGGACTACGGCATCGCCGGTGAGGGCGAGGCCGGCATCGTCCAGCTGCTGGACCACCTCCAGAACGGCGGACGCCGGGAGTCGATCTCGGGACTGTGCTACCTAGACGAGAACGGCAAGTTCTGCCAGAACCAGTCCAACTCCGCCTTCGACCTGGGGGCGTTGGAGCCCGACCGGTCCGTCTACGACCCCCGCTACTTCGAGGAGGGCGTCTCGGCGGCCTCCGACCTCACCCGCGACCACCAGCCGGCCATCGAGACACTGCAGACCAAGCGGGGGTGCAAACTGTTCTGCTCGTACTGCATCATCCGCAAGACCGAGGGCAAGGGCGACCGGTTCAAGGACCCGGCCGAGGTCGTCGGCGAGATCCAGCGGGCGATGGCGCAGAACCCGGCCGTGCGGGAGTTCGAGATCGTCGACGCGACCTTCAACTACCCCATGGAGTACGCCGCCGAAGTGTGCGAGGAGATGATCCGCGCCAAGCTCGACGTGCCCTGGTACTGCCAGTTGACGCCGAACGCGGTCACCCCGGAGTTCGTGAAGCTGCTGCACGCGGCGGGCTGCATCCGGGTGGACCTCGGCACCGACGCCCTCACCGACCAGGCCCTGTCGGACCTGATGAAGGGCTTCGACATGGCGCGGGTCCTGGAGATCGACCGCCTCTTCACGGCCAGCCCCATCGAGCACACCCACTGCATCTTCCTCGGCGGGCCGGGGGAGACCCCGCAGGCCCTGAGGGAGTCGATCCGCTTCACCGAACGGTATTTGAACCCGGCCCAGATCTACGCCAACCTCGGCATCCGCATCCTAAGCGGCACCAAGCTCCAGCGCCAGGCCGTAAAGGCCGGCATCCTGCGGGAAGGCCAGGGCACCTTCGTCCCCGCCTTCTATGTGGAGCCGGCCATCCTCGAGGACCGCGAGACCCTCGACTTCGTCCGCGACGCCTACCTCAGCCACAAGAACTGGTACCTGTGGTGGGGCCTGGGCGGGCAGAACCTGGCGGACCGCTCCAAGGACACCATCCGGGCCGTGGTCGAGATGCAGCAGGAATACGACTACGTCATGGCCGGCAAGCCGCGCCTGGAACGCGCACCGAGGCCGACCACCCAGCCGCTCAAACTCACGATCGGCACCTCATGACGGATGTTCCGGCAGCCGCCGAGGAACTGCTCAAGACGCTCGCCTCCCGGGCGGATCCGGAATTCGCGGCGGGAATGCAGCGGTACTTCCCCCACGAAATCCGGGCGCTCGGAGTCGGCAACGCCGCCGTCACCGAGATCGCCACCGCCTACTTCCGGGACCGGCGCGACATCCCCGCGCCGACCCGACTGGCCCTGGCGGAGGCGGTGCTGGCGCGCGCCGAGTACCACGAGGAGGTGCTGCTGGGCTTCGCGATCCTGCACAAGGTCGCCAGAAGCGAATGCGGCGGCGAGCTGCTGGACCGCTGCGAACACTGGCTGGCGACGTACGTGTCCAACTGGGCGCAGTGCGACGACCTGTGCCTGAAGCTGCTGTACCCGTTCTTCCTCGGGCACCTGGACCTCATCCCGCAGACCCGGCGCTGGGTCGAGTCCACCTCACCGTGGGCCAGACGCGCCGCCAACGTGGCTGTCGTCAAGTTCGTCCGGCGCAAGGTGGGCCGGACGCTCTTCGAGCTGCCGACCTCGCACGTCTTCGACAACTGCGTCCGCCTGATGCCCGACGACCACGTCTACGTGCAGAAGGGCTGCGGCTGGCTGCTCAAGGTCACCGCCGAGGCCCATCCCGACGAAGTGGCCGAGTTCCTGCGCACCTGGCACACCGACATGCCCCGCGACACCTTCCGGTACGCGGTGCAGAAGATGGACCCGCAGCTGCGCCGGTCCTTGATGGCACTGGGACAGGGGTGACGCGATGACCGCGACCGGCCGCTACGTCCACCAACGGGGCATCCACTGCGAGACGGCCTGCCAATGCGCCCTTCTCGCGGCCGCCGGACACACGGTGGACGAGGAGGTCGTGTTCGGGCTGGACGCGGGATTCGGCTTCTCGTTCTTCCCGGCCAACGGCAACGCCCCGGACGTCGCCGTCGGCAAGCAGGCCATCATGCCGCTGCGGGCGGCGCGGCTCATGGGCGTCGACGTCACCCTGCACACCCCGAAGTCCGCCGCGGGCCTGGCCAAGCTGCTCGAGTCGGCGCCGGCGGTCATGGCCCGGGTGGACCTCGGCCGGCTCCCGTACTGGGGCCTGGGCGGACGCTCCTCCTTCGGCGGGTACTTCGTCAACGTGATCCGTCCCCTCGGCACCGATGCCTTCGAAGTGTCGGACCCGGCCTTCGACGACCCTGTGCCCGTCACCGCGACCGAGCTGCAGGCGGCCCGCTCCAGCCGCAACTCACCGCCGCTGAACCCGGACTGGAAGGTCTACGTCTTCGGCGCCCCGCGCAGAACACCGCGGCTGAACCTTGTCGGCCCGGTCGCCGTCCGCAACCTGTGCCGCGAGATCCTCAAACCGGGCAGCCGGAACCTGGGCATCCCCGGGCTGAAGCTGCTGGCCACGACGGCACCGTCCTGGCCACAGTCCAAGCACGGCGAGGTCGAGGACGTGGACCTGGCCGGCCAGGTGGTGCGCACCGACGCCCTGAACCGTCAACTCCTGCACCTGGGACGGCAGATCGAGTCGTTCGGCACCGGCGGCGGTCTGTTCCGCCCGATGCTCGGCCGCTACCTGACGCAGATGGCCGACAGCACCGGCGACGCACGCTACGCAGACGCCGCCGAACAGTTCCACGACAGCGGCTGGCTGTGGTCGACCCTGGCCTCCGCACTGCTGGCAGCCGGGGCCACCGCCACCGCACGCGACGATCTCAAAACGCTCGTGGACGCCGTGGCCGACACGGCACGGTCCGCGATGGACATCGAGAAGCGGGCGCTCACCGCGCTCACCACCCTGTAGCCGCGAGGTCGAGACATGCCCACCGAGGACGAGTCGGTACTGCTCCAGGGCCCCGAACACTGGAACGAGCACGCCCGAAGGCGCCGGGCGCAGGGCCCGTTCCGGCCCGACCTGCGCAAGGCGGCCCTGCACGGCGCCGACCTGCGGGGCGCCGAACTCGTCGGCGCCGACCTCACCGACGCCGTACTGAGCGAGTCGTACCTGATGAACGCCGACCTGCGAGGCGCGAATCTCGAGGGCGCCAACCTGTGCGAGGCGTACCTCATCCTCACCGAGCTGAACGACTGCCGGCTCGTCGGCGCCAATCTGGACGGTGCGGACCTCAGCGGCGCCGATCTGACCGGCGCCGAACTGGACGCGAACTTCCGGCGGTCGGCCGTCATTTCGGACTACCTCACGATCTGGCCTGGCGAAAGGAGCCCCTCATGATCGTTCTGGGCTACAACGGATTCGGCAAGTCCGCGGAAATCTTCGGGCGCCTCTTTCGCGCCACCGGAATCGACCGCCACCTGCTGTACGGCCACGACTCCTCCGCCGCCCTCCTCATCGACGGGAAGCTGGTCGCCGCCGTCGAGGAGGAACGGCTCAACCGGGAGAAGAAGACCTCGAAATTCCCGGTCAACGCGATGCGCTGGTGCCTGGAGTCGGCCGGGATAACCTTCGACGACGTCGACACCTTCGCCTTCTCCTGGCAGTTCTCCCAGGACGTGGTGAACAAGATGATCGCCGAGATCACCGAGGACCGCACGGCGACCGTGGAGGCGAAGTTCGCCCGCCTGCAACGCCTGGCGGAAACCCATGCGGCGCTGTTCAGCGAGGAGGCGACCCAGGCCGACTTCCTCGAATACACCGGCCACCGGCTGAGCCCGGAGAAGCTGGTCCGGGTTCCGCACCACATCGCACATCTGATGACCGGATATCACCTCTCGGGCGGCGGAGACGCGGCATTCCTGGTCAGCGACGGCCGCGCCGAATGGCTGTCGTCGATCATGGGCGAGGTGCGCCAAGGCGAGGCGAAGATCTTCGACGACGTCACCATCGACTCACGCCATTCGCTGGCGATGCTCTTCTCCGTGGTGACGCGCTACCTCGGATTCGTCCCGAACAACGACGAGTACAAGGTGATGGGACTGGCCGGCTACGGCCCGCCGCCGGACCCGAACCCGTTCCTCACGGACGTGGTCGAGATCTGCCCCGACGGCACCTACAAGATTCCCTATCCGGCGAACGCCGTACCCGCCTACTACGAACTCTTCGACCGCGTCTTCGGCGGAGACCCGCAATGCCGCGAAGAGTTCGACTACCGGGTCCGCGTGGCCAGTGCGGCACAGCACATGCTCGAGACGGTGACCGCCGGACAGATCCGCACGCTCGAAGCCCGCAGCGACCTCTCCCGCGTGATCTTCGAGGGCGGACTCGCCCTGAACTGCGTCAACAACAGCAAGCTGCTGGAGCGTTCCCGCTTCAGCGAGATGGACGTCAGCTTCGGCGCCAGCGACGTCGGCGTGGCCATCGGCGCGGCCCTGTTCGCGAGCCAGCAGGCCGGCACACCGCCCCGGGCCGGCAGGTCACCGTACCTGGGCCCGAGTTACGGTGGCCAGGAGATCCAGACGGCCCTCCAGCAGTACGCCGACCAGGTCACCTGGCGCGAACTGGACCCCGAGGACGTGCCTCGCGAGGCCGCGACCCTGATGCAGGAGCGATGCGTCATCGGCTGGTTCCAGGGGCGTCTCGAATACGGGCCGCGCGCCCTGGGCAACCGGAGCATCCTGGCCAATCCCAGGTTCCCCGACATCAAGGACGTCATCAACGAACGCATCAAGCACCGCGAGCAGTTCCGGCCCTTCGCCCCCGTGGTCCTCGAACACCTCGCGCCCGACGTCTTCGCCCTCGGCAAGAAGACGTCCTCGCCGTACATGACCTTCGTGGTCCCGGTGCGACCCGAGTACCAGGAAAAGATCCAGGGCGCCTGCCATGTCGACTCCACCTCGCGCATCCAGACGGTCACCGAGGACAGCAATCCACTGCTGGCCGAACTGCTGCGCCAGTTCACCGAGCTCACCGGGATTCCCTGCCTGATCAACACCTCGTTCAACGTCGCCGGCGAACCCATCGTCTGCTCACCCGCCGACGCCCTGGCCTGCTTCCTCAAGACAGAGATGGATCATCTGTTCCTCGGCAACTTCCTGGTCTCGCGTGCTTCGAGTGAGTGAACATCTCTCCGGCCCCGGACGCCAACTGCCCTTAAGGAGGCTGCGCTACGATCCACGCGGAGAAAGGGAGAGGTGAACAAGTGTCGCTTTTAGAGGCAGAACCGTTCGTCGGTAAACACTGCGAGTCGACCACCCTGGTGAATCTGCTGCGGCAGCAGGAGATCGACTTGTCGGAGTCGCTGGTCTTCGGCATTGCCGGCGGCCTGTCGTTCATCTACTGGCGGACGAAGCAGATGCCGACGCCGTTCATCGGCGGCCGCATCAAGCCCGACACGCTGTCCGCCAATCTCGCCGGCGCACTCAACCTGCGGCTGTCCGTGCACGAGACCTCCTCGGTGAAACGGGCCAGGGAGCAACTGCTGGAAGAGCTTGAATCCGGAACCGTCGTCGGCCTCAAGCTCGACCGCTACTTCCTCGACTACTCCACCGACGACTTCCGGTTCGCGGCACACTACGTCGCCTGCGTCGGACACGACGACGACCGTTTCGCCCTGGTCGAAACGCAGCCGCTCGGCCTGCAATGGGCCACCGGCGAATCCCTCACGACCGCACGCGACGCCCGCGGTCCGATGAGTTCACGCAACCGCGCATTCACCCTCGCCCGCCAGAAAGGCGGCCTACCCGATCTCGGGGAAGCCGCCCGCAAAGGCATCAAAATGGCGACGGAGAACATTCTCAATCCGCCGATCTCCAACTTCGGATACAAAGGCATGCACAAGGTTGCCGACCTCATGCCGCAGTGGCTCGACGACCTCGAGTCGCCCGCAGACAGCCTCCCCGAGATCAGCACGATCATGGAAGACGCGGGAACCGGCGGGGGCCTGTTCCGCGCGATGTGGGCCGACTTCCTGGCAGAGACCGCCGAACTCACCGGCAACGACGCCTTCCAGGAGACCTCGGACGCCTACCGCGAGGTCTCGAAGAAGTGGACCGCAGTGGCCGGGCTCCTGCAGGAAGCCGGAGCCGAGTCCTCGCGAGAATCCCTCCACAGCGCCTCGAAGCTGGTGCACGAGGCCGCCGAGGAGGAACAGCACCTGATGGGCCGCCTCCTGGAACTGTCGAGCTGACCCGCGTCTCCGGCCCGGAGCACATGAGTGAGGCGGACAGAACGGCGTCGTGGGTTCTGGCGCCGACGAGTGGGGCCCAGGGCCTCGCCTGCGGCGACGTCACCCCCACCGGCCGTCGGGACGGGGTGAGGGAGGCCACTGCGCTGCCGGGGTGGGCCACCGCACGGAGCACCGTGCCGCCGACGACTCGCAGGCGGCGATCGAATTCGAAGCCGAAAATATTTGCGCCGGCTTCGATCGGCACGTAGGTGCGCTTGGGCCGGTGGACCCGGGTCGACTGCACATCGCCGGGGTGCAGTCGCTCGGGCCGCGTCACGACGCTTCCCCCAGGTCACACGTGTAGCACCCAGTGGTCAACTCGCCGCTCAATCAGAGTACTTGGTGCTCCCGCGTGTCCGCCCGGGAAGCCCGCCGACGCCGCCGCCCTGCTGTCCGCCCCCGCCCCCGCCCGTCGCCTCACCGCAGGCGCGCCGCCGGCCCGCTGACGAATATCTGTGCTCTCGAAGGGAGAAATTGACAGGTGAAACGGGGAATATTCCGTCGCCGGTCGACAGGGCGAAATTATTCCCGACCCATGGCCGACTACGCCGTGCTACTGTCGAATCAGGTTGCAGTTGTGGTTGCCAAAAGGGTTCATTTTCCGACGGGTTGATCATCACGGCGACACGGAGTCTGCACACGGCAAACTCCGAGCACCGTTTCCGAAGGAGAATTGACATGGCCACCGGTACTGTGAAGTGGTTCAACGCCGAAAAGGGCTTCGGCTTCATCGCGCAGGACGGCGGCGGCGCCGACGTCTTCGCCCACTACTCGAACATCGCCGCCCAGGGCTTCCGCGAGCTGCGGGAGGGCCAGCAGGTGTCGTTCGACGTCGCTCAGGGCCAGAAGGGCCCGACCGCCGAGAACATCGTTCCGGCCTGACATCGGGTCTGACGCATACTTAGCAGCTGGGGCCCGCACCTTGGGGTGCGGGCCCCAGCTCGCTGCATTTCAGGGGGATTCGCCCCCGCTGTCTTCGGGTCCTTCTCGCGATTCTCTGCGCCGGTCATCGTGCCGCGGGAATTCCTTGATACGCACCCGCATCGAGGAAGGTTCCGCATCAACCGAGCACGCATTTCCCGGACCGCACGCACCGTACCCGCCGCACGCGCGCCCCGCGCGCCCCGCGCCTACGACCGCTTCGAGAGCCCTGCCGCGGGCCGCTCCGGCACCCGACGCCGCCCCAAGCCCAACGGGCAGGGTGGCCGTCCGGCCGCTCCCAGCGCCGAGTTCGCACCGCTGAAGACGATCGAGCCCGCGCTGCCCGCCGTCGAGTCGTTCGCAGAACTCGCCCTGCCCGCACCGCTGCTGGCCGCGCTCGGCCACGAAGGCGTGAGCGTACCGTTCCCGATCCAGGCGGCCACCCTGCCGAACTCCCTGGCCGGCCGAGACGTACTCGGCCGTGGACGCACGGGTTCCGGCAAGACCCTCGCCTTCGGCCTCCCCGTACTGGCCCGCACGGCCGGCCGGCGGGCCGAACCCCGGCGGCCGCTGGCCCTCGTCCTGGTGCCCACCCGTGAGCTCGCCCAGCAGGTCACCGACGCGCTCGCCCCGTACGCACGCGCCGTGCGGCTGCGGCTGGCCACCGTGGTCGGCGGTCTGTCGGTCGGCCGGCAGGCGAACGCTCTGCGGGCCGGAGCGGAGGTCGTCGTCGCGACACCGGGACGGCTCAAGGACCTCATCGACCGCGGCGACTGCCGGCTGGACGACGTCGCCGTCACCGTCCTGGACGAGGCGGACCAGATGACCGACATGGGATTCCTGCCCCAGGTCACCGCGCTGCTCGACCAGGTGCGTCCCGGCGGTCAGCGGATGCTCTTCTCGGCCACCCTCGACCGCAACGTCGACCTGCTGGTCCGCCGCTACCTGAGCGACCCGGTGGTCCACTCCGTCGACCCGTCGGCAGGTGCGGTCACCACCATGGAGCACCACGTCCTCCATGTGCACGAGGCGGACAAGCACCGCACGACCACCGAGATCGCGGCGCGGGACGGCCGGGTGATCATGTTCCTGGACACGAAGCACGCGGTGGACCGGCTGACCAAACACCTCCTCGACAGCGGCGTGCGCGCCGCCGCCCTGCACGGCGGCAGGTCCCAGCCGCAGCGCACCCGGACCCTCGCGCAGTTCAAGAGCGGTCAGGTGACCGCGCTGGTGGCGACCAACGTCGCGGCTCGCGGCATCCACGTCGACGACCTCGACCTGGTCGTCAACGTGGATCCGCCCGGCGACCACAAGGACTACCTGCACCGTGGCGGCCGCACGGCCCGCGCCGGCGCGTCCGGCAGCGTCGTCACCCTGGTGACCCCCGGTCAGCGTCGCGACATGGCCCGGCTGATGGCATCGACCGGCATCAACCCGACCATCACCGCGGTGCGTTCGGGCGAGGCCGAGCTGGGCCGCATCACGGGCGCCAAGGCCCCGTCCGGTGTACCGGTCGTCATCGCCGTGCCGACCGCGGAACCGTCCCGCCGGACCGCACCTCGTGCTTCGGCCTCGGCCCGGGGCCGTCGAGGGCGCGCCGCTCGGGGCGGGTCCGCCGGCAAGCGCCGCGCGGCATGACATGGCGCCGGCCCGTCGTCGACCGGCGGCGGGCGGCCCGCGCAGAGCCATCGCGACCAGCACGTCCGCCCGTACCGCAGGAGGCAACTGTGACACCGGTTCAGACGCATCGAAACCCGATCACTCCCGACGCCATGACCAGGGCCGGCCACCTGGACACGACCGAGCTACGGGTCCTTGACGACATGACCCTCGAGGTGGCCCTGTCCGTCATGGCCGGTGCCGGTGTGGAGTACCTGCTCCTGTGCGACGGGGACGACGAGCGCACCGGCTCGGTCACCCGTGCCGAACTCGCCGTGCACCGCCGCAGCTCCGTCTACACGGACCGCGTCCGGCTGCGGGACGTCATCGGCGCACCGTGCCCCATCGTCAGCCCCTCCTCCTGCTCCCTGTGAGGCATCATGCGCTGTGTCATCGCCCGGTACCCGTTCGAACTGACCAAGGACAAAGTGGTGACCTTGATGGCGGGCGTCAAACCCGAGCTCGTCACCGGTGACTCGGTGACCGTCGGGCGCCGCCGCTATCCCGTGAAGCAGGTCGGTGAGGTCATCACCCGGCAGGACCGCCGCGACTTCACCGGCGGCGAGGTGACCCGGGCCATGGCCCGCCTGGGCTTCACCTGCCACGGCCGCCCCGAGGCCGCGCCACCCCTGGCCGCCCCGGGCGCCCGCGGACCCCTCCAGGTCGTCCCCGAACTGCTCGGGAACCTCCACCCGCAGGACGCGTGACGCAGGGCGCGTGACGCCTTGCGGCGGGCGGCGGGAGCGGGTGGCGTTCGACCGCGCGCCGTGAAGCGCCGACCGGACGGACCGGGCAGACCGAACAGACCGGACAGAGGAGTTGGGCCGCATGCGCCCTCGTCCCGACCCGCCCGAGCGCTACCGGGCGCCCGACCTGTTCGACGAATGCCGGCTGGTGCGCGCTCACGGCGAGCTGGACCCGACCACCATGGCCCCCCTGGCGCACGCCCTGGAGGAGGCCCTTACCGGATACGGGCGCGTCTTCGTCATCGTCGACCTCCGTGACGTGACCCTCACCGACGGAAGCATCCTGCAGCCGCTGTGTGCAGCATGGGACGACTGCCGGGCCCGGCAGGGCTGGGTCCGGGTCGTCCACAGCAGCACGGCGATCGACCTGGTCCTGCTGGGCGGCGGCGTGCTCGGTCACTTCCCCGCCCATGCCAGCCCCCAGGACGCCTGGCGGGGAAGGACTACGGCAGGTTGCCCGTGAGCAGATGCAGGAGCCGGCCGCCCCCGATGTTCGCCGAGTCCTGGATCTGCCGTGGATACCACGCACCCCGGGTCTCGCCCCGCATACCCCTCCGCGAGCGTCGCGAGATCACCGGAGCCGACTGGAGCCTGACCAGCCGTCGTCACTCATGAGCATGCGGTCCCGCTGAGAGCAACTCCTGGGCGGCGCGCTCGACATCGGTCTCCGACACCAGCACCAACTGCGCCGCCTTCCCCAGCGGTACGAAGCTGTCCGCGCTCGTGACCCGGCGCACCGTGCCCGTGAAGCCGGCGTCGAGCAGGGCGGTGACGACTCCCTCGGACACGCCTCCGGTACGGCGGGTCTCGTCGACCACGAGGACGCGGCCCGTCGCGCGGGCCTCCCGGAGGAGGTCGTCGACAGGGAGAGGGGCCAGCCAGCGCAGGTCGACGACCCGGGCGGCGATGTCCTGTTGTTCCAGGCGGCGTGCGGCTCGGAGGGAGATGGGGACGCCGTTGCCGCAGGTGACGAGGGTCAGGTCCTTGCCGGTGCCGTAGGTGCGGGCGCGGCCGATCGGTACGTGTTGCGCCGGTCGCGGGTAGGCGGCGAGCCAGGCGTTGTCGCCCTCCTCGTGGAGGTCTCGCGTGTGGTAGAGCGCGATCGGTTCGAGGAAGGCACAGACCGTGCCGTCCACCTTCGCCGCCGCCACGCATGTGCGGAGCATCGCGGCCGCGTCGTCGGGGCGGGAGGGGGAGGCGATGACCAGGCCGGGGATGTCGCGCAGGGCGCCGAGCGCGTTGTCGTTGTGGAAGTGGCCGCCGAAACCGCGCTGGTAGCCGTAGCCGGCGATGCGGACGACCAGCGGATTGCGGTACTGGCCCTGCGAGAAGAACTGCAACGTCGCTGCCTCGCCCCGCAGTTGGTCCGCAGCGTTGTGCAGATAGGCGAGGTACTGGATCTCCGGCACCGGGAGCAGGCCGGACACGCCCGCCCCCAACGCCAGCCCGAGGATGGACTGTTCGTCGAGGAGGGTGTCGAAGACCCGGGCCGTGCCGAAGCGACGCTGAAGGCCGCGGGTGACGCCGTAGACGCCGCCCTTGCGGCCCACGTCCTCGCCGAAGACCACCATCTCCGCGTGGGTGCCCAGCAGATCGGCGAGGGTGTGGGTGATGGACTGCGCGACCGTGACCGGCTCGCCCACCGGCGCTGTGGGTGGTTCGGTTGTACGGCGTGCTGTCCTCGCCACTTGGGCGGGGCTGCGGGGTGCGATGGGGGCGGCGATCTGCTCGGCGGTGGTCAGGGGCTCGCTCTCCAGAGCCTCCTTGGCTACGGCGAACACGCTGCCGCTCACCTCGTCGTAGCGGTCGAGGATCTGTTGAGGGGTGAGGATGCCGGCAGAGGCGAGAAGGCGGGCCGTGGCCAGCAAGGGGTCGCGTTCCAGATCCGCGGTGACCTCGGACGGCGTTCGGTAGGCGGCTTCGGCGTCCGAGCCTGCGTGGCCGAGGAAGCGGACCAACGACAGGTGCAGGAAGGCGGGTTGGCGGGTCTTGCGGACGTGGGCCGCCGCCTCGCGCGCGGCGTCATAGGCGGATTGGGGGTCGCAGCCGTCCGCGGGGAAGTAGGCGAGGCCGGGGCGGTTGCCGTAGGCCTGCTGCACCCAGTCGTGGGGCGTCGGGACGCTGATGCCCAGGCCGTTGTCCTCGCAGACGAACAGGATCGGCATCGGCAGGCCCTGAAAGGCCGCGTGGCAGGCGCTGTTGATGGCGCCCGCCGCGGTGGAGTGGTTGACCGACGCGTCGCCGAAGGTGCAGCAGACGACGGCGTCGGAGGGCCAGGCGCACTCCGTGCCCAGGCGCTTGGCGCGGGCGATGCTCCATGCGACACCGACCGCCCGTGGGAGGTGGGAGGCGATGGTCGACGTCTGCGGGATGACGGCGAGTTCGTGGCGGCCGTAGACCTTGTGCCGGCCGCCGGCGATCGGTTCGTCGGCTCCTGCGGCGACGCCCAGCAGCATGTCCCGGAGCGCGTCTATGCCGCCCACTTGGTGGGCGCGGGCGGCGTAGAAGGCGCCGGAGCGGTAGTGCAGCAGGGCCGGGTCGGTGGGGCGTAGGGCGAGCGCGAGGGCGGCGTTGCCTTCGTGACCGCTCGACCCGATGGTGTAGTAGCCGCGGCCCTCTTGCTGCATCCAGCGGGCGGCGAAGTCGGTGTGCCTGCTGGCGAGTTGGGCGTCGAACAGGTCGAGTGCGGTGCGCGTGTCCAGGCGGTCGGTTTCGGGCAGCGGTGCGTCCGGGGCCCGTAGACCGGCCACCTCCTCGCGGAAGTGCCGGTCCAGGTCCTCTACGGCGCTCACAGGCGGAAGGAGAGATCGGGCTCGAGCGTGGCCACGTCCATCTGCGCCTTTTGCAGACGGCCGGAGTAGTCCCAGTTCATCGACTGCCAGCGCGTGAACTGGTCGAGCACCCACTGCCCGGACTGCCGACTGCCGTTGCCCGACTTGCCGTTGCCGCCGAACGGCAGGTGCGCCTCGGCCCCGGAGGTGGTGTTGTTGACGCTGACCATGCCCGCCGAGATGCCGCGCCGGTACGTCCACACCTCGTGCGGATCGGTGGTGTAGATCGCGGCGGACAGGCCGTAGCCGTGGGCGTTGGCCAGGTCGAGGGCCTCGTCGAAGGTGCGGTAGGTGGTCACGGAGACGATCGGGCCGAAGGTCTCGTTGAGGAACAGGTCGTCGTCGCGGCGCACTCCGTCGACGATGACCGGGTGGTAGAACATACCCGCCTCGGGGTCGCCCACGAAGCCCTTGCGCGGGTTGCCGGACGTGATCCGTCCGACGCCGTCGGAGCCGTACGTACGGTGATGGTCCTTGATCCAGCCGAGGAAGGTCTCGTAGCGCTGCGCGAAGCGCTCGTCGAGCATCGGGCCGTAGAGGACGTCCTCGAAGGCGTCACCGACACGGGCAGCGCGGCTCGCGGCGTCGAAACGGGCGAGGAAGTCCTCGTGCACCGACTCGTGCACGATCAGCGTGCCGAGGGAGGTGCAGCGCTGGCCCGCCGTGCCGAAGCCGGAGAACAACGCCCCCTCTACCGCCAGGTCGAGCTGTGCACTCGGGGCGACCACCTGCGGGTTCTTGCCGCCCAACTCCAGGCAGGGGGCTTGGAGATGGCTGCCGCACAGGGCGCCGATCTTCTGGCCGACGACCGTGGAGCCCGTGAAGCCGACCTTGTCGATCAGGCCGGCGTCGAGGGAGGACTCGAGTCCGGCGTACGTCTGCTCGCCGTCGGCGAGGACGAGGTTGAGTACGCCGTCGGGCAGGCCGCCTCCGTGCACGAACAGCTCGAAGAGGGCCTTGGCGCTGGCGGCGGCGTACTCGGCGGGTTTCCACACCACGGTGTTGCCGGTCACGAGTGCCGGTACGAGGTACCAGGAGGGCACGGCCACCGGGAAGTTGCCCGCGGTGATCACGGCGACCGCGCCCATGGGGTTGCGGAAGGTGAAGAGTTGCTTGTCGGGCATCTCGGAGGGCACCGTCTGGCCGTAGAGCCGACGCCCCTCGCCCAGGAAGAAGTCACAGGTGTCGATGATCTCCTGGACCTCGCCGAGCGCCTCGGCCAGCGGCTTGCCGATCTCCTCGGTCACGATGCGGGCGAGCCGCTCCTTGTTCGCCTCGACGAGCCGGCCGATCTTTCCGATCGCGGACCCGCGCACCGGCGCCGGGACGTCCGCCCACGCACGCTGAGCCGCCTTCGCGGCTCTGGCGGCCTCGACGAAGGTCGAGGCGTCCGCGAGTGACACCTCGGTGACCACTTCGGCCGTACGACCTGGATTGGGGCGCCGAAGAGTCCCGCCGGGAGCGCCGGAGACCGGATGGCCGGCAACGATCGAGGCGACGGAACGGGCCATGTGTTTGCTCCTTGTCGGCGGGGCGGTTGTTCTTCCGGGGCGGTTGTTCTTCCAGAGCGGGCGAGGGCGGCTGAGACGCGTATCCGGGGCGGTCGGCGCAGGCCGCGGGGCGGTCAGCGCAGGCCGGCGAGGACCCGGTCGAGGGCCCGCAGGGCGAAGCCGATCTCGTCCTGGGTGACGGTCAGGGCGGGGCGGAAGCGCACCGTACGCTCACCACACGGCAAGGCGATCACCTGCTCCTCGGTTCGCAGCCGGCGTGCCACGTCGTCGCGGACGCCGCCGTCCGGCAGATCGATGGCGCACATCAGCCCGCGTCCCCGCGCGTTGGACGCGACCGGTGTGTGCCGGGCTTCGAGATCACGTAGTTCGGACTGGAACCACGCTCCCACGGCAGCGGCGTTGGCCACCAGATCGTCTCTCTCGATGATCTCCAGGATGCGGCGGGCCCGGACCATGTCGACCAGGCCGCCGCCCCAGGTGGAGTTGATCCGCCCGGAGACCTGGAGGACGTTGTCGGGTACCAGGTCGACCCGGCGGCCGGCCATGATGCCGCCGAGCTGGACCTTCTTGGCGAAGGCGACGATGTCCGGCTCGAGACCGAGTTGCTGGTAGGCCCAGGTGGTGCCGGTCATCCCCACGCCGGTCTGCACCTCGTCGAGCACGAACAGGGCGTCGTACTCGTGGCAGAGCGCCTGCATCGCCTGCAGGAACTCCGGGCGCATGTGGTTGTCGCCGCCCTCGCCCTGGATCGGCTCGGCGATGAAGCAGGCGATGTCGTGCGGGTTGTCCTCGAACGCCTGCCGCGCCTGCGCGAGGGCCGCTCGCTCGGCCTCCTCGACCTCGGCGAGGTGGCGCTCCAGGGGGAAGCGGACGGCGGGTACGTCGATGCGCGGCCAGTCGAACTGCGGGAAACGGGCCGTCTTGTTGGGCTCGGTGTTGGTCAGCGAGAGCGTGTAGCCGCTGCGGCCGTGGAACGCCTTGCGGAGGTGGAGCACCTTGGTGCCGAGTTCGGGGGAGCGGCCGGCGGCCTCGTTGCGGCGGCTCTTCCAGTCGAACGCCGTCTTGAGCGCGTTCTCGACGGCGAGCGCGCCGCCCTCGACGAAGAACATCCTCGGCAGGTCCGGATCGCCCAGCACCCGGGCGAACGTCTCGACGAACTCGGCGTAGTGCGTGGTGTAGACGTCGGGGTTGGCGGGCTTGTTCGCCGCGACCTGCGCCAGGAGGGTCATGAACTCCGGGTCGTCCACGATGCCCGGCGCGTTGAGACCCAGCGGGGCGGACGCGAAGAACGAGTAGAGGTCGAGGAACTTCTCACCGGTGCGCGCGTCGACGAGCCACGAGCCCCGACTGGCGAGCGGATCGAGCACAAGCTTGAAACCGTCGGTCAGCACATGCTGACCGAGCCTCTCGTGCACCTCGTCGGGGTGGACCGCCGACACAGCTGCAACCGTCATGGAGGTACCTACTCTCGATAGCCGTCTACCGAAGAAACTTCGTCGAACGCGAGAATCAGCGACAATATTTTAGGTATGAGGCGGGATGTGCCGCAAGGTTTCGTGCAGTGCTGGGTGTGGGCGGGTTGGGTGGATGCGGCGGGCGCGCCCGGTCCGGGGGTGGGCGGACGGTGGAGATGCGGGGGTGGCAATGCCCCTTCCTGTTCAAGAGGTAGCCCGGGCAGGGGGCTTTGGTGCAGCTCAAGTGGGCCGTTGGGGGTACTGCGTGCCCCGCAACCGGAAACGAGCGTCAATTACAAGTTGACGCTGGCGGATCGTCAACTTACGATTGACGCATGAGTCCACTCGACATCAGCCTCGCCGACCTGATCGCACGGCTCGACGAGGAACTCCCCGAGGCCGACCAACTGGCCCGCATCAGCGAGGCGCGACTCCGCGCCCAGACCCTGTCCGACCTCGGTGACCAGCTCATCGACCACTACGTCAGCAAGGCCAAGCAGACCGGCGCGTCGTGGACCGAGATCGGCGACGCCATCGGAGTGTCCAAGCAGGCCGCCCAACAGCGCCACGCACCCGCCGCGTTCGAGCGCTTCACCAACCTGAACCGGCACAGCATCGTGCTGGCGCAGGAGGCCGCCCGAACCCACAAGCACGACTCCATCGGCACCGAACACATGCTGCTCGGCCTGCTCGGCGAACCGCGGGGCCTGGCCTACGAGGTCCTGGTGGCGAAGACCGAGTCGGAGCAGCGCATCCGCGAGGCGATCGAGGAAGCGATGGCGCCGGCCGGGGCGAAGGCGCTCCGCGGTCACATCGCGTTCCGACCGGAGAGCAAGGAAGCCATCGAGCAGGCGCACCGCGCCTCGGCCGACCTCGGCCACGACTGGGTCGGCACGGAACACACCCTGCTGGGCCTGATCCGCACCGAACAGGGCCTCGCCGCCCAGATCCTCCGCAACCTCGGCTTCACCGCCGACGAACTGCGCGAGACGGTCAAGTCCGAGATCACCGAACGGCTCGCCGCACGCGACAAGTAGTCAAGCAGTAACGAATAAAGAGTCCGGACTTGGCCCCTTGCGGCCCGTCCGTCCAGGCCTACGAACTCGGTGAGGTCCCCGCAGACGTCGCCGCAGGCGTCCCCCGGCCGCAGAGCCCGTCGTTGGGCCTCGCAGATGGTCAGGCTGTCGGCGCGAAGGCGGTGATGGCGTCTGCGAGGTCGGCCGGAGCTTCCAGCGGGATCAGATGACCGGTGTTCGGGATCACCGTGAAGTCGGCTTGGGAGAGGTAGGGCACCAGGTTGTCGCGCAGCACGTCGACGGGCTCGACCTGGTCGTTCTCTCCGGCGACGACGAGGGCGGGAACGCTGACCATACGGGTGCGCGCGGTGATGTCCTCCGCGATGCCGCGCAGCGGCCACTCGGTGCGGGCGGCTTCGGCGCCGGCCAGCGAATCGCTCGCGATCTGCGCCTTGACCGACGCGGGCAGCTCGGACGCGCTGAGGACCTGGTCCCGTGCCCCGGCTACGGACTCGTCGGAGTCATAGGCGTGGGAAAGGGTTTCCCGGTACTCAGGAGTGATCTGTGCGGCGGGCTTCGCCGGACCGGAGCCGACGAGGACGATGCCGCGCAGGCCGACGGGCCGCGTCGCCGCGACCAGCTGTGCGACCTTGCCACCCATCGAATGCCCGACCAGGACATAGTCGGTGACGCCTGCGTCGGCGAGCACGGCGAGCGTGTCGTCGGCGAGCTGGCCGAGCGTGTAGGGGCCGGGCAGACCGCGCGACCGGCTCCACCCGCGGAAGTCGAACGTGAGCACGTCACGACCGGCGAGGCGGTCGACGACGAGGTCCCAGGTACGGGCGGAACCGCCCCAGTAGTGCAGGAACACCAGGGTCGGTCCGGTCCCCGGCCGATGGTCGTAAGTGGGCAGAAGCGGCTGCTGCGTCGTGGTCATCGTGGCTCTTTTCGGTCAGCGTTTCTGGGCGTTTCCCCTGTGCTTTCTCCGTTCATTCAAACTTCTCCGCTACGGCAGGGCATCGGCCTGACTGGTCGCTCGATGGTGAAAACTGGACACGTGACGGTGATCCGGCAGATGACCTACCAGCCCGCGGGGCGCCGCGCCTCCGCGGTCGAGACGATGACGTTCGACCGCCTTCGCGAGCTGAACGACGGCGGCACGCAGCGTGCCGACTTCCATGTCCTCGCCGTCGTCGATGTCGGGCACGGCTCCGTCACGGTGGACTTCCTCCGACACCCGCTCAAGGAGCGGTCCGCGGTGTGGGTCCCTCCCGGGGCGGTCCACCGATGGGACGACATCGCCGGTCTTGCGGGGCACCTCGTGCTGTTCGTGCCGACCGCGCCGGTCACCCACGCCACGCGGGAACTCGTCGCGTCCCCGGACCTGGTCGCGCACTGGAGCATTCCCGACGCCGACTGGCCGTACGTCGACGCCGCGCGCAACCATCTCCTGCTGGAGGCATCCGCCCCGTCCGAGGACATCCCCACGGAGCTGCCCGAGATCTTGCTCTCCGCGCTCGTCGCCCGGCTGCGGCCACCGCACACCGAAGCACGGTTCACGCATCCGGTGTTCCGGTTGTTTCGGTCCAGCGTCGAAGCGCACTTCCGGGAACACCACGACGCCGGCTACTACGCCCGGACACTGGGATACGCGCCCCGTACCCTCTCGCGAGCGGTGCAACAGGTCACCGGCCGGACCGCGAAGGCCTACATCGTCGACCGGATCGTCCTGGAAGCCAAACGACTCCTCGCGCACGACCGCCTCACCGCGGCCCGCTGCGCGGACGCGCTCGGCTTCCCCGACGCATCCAACTTCTCGGTGTTCTTCCAGAAGGCGACAGGCACGCGCCCGGGCGCGTGGCAGGCGACGGACGGTGGCTAAGCAAGCGCGGTATCCGCCATCGCATCGCACGCAAGGGCACCGAGTCCTCTGAGCGGCTGCGCGGCCAACATTGCTGCGTTGTCGAGAGAACCGTGTCCTGGCTCGCCGGGTACCGCCTTCTGCGTCGACGTTACGAGTACAACGCAGAACACCTCGTTGCATTCGCCGTCATCATCGCAAGCCGGATCAACTACCGTGGACTCGCCAGATGAAGCGGCATTCACCGCCACCGCTTGGGGTCAACGAACGTCCCATTCATCTGCCGGGACGCAGTTATGCACCGTGTACGCCCAGTCCTGGAAGTTGGCGACGAAGAACGCCCTCGACAGGAGGATGTCGCCGGCTCGCTGGGCCCGCACCAAGAGCCCGAGTTCCTCCGATATTGCATCGCCCTCCACGGAGACCATGGGCGCCATGCCACGGTCCTTCGCATAGCCAAGGAGCCGTTCCGTCAGTTCAGACGGAACCCGGCCGACCAAGCGAAGCTCATCGATGGAGACCTGCGGACCACACAAGGCGTCAACGGCGACGGCGGCCAGTTCACCTGACTTCCGGACGTAGGCAGTAATGGCCTCCTCGTACTGTGGCGCGTCCTTGGAGCGAAGCCCAGCCTTCTGCACCAGAGCACCATGCGGTCGGGTCATAGACGAATGAGTGCTGGTGAAGCCCTGCGCATCCATCGATGTGACCACCTCCTCGATGCTCATGCCAAACCGAAGCGGGCCAACAGTCTCGAACGGCACAAAGTTCCACTGCGCCCGCTCGGCGTCGTCGACGACAGACCACATCTGTGCGTATCCTCCAGGGCGTCACGGGACCGCGTCGCGCGGCACGCTGATCGGCGACGACCGTACAACTGCGCCCAACCAGCTGCTTGAGCCCTGATCTACCGAAGGAAAAGGGCCTAGTAGGCGAGTAGTTCCGGTGTGGTCCTGATCCAGGTGCCACTGGCGGGAGCTTGGTAGGCCCGCCGTTTGACTGATCCTTTCTGGCGTACTCAAGTACGCCGTTTATAGCGTGGGTTCGTTCGAGCCCCCCACCGCATCCGGAGATCAGAGTGAACCGCCCCACCCGGCGCGCCCGGTATCCCGTCCCACTGGCGGCCGGTATCGGCGTCTACGCGCTTGCCGCGGCCACGGGGATGATCCTCCTGACGGACGACCTCCGCCCGGTTGCGCAGATCTTCCTGTGGATCGTGCACGGAGTCCTTCTCATCGTGCTGATCCGGAAGTTGGGGGCCAAGGAGTCGAGTGCGTACGCATCGCTGTTCATCGTTCTGACATCGGCGATGTCCGTGTACGTCGCCGACGTGGCTCGGGATGACCTCACGCTCCAGCAGCGAGGCAAGACGGTCACCGCGACGGTAGTGAAGAAGTGGCGCGACCCAGCACAAGGGCGCAAGGCTCGTGACTACCACTACGCGCTGGAACACAAGGACGGCACCAAAGTCCCGGGCCCTGCCCTGAAAGCCACATCCGACGAGTTCGAGGTCGGGCAGAGCATCACTGTGATCGAAGACCCCAAGGGCGAGCTCCGTCCCGAGACGCCGGGTCAAGCTGATGCCACAGGTGACGCACTTGGTTCAGGGGCTTTCGCTCTGGCCGCACTCGGAGCCGTCGGCTGGATGTCCTGGCGGGGGTCGGACGCTGCCAGGCGGCGAGATGCACGTAAGCAGCCAGGCGGCGTACGGAAGGCGTACAAGACCGTCACGGGCAACCACTCCACGTCGGAGGAGCAGGAAGAGAAGCTCCGCGAGGCCCTGTGCGCGTATCCCGCGGACCGCCGCGGCTACATCAAGGTGCATCCCGAGGAGTACCCCGACGTAACGCAACAGCGGGCCGCGCGAATCGCCTGGGAGATGGGCCTGCACGCGGAAGCTTTCGGCAACCGAGGCTCGTGGCGCTTCGGCGAGACCGTAGCCGAGCAAGTCCCACACGATTGACCGCTTGGTCTCCCGACATGCGTGTACCAGCAGCTTACGGCCGGGTGTCAGGACGCCCCGAGTCCGTTCAGCAACGTGTCGACTACGACGTCCGCCGCTTGGCCCGCGCTCAGTTCGGGGAGTTGTCGGGACACGAGGTGCATGAGTTGGGGGAGTAGGGCGCTGGGCCAGCCCTCCGGGAGGCCGGGGCGCAACAGGCCTTCGTCCGTGGCTCGTTGGAGGAAGGTGTCCACCTCGCGGGCGGAGGCGTCGCGGCGGGCGCGGACCTCGTCGTCGGCGAGCATGCGGGTCAGGTCGACGGGCCAGGTGCGGTTGACGGTGATGATGTTCTCGACGTAGCGGTGCAGGGCTACGGCGACGGGGGCCTCGCGGAGCCGGGCGTCTTCGATGGCGTGCTCGATGGCCGTGAGGCGGGATTCGTAGATGGCCGCCAGCAGGTCTTCGCGGGAGGCGAAGCGGCGGTAGACGGTACGCCGGTCCACGCCTGCCTCGCCGGCGATGCTCGCGATGCTTGCGCCCGGGTCGGTGGCGAGCATGCGGGCTCCGGTGGTCAGGACAGCTTCCAGGTTGCGCGCTGCGTCGGCTCTCACCGCACCGAGTCTAGTGGCCGAATGTGAAGTCTGAGACGCCTAGCGCCTCTGTGGAGTAGAGACATGAGTGTTAAGTGCTACGGTGATGTGACAGATAGAGTTTTTAGCGCCGATTTGGTGGGGCGGTCATCGTTCCCTGGCTGGCGGCACCTCGGCCATGTGCACCGTGTTCAGAAAGGCACGTTCCTATGTCGAAGGCAGGCAAGTCCTCCTCACCCAGGGCGGGTGGTGTCGCCGCTGCGATGAGTGCGCTGGTCCTGGCGGTGCTGCTCGCGGCCCTGGATCAGACGATCGTCTCGACCGCGCTGCCGCGGATAGCGCAGGACCTGGACGCGTTCGACGACATCGCCTGGGTCAGCGCCGCGTATCTGCTCGCGTCGACCGCGGTGACCCCGTTGTGGGGCAAGCTCGGCGACATGTTCGGCCGTAAGCGGCTGTATCTCGCCTCGACCTCGATCTTCCTGGCCGCCTCGGTGGCCTGTGGACTGGCGCAGAACCTGCCCCAGCTGATCGGGGCCCGGGTGCTGCAGGGTGTGGGCGGTGGCGGCATGATCGTGCTGACCTTCGCCCTCGTCGGCGACATCGTCGCGCCGAGCGAACGCGGCCGCTACCAGGGCATGTTCGGGTCCGTCTACGGCGTCGCCAGCATCGTCGGACCCCTGCTCGGCGGCGTCTTCACCGACCAGTTGTCCTGGCGGTGGGCCTTCCTCGTCAATCTGCCCGTCGGCATCGTTGCCCTGACCATCGCAGCGCGGGCGCTGCCCGCCGCCACCAGGGGCGTAAAGGCTCGGATCGATTACCTGGGGTCTCTGGTCCTGGCCTCCATCGCCACCGGGCTGGTGCTGATCACGTCCTTCGGCGAGCGCTGGGGCTGGGGCTCGCCGGCCATCGTCGGGCTGGTCGTCGCCACGGTGGCGCTGGCCGTGGTCCTGGTGCCCGTCGAGCGGAGCGCCGCCGCACCCGTCCTGCCGCCCGCCATGTTCGCCTCGCGGACCGTCGTTTTCTCCTCGCTGATCGGGTTCTTCGCCAACGCCGCGATGTTCGCCGTGCTGGTCTACCTGCCGACGTACCTCCAGATCGTCCACGGGATCTCGGCCACGCTCTCCGGCATCCACACGCTGCCCCTGGTCGCCGGTCTGGTCGTCAGCCAGTCCCTGGCCGGGCGCTGGGCCGCCCACGTCGAGCGGCTGCGGGCGATCCTCCTGGCGGGTCTGCTCGCCAACCTCGCGGCGCTGATCCTTCTCGGCACCATCGGGGCGGCCACCAACACCCTCGTGCTGAGCGGCTACTTCCTGGTCACCGGTGTCGGTATCGGCATGGTTCCCATGGTCGTGCTGACCACCGTCCAGAACAGCGTGCCCGCCGCCGATCTCGGTGCCGCGAGCGCCGTGGTCACCTTCGCCCGTTCGATCGGCGCGGCCTTCGGTGTCGCCGTCTTCGGCGCTCTCCTCAACACCGGATTCGCCGACCGCACCCGCGGCCTGCCGACCGGCGCCGGCTTCGACGCCGCCCGCCCCGACACCATCGGCCGGCTGCCCGGCGCCCTGCGCGACACCGCCCTGGACGCCTTCGCCCACGCCACGGCCATGGGCTACCTGTGGATCGCCCCGACCCTCGCCGTCGGCACCCTGCTCGCCCTCTTCCTCAAGAAGCCGGGACGCCGAGCGGAGGGGGAGGGTAAGGCCGGGGTCGGTTCTACGCCGGCCGTCACCGCCGACGAGGTTGTCCCAGCCGCCTGATCCACCGGACCGAATCCACCAGGCCGAACGCCTTCGACCGGCCGCAACCCGCATGGGGTGGCGGCCGGTCGAAGGCGTTCGGCGTCAGCAGTCAGCGGTCAGCGGTCAGCGGTCAGCGCACCGTGGCGTGCGCCGCGCGCTCGATCACGGCGGCCACCAGGTGCGGATGGGAGACCGCGACCGAGTGGGAGGCGGCGACCTCGGTGGTGTGGGCGTGGGCGCGCTCGGCCATGAACCGCTGCACGGCGGGCGGGATGTTGAGGTCGCGGGTGGTGATGATGTCCCAGCTGGGCTTGGTCTTGCAGGCCGCGGTGGTGGCCTTCTCCTCCAGGGTGGACTGGGCGACGGGGCGCTGCTCGGCGGCCATCAGGGCGGCCTGCCGTACGGAGACGTCGGCGGCGAACTGGTGGCGGAACTTTGCCTGTTGGATGTACACGTCGGTTGCCGTGGTGCCGCCGGGCTGCTGGTAGGTGACCGGGTCGAGGGCGTCGGGGAGGGTGGAGCCCGGGTACTTGTCGGTCTGCTCCAGGGCGCTCTCTCCGGGCGCGGGCAGGAAGGCCGCGACGTGGACCAGGGCCTTGACCTCGGGGTCGTCGGTGGCGGCCTGGCTGATGACGTTGCCGCCGTAGGAGTGGCCTACGAGGATCTTCGGGCCTTGACGTGGTCGAGGACCCTGCGCAGGGCGGCGGCGTCGCAGGCGGGGCCGCGCAGCGGATTGGCGGCCGCGACGACCGGATAGCCGGCGGCGCGCAGGTCGTCGATGACGCCGTTCCAGCTGGAGCCGTCGGCGAAGGCGCCGTGCTCCAGGACGATCGTCGGCTTGGTGCGGCCGGCGGTGTCCGCGGCCCTGGTGGCCCCAGAATTCCTAGTCACCTGTCAAGATAGTGACGAAGACGCAGAACGCGGTCGGGAAGAGCATCGCTCTTCCCGACCGCGTTCTGCGTTTGTCGGGCTCCTAAAGGTGGTCAGCGTCAACCACTGCCTGGGCGAAGGTGGTTGGCGCCTCCTGTGGGAGGTTGTGGCCGATGTTCGCGATGGTCCGGTGCTCGTAGCGGCCGGTGAAGTGGTCGCGGTAGGTGGAGCCGTCGCCGGGCGGGGTGAACGGGTCCAGAGCCGGGTCGAGGGTGATCGTGGGGACGGCGATGGGAGGCTGCGCCGCGAGCTGCTTCTCGTAACGGTCGTAGCGGCGTTCGCCCTCGATCAGGCCGATGCGCCAGCGGTAGTTGAAGAGGACGATGGCGGCGTAGTCGGGGTTCTTGAAGGCCTGGGCGGTGCGCTCGAAGGTGGCGTCGTCGAAGTTCCAGTTGGGGGAGACGAGGGTCCACACGTAGCGGCACAGCGCGATGCGCTGGTCCTCGTTCTGCATCGCCTTCTTTCCGCGGTCGGTGGCGAAGTACCACTGGTACCACCAGTTGTGCTCGACGGCCGGGAGGGCCGGCTCGAGCTGCGCGCTGATTTTGGTGATGACGTAACCACTCGTGGAGACAAGGGACTTGACCCGCTCCGGCCACAGCGCGGCGATGATGTCGGCGGTACGTGAGCCCCAGTCGAACCCGGCGAGGACGGCCTTCTCGATCTTGAGCGCGTCCATCAGGGCGATGATGTCCAGCGCGACGGCGGACTGTTCGGCGGTGCGCGGGGTGTGGCGGGACAGGAAGCGGGTGCTGCCGTGGCCGCGCAGGTAGGGGACGATGACGCGGTAGCCCAGGTCGGCGAGGAGCGGGGCGACGTCGACGTAGCTGTGGATGTCGTACGGCCAGCCGTGCAGGAGAAGGGCGACCGGGCCGTGGGCGGGGCCGGCCTCGGCGTAACCGATGTCCAGCAGACCCGCCTTGACCTGCTTGAGCGTGCTGAACTCGGTGTGGGTGCCGGGGGTGATGGTCGGCACGGTGATTCCGGAAGTGCCGCCCGGCCCCTGCGCGGCGGTCGCCGGGTTCCCGGCGCTCGCGGGGTTCCCGGCGGGCGTGGCGGATGCGCTGGTCTGCAGGCCGGACAGCGAGACCGCGGCCGCGCCGGTGCCCAGACCGACGGCCTTGCTGAAGGTGCGCCTGTTGATCATGAGAAACCTTCCGTCATGCGATTCCGGTGGCTGACTTGAACTCGCCTGAACTGAGCTGAACCGACCTGGGGTGTGAGGCCCGCTGCCCTCGCCGCGATGACACTCGCACAAGCTGCGTCACCTGTCAAAGCGGTGACGCAAGTCGCTCGGTGGGAGTGAGGGTGTGCGCACCGATGCCGTGCAGATACGTGTCGACCACCACGTCGGCCGCCTGCCCGGGCTCAGGTGCGCCTGCCGGCGTGACGCCAGCCTCACCAGCTGCGGCAGCAGTGCCCCGGCCCATCCGTCCGGGAGGCCGGAGCACAACAGGCCCTCGTCGGCGGCGCGTTGGAGCAAGGCGTCGACCTCTCGGACGGAGGCGTCGCGGCGGGCGCGGACCTCGTCGTCGGCGAGCATGCGGGTCAGGTCGACGGGCCACACGCGATTGACGGCGACGATCCTCTCGACGTAGCGGTGCAGGGCTGCGGCGACGGGTGCCTCGCGCAGCCGGGCGTCCGCGATGGCGCGCGTCCGCGATGGCGCGCGATGCCGGCGCCGGGATCGGTGGCGAGCATGCGGGCTCCGGTGGTCAGGACGGCTTCCAGATTGCGCGCTGCGTCAGCTCTCACGCCCTAAAGGTACCTATCGTGTAGAGGAAGAGTCCTGCCTTAGGTCTGATCATGTGCAGCTAGCTCATAAAAGTGCTACGTTGATGTGACAATTTAGGACGGCTTGAATCGAACGCATCTAAGGAGAAAGCACGTGATCACCTACGACCGGCTTTTCATCGCAGGTTCCTGGGTCAAGCCGAGCAACCCCGAGCTGCTCGACATCGCCTCACCTCACGACCGGTCCGTGGTCGGCCGCGCCGCGCAGGCGCAGCCCGCGGACGTCGACCGCGCGCTCGCCGCCGCGCGAGCGTCCTTCGAGGCGGGCGAGTGGAGGAAGACCCCGCCAGCCCAACGCATCGCGGCGCTACGGCAGTTCAACGCGCTCCGGGAAGGGAACGCGGAGAAGATCGCACACCTGATCTCGCTGGAGAACGGCTCGGCCGCTGGTTCACCCGCGCCGGGCAGCCCGGCCTCACACGGCAGGCGAACGCCTACCTGAAGGCGGCGGAGGAGTTCGGCTGGGAGGAGACACTCGTGCCCTCCGATCCTGCGTCCCCGGCGCGCAGCGTGGTACGTCGGGAGGCGATCGGTGTCGTGGCCGCGGTGATCCCGTGGAACTCGCCCTTCTCCTCGGCCACTTCGAAGATCATCCCTTCCCTGCTCGCCGGCAACTCCGTGGTCCTGAAGGTGTCCCCGGAGAACTCGCTGAGCATGGGCTTCCTGGCCGAGCTGCTGGAGCGGGTGGGCCTGCCCGAGGGCGTGATCAGCATCCTGCCCGCGGACCGGGAGACCAGCGAGTACCTGGTGTCGCACCGGGAGGTCGACAAGATCGCCTTCACCGGCTCGACGCGAGCCGGCCGCCGTATCGCCGCCATCGCCGGCGAGCAACTCAAGCGGGTCAGCCTGGAGTTGGGCGGCAAGTCCGCCGCGATCATCCTCCCCGACGCCGACATCGAGAAGGCCGTCGCGGGCGTGAAGTTCGGCTCCCTGCTCAACAACGGCGAGTCCTGCATCGCCCAGACCCGGATCCTGGCCCCGCGCAGCCGCTACGAGGAGGTCGTGGCCGGCCTGAAGGAACTGGTGGAGTCGCTGAAGGTCGGCGACCCGGGCGACCCCGACACCTTCATCGGCCCGATGATCCGCCCCGACCAGCAGGAGCGGGTGCGCAGTTACATCCGGCTCGGCATCGAGGAGGGCGCCCGCTTGGTCACCGGCGGCCCGCAGATCCCTGAAGGCCTGGAGCAGGGCAACTACGTCACGCCCACCGTCTTCGCCGACGTCGACAACTCCATGCGGATCGCCCAGGAGGAGATCTTCGGACCGGTCCTGGTGGTCATCGCCTACGACGACGAGGACGACGCCGTTCGTATCGCCAACGACTCCGAGTACGGCCTCTCGGGCGGCGTCTGGTCCGCCGACGAGGAGCACGCGCTGGCGGTCGCCCGCCGCGTCCGCACCGGCACCATCACCGTCAACGGTGCCTCCGTCGCCTTCGAGGGCCCGTTCGGCGGCTTCAAGGCGAGCGGCATCGGACGGGAGTACGGGGCGGTCGGCCTCGGCACGTACACCGAGTACAAGACCATCACCGTTTGACGGCGACCGGCACAGTGCATCGCGCCGTCACCGGCTTGACCGGTGTCGAAGGCTGTTGCGGGCACGTCCGCTCCTCCGGCGGCCTGCTCGAGGCCGGCCTCGCCCTCCCCAAGGAACTCGGCGGCGCAGGGACCGCGACCAACCCCGAGCAGCTGCTGGCCGCCGGCTGGGCCGCCTGCTTCCTCGGCGCCCTCCGCCGTGCCGCCACCGCTCGCAAGATCCGGCTCACCAGCACCGACATCACCGCCGAGATCACCCTCACCCACGGCGACGACGGCGAGTTCTCCCTCTCCGCGGTCCTCAACCCCGTACTCGGCGGCGTCGACCAGTCCACCGCCGAGGAACTGGCGCACGCCGCGCACCAGATCTGCCCGTACTCCAAGGCCACCCGCGACAACATCCCGGTCACCATCAACGCGAGCGTCGCCGCCTGATCAGGGGAGGGGTGAGGTCAGGTCATGGTCACCATCACGTACACGTACACGTACACGCGCATGCGGACCGGCATACGTCGTAGCTCGGATCTCGAGGCGGGCCCAGGTGGAGGGGCGTCTCGAGGTGCGGCAAGGGTCGAGCAGCGGGACTGGCCGACTGACGTAGAGGCGTGGAACTGGGCGGAGGGCACGGCCGAGTTCGGCTACGGCCCGCCGGCTTCGAGCTTCCTGTGGCGCCACCCCACGACCTGAACAACCCGGCCCACGAAAGCCGGTCCCGGTGTGGCGGCCGGCCTTCCCTGCCGCGTCGGGACCATCGGAATTCCATGCGCGCCAACCACGTAGACCCACATAGACCCACGTAGACGGCGCCCGAGGTCAGTGCGAAGCAGCTGTCTCGGGTGCCGTCTTCTTGCGTGCGCGGTAGGCCGCGGCCTTGATCTTGTTGCCGCAGGATTCCATGCCGCACCACTGGCGTCGCATGCCGCGGGAGCGGTCGATGTAGACGCGGGTGCACTCGGGGTTGTCGCACTCCTTCATGAGCGGCACGTCCGGGCCGCTGAGCAGCTCGACGGCCTGGCGCGCGACGGTGGCCAGGGCCTGCTCGGGAGTCGCCTCGGTGTGCCGGCCGCCCAGCGTGAGCTGCGGTGTCGCGGGCGTCTTGCGCGCGGCGCCGTTGAGCACGGCGAGCGCCTCCCGGTTGAACTCCTCGCCGAGACGGCGGTCGGTCACGAGGTGATAGACGGCCTCGCGGACCGTGGTCGCCTCCCGGACGTCGTCCTCCTCGGCCGGGGTGATCGTGTCCACCAGGCCTGACTCCAGGTACCAGGCGTTGAGCCGATCCGGCGTCGCGAACATCTCGAACCGGGTCGAGCGCCGGGCGCGGAGGGTGGCCGCGAAGTCGAGGGCCGGGTTTCCGCATACGAAGACATGGTCAAGGTTCACATCACCATCTTGACGGGTGACTGCCGGGCAATGCAAGGTTCGTCACCACCTCAAGCGGTGTTCACCTGTTGACCTGGGATGATGCCGCGTTCTCGCGCCGTTCCCGCGCCGTTCCCGCCCGCACCCGCACCCGCACCCGCACTCGCACCCACATCCGCACTCGCACCCGCTCCCAGCCGGATCTCCCGGCCCCGCCACCTCCTCCGCAGCCAGCGGTCATGGCTGGCGACCACGATCGCACCCGGTCCGGTGCCGAGCGCCTCCTCCAGCTCGTCGCACAGGCGCGGGGAGAGGTGGTTGGTGGGCTCGTCGAGCAGCAGGAGGTGGGGTGGCGGGGCCACCAGCAGGGCCAGCGCCAGCCGTCGGCGCTGGCCCACGGACAGGTGCCCTACCGGTTTGTCCAGGTCGGCGTCATGCAACGGCCCCAGCGAGCCGAGCGGCACCCGCTCCGCCCGCGCCAGGCCCAGAGCCATCTCATACGTCTCCCGGACCGTGCGGTCGTCCCTCTCGAACACCGTTTCCTGCGCCAGGAGCCCCACCGTCAGCCCGTCCCGCAGCTGCACCTCGCCCTCGGCCGCAAGGCGTCCGGCGAGTACGGCGAGCAGGGTCGACTTGCCCGCCCCATTGCCGCCGGTGACCAGCAGCCGGTCCGTCGCCGACACAGCCAATCCGTCCAGCGTGAGCCGCCCCGGCACCCGTACGTCCCGCAGAGACACCAGCGGCACCAGCGGCTGTGGATCCTCCTCGCTGCAGTGGCCAGTTCCCCGCCCGCCGCGAACCGCAGGGGGCGGGGCGGCTCGGCGATCTGGGCGCGTTCCAGTTCCTCCAATCGCCGGGTGGCGTTGCGGACCCGGCGGGAGATCTGCTGCTGCACCCGGAGGCACCGTGGACGTGCCCCCGGTCACCCCGCTGCCCGAGCAACACATCCCCGACGTACCGGCGTCCTGCGACCTGACGGTGACGCTGACCCATCCCGGCCAGGGCGACCACGCCAAGGTGCGCGTCTGGCTCCCGCTGAACACCTGGAACGGCCGCCTGCAGACAATCGGCGGCCAGGCCTACGCCGCCGGCGACTACGGCGCGGGGCTGGCCGCCACGGTCAAAAACGGATACGCCGCCGCGACCACCGATGCCGGCGCCAGCACGTACATCGACACCAACTGGGCCCTGAACAGCATGGGCCAGGTCAACACGACCCTGCTGAAGAACTTCGCGAGCCGCTCCGAGCAAACCTGTGCAGCTACCCGTCGATCTCCCGCTACATGGGCCACGGCGACCCGCACACGGCGTCCAGCGTCCGCTGCGTCGCCCCCTCCGGGCACTGACGGGGCCAACCTCAGGATCAGCTCAGTTCTGCGCACAGCACGCTCATTGATCCATAGGATCCTTGATCAGCGGTCTGACCAGCTGCTCTTGATGCACGAGAAACTGGGGGCGCACGTGGGGCGAGTAGGAATGGTCATTTGGGTGGTGGCCCTCCTTGTGTTGGCCGGGTGCACCGGTTCGACTTCCAGTGGAGGTCACGCCTCCGCGAGTGGGACGCCTGCCGAGACTGCCTCGTCGGGACATCCCTCCGCAGCTGCATCTGACGGCGCCGGACCTCGCGCCGCGCCCCAACTTTCGGACGCTCGACGAACGTTCATCAAGACAGGCGGAAGGACCGGATCTCACTCGTTCTCGCCCATCTCTCATATTCAGCGAGGCACTCTGGAAGTAGCGGTGGTCTGTTCGGGCTCCGGGGTGATCGACGTCAATATCGGTTCCCTGGTGAGCTATACCGCCGTCTGTGCACACGGTGACCCAGGGCAGTACGACGAGGTAGGTCTCGGTCGCCCCCACAGGAACGTCGCTGTATCGGTGACGAGCAAGACAAGCGGATCCCGGGCGCTGTCGGTGGGGTGGACCAAGAACGTCACCCCTCGTCGATAGGTCACTTCATTCGTGGCGGCCCGCCGGCTTTCTCCGGCGGGCCGTTTCGGCTTACGGGGTCGACGGCCGACCGCAGGCGGGGCTTGGCTGGGTGGTCCCGTCATCGGCCAGTACCGTGCGATGCGGAACGGGGAGGGAGGTGGGCGGGTGCGCGCGGCGCTGTTGGTGGACGTGGACGGACCGTTGAATCCGTATGCCGCGAAGCCGCATCGACGACCCGAGGGTTATCAGACGCACCGGTTTCTGACGCCCCGCTGGGAGGCCGCCGAGCGGCGCCGACTGGTGGAGTGGGGGCTGCCGAACAAGCCGGTGAAACCGCTGCGGGTGTGGCTCAACCCCGCTCACGGCCCGGCACTGGGCGCCCTCCCCTTCGACCTGGTGTGGGCGACGACGTGGGAAGACGAAGCCAACACCTTCGTCGCACCGGTCCTGGGACTGCCCGAACTGCCCTTCATTGCCTGGCCTTCACCACGGGCCCATCCCGGTGGCGGTCTGTTCTGGAAGACCCCGGAGATCGTCGCATGGGCGCAAGGCCGGGCGTTCGCCTGGATCGATGACGAGATCACCGACGCGGATCGCCTCTGGGTGACGGAGCATCACAGCGGCCCCGCTCTGCTGCACCGGGTCGACCCCCGTCGCGGCCTTACCAGCCAGGACTTCGCCACACTCACGGCCTGGGCGACCGGCCTGCGTTGTCCCATGACGTGACTGCCTCTCGCCCACGGGGACATGCCGAAGGGGCCGACAGCTCACGCTGCCGACCCCTCATGGTGTACCCGCTGCCCAACCGGGGCCCCGTGGATCCGGGCCCGCGTACGCGTCACTTCGCCCGCAGTGGGCCTGAGAAGGACTTGCGCAGGGACGAAGGCGCGACCAGGGGGAGCAGTGCGGCGAGCATCTTGCCCTTGAGCGTGCTCGGTTGACGGGTCAGTTCGATGTCGATGCGGGTGCCGTCGCCCTCGGGAGTCATACGGAAGGCCCAGCCGCCACCGGCTCCGAAGAGCTTGGAGTCGAGGGTGGTGACGGTGACCGTGTCACCGCTCGGCTCCCACACGTAGCGCGCCCGCTCCCAGGCGGCGGCGGTCCCTTCGGTGACCTCGGCCCAGGTGGCACCCAGCTCATGGACCTCGAAGTGCTCGTCGTCGATGCTGGGCCAGGCCTCGGCGCGTGCGGGGCTGAAGTCGGTCAGCACCTCCAGCACGTCCTTCGGGCCGAGCTGGGAGACGAGTTCGAACCGTACGACTGTCATGGGGTGCCCTCACTGAAACGTAACCGCTCTGACTGGTGACGCGAGATTGCCAGGAATTCACGTCACCCGTCAAGGCGGTTACACCTTGATGTGGGGGGTCTGCGTGTCGTCTTCCTCTGCGGTCTCAGCCTGCGGCATCGAGATCGGTCGAGCGCTGCGACCGGTATCGGCCCGGAGCGCTCCCGTACTCCCGCTTGAAGGCCTTGGCGAACGCGTACTCCGAGGTGTAGCCGGTGCGTTGGGCTATCACGCGGAGCGGCTGGTCCCCTTCGCGCAGCAGATGACCGGCCAGGGTCAGCCGCCACCAGGTCAGATAGCCGAGCGGTGGCTCGCCGACGAGGGCGGCGAACCGCTTGGCGAAGGCCGCCCGGGACAGGCCCGCCACCGATCCCAGCTCCTCCACCGTCCACGGGTGGGCCGGATCGCGGTGGATCGCGCTCAGAGCCCGTCCGATCGCCGGGTCGTGCAGGGCCGCGGCCCAGCCGGCCGTGGCTTGGGCGTGTTCGGCGTACCAGGCCCGCAGGATGTACAGAAGGGCGGTGTCGAGCAGCGCACCGGTGGCGGCGGCCGCGCCGGGCCGCGGCTGTGCCGTCTCGGTGCCGAGAAGGGCCAGTATCGCACCCAGCGACCGGTCCTGGGTGGGCAGCCGGATCACGCTGGGCAGACAGGTCAGCAGCGGGTGGGGGCGGGCCCGGTGCAGACGGTAGGCGCCGCAGAGCGTCAGCGTTCCGGGCGTTCCGTCGTCGGGTGTGTCCGGGCCGGGCGGCCAGGAGCCGTCTGGGTGCTGGACGACGTCGACCAGCGGGGTGCCGGGGTCGTCCGCCAGTCCGTGGGTGGTGCCGTGCACGAAGGCGAGGTCACCGGCGGTGAGACGGATCGGCGCACTGCCGTCCTCGGGCAGCATCCAGCAGTTCCCCTCGAGCACCGCGTGGAACCCGACGCCGGCCGTGGCCGCGAAACGCACGCCCCATGCTCCGTGTCGCCGCTTGCGGGAGGCGTGCGGCCGCCCGGCGCGCATCGCGGTGATCGCATCGCTGAGTACGTCCATGCCGGCGAGCGTAGCCAGGAAGACGCACGCACATGATTGCAGGACGCTGCGGCATGGGCCCCCAGACGTGATCTCCCTACGGTGAATCCACGGCGGAGGCACCGCATCCGATGCCCCGCGGACGACAGCTGACCACTGTCAACTGCCCATGACAGAAAGCGATGTACAGGGATGATTGCCCAGCAGGTGGTGTTCGACGAGGTCGGCGGCCCCGAGGTGCTCCGGATCGAGAAGGCGGAACTCGGCGAGCCGGGCCCGGGCGAGGTACTGGTGCGCGTGGACGCGCTCGGTCTCAACCGGGCCGAGGCGCTGTTTCGTTCGGGCGGCTACTACTACCAGCCGACCCTGCCGGGATCCCGGCTCGGCTACGAGGCAGCCGGGGAGGTGATGACGGTCGGGGAAGGGGTGACCGGTTTCTCCGTGGGCGACGCGGTGCTGACGACAAGCTCGGGCGGGATGAGCACCAGCGGCGTGTACGGCGACCACATTCGCCTGCCGGCCGACGCTCTGCTCCGCCGCCCCGGAGGGGCCGACGCGGTGAACGCTGCCGCCCTCTGGCTCTCGTACAGCACCGCCTACGGCGCGCTCGTGGAGAAGGGCGGGCTGCGGCCGGGCGACACCGTGCTGATCACCGCCGCCTCCAGCAGTGTGGGCGTGGCGGCGATCCAGATCGCCCGGCACATCGGCGCCATCCCGGTGGCCGTCACCCGCAGTGCCGCCAAGCGCGAGCGCCTGGCGCAGCTCGGCGCCGCACATGTCATCGCACTCGACGAGGGCGGGCTGCTCGAGCAGGTCGACGGGTTCACCGGTGGGCGAGGAGCCGAGATCGTCTTCGATCCGGTCTCCGGCCCCGGACTGGCTGAGGTTGCGCGGGCCGTCGCACCCGGCGGACTGCTCATCGTCTACGGCTGGCTGGACCCGCGGCCGGCACCGCTGCCGCTCAACTGGCCCCTCCGCATCCTTGGTTACGGCAATCTCCAAGTCACCGGCGACCCGGAGACCCGGCGCCGGGTCTGGCACTTTCTTGACGCCGGCCTACGGGCGGGCACCCTGGCGCCAGTGATCGACCGCGCCTTCGACCTGGAGGACATCGTCGAGGCCCACCGCCATATGGAGTCCAACAGCCAGACCGGCAAGATCGTGGTCACGGTCCGTCATTAGGGCGGTCTCGTTCGCTCGACCCGGTTGCGAGGCGCTCGTACGGCCAACGCCGGGACCGTGGTTCCGACCCCGGCCGTGGCCGCTTCCTGCTGAATCCCTCTCCCTCAGGCCGAGTTCGCGCTCGACGGACCGAAGAACTCGATCTCCGCGATCGCCACCTGCTTCTTCGACGACGTGCCGCTGGCCGACTCGATCGTGAAGCGGACCGAGCTGACCGTGCCGACGCGGAAGGGGATGCGCTGGCCGCCGGCGCCCGGGTCGAGGGTGACCTCGCGCTTGGTGGTCTTGCCGTTGGAGAGGGTGATGAGGGCCTGGAGGCGGTGCGGGCGGGCCGACTGGGTGATCTGGTCGGGGCGGGTGGAGACGCCCGGCGTGATGATCAGGTCCAGCAGGCGCGTCGGAACGTCGAACTTGGCCTGCAGCCACTGCCCTTCGCCGGTCTCCGAGACGCCCGGGCCCCACCACGTGTTGTTGAGCTTGTCGCCCGCCAGGTCCGGCTTGTGGCCCGGGTACGAGCGCGACGCGCTCCAACTGTCCGGCTCCACCGCGGCCCGCTTGGAGAAGTGGTCCTTCGTCGCCTGGACGCCCTTGGGGATGTTGAAGCCGAGGACGATCAGCAGGGTCAGGACGATCGCCGCGCCCAGCCAGGTCAGTACGCGGTCGAAGGTGCGGCGCAGGCGCGGGCGGTCGCCCGCCCAGGGCGTTTCACGGCTGCCGGCGCCGAACAGCCGCCGCCACCACGGCAGTCGGCCCGGCGTCTGCGCCTCGCCCGCCATCGGCATCGCACAACGGGTGCAGTAGTGGCGGTCGGGGCGGTTGCGGGTGGAGCACCAGGGGCAGGGGGTACCGCCGTCGGCGCCGAGTTCCTCGCCCGGGGCACGGACCGTCTGCGGGCGCTGGGGAGCCGGGCGGCCGGGCAGGACCGGCGCCACGGACGGCTCCGCCGCCGGACGCGGCTCCGGATCGGCCACCGGTACGAGCAGCTGCCGGGCACGGTCCGTCATGCCCTCGGGGGCGGCAGCCGTACGTGCCTCGGGCGGTTCAGGGGCTGCGGGGTGCGCGGGGTGTCCCGGGTCCGCCGGTGCCGGAGAAGCCGTCGGCAACGGGGTCGTCGCCGCTACGGCCGGGACGGGTTCCGTGGGGGCCGTGTCGTCCGTCGGGGCGGCGGTGGGGTGGGCGGCGTTGGGATGCGCGTCCTGGGGCTGCTGGGGTGCGGCCGGAGTCGCGGGCTCGGCGCGCGGCACCGGGGCGGGAAGCGTGGCGTCGGCTGCCGCCGTTGCCGTACGCCCGCCCGTCGGACCCGATGCGGATGATGCGGATACGGCCGGCGTGGCCGCCACCGAGGCCTCCTCCGGGCCGCTCGCGGAAGCCCCGCCGCCGGCGGACGCGGCCGCCGCCCGGTCCGTCCAGCTCAGCACCGCCCCGCAGGCGTCGCAGAACGACTGGCCCGGTTCCGCGCGGGTGCCGCAGTCGGCGCAGTTGTGGGTGGTCGTCATGAGGACGGGGTCCTTTCGGCGGGGGCGGCGGTCAGTTCGACCGTGTAGGGCATGTGGGCGGGACGGGCGGTCGCCACGAGGGTGTCCAGGCGGTGGTGGTCCGCCGGCGTCGGGTTCGGCAGGCGCAGGTGTACGTGCAGGTGGGGGCGCTTGGCGCCGGGGACCGGACCCAGGGGGCGGGCACTCCAGTCCGCCGCACCGCTCTCCTTGATCTCCGGTTCCACGCCGAAGGTCAGGCGTACCGCCTCCGACAGGCCGCGCCTGGTGCCCCGGATGCGGTGCAGGTACGCCGCGGCGGCCACCGCGGCCCGCAGAAGTGGTTCCGGTTCGCTGCCGTCCGTCTCGGCGCCCACCCAACTGCCCAGCCAGTGGGCGAAGTCGACCGGGGTCAGGGACGGGCGGAAGTACGTGTCCAGGCAGTCGAGCACGTTGTGGATCGGCGCGACCACCTCGTCCAGACCGGCGACGAAGCGCTGGGCCAGGTCGTCGTCCGCGAACACCGCCGGCAGCATCAGGGCGATCGGCGCGGAGGACTCCAGGCCGTCGATGGAGCCCCTCATCCGCGGGCCCCCTCGCCGTCCCCGATCACCCGTACACGGTGGTCGAAGGAGAACACCAGCGACGGCGCCGACAGGTCGATACGGTCGGTCGCCTCACCGCGCTTGCCGGTCAGCGGGTCGGCCGGGTGCAGGACCACCTCGTCGACCAGCTCGACTCCCGGCACCCGCTGGAGCACCGCGAACACCTCGCCCGACTGGACCGGGCGGCCGAACGGCCAGCCCTTCCCGTTCGCCCCGCCCGTCAGCGGGTCGAGGTGCCGGTACAGGGCGTCGTGCGCGTCACGCCGCACCTTGTCCGTGTCCACCCCGCGGAAGGCGTGCACCGTCGCCACGACCGTCACACCCTGGTAGAAGGGCGGTCCGACCGCCAACCGCGTGCCGATCAGGCGCCGTTCGTCCAAATGGCGCGTGATGCGCTCCAACAACGCGTCCCCGGGCACCAGTTGCTCGAAGCGCAGGCGCCCGCCCGGGTCCGCGACCGCCTGTGGCACCACCAACACCCGTACGGCATACGCCCCGTGCTCGCTCTCCTCGCCCTCCAGGCAGGTGATGCGGGCGGTCTCGGGCGCGGCGCGGCGGGCCAGCTCCTCGTAGTCCCGCAGGGTCACCGCACGCTCCTGGGCGCGCAGGGTGATCGGGGCGCGGACCTTCGCCTCCTGGACCGTCTCGCCGTCCACGCCGCCGCGTGCGGCCTCGCGGTTGGCGACCTCGGAGACGTACGGGATGGAGGTGCGCAGGATCTGGACCGCGCCACGCGCCACGTTGCCGGCCCGGCCGCCGCCCGTGCGGTAGCGGCGGGCGCGGATCGGGGAGCCCTTGGGGGCGACCATGCCGTACTGGCGCAGGGCGCCGTCGGACTCCCGTACCGCCGGGCCGAAGGCGATCTCGCCGGACGTGGCGTCGACGGTGATGTGCCGGTCGTGGGGGCCCGAGGCCGCGAAGTGCGGGACGACCTGCCAGTCCTCCCAGCCGTCGTGCTCGGCGGTCTGCAGCAGCACCGGCGGGTCGTCGCCGACCACGGGCGCGTGCGTGAGGCGAAGTCGCTGTCCGGGCAGGCCCGTCGACTCGCCGAGCGCCTCGTCGTAGACCGCCTCGGCGTGGACGACGGCCGTGGTGCCGCCCATGGTGAAGGCCTCGGCGGCGCGGATGGTCGGCGAGGTGGTGTAGAAGGGCTGGTTGGGCAGCGGGTCGGTGACCCGGCAGCGCAACCAGCCCGCCTCCTGGCCGGAGTTGCGGGACAGGACATGGCCGCCGGGGATGTGCAGGATCACCTCGCCCGGCCGGTTGAGGCCGCCGGTGCCGTCCCGGTCGACCTCGCAGGTCTGCCAGCCGTCCGCCGTCCACGCCTCCCACACCAGCGGTGGCTGGCGCGGGTCCACGCCGACGCCGTCGACCCGGCTGTCCAGGTCGAGGGCGACCGCGCAGTGCGGCACCGCGTTGGTCAGGCCGATCAGCATGCAGTCACCGGGGTCAGGCGACTCCGAGAAGCACAGGATGTCCTTGTCGTCCTCGGTGAGGTCCGGCGTCCGGTCGGCCGCCGGCTCGCCCTTGTGCTGCACCAGCAGATGACTCAACTCGCACGGCACGACGCTCAGTTCGCGCTCGGTGGCGAAGACGACCGCCTCCTCGCTCTCGGTGCGCATGGTGGCCACCTCCGTGCCCACCGGCACCGCGATCGCCTCCTCCTGGGGCGCCGAGAGCCAGAACGTCACGTCGGTGCGGGCCGCCGACGGCGGGAACAGCGTGATGCCGACCAGGTCCAGGAAGGCCAAGTGGTTCTTCTCCGGCACCCGGTTGAGCCGGTACACGATCTGGTCGGCCATGTGGGCCACCGTCTCCACCAGGGTCACGCCGGGGTCGGAGACGTTGTGGTCGGTCCACTCCGGGGCGCGCTGCTGGATGTAGCGCTTGGCGTCGTCCACGAACTGCTGGAAACGGCGGTCGTCGAGGTTGGGGGAGGGCAGGGCCATCAGCGGTCGCTTTCAGGAGCCGAACCGGCGGTGCCGGCCGCACCGGGGCTGTCCGGCTCGTCGTGGGACGGAATGACGTAGAACGGGAAGACGAGGCTGCGCGGGTTGTTGGTGCCGCGGATCGAGTAGCGGACGTCGATGAACAGCACGCTCTGGTCGCCGCCGGCGGTCACCTCGACCTCCTCGACCTCGATGCGCGGTTCCCAGCGGTCCAGGCTCACCAGCACCTCGTGCTGGATACGGCCCGCGGTCTGCTCGTTGACCGGCGCGAAGACCAGGTCGTGGATCGCGCAGCCGAAGTCGGGCCGCATCGGCCGCTCGCCCGGCGCGGTCGACAGGACGAGCCGGATGGCCTCCTCGACCTCCCGCTCCCCGCTGACCAGAGCGATCCCGCCGGTCGGCCCGATACGGAGGGGGAACGACCAGCCGGACCCGACGAACTGCTCGGCCATCAGAACCTCACCTGCACTGGGCGGACTTGGACGCGAAGACGACGACGGACACGGACACGGGAACGGCTCACGGGATCACCATCGGCACGGGGATCGTGGTGACGCCGAAGACGGGTGAGGCGACCAGCGTGGTGGGCGCCTTGATCGTCGTGTTGGCGGCCGAGTTGATCTGCACGGTGCCCGCGCCCGTCAGGCTCGCGGCGCCGACGGCGCTCAGGTTCAGTGCGCCCAGCGCGTTGAGCCCGATCTCGCCCGCGGCCCGCACGTTGACCATGCCGCCGCCCTGGATGCTCAGCGGGCCGCCGCTCTTGATGGTCAGGGCTCGCCGCGCGGTCAGCGTGAGATCGGTGCCGGCCTCCACCGACACCGAGCGGCTGCCCTTGATGGTGACCGAGCCCTTGCTGTCGATGACGATCTCGGTCTTCGTCCGGTCCAGGTTGATGGTCAGCTGCTTGTCGCCGGAGATCAGCCGCACACCCTGCTTGCGGCCGCCGGTCTTCTGGCTGAGCAGGTCCATGCGGTTGCCGTCCCGGTCGGAGACGGTGTGCCGGCTCGCCTTCTTGCGCACGGTGTCGTGCAACGGCACATCGCTCACCACGGTCGGCTTGTCGCGGCCGTTGTAGAGCCCGCCGATCACGAACGGATGGTCCAGAGCGCCCCGGTCGAAGGCGACCAGCACCTCGTCGTTGACGTCGAGCGGGAAGATCCCGCCGCCGCCCAGACCGCCAAGCTGCACGGTACGGGTCCAGTCGCTGACGTACGTGTCGTCGAGCCACGGGAACTGCAGCCTGACCCGCCCCTGCTTGAGCGGGTCGTTGACGTCGGTGACCAGCGCGTTGGCCACACTGGGCAGCCGGGGCGCGGTGTCCGCGCCGCCCGAGGCCAGCCCGTACAGCGAACGCCACTGCCGCCCGCTGACCGTCACCCACGACTCGTAGTGCTTGCCGTCACCGAAGACATGCCGCACGGAGGTGACGGTGTACTTGCCCTCGAACGGCACCCCGACGTCCGCCAGCGCCACCGGAACTCCCGGGCGCAGCTTGGGATTTCCGCGCGCGATGACCTCCAGCTCGGCGAACGAGCCGGTCACGTCGTCGGCGAGGGCGTCCGCTGCGAACTTCACCTCGGTCTGCTTATCGTAGGGCGTGCCCGTCTCGACGAGCTTGGCCGAGGTGAACTTCCCGGCCGCCGCACCCGGTGAAGTACCGATGGTGATACCGGGGTTGGACGTCGCCGTCGCCAGCGAGGTCAGCTTCTTCTTCGTCGTCACGTCCCAGCCACGGGACTCGACCTTGCCCACCTGGTCGGCGGCCGTGACCGCGGCCCGCAGCCGCAGGATGTCGTGCCCGGCCTGGAGCACGAAGGGACTCTTCTCACCGTCCGTGCTCGGCGACGGCGCACCGGAGGCCGACTTGGGCTTCACGAACTGGAACTTGCCGTCCGCGTCCACCGACATGACCATCTCGTTCTCGTCGGCGAGCCGCGCGAGGAAGTCCCAATCGGTCACGTTGGACTGGGAGATGAACTCGTACACCGTCTTCGTCGACTCGATCTTCCCGATCGGCACACCGTCCTTGGCGGCCAGCTTGCGGGCGATGTCCGAGGCGCTCTGGTTGCGGTAGGCGGCCACCCGGCGCTGACGCAGCAGGCGGTGGCCGAGGTCGTAGCCGCGGATGACGGTGTAGCTGCCGGTGCCGTCGTAGTCGGCCTCAAGGCCGGTGACCTCACCGGTCAGCAGCGGATCACCGGCCCCCTCGCCGTCGGCGACCGGCGAGAACACCACCTTGGTGCCGAAGGTGATGTTCAGCTTGCCCAGTAGCAGCCGGTACGGGTCGCGGAAGGTGAGCCGGAACGCGGCCGGCACGCCGACGCCCTGGTCGACGTAGCTCTCCACCAGGTCGGGCGCGAACTCGGGCGGCAGCTTGGCACCGCCGATCTTCAGATCGACGACGTTGGAGAAGGCGGACTGCACCATCAGGTACGCACCTCCTCGGCGGCCGGCAGCACGAGCTCGGTACCGGTCGTCAACTGCCCGGGGTTGTCGATGCCGTTGACCTCGGCGATGGAACGCCAGGCGGCGGCGTTCCCGTACTCCCGCCACGCCAGCGACTGCAGCGAGTCACCCGCCACGACCCGGTGCACGCGCTGCGCGGTCAGCGCACCCGAAGTCGGGTTCTGCCCCTTGGTCTTGCTCGGGATCTCGTGCAGCTGGAGCCGGCAGGTGGCGCGGATGGGCACACCCGTCGTCGAGAACAGCGTGTAACTCGCCTCCACGGCACTGACGTACGCCGTGAAACGCGCCGTCGAGAACGACCCCCACTGGAAGACCACCCACGGCGGCGACGGCTGCTTCGCGGCGATGCTCCTGGTCGTCACCTCGCAGCAGGCGAGCAGCGACTCGACCTTCTTCAGCACGGTGTTGCTCGTCGGCTCGTCGGAGGAGTCGAGGAAGATCTCCACGCCCATCTCACGTGGCTCGGCACCCATGAACTCCGGGAGCGGGCCGTCCCGTTCGATCTGCGCCGACGTCACCTTCCACTGGGCGCGCCGGGTCAGCGACAGCTGCGCAGGGTTGAAGTCGAAGCTGAACGTCTTGATGATGCCGCCGGGGGTGCGGCTCTTGCCCTTCGGCGGTTCATGGATCGAGAGTGCGGCTCGTACCAGGCTCTTGCCCGCACCGCCCCTGCTGCCCTTGGCCATCTTCGTCCTCCCCCTCAGTCCGTGAACCCGTGATGGGTGATCTCCAGCACCTCGGTCGCCACGGCGGGACTCGCCGGATCGAGGGACGGGCCGGACCAGCTCACCGGCAGCACGTCGATGAGGCCCCAGCGCGCGACCTCCGAACCGTCCGCGCGCAGCGCCGAGATCTGGGCCGTGGGCCGCTTGATGCCCGTCTGTACGGACGAGATCCACTTCGCGACCTTGGAGGTGTCCGGAGTCAGCGGCCGGGTCAGCCGGATGTTCGAGAACGTCACACGGGTCGGCAGCTGCCACACGAACCCGTTGTTGCCGCCCTCCTGCCGCTGCTCGACCTCCACCTGCGACGACAGCCCTTCACATCCGTTGAAGTAGCCGAGGCTCTCGCCGTCGATGCTGAGGGAGAACCAGATGGTGGAGCCCGGGTCCTGGCGGGACATCGCGGCCTTTCTGTCGTTCAGTGAGGTTCGGGTTCGGCTTCGGGTGGTGGGTCAGTGGCGGGGGTCGCGGAGCTTGCCGATCCGCTCGCGGTCCATACGGAGTTCGGTGCGGATCAGGCGGGTGATCCGGCCGATGATCCGGTGCACCAGCTCGTCGAGCTGGAAGTCGGTCAGCTCACGCGGGTCGAAGGCGCCCGGCGGGACCGCGGTGTACTCCGGCGGGGGCGCCGACGCCGCATGGGCGGGCGGTGGCTCGTACGGCGGCGGGTTCCCGGAGGAGGGGGTGTACGGGGGCGGGGCCTCGGCGCGGGGCGGCGCGGCCGGCGTCGGCGGCGAGACGCGGTTGGTGAGTGCGGTGCCGATCGTGGCCGCGGCGGCTGCGGCGAGGGCGCCGGTGGCGCTGTGTGCCGGGGGCTTGGCCGGTGCCTTGGACTTGGACTTGCCGAAGCGGCCGAGGCGTTGGACAGGGGGCGGTGGGGTGGTGGGGGCCGCGCCGGGGAGGGAGGGGGTGGCTGAGGTTGATCCCGGGAGTGGGGGAGGGGTCAGGGCAGCCACGGGGAGGGGGGAGCCAGCGGTGCTGGCGGTCGTCGCGGTCGTGGGTGCGGGGGGCGCCGGGGTGTGCAGGGGCGTGGCGGCGGCCAGGCGCTGAACCGGCGCGGTGGAGAGGGGAGTTGCGGGTGCGGTGCCCGGCGGGTTGGCCGTCGTGGGGAAGTCCGACGCCGTGGCGGGACCGGGAGTGGAGGTCGGTGCGTCCGCGTGCGTGGGCAGTTGCGCCGGAGGGTGATGCGCTACGGCGGTGTGGGGCGCGGACGGCGCCGCCGGGACGGGCGAGCCGATGAGGGGCGTGGCGTCGGCGGGGACCGCGTCGACCGGGGCGCCGAGAGGGGAGCGGCGCGCAACGGAGGCGGCGGACCGGGCGCGCTGGACGGCGGGGGCAGCGGACGGCCGGGTGGACGGGGTGCCCAGGCCGGAGGGTCGTGCTGCTGCGGTCGGGACGGCAGAGGTGTGCTGAACGGGGAGGGGTGAAGCCGTTCGTTGGACGGCGGGGGTGGCTGTCGGCGCCGGGGTGGGGTGGTCGACCGGGAGCGCTTTTGCGGTGGGGGCTGAGGTGCGCTGGACGGCGGGGGTGGCTGTCGGCGGTGGCGTGGATGACGCAGGGCCGACCGCCGCGGTCGCGGTGGATGACGCGGGCTGGTCAGTGGGCAGTGCCGGTGCCGAAGGGGCCGTGGTGCGCTGGACTGCGGGGTCGGCTGCCAATGGCGCGGTCGACGACGCGGGGTGGTCGGCGGTGCGCGGCTCTGACGAGGGGGTCGCGGTGCGCCGGACTGCTGGGTTGACCGCCGTGGCCGGGGTGGATGACGCGGGCTGGTCCGTGGGCAGTGCCGGTGCCGAAGGGGGCGTGGTGCGCTGGACAGCCGGGTTGGCTGCCGATGGCGGGGTCGACGACGCCGGGTGGCCGGTGGTGTGAGCCGGTGCAGAGGAGGTTGTCGCGCGCTGGACGGCGGGGTGGGCCGCCGATGTCGGGGTCGACGACGTGGGCTCGGCGGCGCGGGGAGCCCGTTCGACGGGGGCAGCGGTCCGCTGGACTGCGGGGGTGGCTACCGGCGGTGGCGTGGACGACGCGGGGAGCGCCGGGGCGGAGGAGGCTGCTGCGCGCCGGGCCGGGGTCGAAGCGGCTGACGCGGGGGCGTCGGCAGGGAACGCCGGTACGGACCGGGCCGCCGTGCGTTGGATGGCAGGGTTCGCTGCCGACGCCGAGGTGGATGACGCGCCGTCGTCGGCAGGGAGCGCCGGTGCCGCCTCGGACGCGGTGCGCTGGACGGCCGGAGGCGTCGAGGCAGACCGTGCCGTCGGCTGGCCGGCAGCGGGGTTGGAGCCGCCCGGCGCGGGCTGCGCACCTGCGGTGCGCTCGGAGGGCGAACCAGGTTGCGGTGAAGTCGCGCTCGGCGTGACGACCGGCTGAGGCTGCGGGTCGCTTGACCTAGTGCCCCGGCCTGCCGAACTCCGCTGTACAGCACGGGCGTTCGGCGCGATCGGCGGGCTCGCGGAGGTGCCAGAAGGTGCGGGCGTCGAGGCGATCGGTGCGCCGAGGCCGGGGCGCCGCTTCGAACCGGTCGCCGCGGTTCGCCGGACCGGCGGTGTCGCAGAGGGCGAAGTCGACGCCGGACGGGGGGCGCTTGCCCGCTGCGGAGCAATCGGCTGAGCGGAGTCGGCCGAGGCAGTGCTCGGAGCGGGACCGTCCGCAGACGTAGACGCCGCTCGCGAGGACGCGGACTGCCGCTGGACATGCACAGGCGCGGTGCTCTCGGATGCGGCGGCGCCGGGGGAGGGCATCGGGGCGGTGCCCGAAGGTGCTGTACCGCTCGGCGCGACCTGTCTCGCCGGTACGGCCGCGCTCGAGGGCACGGTCGCCTGCGCTGAAGGTGAGGCCTTGGCCGCACCGGCACTCTGCTGCGCGGACGTCGTACGACCGCCCGCTCGAACTCCGCCATCATCAGCGTCAGTTGATGGCAAGGCAGGTGACGCCGCCGCCGTCGTCCCGCCCGCCGCCGCCGAAATCCGCGGAGCGACCGGCAGTGTCCGCCGCTGAACCGCCGTAGGACCAGTCCGCGCCCTGGTCAGGGAAGCTCCCGGTCGAGGCGACGGCGAGCCGGCCGGAACAGGTGTCACCCTGACCCCGGCAGCGGGCGCCACCGTCACCGCGGGAGCCTCTACCGGCGCCGCGACAGCCGGAGCCGGAGCCGGCGCCGAGCTGACCGCCCGCTGCACCGAAGGCGCGCTCGCGCGGGGTGCTGGAGCAGCAGTCGGAGCCGGAGCCGGCGCACCGGACGCAACCGGCATTCCCGCTGCCGGACCACTCCGCACCACCGGAACGACACCCCCCGCCCCGGCCTCCCGGGGCGGCAGCATCCGCAACGGAGCCGCCGGCGCACGCTGCACCACCGGCTCGGGGCCCGCCAACGGCAAGGCGCCGGAGGGGCGTTCGAGGCCGGACACGGGGCGGGCCGTCCCGCGACCCACCGCATCCCCGAGCAGCGCACTCGACTGCCCGTCCAGGACCGCGTGGGAGGCCGTCCCCATGAACGACGGGTTCTGCCATGTGGGCAGGCGTCCGCCGAACCCGGAGTCCGCGACCCCGCCCCGCCCGGCACCCAGCGTCCGCTGGATCGGCGGCAGCGCGGGCCAGGAGGCCGCGACGACCGGACGTGCCGTTTCCGGCGCCACCGACTCGCCCTTCTCCGCCGTGACCGACGAAGCCGCGGCAGCACTGTCCCGCCCCCGCAGCCGATCCAGAAACCCCACCGCTCAGCCCTCCGTTCCGGCTGCCCGCGTCACCAGGGACGCGATCTCCTGCGTGAACCGCCGGCGGTCGGGGTGTTCCAGGTCGAGGATCTCGTCCATGCTCCAGTGGAAGTGGTAGGCGACGTACGCGATCTCCTCGTGCAGCCGGTCGGTCGCGTACGTCACGATTCCCCCAGGCGGCTCCCGCCGAGTTCCACCTCGAACGGCTCGGCGCAGTGCGGGCACTGCACGGCCGCGCGGGTGTGTCCCTCCGCGTTGATCTGGCGGTAGAAGTCCTGCAGGAACGCCAGGTCGGAGGCGAACATGTTCTCCACGATCCCGTCGTGCACCATCGGGAGCGTGCCCAGCCGGGAGATGACCCGGCCCAGCAGCACGACCGACAGGTACGCCGGGTTCTCCTGCACACGCACGTCCCGCAGCGGGACCAGCTCGTCCCGCGCCGTCGACAGGCGCATCACGCCGTCCCGGTGGACGGTGCCCGACTCGTCGACGTAGCCGCGCGGCAGCTGGAAGGGGAACTCCGTGCGCAGGGACTGCTGTTGCCGGCCCGGGGCGGGAGCCGCCGGGGCCGGTGTCGTCTCCGGCCCCGGCAGCTCGGCCTCGGACTCCGGCGCGTCCGCGCCGGAGTACGTCGCGGCGGCGCCGGCCCTGGCAGCCGTACGCCGCATTACTCGATGACCAGTTCTTCGAACGTGATGGTCACGGTCTCGGTCAGCGCGGCCGCCTCGCCCGCTTTCACCGTGCTCGCGTCGATCTTGCTGCACCAGGCGTTGCGCAGGTGGTAGCGCTTCACCGGGTTGTTCTGGAAGTCCATCATGATGATCGACGCGTTCTTGCGGGCCGTCGTCATCTGGCCGGTGATGGACTGGTTGATCCACTGCGTGAACGACGCCGACTGCGTCATACCGCGGACCACGGTGCAGGTGCCGTTCTTCTTCACGCCCGGCAGATTCTTGACCACGTTCTGGCCGTTCGGGCTGTTCTGCTGGTACGTGATGACGTCCTGCTCGATGCTCAGGCCGCTTACCTCGGCGAGGTACTCGACCATCACGCCGTCGATCTGCAGGCCGAAATTATGTGAGGTGAGGGCGTCACCCGGCTGGAGACTCATGCGTTCGCTGTCCTTCTAAGCGTGTTGAAAACGACGTCGGGGGCGAGCCGGGCGGCCTACTCCTCCAACTCCCCGTTGCCGCTGGAGAACTGGGCCAGCCGGAAGATCACGAACTCGGCGGGCTTGACCGGCGCGATGCCGATCTCGCAGACGACGCGGCCGACGTCCACCGACTCCGGCGGGTTGGTCTCCTCGTCGCACTTGACGTAGAACGCCTCCTCGGGCCGCTGCCCGAACAGGGCGCCGTTGCGCCACTCGTTGACCAGGAACGCCGAGATGTTGCGCCGGATCCGGGCCCACAGGGCGTGGTCGTTCGGCTCGAACACCACCCACTGGGTGCCGATCAGGATCGACTCCTCCAGGTAGTTGAAGTACCGGCGGATGTTCAGGTAGCGCCAGGCCGGGTCCGAGGCCAGCGTCCGCGCGCCCCACACCCTGATGCCCCGGCCGGGGAAGGCGCGGATGCAGTTGACGCCGATCGGGTTGAGCAGGTCCTGCTCACCGCGGGTGATCTGGGTCTCCAGGTCGACCGCGCCGCGTACGACCTCGTTGGCGGGCGCCTTGTGCACGCCGCGCTCGGAGTCGTTGCGGGCCCAGACGCCGGCCACGTGACCGCTCGGCGGGATCAGCCGCGTCTGGCCGGCGGCCGGGTCGAAGCTCTTGATCCACGGGTAGTACAGGGCTGCGTACTTGGAGTCGTAGCCGGCCGTCTCCTGCCGCCACACCCGAATCTGACGGGCATTCAGGCTCGGCGGCGGGTCGATGATCGCGACGCGGTCGCCCATCAGCTCGCAGTGCGCGATCAGACCGAGCTGGACCGCCTTGACGGACTCCAGGTCGATCGCGCCGCGCTGATAGGCGGCCATCAGGTCGGGCACCGAGACCATGGAGATCTCGTCGACGGCCTCCAGGCCGCCGAAGCCGGTGCGGTCGGCGGAGTCTCCGAGGTACTGGGCGGGACCGGGGTGCGAGCCGCCAACGGCCTTGTCCGGTACGGCGGGTGCGGGCGCCGGAGCGACCACGGCCACCGTCTGGTTGTCGGGGCGGACCAGCTGCGCGGCCGGCGCGGCCTCGGTCACGGTGATGAGCTTCGAGCGCTCCTTCACCTGCGTGACGACGTAGTTGCGGCCGCCCTTCTTGGCGGTCACGTCGAACGTCTCGACGGCCTTGTCGCCGTCCTTGACGATCAGCTTGAACCGCTCGGCGGGGCCCTCGCCCTCCGGGTCGGCGACCTCGACGCTCAGCGCGCCGTTGCCGCCGGAGGCGATGGACGCCACCTTGAACGTGCCCAGCTGCGTGGGCTCGGCGGCGGGCAGTTCGCGCTTGGCGGCGGAGCCGGTCACGGCGGCGGGCGCGGAAGCGCCGGCGGCGGCGTCCTCGGCGGAACCGCCCACACGCACGACGTACGCCGCGCTGCCACCGTTCTGGAAGAAGCCGTAGACGGACGGCGCGAGGTAGTACCCGTCGGTGAACTCACCGAAGCTCGCCACGTACTGGGTCCAGTTGGTCACCAGCGTCGGCTCGTTCAGCGGACCGGTCGGGGCGAGGCCCACGAAGGCCGCGACCGACGTGCCCACACCCTCGATGGGGCGCGAGCCGCTGGCCACCTCCTCGACGTAGACGCCGGGCGACAGGTAGGACGGCATGCTCTGCTCTCCTCGGGGTACGAGACAGGAACACCCACCAGGCTCTCGCGCGCGCAACGCCGGGAAAACGGCCTGCGGTGCCGGAGTGGGGGCAACCTCTCTGCCCGCAAGGGCAGTTCGCCACGCCCCGGGGTTCACGGGGCCACCGACGGTGCCCGCGGGACTGCCCTTGAGGCCCTTTCCCTGCCGCGCCCGGCACGCTATTTGGTGGAACCAGACGTCCTGCCGGCGACCGGGAAGGCCCATGCGCGCACACGAAGAGAACCACTCGTCCGCCGACCGCAAAGCCGCCCCCACACGTACCGCCGCACCCGTGCCACCGCTCCTCGCCCTGCAGCGGAGCGCGGGCAACGCGGCCGTGACCCGGGCGGTCCAGGAGGCACGCCACGAGCACGGGCCCGACTGCGGCCACCAGGCGCCGGAGGGTGGTCAGGAGACGGCCGGGCAGCCGGCCGTGCAGCGCCGCGCGTCGGTCTACGACGCGATCAGTTCGCCCGGCAGCCCGCTGGCGCCGCACATCCAGTCCAAGGCGGAGCAGGCCTACGGCATGAGCTTCGGCCACGTGCGGGTGCACTCCGGACCGGTCGCCCAGCGCTCGGCGCTGGAGTACGGTGCCCGCGCCTACACCACCGGCTCCGACATCGTCGTGGGCGACCAGGGCGTGGACGACGAGACGTTGTTCCACGAGATCGACCACGTCCATCAGCAGAGCAGCGGGCCCGTGTCCGGTGCCGACGACGGTTCGGGCGCGCGGGTCTCCGACCCCGGTGACCGCTTCGAGCTCAGGGCCGCCGCCAACGGCCGCCGGATGGCCCAGGGCCAGGCCCCCGACCTGGCCTGATCCCTGGGCTGTCCGGCGGCCGGCGGCGGCAGCCGGTGGGTCCGGAACCTACTCGTCGTCCGAGCCGAAGCTCAACAGGTTCTTGTTCGGCTTCTTTTTCTTCTTCGCCGGCTTCGTCACAAGGGGCTCGGGAGCCTCGTCCGGCCGTGTCGGCGACTGCGACGCGGGCCGCCGCCTGCTCGCCGTCGCGGGCTGGGGCGCGGCCTCCTCGGGCTCTTCCTGGAGGTGCTCGAAATAGTGCCGGAGGTGGTCGGGGACGTTCCGGCCGAGCAGCGCGTCGAATTCCTGCGGGTTGGCCTCCCGGCGGCCGTACCTGAACTCGCTCTCCATGAGCTGCCTGCGGGCATCGAGGTCCATGGTCCTGATGGCGTCCTCGACGCCGTACACCTGGGTGATCGCGCCCGACGCGACCGTCCCCTTGATGAGGACCTCCTGGTCGGTGGTCGCCATGGAGCCGATCTCCGGCCGCTCGGTGAGGTTCGTCTGACCGTGGATGACGGGGTTGCCGAGGTTCACCAGCCGGGCCCCGGAGCCGAGTTTGGACACGTCGATCTCGATCACGGGAGCCCAGTTCTTCACCAGGCGCGGCTTCTGGGCGTAGTCCAGGTTTTCGGCGGGTCCCTCTTTGAAGTTGTACTTGGAGTAGTTGACGGCCCGGCCCTGGCTCGGGGTGAACGAGATGTACTGCGTGCCGTAGTTGTCCCCCGCCACATGGTGGGCCACGGTGAACGTCGCGCCCGAGTCGACGGGTTCGATGTCCTTGCCCTCGGGCCACTGCCTGAGGGTCTGGTAGATCCTCGTCACCTCCTGGCGCGTCGAGATCCCCTCGCCCAGGTTCCCGTCGGCACCGGCGACGATCTCCGACTTGTCCTCGCGGCGCTTGGCCTGCGACTCGATGCGGACCGCCCGGTACAGCTTCGCCGGTCCGCCGGAGGCGAGGTACTCGGCGACGCTCTGCTCGTACGGAGCGTGCTGCGTCGCCGGCTCCTGGGCGGTCAGCATCCGCTGGACCATCAGCGAGGCGGCCGTGTTCCCCGCCGCGGTCTGCATCGTGGCCATGGACCCCGGGCTCAGAGCCCCCTTGGACCGGGGGTCGAGCGCCGCCGGGACGGGACCGGGCGGCGGTGTGACGCGAGGCGTCTTCACCTGGGCGCCACCGGCCCGGTGCTCCGTGGCTCTTGTGCCGTCCTGGGTGTGCATGCAACCTCTTCCTGGGCGGGAACGCGGTAGGGCTACTCCTCGATACCCGGGACGGACCGCCTTCGCCAGGTACGGGAGGTCAGCAACTGCGGCCGAACGGGCAGACGTTGCTGCACGGTCCGTGTGGAGCTCTCCGACGCCCGCCGTGCGGTGGCCCGGAGGGCAACGAGCTGTGCACGGAAGACTCCTGACCTCGCGGCGGAGAATCCGTAGCGTCGACGCGTGAGCCTGTGGACTTCCCTGGAACCCGCCTCCGCGACCGTGGACCCGGGTGGCAGCACCCGTGTCCGACTGCGGTTGCGCAATACCGGCGACATCGTGGACGAGTACCGTTTCGAACCCGTGGGGCCCATCGCCCCCTGGACGACGGTCGAACCACAGACCCTGCGGCTGTATCCGGGGACGACCGGGACGGTGGAGCTGACCTTCTCACCGCCGCGCACCCCTGACGCCGCCGCCGGTCCCAACCCCTACGCGGTGCGGATCACACCCACCGAGCATCCCGAGGCGACGACCGTCCCCGAGGGGAATCTGACGATCACCCCCTTCACGGAGGTGCGGGCCGAACTCGTCCCGCCCACCGTCAAGGGCCGCTTCCGCGGACGCCCCCGCCTGGCCGTCGACAACATCGGCAACACCAAGCTCACCGCGTCGATCAGCGGCAACGACACCGGCGACCAGCTGGCGTACGAGATCTTCCCGAGCAACGTGCAGATCGAGCCGGGCCGCGCCGCCTTCGTGAAGACGACGCTCAAGCCGCGCCGCATCATCTGGTTCGGGCCCAAGGAGCAGCGCCCGTACACGCTGAACATCCTGCGCTCCGGCGTCAACCCGCTTCCGGTAGAAGGCACTTACGTCCAGCGCGGCTTCCTGCCCCGCTGGCTGGCCACCTTCTTCGGCATCTTCATCGGCCTGGCGATCACCTTCGTGATGCTGTGGATCGCCTACAAGCCCGGAGTGAACAGCGGCGCCACCGAGAAGACCGCCGAGGCCGGTGCCACGCTCGCGCCCAGCCCTTCGGCGAGCGCGTCACCGGCGCTGCCGCCGGCCCCGGCGCCGACCACCACACCGTCGCCCGCCGCCGGCGACGGCGGCGCGGGCGGGTCCGGAGGCGGAGGCGGCGGGGGCGACTCCTCGGCCTCCGCCAAGCCCAAGGCGGACACCGCGGCGACCGCCGTGAACCGCCTGGCCGCCAGCGACCCCGGCGGCCGGCACGTCTGCTACCGCGCCTTCGTCCAGGACGAGGGCTGGCAGAAGCCGGTGTGCGACGGCACCGTCGGCGGCACGGTCGGACAGGCCAGGGCGATCAAGGCCCTCAACGTGGCGGTCTACGGCGTCCAGGGCTCCGCCGGCAGCGCCATGGTGCACGACGACCAGTCGACCAACGGCCAGGGCAGGTGGCTGCCGAGCTGGACCGCCATCAAGGCGGACGGCAAGGACAACTACATCGGCAGCACGAAGAGGGACGCCCCCTTCCTGGTGACCTTCGTCTGGAACGTCGGCTCGGGCCAGGCCTGCAACGTGGTCAAGGTCCGCGACCAGGACTGGCGCGACCAGTCCTGCAACAACGCCCGCCCCGACCTCAACACCGCCGGGGCCTTCGACAACTCGCGCTGGATCGAAGCCATCAAGCTGACGGTGTGACCGCATGACTCTCTGGACCTCTCTCGAACCCGCCTCCGCGACGGTGGATCCGGGTGGCAGCACCCGCGTCCGGCTGCGGTTGCGCAACACCGGTGACGTGGTGGACGAGTACCGCTTCGAGCCGGTCGGGCCGATCGCGCCGTGGACCACCGTGGAGCCGCAGACGCTGCGGCTGTATCCGGGGACCACGGGGACGGTGGAGCTGACCTTCTCGCCGCCGCGCACTCCCGACGCGGCGGCCGGTCCGAATCCGTACGCGATCCGCATCACGCCCACCGAGCATCCGGAAGCCACGACCGTCCCCGAGGGCAACCTCACCATCACCCCCTTCACGGAGGTGCGCGCCGAACTCGTGCCGCCCACCGTCAAGGGCCGGTTCCGTGGGCGACCGCGGCTCGCGGTCGACAACATCGGCAACACCAGGCTCACCGCGTCGGTCGGCGGCAACGACACCGGCGACCAGCTCTCGTACGAGATCCACCCGAGCAATGTGCAGATCGAGCCGGGCAGGGCGGCGTTCGTGAAGACGACGCTCAAGCCGCGCCGGATCATCTGGTTCGGCGGCAAGGAGCAGCGCCCGTACACGCTGAACGTCGTGCGCTCGGGCGCCAACCCCCTGCCCGTGGAGGGCACTTACGTCCAACGTGGGTTCCTGCCCCGCTGGCTGGCCACCTTCTTCGGCGTCGTGACGGCTCTCGCGATCACCTTCGTGATGCTGTGGATCGCCTACAAGCCGGCCGTGAACTCGGGCGCCACCGAGAAGCCCGTCGAGGCGGGCAACACACTCGCGCCCACCCCGACACCCACCCCGGTGCTCTCCTCCGCCCCGGCCCCCTCCCCGACTCCCACAGCGGATGACGGCGGTGGCGACAGCGGCGACGGCGGATCGGGAAGCAGCGGCGGTGGGGGCGGCGCCCCGTCCCAGCCCAAGAAGAAAAGGCCCAAGCCGGTCGTGCCCGCGACCAACGTCCTGCTGCGCAACACCACCACCAAGAAGTGCGCGGACATCCCCGGCTACGACGAGGGCAAGTCCGACGGCCCGGTACGCGAGTACACCTGCGACGGCACCAGCAACGACAACCAGCTGTGGAACCTCGAGGTGAAGTACCCCAAGGGCGGCCCCGGCAGCCGTCCGCTGTTCCAGATCCGCAATGTGAAGGACCAGCTCTGCATGGATCTGCCCAACTACGGGTCTGAGCCGGTCCGTTCGCCGATCACCGAGTACCCGTGCAACGGCACGACCGCCGACAACCAGCTCTGGTGGATCGAGAAGCAGGACAGCGGCGCCTACTGGATCCGCAACTTCGCCAGCGACAACAAGTGCCTGGACGTCGCCGGTTACAGCACCGGCGGCAACGACACCGACCTCACCTTGTTCGACTGCTCCACCACCGACGACCAGGAGTGGCTCGTCGTGCACCCCTCGGAAGGCTGACGTGACCGGTCTGTGGACCTCCCTGGAACCCGCCTCCGCGACGGTGGATCCGGGTGGCAGTACTCGCGTGCGGCTGCGGTTGCGCAACACCGGTGACGTGGTGGACGAGTACCGCTTCGAGCCGGTCGGGCCCATCGCCCCCTGGACGACGGTGCAGCCGCACACGCTGCGGCTGTATCCCGGCACCACCGGGACGGTGGACCTGACCTTCTCGCCGCCGCGCACTCCCGACGCGGCGGCCGGTCCGAATCCGTACGCGATCCGCATCACGCCCACGGAGCATCCGGAAGCGACGACGGTCCCCGAGGGGAATCTGACGATCACCCCCTTCACGGAGGTGCGGGCCGAACTCGTGCCGCCCACCGTCAAGGGCCGGTTCCGTGGGCGACCGCGCCTGGCCGTCGACAACATCGGCAACACCAAGCTCACCGCGTCGATCGGCGGCAACGACACCGGCGACCAGCTCTCGTACGAGATCTCCCCGAGCAACGTCCAGATCGAACCGGGCCGCGCCGCGTTCGTGAAGACGACGCTCAAGCCGCGCCGCATCATCTGGTTCGGCGGCAAGGAGCAGCACCCCTACGCGTTGAACGTGATCCGCTCCGGAGCCAACCCCACGGCAGTGGAAGGGACTTACATTCAGCGCGGCTTCCTGCCCCGCTGGCTGGCCACCTTCTTCGGCGTCGTGACGGCTCTCGCGATCACGTTCGTGATGCTGTGGATCGCCTACAAGCCGGCCGTGAACTCGGGCGCCACCGAGAAGCCCGTCGAGGCGGGCAACACACTCGCGCCCACCCCGACACCCACCCCGGCCCTGACATCCGCCGCACCGGAACCGTCCACACCGGTGCCGAGTGGCGACGACCAGGACGGCACGTCCGGCGGTTCGGGCGGCGGTTCGGGGTCCTCGTCCTCCGGCGGGGGCGGGGAGAAGAGCGGCGGTGGCTCGAAGCCCACCCCGAAGAAGTCCGCCGCGCCCGCGCCGGGCCGGCTCATCATCGGGCAGGCGTCGGACCGCTGCATCGACGTCACCGACGCCCAGAACGGTGTCGGCAAGGACGGCAAGCAGCTCCAGATCTGGGACTGCGCGAGCTCGGCCAACCAGAAGTGGGACTTCCGAGGTGACGGCACCGTGCGCTCGCTCGGCATGTGCATGGACGTGGCCTGGGGCTCCAAGGACGACGGGGCGCACATCCAGCTGGCCCGGTGCAGCGGCAACCCCGCCCAGCAGTTCGTGCTCAGCCAGCAGGGCGACCTGGTGAACCCGCAGGCCGACAAGTGCGTGGACGTCGTGGACGACAAGACCGGCAACGGCGCCAAACTCCAGCTGTGGACCTGCGCCGGCACCCCCAACCAGAAGTGGCGGGTCGAGGGCTAGAGGCGGCAGCCCCGGAGTTACCAGGCACCCTCGCCCGGCACCAGCCGCCCCGCCTTGCGGTACTCGCGGCGGGCGCCCTCCAACAGGTCCGCGCCGGTGACGAGGTCGTCCCGTCCGGCGGCGAGATACGCGGCGGTCACCACGGCGCTGCGGATCGAGCCGCCGGCGAGCTCGAAGTCGGCTGCCACCGACCCGAGTTGGACGTCCTGCCCGCACGGAACGTGGGACAGGCTGTGCCGCCACAGCGCCAGCCGCTGCTCACGGTCCGGGAACGGGAAGTCCACCACCAGGTCCAGGCGCCGGGTGAACGCCTCGTCGATGTTGGCGCGCAGGTTGGTGGTGAGCAGCGCGATCCCGTCGAAGGACTCCAGCCGCTGGAGCAGATAGGCGCTCTCCATGTTGGCGTACCGGTCGTGCGAGTCCTTCACCTCGGAGCGCTTGCCGAAGACGGCGTCGGCCTCGTCGAAGAGAAGCACGGCGTCGGTACGGTCGGCCTCGGTGAAGATGCGCTCGAGGTTCTTCTCGGTCTCGCCGACGTACTTGTCGACCACCGAGGACAGCTGAACGACATACAGATCCAGGCCCAGTTCGGCGGCCACGACCTCCGCGGACAGGGTCTTTCCCGTACCCGACTCGCCTGCGAACAGGCCGAGCACGCCTCTGCCGCGCCCGCCGCCCGCGCTGAGCCGCCAGTCGCCGAGCACGCGGTCGCGGTGGCGGGCGCGCAGGGCGAGTTCGTGCAGCTGGGTGAGGGGGCGATCGGGCAGGACCAGGTCGGTCCAGTCGACGGCCGGGCGGATCCGGCGGGCGTGCTGTTCGAGGCCCGACGCGGACTGCTGACGGGCGGCGAGGCGCAGATGGGCGGGGGAGAGCGGGGTGCCGTCGAACCGGGCCAGGCTCCGGGCCGCGTGTGCGGCGCGGGCTACACGGTCGCCGGGCAGGTGGTAGGGGGCGACGGTGGCGGCCAGGTCGAAGCCCGGCTCCTCGCCGAGCGCCGCAGACCAGGCGCGCAGCGCACCCGTGTGCTGCGGGGGCACGTCCAGCGCGAGGGGGTCCTCGTCGCACCACTGGGGGTCGTACGGGCGGGGGCCGGCGATCAGCACGCGTACGTCCGTCGCGGCCGACAATTCCCGTATCAGCGACGCCGGTTGCTCGGGCAGGCCGGTCACCACGACGACCAGGCCGCCCAGCCTGGCCTCCCGCAGCAGGTCGGGCACGCGGCCCTCGGGGCCGGAATAGCGCACCGACGGGACACCCGCGAGGTCCAGCGCCGCGGCCGCGCAGGCGACCCCGTCGCCCTCGCGACGCTCACGCAGGTAGGCGGTGAGCGGTGGATGGGCGGTCAGGCGGGCGGCCAGCCGCTGAACCAAGCTGCCGAACTCGTCGTCCGTGGACGGCTCTTGGGTGTCGTACGACTGCGGCGGCGCCGTCAGCGGGTGCAGGTGCCCGGCGAGCGTGGCATCGGGGGTGTCGTCGCCGAGCAGATGGGCCACGAGCCGGTCCGGGACCCGCAACGAGCGGCTGAGGAAGGGGCGTTCGGGCTCCTCCACGGTCAGCAGCCCGAGCCTGGACAGCGACGCCGTGGGGTGGAGCCGGGCCCGGGCGCCCGGTGAGTGGAGCGGGGCGCCGAGCAGGTCGAGGGCGAGCGAGACGGTGGCCCGGCGGCGGCTGACGTCGTCGTTGAGGTAGCCGTACAGCGGCTCGAAGGCGCGGTCCAGGTCCGGAGCCACGGCGATGAGCAGCAGCGCGGCGTCCAGCTCGGTCAGCCCGAGGCGCCCGGACAACTCGGCCAGCCGGTCCTGCGGTTGGCCGTCGAGGGTGGGGGGAGCGGGGCGCACCGGTTCCGCCGGGCGCAGCAGGTGCCGTACCGCCTCCTCGGAGAGGTACAGCCCGCGCAGCGGATCACCGGCCGTCGGATCGTCGGCGGACCGCTGCTCCACGAGCAGGGCGACGCGCTCCCGCAGGGCGTGCAGCCGGGCGACGAGGGCGGTGGCGGGGTCGGAGTCCGTCGTGTCGTACGGCGTCGCCGGGGTCTGCGTGGTCACGTGAGCGGTTCCGTCCCGCGCTCGCGGCGGGTGATGCGACGGGCGTTCCTGGCGGCGGCCACCTGCGCGGGGCGGTGGGCGCGTTCCTCGCTGACCGGTCCGCTTTCGTCCATGGTGCGGACGCGGACCGCGGCGCCCTCGGTGACCGGCGGGCCGGCGTCGTACTCGGGGTAGGCCGGGAACGGCGCGGTGATCACCAGGTCGAGGGACGGCTTGAGTTCACCGCCGAGGGCGGACCAGATCTCCGCCGTGGAACGGGCCTCCGTCTGGATGCCGGCCACCGACACGGGCACCGTCAGGCCCAAACCGCCCAGTGCGCCGGGCAGTTCCGAGGGTGCCAGCAGCTCGCGCGGGATCAGGGTGGCCAGTACGGCGGACAGCAGGCGGTGTTCGTCCTGGGGCTGCTTCGTCCACGCCGTCAGCAGGTACGACAGCCGGAACCAGCGCGGCGGCTGGCGCCGCTTGACCACCACGTCGCGCTCGTCGTGCACCGGGACATGCCCGCGCTGACGGCGGTTGATGTCCTCGCGGATGTCGTACAAGTAGGCGTTGATGGTGGGGGAGTTGCGCCGGGCGGCCCAGTCGCGGGTCGGGGCGTCGAAGGCGACGTCGATGCCGGAGCCCGCCAGCGCACCGCCGACGAGCAGGCCTTTGAGGACCTCGTCCACCTCGTGGATCACCGTGTTGCTCCCGCCCCGCGGTGCCGGTCACCGCACGAAACCTGCCGCCGTACTCGATCCTGCCTGCGCCCGTGCCGTCCGCGCAGACACGCAGGGGACGGCCAAAGGGCGAACTCGCCTGCCCGAGGGGGCGGCGCGAGCTGCCCTTTCGATCAGATGTAGCCTTCCCGAAGGGCATACGCGACCGCGTGCGCCCGGTTGCGAAGGTGCAGTCGGGTGGTCAGCCCGTGGATCACATTCTTGACCGTGCGTTCGGAGTAGGACAGCTTGCCGGCGATCTCTCCGGTGTCGAGGCCCTCGGCGACCAGACGCAGCACATCCACCTCGCGCGGGGTCAGCCCCGAGGACGGCACACCGCCCCGTCCCGCCGTGCCCCGGTGCAGCGCACCCACCTGGCTGATCAGCCGGCCCAGCAGGTCGGCGGGCAGATCCCCGTCGCCGCGCGCGGCCGCGAGCACGGCCTGCACCAGTCGGGTCGCGGTCGCCTCGTGCCGCCACACGATGGCGCCCACCCCGCACTCGATCACTTCGAGCAGTTCGCTCTCCCTGAGCGAGCTCACCACCAGCGCCGCCCGCGCCCCCTCGCTGCGCACCAGACGGCGCAGGCGGGTCAGGGCGGCCTCGTCCAGTACGTCCTCGACGAGCAGCGCGACCGTGCCCGGGCCCGAGGCGCTCTCCTCCCGGAGCTCGACCTCCGGGTACCGGCGCAGCTGGCCGATCGCGCCCTCGCGCAGGATCGGGTCCACTGCGTGCACCGCCACGGGTATCCGGTCCGGCGCCTCGGCCGTCCCGGACCGTCCGGACCGCGATGAGCTGAGCAAGCGTTTCCCCCATGTCCACGTGCCGGCCACCTCGGTGGGGTCGGCGGCCAGCGTGCACTCGTCACACTCGCGTGGCGGGTGGGGCGGTTTCAATCGTGGAGCACCACGAGCAGCACCACGAGATCGGCGGTTCGGCTACCACGACGGTGCCGCGGCGTCCGGTTCCCCGATGGCGGATTCCGGCCGTAGTGGGACTTGTCACGCCACCGACAAGTGGCCGGGTCCGTCCTCGACTGCGGTACACGTCACGCCCGACCAAGGAGGCAGGGATGTCCGAAGCGCCGCCTGAGCAGCCCCGCGAACACCGGGAAGCCGCCGCACTGTTGGCGGACGCGGCCGCGCGCGCCCGGGCCGGCGCGGGCGGCGTGGTACTGCTGCGCGGCGCCACCGGCACCGGCCGCACCACGGTCCTGGAGGCCGCCGCCGAGGCCGCCGCGGCCCACGGCATGCGGGTCCTGCGCGCCCGCTGTGCCCCCGGCGACGCCACGGTCCCCTTCGCCGCCGTACTCCAACTTCTGGGCCGATTACAGGGGTTCGGGCAGACAGGTGACCCACTGCACGGCGGTGAGCGCGAAACCGGCGCGAAACTGCGGCAGTTGCTGCGTGAACACGCCGACGAGGCACCTCTCCTGCTCGCCGTGGACGACGTCCACCTCGCCGACGCACCCTCCTGCCGCTGGCTGGTGGAGACCGCCCGGCACGTGGACCTCCTCGCCATGCCCGTACTGCTGGCCGTCACCGAACGCAGCCAGTACGACATCGACCCGCCCGTCCCCGGATTCAGCCACACCCTCTCGCCCGCCCTCGTCCACACCCACACCCTCAACCCGCTCACCCCGGGCTCGGCCACCGCGCTGGTACGGGCCGAGTTCCCGCATGCCTCCGGCCCCTGGGCCGCCGACTGCGTACGGGCCGGCGCGGGCAGCCCGCTGCTCCTGCGCGCCCTCCTCGACGACCTTGGCGGCTCCGCCCCGCGCACGGCCGTGCCGGAGACGTCCGCCGCCCTGTACCCGGGCGAGTACCCGGCGGCCGTCTCGTGGTGGCTGGACAGCGCCGGTCCCGGTACGGCGGAGGTGGCCCGCGCCCTCGCCGCGCTCGACGAGGGCTGGGAGCGCCGCGGCGGTGGACCCGACCCCACCGCCGAGCATCTCGGCGGACTGCTCGCCGAGTTGGCGGGCGCCGACCCCGCCCGGGTGGCGGGCTGGCTCACCGCCATGACCGGGCTCGGCCTGCTGCGGCCCGACCCGGGCGGCCGCCCGCGCTACGCCCACCCCCTGCTGCGCGACGCGGTGCTCACCGGCGTGCCCGTCGCGCGGCGCCGGGCCGCACACCGGGCCGCCGCACAGGCGATGCTGCACCGCGGCGCCCCCACCGAGACAGTGGCCCGCCAACTGCTGCTGTCCGACCCGGTGGCCGGCCCGTGGGCGGCGTCGGTCCTCCAGGACGCCGCCTCCCTCGCCCTGCGCGAGGGCCGCAACGACGACGCCGTCGCCTATCTGCGCCGCGCCCTCGACGAACCCCTGCCCGACGATCGCCGCCAGCGGCTGCTGACCGAACTGGGCTCCCTGGAGGTCACCGGCCGCAGATCCTCGGCCGGCATCCCGCGCCTCACCGAGGCACTGCGGCTGCCCGGCACCCCGCAGGACCGCGTGCGCGCCGCGATGGCCCTGGGCACCGCCCTCGCCGGGCGCGGCCGGCCCCGCGCGGCCGTCGAGGTGCTGCGCACGGTGGACAAGGAACTCGCCGACCGCACCGACCCCGGCGACAGCCTCGACCTCACCGGCACCCTGCAGAGCGCCTCCGCCCTCCTGTCCGACCATGACCAGACCGTGCGGCAGGAGGTGTACCGCCGGATCTCCGACACCGCAGCGCACGCGCCGGAACTGGTCGGCCCGGCCACCCGCGCCCTGCTCGTGCGCTACGCCGCCTCCGCCGGGCTGGCCTCTGCGGACGAGGCCATGCAGCAGGTACGCGCGCTGCTGGCCGAGCCGGCCGACGCGCTGACCGAGCCGTTCCTGGTCGGCACCGCCGCCGCGGTCGCCCAGTGGGCCGACGAACTCGACGAGGCAGAGCGGCTCGTGGAGCGCGGGCTGGCGGGCCAGCGCCCCGGCCTGCTGCACCCCATGCACCAGGCGCTGCTCAACACCCGCGCCGACATCGCGGCGGCCCGCGGCGAGTACGGGCGGCTCCCGGCCGAGCCGCCCCTGCTGCCCGACACCGGGCCCTCCAACGAGCACGCCCACACCATGATCGCCCTGGTGGAGAGCGGCCGGATCACCGAGGCACGACGCCTCGCCGACGGCTTCGACCTCCACGAGGCTCCCGACAACTGGGAGTTGAACCGGTTCCTGTACGCACGCGGGGTACAGCGAGCCGCCGACGGCGACCCGGCCGGGGCACTGCACGACTTCCTGGAGTGCGGCCGCCGCCAGTCGGCCCGCGACGTGGTCAGCCCGGTCGTCACGCCCTGGCGCACGGCCGCCGCCGAGTGCCGCCTGGCCCTGGGCGACCCGCACCAGGCGCTCGCGCTCGCCGAGGAGGAGCTGCGGCTGGCCCGCGTGTGGGGCACGCCCCGCCTGGTGGGCCGCGCCCTGCGCACGCTCGGCAGGGTCACGGGCGGCCGCCGTGGTCTCGAACTGGCCGAGGAGGCCGTACGACTGCTGCGGGACGCACCCGCCGCGGCCGAACCGGAGCTGGTCGCCGCCCTGATCGCACAGGGCCGCCAGCTCACCGCGGCCGGCGAGGGCGGGCGGGCCCGGGAGTGCCTGCGCGAGGCGGCCGAACGCGCCGAACGGCTGGGCGCGTTGCGGCTGCGCGCACTCGCCGAGGACGCCCTGCGCGAGGGCGGCGCCCGCCGCCCCGCCCTCGTCCGCACCGGCTCCGGCTCCCTCACCGGCAGCGAACTGCGCATCGCCCAGCTCGCCGCCGACGGCCGCACGAACACCGAGATCGCCGGCCTGCTGCACCTGGCCCGGCGCACCGTGGAGACCCATCTCACCAGCGCGTACAAGAAGTTGGGGATACGGCGCCGGGGAGAGCTGCGCGAGGCGCTGGGGGTCGGCTAGCTGCCGGGCGGAGGAGGAGGGGTGGCGGTCGTCGTCGCGGCGCCCAGGTGGTGGTCGGGGTCCTGGAGTTCGGCACCCTGCGCGGCCAGCATGCGGCGGACCACCGGCTCCGGCATACGGATCACCACCGGCCTGCTGAGCGTCGTCTCTCGCTCCGCCGTGCCCGTACGGCCACTGCGCACCCGCTCGGTCACCCGGGCCACCGCCTTCACGTCCAGCGTGAACTGGACCAGGACCGACTTCATCTTCGGCTTGTGCAGCGGCATCGAGCCGGAGGAGTTCGCCGCCGCGTCCGTCGCGCCGCCCGAGCCGCCCGCGTTGCCCATCAGCTGGTTGAGCCGGAACTCGTCCGCGTTGAGCAGCCCCGCGCCCGCCAGCCCCCGGGCCTGCCTGCCGTGGTCGGCCGAGCTCTGACCGTCCGTCTGCGTGGGCCGCGGCGCGTCCAGATGACTCTGGCCCACCGTCTCGAACGTCATCTTGTCGCCGACGCCCAGCACCCGCCCCGCCCGCAGCCGGGCGTGCAGCGAGGCCCGCAGGTCCTGGCCCTCCGCACCGGACGCGTGCACCGGCGGCAGGTCGACCCCGGCGGAGGTGAGCAGCGGCAGCGCGGCGGCCATCCACTCGGTCGAGATCGCCTCGTCGAGCGCGTACGCGGCGGCCTGCCCCTTGTCGCGGAAACGATCGCCGCCACCCGCCTGCCGTACGGCGGCGGTCACCAACTCCCGCACCTGCGGCGCACCTTGGAACCCGTTGACCTGTGCCTCCATCGGCAGCCGCACCCCGGCCGCGTGCCAGGCGCCGAGCCCGGCGCGTGCCGCACCTCGGTCGGCCGCCGGTACGGGAGCCGGAGCCGTGGGCGCCACCGTCCGGTTCAGCGCCGCCAGGTCCTTCTTCAGCACCCGATGGGTCAGCGCCAGCCGCCTGTCGGTCATCAGGGCGAGCCCCAACCGCCTGACGCCCCGGTACAGTTCCAGGCTCGCCGAGATCGGCACGCGCATCTTCGCCGACGGGGCGGCGCCCGCCTCCGCCACCGTCTTCATACCGAGCTGCGTCCGGCTCGCGGTGCCGCTGCGCCGCGAGTCCCCGGACGCATGGCCGAGACCGGCCGCGCCGCCGGTGCTCTTCAACTGGCCCGCCCCGCCCTCGGGTTTGCCCGATCCGGCGAAGACGCCCTCGACGCCGCTCACCGCGCCCTGGTCGTGGGAAGCGGCGCTCTGGGAGACGGCGGAGGTGATGTACTCCATGTCCCGGCCGTCGTTCGCGTCGCCCTCGTACGTGCCCGCTCCCCGTCGGGTGATCTTGAACACCGCCCAGCAGGGCGTGTTGCGGCCGTCGAGCAGTTCGACGGTGACCCCGCCGTCCATCGCGCCGGACAGCAGCCCGGTGGCGCCGTCCCGGTCCAGCACCCGCAGCAGCCGCTGCACGTTGTCGTTGCGGTCCTTGAGCTGCTGCCGGGGCAGCAGGTCGTCGGCGACACCCTGGCCGCCCTGCCGGGCGAGGTCCGAGCGCAGCCTGCCCAGCAGCGGGACGAAGTCCGGCAGATCCTCGATCATGCCGAAACCGAGCGCCGTGTCCGCCTGCAGAGAGGGGCCGGTAGTGGGCGCCGGGGCCGACCGGGACGTGGCGGTCGCGGCGGTTGTGTCCCTGGCGGCCCGCTCCTGGGCCATCCGCGAGCTCTCCGCCCTGGCCTCGCCCTGCGGACGCGCCGACGACGTGGTGGCCACCGCCGCGTCCTCGTCCAGCCCCAACTGCCGCCGGATTCGTGCCGGCAGCTGCGCCTCCGTCAGCCACACTCCCGCCGCGGCGGGCAGGGTCCGGGCACCCTTGGCCACATACGGGCCGCCGCCGGTGACCTCGACCTCGGCGACCATGTTCACCAGCACGTCGCACTGGACCAGATACAGCGGCGCCTTCTTCGGCGTGTGGGCGTTGCGCTCGACCGTGCCGGACAGCGCGGACGCCTCGCTGTCCCCCTTGCCGCTCGTACGGAACGTCGACAGGCCCTGACCGGTGCGCCAGTCGGGACCGTTCTCCGACACGGTGGCACCGAACTGCACCGTGCTGGAGGTGCCCCGGCCGCTCTGCCCGGCCGACTGGTGGCCGCCCAGCACGAACGTCTCCGTGCCCGGGCCCGCGCCCTGGTGCAGGAACTTCGGGTTGGCCAGCGCGAGCCGGGTGCCGACCGCGCCGTTGAGCGCCGACAGCCGGCGCGGATAGCGCAGGTTCTTCACCACCCAGCCCGAGGAGGCGGCCTGGCGCAGCGCCCCCTGGATCGCCCGCTCGCCGAACCGCTCCTCCAGCGCCTGCCGCGGCGCGAGCCCGTCCGCCGCCAGCGCGGTGTCCCGCTGAGCCCCCTTGTTGCGCGCGGCGGCCTGAGCCAGCAGCTCGTGGGCCAGCGCCCGCACCGGCTCCCCGTCGAGGGTCTCCACCAGCTGCCAGTCCTTGAGCAGGCGCCCGGCGGACGGCCTCGGGGTGATCGCGGCCAGGTCGCCGATGCCTTCGGCGGCGAAGTCGTGGTCGGGCGCCGCGGGCACGGCCCGGCGGGCCCCGACCACAGTGTCGAGCCGGGCCTTGCCCTCCCGGTCCAGCGTGAACTCGGTCGGCGTGAGCAGCCGTACGTCCTGTTCCGGCAGGTGCAGCCCGCCCAGCAGCGTGGACTGCGGCGCGTCCTGCCCCGGGGAGCCGAGGGTGAGTCCGCGGGCCAGCTTGCGCTGCCGGGACGTCATCGTGAGGTCCACGTCCAGCCGCAACGGCGCCGAGAACGCGGCGGCCGACTCGGAACCGTTGGCCACGATGTCCGAACGGCCGGTGGGCCCGGCCTGGTTGCGCCGGGTGCCGGTGCTGTGCCGCTCGTAGCGGGCCGCACCGGTCAGGACGCCGGGGACCAGCCGGGCCTGACCGAGCACCAGACCGCCGATCGAACGCGAACTGCTGCGCCCGCTCAGCGAGGTGCTCGTGACACCGGAGTGGGCGCGCACCAGCCAGTCCTTGATGTCGCCCTGATAGTCGGCGTCGCCGAGCTCGCCCCTGATCCGCAGCTGTACGTCGTGCGAGTGCATGGTCGACTTGCGGCGCAGCCGGACCGTGATGCCCGTGGACAGCAACTGGTCCTTGTTGACACGCAGGTTGGTCTCCGACAGGGCGGTCATCAGCTCGCGGTGGTTGCGCCGCTGGGTCTCCGCCTCCTCCCGGCTCGTGTGGGCGCCGGGCGGTGTCGTACCGAAGCCGGGCAGGTAGCCCGCGAGCCGCGGGTCGGTGGCGAACAGCTCGCTCACGGCCCGCACCATCGGGCCGGTGTCCAACTGGCTGAGGACGACGTTCGAGCCCTTTCCGCCGTAGGCGAGATGGCGCTCCACGTCCACCTCGCCGCCGCTCTCGTCGGTCCGCTTCGGCTTCTTGGCGAACTCCCCGGCCGCCATCCCCTCCGGCAGCGGCAGCCCGAGACTCTGCGCCTCGTCGGCCCGCAGACTCATCCACACCTTCATCGCGTGCGTGGCGACCCGGCGCCCGGGATCAAGGATCATCTCCGCCGAACGCGGGCCCGTGCCCTCCGCCGTGAACTCCACCGTCCCGTAGTAGAGGACCTTCTCGCCGCGGACCTCGGCGCCCTGCCGGCTGGAGACGGTCTGCTCGGTGGCGGTGAAGCGCGCCTTGCGGGCGGCCGCGACGGGCATCGCCGTGCCCCGTACGACGGCCGCGTTGCCGGCCACCCCGACCCCGATCGCCGGACCCGCGCCCGCCGTGACCGCCCGGCCCTTGCCGGCGCTCTCCGTGACCGAGGTCTGGGTCTGCTGATGCGTGCGCAGCTGGGTCTTGCCGGTGCCCCACGCCGGGGTGAGCCGGTGAGCGCGGCGCGCAGACGGTAACTGCCCGCCGTCTTCCCGTCCTTGGACGTGAGGTCCTCGCCGACGACGCCGTCCCGCAGCAGCCGGGGCATGTCCTCCAGGACGGTCGCCGTCGAGGTCGCCTCGTACAGCCGGGCCAGGCCCGGCGCGCCCGGTGCGGTGAGGGAGGGGTGCAGGACGGAGCGGACCGCGTCGAACAGGCCGCGCCCGCCCTGGTGCGGGGCGGCGCTGTCGGTCACGGCGAGCGGCGCCAGCGAGTCGGCGAGCGAGACGCGGCCGGGCGTGGGGTCGGCGGCGGCAAACGGGGCCGGCATGGCCGGTGTCCCGGTGCCGGACGGGACCAGGTGCTCGGTCGGCACGCGCTGGGTGAGCGACCCGGAGGCGCGCAGCAGCTCCTCGTGCTCGCCGCCGTGCTTCTTGATCCGTACGAGGTAGCGCACCTTGCGCGCCACCTCGTCCGAGCCCTTGTCGCTGCGCAGCACGCGCGGTTCGGCCACGTTGCGCTGACTGCGGGACTCCCGCGAGGACTGCCAGGGCTGCGCGCTGCCCATGGCCGCCCCGCCCAGCCACAGCCCCGGCACCACCGGCGCGAGACCGAACGCCAGACCGCCCGCACCCTTGCTGGAGGAGGCCCCGGCCGTGGTGCTCGTGGCGGCCGCGGTGTTGTGCTGGACGTCGACCTTGGTGTCCCTGCCCTCGGCGTCGTCGTCCAGGCCGACCTTGGGAGCGCCGTACGGGTCCTCCGGCGCCTCCTGCAGCAGTTCGTTCGGATGGAAGACGGGCGGCCGGTCGTCGGGCGCCGGAGCGATGGAGACGGTGACGTCCCACCAGTCCCTGCCCTTGGCGCCCTCGACCGCGAAGGCGCGGCCCTGCCCGAAGAACGTCTCGGGCCGCCCGGCCAGCTCGCCCGCGATGTCGGCGACGGTGCCACCACCGTGCCCGACGACCGCGGCCACCGCGTTCCTCACGAACTCGTGCCCGGTCGGCCCGTACGTCGTCGACAGCCCGCCCGCCGCCAGATCCACCAGATACGGCGGCAGCACCAGCCCCGGGATCTGCTCGTCGACATCGGGCAGGGGCGTGAACGGACGTGGTGCGCCCGGCCGTTGACCGCCCCGCCGCAGCGCCTTCGCCGTGGCCGCGTTGCCCGCGGAGTTCTGGAAGGCGAGCAGGGGGTGGGCGGGATCCGCGGTACGGGACATCCGGGGTGCCGCCTGCGGGTCCCCGCCCCTGCCGTCCCCTGACCGCTTCTGTGTCCGCACGGCCTCAACGTAACCAGCGAGAACACGGCCGAAAGCCCCTCCCTCAACTCCCAGCACTCTTGCCGTCGTTGATCCATCGAGGTGTCAACTCCGGTACACCTGACGGCCATGTGTGCCCCCGGTGGCGGGTGAGGGCCACCGAACCCTGTGAGCTACCTGAGGTAACGCCTCGAACCTGTGGACGCACTGGGCCGGTTGGGGCACCGTGGACCCCGCCGTGATGAGGCGACCATCAGTGGAGGTACGTGCGTGACCGAGTTACGGGGGTCCGCCTACGCGCGGGAGTTCACCGATCTGCTGCAGAAACTGAAGAACCGGGCGGACTGCAGCTACGAGGCCCTGGCCCGCAGGTCGGGCGTGAGCGGCTCCGCCCTGCACCGCTACTGCTCGGGCGCCGGAGTGCCGGGCGACTTCGACCCCGTCGCCCGGTTCGGCAAGGCCTGCGGGGCCGACCCGCACGAACTCCTGGAGCTGCATCGGCTCTGGGTGCTGGTCGACGCCTGCCGAAGACGCGGGGTTCCGGCGATGGCGTCGGCGCCGTCACCCTCACCGGCGACGGACACGGTGGGCACCGGGGCGACGGAGCCGCCGGTCACATCGCCCGAGAGCCCCGCCAGCCCCGACAGGCCCGACAGCTCGGTCGGTCCCGACAGCCCCGACAGCTCGGATGGTCCCGGCAGTTCGGGCGGTCCCGGCAGCGACGCCGGACCGCTTCGGCCGCCGTACCGCCCCCGGCTGCCGCAGTTGCGCCGGTGGCCGATCGTCCTCGGGGCCCTGCTCGCCGTCGGCGCGACCGTGACGGGCGCCGTGCTCCTCACCGGCGGGCGTCCGGCGGGCGCCGACGACTCGCCGAACCGCCCCCTCCTGACGTCGAAGTGCCGGTTCGTGGCCATGGGACACCAGGACGCCTGCGTCCGTGAACTCCAGCTCCGGCTCAAGCAGGCCGGGCTCGACCTCGAAGTCGACGGCGCCTTCGGCCCGATCACCCAGATGCGGGTCGTCGTCTTCCAGCTCCTCGCCGGGCTGGAGGCCAACGGCGCGGTCGACGACAGCACCAAACGCGCCCTCTACTCCGGCCGCGTCAAGGCCCGTCCGTGGTCGCCCGCGCAGGTCGACCGGCGGGTCCGCGAGGTGTTCACCGAAGACGCGGACCGGGCGAGCGGCATCGCCAAGTGCGCCTCGAACCTGGACCCGCTCTACAGCCTGGGCAACACCAACGGCACCCGGAACTGGGGGGTGTTCCAGCTCTACGACGGCACCCTGCGCAAGCTGGGCGGCACGCCGCGCGAGGCCCTCGACCCGGAGTGGAACATCCAGGCCGCCCACCGACTGTGGGCCCGCACCCACGACTTCCGCGCCTGGCAGTCGTGCGACAAGGCCTACGAGGCGGGAGCGTCGAAATCCAGGTCGGGCGCCTCCGTCTCGGCCACTTCGAAGGGGCCGAAGGGAGCGAAGGGGCCGCCGAAGTCCTGACCGCGTCCCACCCGCCGTCCCAGGCCGTCACGTCACCGCAGGTCGCAGGGGGTGAGACAGCCCGCTGTCCCGATGTCCCGCAGATCGTTGGCCGCGCCGCCCAGGCCTGCCATCGTCCTCTCCGCCGCATTCTCCGGGCGGCGTGGGTGTGGCGAAAGGGCGTAGACCGGTGGGCAGTTCACGGCGTGGCGACGGTGGGGCCGATGGCCGCCCCGCCCGACGGCCGGTGCTTCTGGGCGGCGGCGCGGTCGTGCTGGGCACGGGGGTCTCGGCGACGGCCGCGCTCCACGCCGTACCGGTGCGGGCCGCGGTCCAGCCGCCCATCGCCGACCGTGACGAGTGGGGTGCCCGGCCACCCACGCTGCCGGTCACGGTGCACGCCGCGCGCCCGCACAAAGTGATCGTGCACCACACGGCGAGCCCCGACTCCGGGGCCGGCTCACCGGTGCACGCCTTCGCGCTCGCCCGGTCGATCCAGGACGCGCACCAGGGCCGGGGCTTGATCGACTGCGGCCGGCACTTCACGATCAGCCGCGACGGGCAGGTCATGGAGGGCCGCCACCGCAGCCTGGAGACGCTGCTCGGCGGCGCCGCCGTCGTCGAGGGCGCGCACACCGCGGGACAGAACACGGTCGCCGTCGGCATCGAGAACGAGGGAACCTACGACACCGCACAACCGCCCTCCGAGCTGTACGCCTCCCTCGTCGAGCTGTGCGCCGCCGTCTGCGTCCGCTACGGCCTGCGGGCGTACCAGATCTACGGGCACCGGGACTTCACCGACACCGACTGCCCGGGCGACCAGCTCCACCGGCGCCTGCCGCGGCTGCGCGCCGACGTCGCCGCCCGCATCGGCGGCAACCCGGCGGCCCCCGCCTGGCCGACGCTGACCGCCGGCGCCCGCGGAGAGCGGGTGTGCAGCGTGCAGTTCCTGCTCCGTCAGCACGGTTCCCCGCTCACCGTCACCGGGATCTACGACTCCGCCACCGCGCGGGCCGTCCGCTCTTTCCAGGGCGCGGTCGAGGCACGGGTGGACGGCGTCGCCGGGCACCAGACCTGGAACCAGCTCGTCGCGCCGCTCGCCGCGGGCGGCTCCGGCGAGGCCGTGCGCGCCGTACAGAGCCAACTGGCCGCGAACGGCTCCGACTTGTGGGTGGACGGCGCCTTCGGGCCCGCGACCCGGTCGGCGGTGACCTCCTTCCAGGCCGACGCGTCCCTGCCGTCCGACGGAGTCGTGGACGCCCGCACCTGGGCCGCTCTCGTCGCCTGACGTGTGTCACCAACCAGCGAAGGAGAACCAGGACTTGAACACCAAGACCAAGCTCGCTGCCGCCCTGGGCGGCACGGTCCTCACCGTCGCGCTCACGGCCACCGGCACCACGGCCTGGGCCGCCCCCGCCACCTCGACGGCCGCCGTGACCAAGCTGAGCCAGGCGGACGCCGCGAACCGGCTCCGCAACGCGGGGGTCGCCTGGACGTCCAGCGGCAACTGCACCGACCGCAACAACGCCCACTGCACGTCCTTCGAGCAGATCAACCTCGCGACCGTGCAGGGCGCCATCACGCTGAAGAACGCCAGCGGCTGCGCGATCACCATCACCGGCGGCACCGAGACGGGGCACGCCTCAGGCACGTACAGCCACTGGAACGGCTACAAGCTCGACTTCAACCCGACCACGTGCCTGAGCAACTACATCACCGGCACCTTCACCTACATCGGCCCACGGGCGGGTGACAACGCCCCGCAGTACCGCGCCGCCTCCGGAAACATCTACGCCCGCGAGAGCAACCACTGGGACGTGCTCTTCTACTCCTGCGGCTGCTGAACCCACCCAAGGCGATCCGCATCGCCCCCGATCGGCCGCGGCCTCGTCCACCCGGACTCCCCCTCCCAGGACGACCCGCCACCGCGGCCCCCACGCCGCCCGCCGAACCCCCCTCGGCGGGCGGCGCTTTCGTTCTGTTTCGTCGCGCTCGCGGGCCCTGCGGCTCCTGAAAGCGGCTACGTAAGATTCGATCTACGCAAGACGCCAACTGCCTTGCCGCGGCGAGCGATCACGCCGCCCCCTCAGGCCGGCGTCACCTCCACCGGCAGTTTCTTGATGCCGTTGACGAAGTTGGAGCGGACGCGGGGGACGTCGCCGGTGAGGCGGATGTCGGCGAGGCGCGGGATGAGCTCCTCGAACATGATGCGGATCTCGGTGCGGGCCAGCAGGTTGCCCAGGCACAGGTGCGGGCTGCCCTTGCCGAAGGTGACGTGGTCGTTGTTCTCGCGGGCGACGTCGAAGTCGTAGGGGTTGCCGAAGACCTGCTCGTCGCGGTTGCCGGAGGCGTACCACATGACGACCTTGTCGCCCTCGCGCACCTGCTTGCCGCCGAGTTCGACGTCGCGGGTCGCGGTGCGGCGGAAGTGGTAGACGGGGGAGGCCCAGCGCAGGAACTCCTCGACCGCCGTGGGGATCAGGGACGGGTCGTCCTTGAGACGGGCCAGCTGATCGGGGTGCTGGAGCAGGGCCAGCATGGAGTGGGTGATGGTGTGCCGGGTGGTCTCGTTGCCGGCCACCACCAGCAGCAGGAAGTAGTTGTCGAAGTCCTGCGCGGACAGCGGGACTCCGTCGCGCGGCATGGTGTTGACCAGCTTGGAGACCAGGTCCGTGCCGTCGCCGCCACGCCGCTGCCGCGCCAGCTCGCGGCCGTACTCGAAGACCTCGATCGACGCCGGGGAGCGGAAGGGCAGGTCGCGGTACTTCTCGCTTTCCGCGCTGTGCAGCAGTACGTCCGCGTAGTCGGGGTCGGTGTTGCCGATGATGCGGTTGCCCCAGTCGATGAGCTGCTGGTTGTCCTCCGGCGGGACGTCCAGCAGACGGGCCAGGACGTTGATGGGGAAGTCCGCGGAGACGTCGGCCACGAAGTCGAAGCTGCCCTTGGCCAGCGCCGCGTCCAGCGTCTTCGCGGTCAGGCCGCGCAGGAAGTCGCCGTAGCTGTTGATGACGCTCGCGCCGAACTGCCGCTGGATCACGCTGCGCAGCGCGCGGTGGCGGACGCCGTCCATCTCCAGGATGGAGGCGCGTTTCTTGATCTGGTCCTCGTCGACCTCCTCGAGGTTGACGAACCTCGTCGAGGTGAAGGTCTCCGGGTCGCGGTCGACGGTGGCGATGTCCGCGTGCCGGGTCACCGACCAGAAGCCGGAGTTGGGCGCCTCCTCGGGCTGCCAGTGCACCGGGTCCTCGTGGCGCAGGGTGTGGAACATCCGCCACGGCGTGATGCCGTCGGCGAAGTTGTCGAGGTTCGCGAGGTCCACCTGCTCGATCGGCAGCGGCTCGGCGAGGGCGGCACGCAGCTCGGCGCGGGTGGTGGGCACGGCGGGAACGGTGGGACTGGTCATGGCGGTGGATCTCCTGAACGAGGGCGTCGGCGGGACTACAGGCGCCGCGGGATCACGGACGCGGCGGGATCACAGGTGGTACGCGTACTCGGTGAACTCCCAGTCCGTGACGTGCCGGCCGAAGCGTGCGAGTTCGTCGCGCTTGTAGGTGAGGAAGGAGGTGGTGAACGCCTTGCCGAGCACCTCGGTCAGGGCGGTGTCCGCCTCCAGCGCGTCGAGCGCGGCGGACAGGGTCTGCGGGAGCATGGCGGAACGGGTGGTGTCGTAGCCGTAGCCCTCCAGCGGCGGCGGCGGCTCCTCGCCCGCCCGGACGCCCAGCAGCGCGGCCGCGATCGTGCCCGCGATCAGCAGGTACGGGTTGGCGCTGGCGTCGCCGAGGCGCAGCTCGAGCCGGGCCCCGCGGCCCCGCTCCGGCGGGATGCGGACCATGGCGCTGCGGTTGTCGAGCCCCCAGTCGATCAGCCAGGGCGCGAGCGTGTCGGGGCCGAAGCGCTTGTAGGAGTTCACGGTCGGGTCGGCCAGCGCCGCGAGGGCGGGGGCGTGCGCGACGATGCCGGCGACGGCGTGCCGGGCGGTGGCGGAGAGGCCGTAGGAGCCCGCCGGGTCGTCGAAGACGTTGCCGCCGTCCTCGTCGTCGCAGGACAGGTGGAGGTGGAAGCCGGAGCCGCCCGCGTCGCCGAAGGGCTTGGCCATGAAGGTGGCCAAGTTGCCTTCCTGGCGCGCCAGTTCCTTCACCGCGGCCTTGAAGCGGAAGGCGCGGTCGGCGGCGTCCAGGGCGGCGGAGTGGGTCAGGTTGATCTCGTACTGGCCGCCGTCGAACTCGTGGTTGCCGGTGATGACGCCGAGCCCCAGGTCGCGCAGGTGCCGCAGGGTGCGCAGCAGGTGGTTGGCGGGGTCGGCGCGCAGGCCGGCGGTGTAGACGGAGCCGGTGGTCTCCGGCGAGCGGCGCCAGCCGGTCGGGGTGCCGGGGGCGGGCTCCAGCAGGAAGTACTCCAGCTCGGGGCCGACGATGGGGCGCAGCCCCTGCTCGGCCGCCCGGGCCAGGACGGTGCGCAGCAGGTCGCGGGGCGACTCGGGGGCCGGGGCGCCGGTCGCCGGGTCGGTGACCTCGCCGAGACAGGCGGCGACACCGGGCTCCCAGGGCAGGACGGCCAGCGTGGACAGGTCGGGCCGCACGGTGACGTCCGGCAGGCCGGCGTCCAGGCCGCCCGCGACCGCGGCCACGTCGCCCTGCGGGCTGGTGTGGTAGACGGCGCGGCAGAAGGCGAGGCCGTGGTCGCAGGCCGACGGCAGGTGGTCCAGCAGCACGTCGCGGGCGCGGTCGGTGCCGATCAGGTCGGGGTAGACCACCCGTACGACGTCGACGCCCTCGGCCGCGAGCCGTTCCATGTGCCGGCGGATGTCTGCAGTGTCGGATGCGCTCACCGGTGTCTCCTTGGCGGAAGGGTGGGGGACTCCCAGGCTGACTCCGGACGCAGGGACCTGTCACGGACCTGTCCCGGAGCTATTCGTTTGAACCCGAACGGTATGGAGAGAGGCGCTGACCCGCAAGAGGGTCCTGTGAAAAATTTATCCATCTGGACAGGTATTGACCAGGGCCCGGCGGGTTCCTATGTTGTTTGAAGCCAAACGAGTCAGGGGTACGGGTTCCGCACCGCGGATCTCCGTCCTCTGTGGCCGAGGGGCCCGTCCCAGCCGGGCCGGGCCCCTCTTTCCCCTCACTGCCCCGACGCCCTCACCCTCAGGAGGACCGCCATGAAGGTCGTCGTCGACATGAACAAGTGCCAGGACCACGGCCAGTGCGTCTTCGCGGCCCCCGACGTCTTCTCCATGGACGAGGCCGGCCACCTGGCGTACGTCGCCGACCCCGACGACGCACTGCGCGACGAGGTCGAGGAGGCCGCGGACGTCTGCCCGCTGCAGGCCATCCGGATCGAGGCCTGACATGAGCGGCCGTATCGTCGTCGCCGGCGCATCGATGGGCGGCCTGCGCGCCGCAGAGCAGCTGCGCGCCGCCGGCTGGACCGAGGCGATCACGGTCGTCGGCGACGAGCCCCACATGCCCTACAACCGGCCTCCGCTCTCCAAGGAGGTCCTGGCCGGCAAAGCCCCCTTCGCGTCGCTGGCCTTCACCCCGAAGGCGGCCGCCGCCGACGTGGAGTGGCGGCTCGGCGCCAAGGTCGTCGAGGCCCGCCTCGACGCGCGGACCGTCGTCCTCGACGACGGCTCGCGGCTCTCCTACGACGGACTGGTCGTCGCCACCGGCATGCGGCCCCGGCGGCTGCGCTGCCCGGGCCCACTCACCGGCCGGCACACCGTGCGCACCCTCGCCGACGCCCAGGGCCTGCGCGAGGAGCTGACCCGCCCCGGCGCCCGCGTCGTGGTGGTCGGGGCCGGATTCATCGGCTGCGAGGTCGCGGCCACCGCCGTGGGACTCGGCGTCCGCGAGGTCACCGTCGTCGACCCGCTGCCGCTGCCCATGGTCGGACCGCTCGGCGAACTCCTCGGCCGGGCCCTGCGCGAGCGGCACGAGAAGCGCGGGGTGCGCTTCGAACTGAGCGCCACGGTCGCCGGGTTCACAGGCATGGACCGCGTCGACGGCGTCGTCCTGGGCGACGGCAGGGTGCTGCCCGCCGACGTGGTCGTGGAGTCGGTCGGCTCCGTCGCCAACGTCGAATGGCTCCAGGGCAACGGCCTCGACCTCACCGACGGAGTGCTCACCTGCGAGCGACTGCGCGTCGGCGGCCGGCCCGAGGTCGTCGCGGTCGGCGACGTCGCCCGCTTCCCCAACGCCCGCTACGACGGCGTGCCCCGCCGCGTCGAGCACTGGTCGATCCCCACGGACACGGCCAAACACGCCGCCAAAGCGCTCGTCGCCCATCTCACCGGCGAGGAACGGGAGTCGGCTCCCTTCGCGCCGCTGCCCACCTTCTGGAGCGACCAGCACGAGTTCCGGCTCCAGTCCTTCGGCGCACCGGTCCTCGGCAAGGACGACGTGCGCGTCCTGGACGGCGACCCGGATGGCGACGTCCTCGTCGGCTACCACGCCGACGGCCGGCTCGTCGGCGTCGTCGCGCTCGGCGGCCAGGCCGCCGCCATGGCGGCCGCCCGCTACCGCGCCCAGCTCCTGAAGCAGCCCGCCCTCACCGCGTCCCTCACCGCATAAGGAACCCTCCCTCATGTCTGCTGTCCGTGGTTACTTCCATCCCAAGACGGCGACGGGCGCCTCGTCGCTGATCCCGTCCCCGCCGTGGCGCTACTCGGGCGACCTGCTCACCGTCGAGTACCGCACCGACCCCGCGCGAGTACGTGAACTGCTGCCCGAACCCCTGGAGTTGGCCGACGAGGACCCGGGCGCGGTCGCGCTGATCTGGGCCGACTGGCAGTCCTGCTCCGCGTCCGGCGACGAGCTCCTCGACCCGGTGCTCTCGCAGTACAAGGAGGCCTTCGCGGTCGTCCGCTGCACGTACAAGGGGCAGACCTACACCCGCTGCGTGTACATCTGGGTCGACAAGGACTTCGCGATCGCGCGCGGACTGCACCAGGGCTACCCGAAGAAGCTCGGCTCCATCCACCAGACGCGCCCGCACCCCTACGGACCCGCTCCGCGGATCGAGGCCGGAGCCCGCTTCGGCGCGACCATCGCCGCCGCCGACCGGCGCCTGGCCCAGGCCGTGGTGACCCTGCGGGAGCCCTCGGAGACGAACGGCTTCGTCAACGGCCACCCGATGGCCCATCACCGCTGGCTGCCCTCGATCGAGAAGGGCAAGGGACTCGCGCTGGACGAGCTGATCGAGTCCGGCGCGGCGTCCTTCGAGGGCGGGCAGCCGTGGACCGGCGACGCCGAGCTGGAGCTTTTCGAGGCGCCGACGGAGGAGCTGGCGCGGCTCGAGATCCGTGAGCCGATCGCCGCGTACTACCGGCAGGTCGGGGTGGTGTGGGACGGCGGCCGCCTGCTGGAGTCCAGCACCTCGGGCGCCGAGTAACCCCCGTACACAGCAAAGGACCTGGAGACCGGACATGACCGAGCACACCCTCACGGTGGCCGGGGTCGCCGTCGACACCCGGCACTGGATCGGCGGCGAGCGCGTCGCCTCCGCCGGCACCTTCACCGACGCCTCGCCGATCGACGGCAGCACGATCGGTGAGATCGCCCGCGGCACCGCCGCCGAGGCCGAGGCCGCCGTCGCCGCCGCGAAGGCCGCCTTCCCCGGCTGGGCCGCCACCCCGCGCGCCGAACGCGCCCGCCTGCTGCACGCGATCGCCGACGGCGTCGAGAAGCGGATCGAGGAGCTCGCCGTCGTCGAGACCACCGACAACGGAGCCCTGCTGCGCTCGCACCGCCGGGGCGTCATGCCGCGCGTGGCGCACAACTTCCGCTTCTTCGCGGACTGGCTGCTCACGCTGGAGCACGAGGACTTCGAGACCCGCGGGCACGGCAACCACGTCAGCTGGGACCCGGCCGGACCCAGCGTCCTGATCACGCCGTGGAACGCCCCGCTGATGCTGTCCACCTGGAAGGTCGCCCCGGCCCTCGCGGCCGGCAACACCGTGGTGCTCAAGCCCGCCGAGTGGACCCCGCTGACCGCCTCGCTGCTCGCGGACATCGCCGCCGAGGCCGGACTGCCCGCCGGTGTGCTCAACATCGTCCAGGGCTACGGCTCCGAGATCGGCGACGCCCTCACCTCGCACCCGGACGTACGCCGCATCAGCTTCACCGGGTCGGTCCCGACGGCCCAGCGGATCAGCGCGGCGGCGGCCGCCCACCTCACCCCCCTCAGCCTCGAACTCGGCGGCAAGTCCCCACTGTTGGTCTTCGCCGACGCCGACCTCGACCTCGCCGTCGACCTCGCGGTGGAGCAGTACGACAACGCCGGGCAGGTCTGCCTGGCCGCCACCCGCATCCTGGTCGAGGAGTCGATCGCCGAGGAGTTCACGCGGCGCTTCACCGCCAAGGCGGCCGGCCTCGTGCAGGGCGACCCGCGCAACGAGGCCACCGACATCGGCCCCAACATCCACCCCCGCCAGCTGGAGAAGATCGACGGCTTCGTGCAGCGGGCGATCGCGGCCGGCGCCCGCGCCGTCATCGGCGGGCACCGCAAGGACGGCCAGTACTACGCGCCGACCCTGCTCACCGACGTCGCGCAGGACAGCGAGATCGTCCAGGAGGAGGTCTTCGGCCCCGTCCTGACCCTGCAGACCTTCACCACCGAGGACGAGGCCGTACGCCTCGCCAACGACACCCGCTTCGGGCTCGCAGCCACCGTCGCCACCGGCGACAGGCAGCGCGCCGGCCGCGTCACCGCACAGCTGGTCGCGGGCACCGTATGGGTCAACTGCTTCTTCGTACGCGACCTCCAGGCCCCCTTCGGCGGCTCCCGCCACTCCGGCGTCGGGCGCGAGGGCGGCACCTGGAGCTTCGACTTCTACTGCGACCTGAAGAACACCGTCACCGCCCCGAAGGGATGGAAGGACCATGGGTGAGATCGTCGGGGCGGGCCTGCTCGCCCACGTCCCCACCATCGTGCTGCCCGAGGCCGACCGGCTGGAGCTGAACGAGGGCAAGGAGATCACTCTCGTCACCGGCCTCCAGGAGCTCCGCAAGGAGGTCTTCGAGCGGGACGCCGCCAATGAATACGACACCGTCGTGGTCCTGGACTCCCACTGGGCGACCACCGTCGAGTTCGTCGTCACCGCACAGCAGCGCCGCGCCGGGCTCTTCACCTCCGAGGAGCTGCCGCGCGGCATGTGCCGGATGCCGTACGACTTCCCCGGCGACCCCGAACTCGCGCAGAACATCGAGAAGTTCGCGGACAAGCATGGCACCTGGATCACCGCGATCGAGGACGACCACCTGCCGATCTACTACGCCACCATCAACCTCTGGAAGTTCCTCGGCGAGGGCCTTCCCGACAAGCGGTGGGTGACCATCGGCGTCTGCCAGACCGGCGACATGGAGGACCATCTGCGGCTCGGGCGGGCGCTCGCCGACGGCATCGCCGCCACCCCCGGCCGCCGCGTCCTGCTCATCGCCTCAGGCGCCCTCTCGCACACCTTCTGGCCGCTGCGCGAACTGCGCGACCACGAGTCCAGCGACACCGCCCACATCTTCACGCCCGAGGCGCGTGAGGCCGACCACGAGCGGATCGCCTGGTTCAAGGAGGGCCGCCACGACAAGGTCCTCGACACCATGGACGAGTTCTGGAAGTACAAGCCCGAGGCGAAGTTCTTCCACTACCTGATGATGGCCGGCGCCCTCGGCGAGCAGGCCTGCACCGCCCGCGCCCGGCAGTACGGCGAGTACGAGAACTCCATCGGCACCGGCCAGGTCCACCTGTGGTTCGACCGCCCGGCCGACGGCTGGACCGGCGCCGGACCGCCCACGCCCACCGCACCGCGCACTCCCCACAGCCGCGGCTAGCCGCGTCCCGTCGTATCCAGGAGTCCTCATGCCCGAATACCGCCGCATCCTGCTCGACGGTGCCGCCGTCCAGGTCACCGTCGACGGGGACGAACTCGTCGCCGGGGACGGCCGCCGCGTCAAGACCGAGGAGGCCCGGCACCTGCCGCCGGTCGTGCCCTCCAAGGTGATCGCCGTCCACCTCAACCACCGCAGCCGCGTGGACGAGTTCCAGATCGACCTGCCCGCCACCCCGACCTACTTCCACAAGCCGACCTCGGCCCTCAACTCCCACAAGGGCGCCGTCGTACGCCCCGAGGGCTGCAAGTGGCTCAACTACGAGGGCGAGGTCGCCATCGTCATCGGGAAGACCGCGCGGAACATCTCCCCGGCCGAGGCGGGGGAGTACATCACGGGCTACACCGTCGCCAACGACTACGGCCTGCACGACTTCCGCGACACCGACGCCGGCTCCATGCTCCGCGTGAAGGGCTCCGACACCCTCTGCCCGCTCGGCCCGGGCCTGGTCACCGACTGGGACTTCCACGGCAAGAGCCTGCGGACGTACGTCAACGGCGAGGTGGTGCAGGACGGTTCGACCGACGAGATGCAGTGGGACATGCACTACCTCGTCGCCGACATCGCCCGCACCATCACCCTCCACCCCGGTGACGTACTGCTGTCCGGCACCCCGGCCAACTCCCGCCCCGTCCGGCCGGGCGACGTCGTCGAGGTCGAGGTCGAGGGACTGGGCAGGCTGACGAACCACATCGTCACCGGTCCCACCGCCATCCGCACGGACGTCGGAGCGCAGCCCACCGAGTCCGAGGAGGTGCTGTCCACGGCGCTCGGCGGCGACTGGGAGTTCCGCGGCATCCGCCCGCCCAAGCGGTGATGCCCACCGCGAGACCGCCCCGCACCGGCCCGGCCGCCGGGCCGCCCGGTGGGAGGGGACGCGCAGGTAGGGTCGCTCGCATGACCGACTCCGCCGACGCACCCGAGGGCAGCAAGCCACGCAAGCGCCTGCACTACGGCGAGGGCCGCGAGGCCCTGCTGAAGGCAGCGGTGCGCGTGGTGGCGCGCGGCGGCCTGCGCAGGCTCACCTACCGGGCGGTCGCGGAGGAGGCCGGTGTCACCCACGGCCTGGTCGTGCACCACTTCGGCTCCCGTGACGCGCTGATCGAGGCGACCCTGGAGCACACCATCCGCACCTCGCTGAGCACCAGCGCCCTCGAACCGGGCACCGGGAAGGTCGCGGACTTCGCGGCCGGGGTGTCCGAGATGGTCACGGCCGACCCGGACCTCCAGGCGTTCCAGTACGAGTTGCTGCTGGAGTCGCGCCGCCGGCCCGAGCTGCTGCCGCCGCTGCGCGCGCTGTACGACGAGTACTTCGACGCCACGCGGCGGGAGCTGAGCCGCATGCTGCCGGCCGGCGCCGACCAGGGGCTGACCCGCCTGGTCTTCGCCGCCCTCGACGGCCTCGTCCTGCACCAACTCGTCCTCGGCGAGCCCGAGGTCACGGTCGCCGCCCTGGACCAGCTGCGCGCCCTGCTCCGCAAGCTCGACGCCGCCGACGACTGACCTGCGCCTCCGCGCGGCCCCGGACGTTCCGCGTCCGGGGCCGCCGCGCGTTCCGGCGCACCTCCCGGCCCGGAAAAATCATCGCCTGACCCCCTTGTCATCCGGATAGTTCCGGCCCACTATGGGGCAACTCGTTTGGCTCTAAACAATCCCCTTTCGCTCGCAGGCAGGTGATCCGTGTGGACAGTCAAACCGTCCCGGGGAGTCAGACGATGAAGGACGACTCCACGGCAGGCCGGCTCAAACCCAACTCCCTCGGGGTGCTGGGCATCCTCTTCTTCGTCCTGTCCGCGCAGGCGCCGCTGACCGGCATCGCCGGCGCCGTGCCCATCGCCGTCGCCATCGGCAACGGCGCCGGAGTGCCCGCCGCGTACGTCGTGGCCGGCCTCATCGTCCTGCTGTTCTCCGTCGGCTTCGTCGCCATGGGGCGCCATGTCGTGGACGCCGGCGCGTTCTACACGTACATCGGGAAGGGGCTCGGCCGCCCCGTAGGATCCGGCAGCGCCGGTGTCGCGCTCTTCGCCTACTGCGCGATCCAGGCCGCGATGTACGGGCTCTACGGCAACATCGTCAGCGGCCTGGTCCAGGAGTACGCGCACGTGCACATCGCGTGGTGGGTCTTCGTCCTGGCCACCATGGCGATCGTGCAGGTCCTCGGCGCGGCCGGGATCGAGATGGGCGCCAGGCTGCTGGCCGTGTTCGTCCTGGCCGAGTTCAGCATCCTGTTCGTCTTCTCCCTGGTCACCTTCTTCAAGGGCGGCGGCCCCCAGGGCCTGGACTTCTCCGGCAGCTTCTCGCCCGGCGCGGCGCTCCAGGGCGCTCCCGGGGTGGCGCTGATGTTCGCCGTGGCGTCCATGTTCGGCTTCGAGGCGACCGCGATCTACGGCGAGGAGGCGCGCGAGCCCCGCAAGACGGTGCCCCGGGCCACGTATCTCTCCGTCGTCGCCATCAGCCTCTTCTTCGCGTTCACCTCGTGGATGCTGGTCTCCGCCCACGGCGCCTCCCACGCCACCGCCGACGCCGGCAAGGCGCTCTCCGGCGGCGACGCCTCGGGCTGGGTCTTCGCACCGATCACGGCGCAGTTCGGCGGCTGGGCGGGCGACGTCCTGCCGGTCCTCCTCGCGACCTCCCTCTTCGCCGGCATCCTCGCCTTCCACAACTCCGCCAACCGCTACCTGTTCTCCCTCGGCCGCGACGGGCTGCTGCCCCCCGGGCTCTGCAAGCTCAACAAGCGCCACTCCCCGTGGACGGCGGGTGTCGTGCAGACCGGCGTCGCCATCCTGCTGGTCATGCCCTTCGCGCTGCTGGGCAAGGACCCGGTGCTGACCCTCTTCTCCTGGTTCAGCGGCGTCGCCGTACTGGCGATCATGCTCCTGTACTTCCTGACGTCCGTCTCGGTGGTCGTCTTCTTCCGCCGTGAACGCCTGGACTCCCGCGCCTGGAACACCCTCATCGCCCCCGTCCTCGGTGCCCTCGGCATCGCCGGCGCGATCTGGCTGATCCTCGCCAACTTCACCACCCTCATCGGCGGCGACCCGGGCACGGCGACCTGGCTGGGCCTGGCCGTCCCGGCGGTGCTGATCCTGGGTGTGGCCGCCGACCGCGTCACCCGCAACAGGCCGGCGACCGAGGCCGTCCCGGCCGCCGAGGTGGCCTGAGCACGCGGCTCCCGCCGCGCAATGCCTCGGGGGGTGCACCGATGTACCGGTGCACCCCCCGAACCGTCCGTCCTAGACCCCCGTCACCTGCTCGAGGAACGCGTCCACCAGCCGATACGCGTTCCCCCGGGCCACCGTCTCCAACTCCCGTGTGCGGGCGAGCAGCGCGGCCGGGTCCACCCCGTGCTCCAGGCACTGCTCCGTGCCGCCGTTGTCGAGATACAGCCGCACCGTCGCCGCGGTGATTTCCGGATGGAACTGCACCCCCAGGCTGCGCCCGACCCGGAAGGCCTGGGGGCACACCGCGTTGCGGGCCAACTCCTCGGCGCCGGGCGGCAGGACGCAGCGGTCGTAGTGCCACTGGAACCAGGGACCGGCACCGATCAGCGAAGGATCGTCGGTGTCGACCTCGACCCAGCCGATCTCCGCGCTCGGCGACGCCTCGACCGAACCGCCGAGCGCGGTGGTCAGTGCCTGGGCGCCGAAGCAGACGCCGAGGAGCGGGACGCCGAGGTGGTGGGCCTTGCGCAGGAGGGCCAGCTCGCCGGGTATCCAACGGCCGACGGCCGCCTCGTCGTACACCGACCAGGGCGCGCCGAGCGACACGATCAGGTCCCAGCCGTCGGCCGTGGGGAAGTCGAAGGTCACGTCCGGCGTGTGGTGGCGGTCCTCGGGCACGACCGTCACGACGGTGAGGTCGTAGCCGCGTTCCACGAGACGGGCCCCGACCGGACCGGGGTCGGTCACGTGGTCGTGCTGGATGACGAGTGCGCGCACGGGCGGGCTCCTTCCCGGGGTCCGCGGACCGCCGCGGCGGTCCGTGAACTCTTGTGATGACTGCTCCCGCAGCATATCGTTTGGAATCAAATAAACGGGAAGCAGATCAACGACTTCCGGAGGACCGGATGCTGGACATCACCCACGAGGAGTGGCTCCGCCGAGCCAAGGCACTGGAGCTGTCCGGCGTGCATCACATCGACGGCGCCGACGAGGGCGGCTCAGGAGCGGTCTTCGCCGCCGTCTCGCCCCGCGACGGCCAGGTGCTGACCCAGGTCGCCGACGCAGGCGCTCAGGAGGTCGACGCGGCCGTCGCCGCCGCCCGCCGCGCCTTCGACTCCGGCCCCTGGCCGCGCCTGGCCCCCGCCGACCGCGGCCGCCTCCTGCTGCGCGTCGCCGACCTGCTCGAAGAGCGGCGCGACGAGCTCGCGCTGACGATCAGCCTGGAGATGGGCAAGCCGATCACGGACGCGTACGCCATCGAACTGCGGGCCGTGATCAACACCTTCCGCTGGTACGGCCAGCTCGCCGACAAGCTGACCGACGAGTCGCCGCACACCGCCCCGGACGCCCTCGCACTGGTCACCCGCGAGCCCGCGGGCGTCGTCGGCGCGGTCGTACCGTGGAACTTCCCTCTGACACTGGCGGGCTGGAAGATCGCCCCGGCCCTCGCCGCCGGCTGCACCGTCGTCCTGAAGCCCTCGGAGAACTCCCCGCTGTCCGCCCTGCTGCTCGGCCGGATCGCCACCGAGGCCGGGCTGCCGCCTGGCGTCCTCAACGTGGTGAACGGCAACGGCCCGGTGGCCGGCCGCGCCCTCGGCCTCCACCCCGACGTGGACGTCCTGGCCTTCACCGGCTCCACCGCCGTCGGCCGGCACTTCCTGCACTACGCGGCCGACTCCAACCTCAAGCGGGTCTGGCTCGAACTCGGCGGCAAATCGCCCAACATCATCCTCCCGGACGCCCCGGACCTGGAGAAGGCCGCCGCCACCGCCGCCTGGGGCATCTTCTTCAACCAGGGCGAGATGTGCACCGCCCCCTCCCGGCTGCTCGTACACTCCTCGGTCGCCGACCGCGTCACCGAGGCGATCGTGGCGCGGGCCGGGGAGCTGCGGGTCGGTGACCCGCTCGACCCGGCGACCGAGATGGGCGCCATGGCCGGCGAACGCCACCTGGAACGCGTCCTCGGCCACATCGGCACCGGCGTCGAGGAGGGCGCACGCCTGCGCGCCGGCGGCGGCCGCACCGACACCGGGACCGGCGGCAGCTTCCTGCAGCCCACCGTCTTCGACCAGGTGGACCCGGGCATGCGGCTGGCCCGCGAGGAGATCTTCGGCCCGGTCCTGTCCGTCCTCGCCTTCGACGACCTGGAGGAGGCTGTACGGCTGGCCAACGCCACCGAGTACGGCCTCGCCGCGGGCCTGTGGACCTCCGACCTGTCCACCGCCCACCAGGTCTCCCGCGCCCTGAGGGCCGGCACCGTCTGGGTCAACTGCTACGAGGAGGGCGACCTGACCGTCCCCTTCGGCGGCATGAAGCAGTCCGGCAACGGCCGCGACAAGTCCACCCACGCCATCGAGAAGTACACCGAACTGAAGACCACCTGGATCCAGTTGTGAGCCGTACGAACCTGCCCGCGCGCCCCCTGATCGCGATCCCCGCCCGCTTCGCCGCCACCACCTCCGCCCTGCGCTACGCAGCCGAGGTCAACGCCCGCGCCCTGATCGAGGCCGTCTGGCGGGCCGGCGGAGAACCGGCGAGCATCCACCCCGCGCCCGGCGACATGGCCGGCCGGCTCGCCCGCTTCGACGGCGTGCTGCTCCCCGGCGGAGGCGACCTCGCCCCGCACCGCTACGGCGCCTCCGACACCCACGACAGCGTCTACGACGTCGACGACCTCCAGGACGACTTCGACCTCGAACTCGCCCGGCAAGCACTGCACTTGGGCGTGCCGCTGCTGGCGGTCTGCCGCGGCCTCCAGGTCGTCAACGTCGCCCTCGGCGGCACCCTGGAGCAGGACATGGGCGGCCCCCAGCGCGAGCACCGGCACGTCGTGCACCCGGTGGCGATCCAGCACGGCACCCTGCTGGCTCAGGCGACCGCCGAGGAGAAGGTGGAGGCGTCCTGCTACCACCACCAGCGGATCAGCCGCACCGGCACGGGCCTGACGGTCACCGCACGCGCCGCCGACGGCACCGTGGAGGGGCTCGAACTGCCGGGCTCCACGGGCTGGTTCACCGCCGTCCAGTGGCACCCCGAGGACACCGCCCACGAGGACCCGGCCCAGCAGGGCCTCTTCGACGCGCTCGTACGGGCCGCCGGCGACCGGGGCTGACCCCCGTCCCGTCTCAGCCCTGCGCGCGGCGTCCGCTGCGGCGCGGGGCGGGCGGCGCCCCGTCGAGGAGCGTGAGCCGGCGCTCCTCGCCCTCCTCCTCGACCTGGAGCACCACCTGCCGCAGCCCTTGGGCGATGCCGCGGCACTCCTCGTCGCTGAGCCGCGAGGCGACGAACGCCTCCTCCTCGTTGAACGCGGGGAAGAGCCGCCGCATCAGCTCCTCGCCCTCGTCGGTGAGGCTGAGCAGCACCAGCCTGCCGTCGGTGGGGTGACCGGCCCGCCGCACGAGCCCGCGCTTCTCCAGGGTTCGCGCGACCCCGGTCAGCGTGCCCTTGGAGATGCCCGCCTCCTCCGCCACGTGCCGGGTCTCCGACTCGCCCCAGACCCAGACCACCCACAGCACGACGAACGCCGTCCAGGTCAGGTCCGCACCCCGCAGCACGGAGTTCTCCAGGTGCTGCCGGACCGCGGAGGCGGCACGGTAGATGTTCGCGACGACGGCCATCTGCTCATGGCGGATGGGGAACCCGCCGAGCTTGGCCTCCGCCAGCTTCTCGGCTTGCGTGATGGATCGTTGGCCGGGCACGGGCACACTCCTCGGTGTCGTTCGGATCCAAATTGTACGGAACCTCCTCCGCCGATGCTGCGTGCGCCGTCCGGACATCCGTACAACTGTGAAAAGTTCATATGCGAGTGGTGACGGCGGCACTGTCCGTGATCAGGGGCCTTTTCGCATGATTCTCTTCAGCGGCGGCCGACGAAGGCCCGCCGGACAACGGAGAGAAAGGGAAAGCCATGACGGGGAATGGCACCAGCGCAGCGAACATATTCGAGGTCGACCCCTACGGCGAGCTCGTCCGGCTCGGGCTGCTGCCCGGGACCGTCACCGCTCGCCCGAGCGCCCCGCGTACCGAGCCCGCCGCGCGCATGGACATCGAGGAGCTCGATGTCTTCGACGGTGCCCGCCCGATGACCGCCGGCCTGTGCCTGCGCAGCGTGCCGACCGGCTCCGCCGGTCTGTGCGTACGCAGCATCCCCGCCGAACCCGCCGCTCTGGTTGCCCAGTTCGTCGCGTGACCGCCACGGGGGGGAGCGAACCACGCGCCGGGGAACCACTGGTCGGGGACCTGCGGGTCGGGTTCAAGAAGCACCTGAGGGTGGAGGTCGTTCCGGGAGAGGCCGCCTACCTCGTGTCGGCGCAAGGAGTCACCGCACTGCGGGGCGCGGACGCCGAGGCACTCGCGCCCCTGCTCGACGGCACCCGGACCCTGTCCGGGATCCTGGCGGAGGCGTCTCACACCGTCCCCCCGCCACAGGCCGAGGACGCCATCAGGCGCCTCGCCGAGGCCGGCCTCGTGCGGGCGCAGGGGGCGGACGGCGCCGACGAGGCGCTGTGGACGCCGGCCGCCCCCGACGCCGACGAGGCCTACTGGGACCTGGCCGGGCTCGACGGCGCCAGGGCCGCCGCACGGGTGGCCGCCACCTCGGTCCGGCTGCGCTGTCTGGACGGCGTCGACCCGGACGAGGTCGCCGAGGCGTGCGCGGGCGCGGGGCTGCGCGTGAGCGACGGCCCCGCGGCGCTGGCCCTGGTGGTCTGCGGCGACTATCTCGATCCCGCGCTCCTGAACATCGACGCCGCCCAACGGGCGCGCGGACAGCCCTGGTTGCTGGCCAAGCCCGGCGGCTTCGAACCCTGGACCGGCCCCGTCCTGCGTCCCGACGGCGGTCCCTGCTGGAGCTGCCTGGCCCACCGGCTGCGCGGCCACCGACGCTCCGAGCGGCCCCTGCAGCGCGCGCTGGGCCTGGCCGGACCCGTGCCCCGTCCCACGGCCTCCCCCTCGGCCGGGCGGGGCCTGGGCCTGCAGATCGCCGTCCTGGAGGCCGCCAAGTGGCTGGCGGGCGTGCGGTACGACCGGCAGGACGCCGTCTTCACGTACAACACCCTCACCCTGCGCGGCGCCGGCCACGAGGTACGGCGCCGGCCGCAGTGCCCGCAGTGCGGCGCCCCCGAGCTGGTCGCCGAGCGGGTCGCCGGGCCGGTGGTGCTGCGGTCACGCCCCAAAGGCCATGCCGAAGGCAACGGTCACCGCTCACTTACGCCCAGCCAATTTCTGCACTCCTACGGCCATTTGGTCGGGCCGGTGACCGGGATCGTGCGCGACATACAGCGTGATCCGGCCGGGCCGGGGTTCGTCGACTGCTATCTGTCCGGACAGAACCTGGCCGTCGACGCCCGCACGCTCGCCGGACTGCGGGCCGGACTGCGCGACTTGAGCGGCGGCAAGGGACTCAGCCCCCTCGAGGCGCGAGCGAGCGCGCTCGGCGAGGCGGTCGAGCGGTACTGCGGATCGCGGCACGGCGACGAACCCGTCGTCCGTGACACGCTCCGCGCACTGGGAGACGCGGCGCTGCACCCCAACGCCTGTCAGCTCTACGACCGGCGCCAGTACCGGGACCGGGAGGCGTGGAACCGGACGCGGTCGCACTTCCAGTACGTGCCGCGGCCCTTCGACGAGGACCGGCCGACGGACTGGACCCCCGTCTGGTCGCTGACCGAGGAGACCCACCGTCTGCTGCCGACGTCCCTGCTCTACTTCGACGCCGACGCGGGCCCCGATTCGGTGGGCGCCGACTCCAACGGCAACGCCGCCGGATCCAGCCTCGAAGACGCTCTGGTCCAGGGGTTCATGGAACTCGTGGAGCGCGACGCGGTCGCCCTGTGGTGGTACAACCGCACCCGCCACGCAGCCGTCGACCTGGATGCCTTCGACGCACCGTGGACCGAGCGGATCAAGGACGGCTGCCGACGCGTCAACCGCGAGGTCTGGGCCCTCGATCTCACCTCCGACCTGGGCGTTCCGGTGGTCGCCGCGCTCTCCAGGCGCACCGACAAACCGGCCGAGGACGTGGTCTTCGGCTTCGGCGCCCACTTCGACCCCCGTATCGCCCTGCGCCGCGCCCTGACCGAGATGGCCCAGCTGCTGCCGGCCGCGGCCGGAGCGCGCGCCGACGGCACCGGCTACACCCTCACCGACCCGGAACTGCGCACCTGGTGGCAGCACGCCACCTTCGCCAACCAGCCCTATCTGCAAGCCGATCCGCTGCAGACACCGCGCACGCCGGACCACTGGACCCACACCCCGCGGGCCGACCTCGCCGACGACGTCGAGGACATCCTCGCCCTGACCCGCCGCCATGGACTGGAGCTGCTGGTGCTCGACCAGACCCGCCCCGACATCGGGCTTCCCGTGGTCAAGGTGATCGTTCCCGGCCTGCGGCACTTCTGGGCCAGGTTCGCCCCGGGACGCCTGTACGACGTCCCGGTCCGGACGGGGCGGCTGGCCACGCCCACACCCTACGAGCAGCTCAATCCGATCCCGTTGTTCGTCTGACCGATCGGTTCCGGCCCTGGGCTCTGATGGGCGAATGTTTGCCAAGCGTTGACGCGACCTCCGTATGATGCTGCGCGGTCGTAGCCGTACTTGGGGGGTACCTACGTGTCACGCGGGGAAGTACGCCGGAACGTGCCGGACGAAACGTCACTGCACGAACCACGGGAAAAGGCCGGTGGGAGGGCCGGAGTTCCGGAGCGCGGACCAGGTACGGCGGGGGAGATACCGCCCCCGAGGCTCGCCCGCGCGATGCTGATCGCGGTGCTGCTCAGCTTTTTGCTGATCACCGTCCTGAACATCACACGGCAGCACATGCGCCCGTACATGCTCATCATCGGGCTGGTGAGCCTGGGCCTGATCTTCGCCCTGCAGCTGCGGCACTCCGCGGCCGGCGCCGCCCGCGTACCGGGGCGCCGCAAGCTGCTCACCCTGGGGCTGCAGGCCGCGCTCACCTACGTACCGCTGTTCTTCTTCCGTTCCGAGTGGGGTGCGATGGCGGGCTTCCTGGCCGGCTCGGTGCTGTTGCTCCTGCCGGCCAGGATCGGCTGGACCCTGTACGGGGTCATCGGGCTCACCATGCTGTGCCTGCCCATCGAGGACGGCAAACCCCTCTCGGAGAGCGCCTATTACGCGGAGTCGACGTTGCTCTGCGGCCTCGTGGTGTACGGCTTCACCTGGCTCACCGACCTCGTGGTCCGGGTCCAGGCCACCCGCGGCGAGCTGGCCCGCACCGCCGTCGCCGACGAACGCCTGCGCTTCGCCCGCGATCTGCACGACCTGCTCGGCTACAGCCTCTCCGCCATCACCCTCAAGTGCGAGTTGATCCACCGCATCGCACTCAGCCACCCCGAACGGGCCCAGGAGGAGCTCGAGTCGGTGCTCGACATCTCCCGCCAGTCCCTGGCCGACGTGCGGATGGTGGCCAGCGGGTACCGCAAGATGTCCCTCTCGCAGGAGGCCACGTCGGCCGGTTCGGTGCTGGGCGCGGCCGGGGTCGACGTGGAGGTCGACGTCAGGCTCGGACCGCTCACCCCGCAGGTGGACACCGTTCTCGCCACGGTGCTGCGCGAGGGCGTCACCAACGTGCTGCGCCACAGTGAGGTACGGCGCTGCACACTCAGAGCCTGGGAGCAGGGCGGCCAGGCCATGCTGTCCGTGGTCAACGACGGCGTCGACCCCGACCGCCACGACCCGTCCCCGCATCGAGGCAGCGGCCTGGGCAACCTGGCCGTGCGGCTCAGCGACGTCGGAGGCACGCTGATCGCGTCGGTGCGCGAGGACGGCTGCTTCGAGGTGCTGGCCGAGGCCCCGATGCGCCCGGCCGGTCCGATGGCGGTGGCGAAGCCGGAACCGGTCGGCTGAACCGGGCCCCACCCACCTCCAGTTGGCGTCCAGCCGCTCTCCACCCGGTTCGCCGAAGCTCGATGTGCAGGCGCGGCACCGTGCCGTGCGAGCCGGACGGAGAAAGCGACGGTGAGGCCCAAATGGCCGTGGACGCTGGGCGGTTCCGGGAGCTCTTCGGCTCCTTCCCCACATCGGTCTCGATCGTCACCACCCTGGACCAGGCCGGTGAGCCACGCGGGTTCACCTGCAACGCGGTGTCCGCGGTCTCGGTGAACCCACCGCTCCTGCTCGTGTGCGTCGACAAGGGCTCGCGCAGCCTGCCGGCCCTGGAGCACTCCGGCGCATTCGTCGTCCACGTCCTCGCCGACGGAGGGCAGGACGCCTCCGAGCGGTTCGCGGGCAAGGCGGCCGACAAGTTCGCAGGCCACACCTGGCGACCCTCCGCCGTCGCCGGCGGAGCACCGGTGCTCAGCGGCATAGCCCTCGGGCACGCCGAGTGCACGGTCGTGCAGCGGGTGGAGGCCGGTGACCACTGGATACTGATCGGCCGGGTGGAGGCCGCGGAGGTGTTCTCCCGGCGGCCCCTGCTGTACCACCGGCGCGCCTACAGCGTCTGGGAGGCGGCCGCGGAACTGGCGGGCACCCGCGGCTGATCGTGACGAGCACGTGCGGTGGGCCTTCCCGGGATCCCGGGGAGGCCCACCGCACGTACGGCGTCGCTCAGGCGTGGCAGGCGGGCAGCCCCCCGTGGAACTCGACCATCTCGCCGAACAGCGCCCCGACGTCCATCCGTTCACCCGGCACACCGCCGAGCGCCTCCGCATACGCACGATGCAGGTTCGGTACCAGCCGTTCGGCGTCGAGGAGTTCGGCGTACTCGCCCAGTTCCGTCTCCCGCGCCAGTTCCAGAGGGCTGAGGTTCGCACCGAGCCCCTGCCGCGCCAGCGTCTGCACCCAGCGCAGATACCCCTCGGCCCCGTCCAGGAGTTCGGGCCCGGCCACCGGACCGTGTCCGGTCACCACGGTCCGTGCGTCCAGCCTCCGCAGCTCGGCGATGGCCGCCAGCGAACCGGACACCGAGCCCATCGGGCAGAACGGGGTCACCCCCGACATCACCAGATCGCCGGTGAACAGCACGCGTTGCTCGGGCAGCCACACCACGGTGTCGTCCGTGGTGTGGGCAGGCCCCAGATGCAGCAGCTCGACGGTCACCTCGCCGACGTGCAGCGTCAGCCGGTCGCGGTAGGTCAACGAGGGCAGTTCCAGGCTGAGTTCGCCCCACTCCACATCGGGCCACAGGCCGGTCAGGTGCAGCCCCGCCTCGGCCATCTCCGTCCGGGTGCGCTCGTGCGCCACCACGACGGCCTGCGGTGCGAAGACGAAGTTGCCGAAGGTGTGGTCGCCGTGGAAATGCGTGTTGACCACCGTCCGCGGCGCACCGGGGGAGACCCGGTGCACGGCGTCCCGCAGCGCGAGGGCGCGTGCCTCGGTGGCCGCCGTGTCCACCAGGGCGCTCTCACCGCCGGACACGATCACGCCGGCGTTGTTCAGGCACCAGCCGCCGTCCGGCTGGACGTAGGCGAAGACCTGGTCCGCGACCTCCTCCAACCGGGCGTCCGAAGCCGCATGCAGCACTGTCACAACCGTCTCCTGGTCTGCTCGTGGTCAGGACGACCACGGTGACCGTTCGGCATCGAGAGGCGGTCGAACCCGGCCGGACCAGGGCGTAAGCGGTTGATCCAATACTCAAGTGTTCCCCTGTGGGGAACGGCGGCATGGTTAGGATCGTTGGACTGTACCGAGCAGTGTGAGTGGCCCAAGCCCTCAACGGGGAGACACGCTTTGATACGGATCCTGCTGGCCGAGGACATGCATATGGTCCGCGGCGCGCTGGTGGCATTACTGCAGTTGGAGGGCGACTTCAAAGTCGTCGCAGAAGTCGAGCGCGGTGACCGGATCGTGCCGACGGCACTGGAGGAGCGGCCGGACGTCGCCATCATCGACATCGACCTGCCGGGCGTGGACGGCCTCACCGCCGCGGCCCAGTTGCACGAACGGCTCCCGGAGTGCCGGTGTTTGATCCTCACCAGCCTGGGGCGACCCGGCACCCTGCGGCGGGCGCTGGCTTCCAAGGTGTCCGGCTTCCTGCTCAAGGACGCGCCGCCCAACGACCTCGCGCAGGCGGTGCGACGGGTGAACGCAGGGCAGCGCGTGATCGATCCGCAGCTCGCCATGGACGCCTGGGGCGGGGCGGACAGTCCGCTCACCGACCGGGAGCTGGAGGTGCTCAAGCTGACCGCGGACGGGGCGGAGGCGTCGGAGATCGCGACGATGCTCCATCTGTCGGTGGGAACCGTCCGGAACTACCTGACGAGCGCGGTGTCGAAGGTGAACGGACGCAACAGACTGGACGCCGTGCGCATCGCGCGTGAATCAGGGTGGCTGATCTGAACGCCTGAGGGCACCGCGCGTGCGGCTCAGCCCTTGTCCGTCATTCCCGCGGCGGCCAGATAGGCCAGGATGTCCGGCGCCGCCGCGGGGGCCAGGGGGAGCGTCACCACCGTCGCCGGGTTGATCGGGCGGGTGAGGACGCGCGCCGACCAGGCCGCCTCCGGCCGGTGCAGCACCACGCGGAACGGCGTGAGGATCGACTCCAGGACCAGCGCGCCCGTCCGGCTGCGCACCGTGGTGAACGGGGACAGCCTGAGCGGGGCCGCCTCGGGCAGCCGTACCGGATCGAAGGCCGTGTCACGCGACGGCGTGAAGACCGACAGGAGCGGGCCCTTCTCGTCGTCCGTGCCCAGGCTGCGCACCACCAGGTGGGAGAGCCGGCGCAGGGCCGACCACACCGGAGGAGCCCAGGTCGGCGGGGTCGCGGGGTCGCGGGTGGCGGGGTGCGCGAGGGACGCGTCCACGTTGGACAGCAGGACGGGGCCCAGGGTCATCCGGCGCAGTACCTCGTACAGCACCGGGTCCGCGCAGCGCACGGCCTCGGCGGTGTCGTCGCACCGCAGTACCAACTTCCCGTCCGCGTACGTCTCGACGGTCACCTCTTCACGCAGCGACCACAGCGGCAGTGTGCAGGGGCCGCTTCGCGGAACCTCAGGATCGCAGGACACGCAGTACCTCCAGTAACCGTAGCGAGTATCGGGCCGCCCGTTGAACAGGGGCAGTGAACGGCTCATACGGGAGGGGTGAGATGTTCACGCCTCGGAAGGTGACGAGGACACTGGGAGGGGGTGGTGGCCGAATGTGACGATCCATGGCGAGGACCTAGGAGGTACCGCTGTGGAGATCAAAGTACTCGGACCGCTGGTGGTCCGGGAACGGGGCATGTCGATCGTGCCCAGCGCAGGCAAACCGCGGCAGATCCTCGCCGTGCTCGCACTGCGCGCCGGCCGGGTCGTCCCCGCCGCCACCCTCATGGAGGAGATCTGGGGTCAGGACATTCCGCGCAGTGCGGCGACCACACTGCAGACCTACATCCTGCAGTTGCGCAGGAAGATCGCGACCGCGCTCGGTGACACACCGGGCCTGACGCCCAAGGACGTCCTGGTCACCTGCTACGGCGGCTACCTGCTGAAGGCGGCCGCGCAGGACAGTGACCTGCAGGAGTTCCATCGCCTGTCGAGTGCCGGCAGTGCCGCCCTGGAGCGGGGCGACGCCCGTGCCGCGGCCGATCTGCTGGCCCGCGCGCTGGGCCTGTGGGGCGGCGCGGCCCTCGCGGACGTACCCGTGGGGCCGGTGCTGGGCCTGGACCTGGTAGGGATGGACGAAGCCCGGATGCGGGCCCTGGAGCAGCGCATCGAGGCCGATCTGTCCATCGGCAGGCACGGGACGATCGTTGCCGAACTGCGCATGCTGGTGGAGCGTTTCCCGATGCAGGAGAGCCTGGTGGCGCACCTGATGCTGGCGCTGCACCGCTCCGGCAGCACCTGGCGGGCCCTCGAGTCCTTCCAGCGGCTGCGGGGCACGCTCGTGGAGGAGCTGGGCATCGAGCCCTCGGCCCGGTTGCAGGACCTGCACGGCAGGATGCTGGCGGGGTGCCCGACCCTGGACCTGCCTCAGGACACGGGCTACGTGGTGCCCGCCAGGTTGTCGGCCTGACGGCCCGGCAGCTGCCCGGGGGCCCCGGCCCTCACCGCCCAGGACCGGACTCCGCCCCGTCGGGGGCGGGTTCCGGTCCGGCATGATGTGCGGCCGCGGCGAGCACCGTGGCCGCGAGTTCGCCGTCGAGCATCGTGTGCGCCTGCGTGTCACGGGTGGCGCCCAGGGCGCTGCGCGAGATCGCGGCGCTCGCCGTGTACCGGCCGTCCAGCACGTGCGACTCGAACGACCACTCGCCCTGCTCCACCGGAACCCCGTCGGCGCGCAGCAGCCGGCCGGGGCCCTCGCCGCCGACGGGTTCGAAACCGAACGAGGTGAACGGCAGCCGCATCCCGAACCCGAGCGCCTTGCTGTACGCCTCCTTCAGCGTCCACAGCCGCACCAGTGCCGAGTTGCGACGTTCGAGCGGAAGCCGGCCGATCTCCTCCGCCTCTCGTGGGATGCAGATGTCACCTTCCACGGGGCTGCCGAGGACGGGCCGCCCGGTCGCCTCCACGTCCACCCCGACCAGGCCCAGCTGGCTCACCGCGACCACGAGCATCCACCCGGTGTGGCTGAGGCTCACCTCCAGCTGATCGCAACCCCGGACGTACGGCCTCCCGCCCGGTCTGCGGGCGAGCTCCAGCTGTTCGGGCTCGGCGCCGAGGGCCGCGGCAGCCGCGTGCTTGAGCAGCATCCGTGAAGCCGCGAAACGGTGTCGGTGCTCCGGGCTGCCGATCCTCTCGTAACGGCCGAGCTCCCTGCCCAGCAGGCTTTCGAGGGCCGGGAGTTCGGGTGCCCAGTCGGCCGGGCGCCCCCACGCCAGGGCGTAGCCGGTGGCGGACAGCGCCTTGCGCAGCCCGGGCAGAAGCGCGTGCGGTCCCGGCGCGAACATCGGGTCGGGGCCGGGGCGATAGGTCTCGTGCTGCGGTGCGGTGGTCATGGCGCGGTGCCTCCTGCCAGTGGTTCGTCGTACAGGTCGAGCGTGCGGCCCTGCGCGCAGCGGGCCAGGACCTCGCTCATCGCCGCATCGGCGCCGTGGGCAGCCTCCGCGGGCACGGGCAGCCCGAGCCGAAGGCAGATCCGGCCGAGCACGCCCAGCAGCAGGTCGGGGTCGCCCGCACGATCGCCGGACCCCCAGACGCCGATGCACGCTCCGGCGGCCGCGAGCAGCGTGTACCGCTCGGCGAGGGCGAAGCCGCGCGGGTTGGCGAGCAGGCCGGGCTCGCCCTCGGGCAGTCGCCTGCATTCCTCGCCGAGCGCGGCCAGTTCGTCCGCGAGCCGGCGTACGAGCGTGCCGAGCGGCGTCTGCCGCGGGCCCTGCCTGTCCGGCCCGTCGCGCAACGCGGCCGCCAGCGGGTCGCGGCGCGCGGCCAGGGCCAGTGCGGCCGGGTCCCATGGCGGAAGCGGGCCGTCGGGGAGGAAGAGACCCCCGGGCGACGGGACCGAGCCGGGCCAGGACCGCCGTGCCAGCGAGGGGAGTTGCGGCAGCAGGCTGGCCAGACTGGCCGCGGCACCCGCGTGTCCCGGAGGCATGCCCGCGAGATCCCGCAGCTGCTTGCGGAAGACGCCGTACACGCCCTCCTCCCGGTGCACCCGGGGTCCGAGGATCGCCGCGAGATCGTCGGCGGCTTCCTGCAGCACCCGCGGCACCAGGTACTTGGCCGTGGCCGTCGCCATGCTCGAATCGCCCGGCGCCAGATGCAGCGAGCGGATCGCGGCGAGCAGCAGGCAGTCGCACAGCAGCAGGTCCAGGAAGGCGCCCGCCACGGCCCCGCGCGTGTAGCGGGCGTCGAGGGAGCGCACCCCGTGCGCACCGCCCGACCCGGCCAGTTCGACCACCGTGCGCAGCGCGGTGTCGGCGCAGCCGAGCGCCATCGCCGGGATCAGCGGCCGGGTGATCTGCAGACAGCGCAGCATCACCTCGGTGCCGCCGCCCGCCGTGCCGAGCAGGGCGTGGGACGGTACCGGGCAGGCCGCGAACTCGATCCCGCCCACCGGGCAGCCGCGGATTCCCTCGGCCCGGTAGCGGGGAAGGTCGCGCACGGTGCCGGCGGGCACATGGGCGCGCTCGACCAGAACGGCCGAATGCGCGCCGCCCGCCCGGCCGGCACCGGTGCGGGCCAGCACGACCAGGGCGTCGGCGCGGTCCGCGTTGGTCACCACCGCCTTGTGCCCCTGCAGCAGCAGGCCGCCCGCCCCGTCGGGAAAGGCGGTGACGCTGCTGGTGCTGAAGTCGTTGCCGTGCGCGATGTCGTGGAACATCACCGAGATACGGCCGCCGTCCAGCAACAGCCGTGCGATGCGCGCCTGTTGGCCAGGCGTGCCATGGGCCCACACGGCGGCCGCGGCGACGAGGGAGGCGGCGCCGAAGCCGAGCCCGAGCGAGAAGTCCCGTCGGAAGACCGCGCGCAGCAGCCGGGCCGGCGCGTCGAGGCGGTCGAGCCGACCGCCGAACGCGGTGGGCACAAGCTCCTCATGCAGTCCGGCCGCGGTCAGCAACTTCTCCCCGCCGTCCGGCAGTTCACGCCGCCGGTCGGCCTCCAGCAAGGCATCGTGTCCGAGCGGATTCGTCGCCTCCCGCGGGTCGCCGAGCAGTTCCTCCAGGGCCCGCACACGGGCCGCCGGTTCAGCCGACGGCGGCATGGCCGTCCCTCCTCTCGCCTCCGGCACGCTGTTGCCGCCTGCTCAGAACATCTGGTCGTGGGTCACCAGCCGCGAACGGGTGAGCACCTGGCCCTCGTCGATCTCCAGGACGTCGTGCACCACGCAGCTGGGCGCGATCTCCGGCTTGCCGCCCGGGCGAACGGTGACGACCAGCGCGTACACGGTGGAGGCCACCGAGCCGTCGGGCTGCGGGGTGAGCGCGATGTGGGTGAACCAGTGGCGGCGCTGCACCGGGTCGCCGTCGAAACGCTTGTGGAACTCCACCAGCTCCTCGACGATCCCCGCCCGGGTGCGGGCGGGCTCGGCCTGCGGGGAGTGCTGGAAGGTCCCGTCCTCGGTGAAGGTGGCCGCGTAGTCCTCGAAGCGCAGGCTGTCCAGGGCCTGCATCTGGTGGGCGTAGAAGTGCTGCACGAGCGAGTACACGTCGGTCATCGCGAAGGTCTGGGTCATCTGACTCTCCTGTTTCCGGACTGTTCCAGGCGCACTGTGACCGCCCCACCATCCGCGGGCCGCCTCGAACGAGGCTCGAAGCCCGCTGATCGAAACCGCTGCTCAAGGCCGCCCCGAGGAGCGCTCCAGAACACGTGCGGAGTCTCGAAGAGAACCGTCCGAGGCACGAACCATGGAGGAGAGATGACGCAGACTGCGGCGCCGGTGGCGCTGGTGACCGGTGCGACCAGCGGAATCGGACTGGAGATCGCCGAGCGCCTCGCCTCGCTCGGTGCGCGGGTCTTCCTGTGCGCCCGGCGCGCCGAGGAGCTCACCAGCACCGTCAAATCCCTTCAGGAGAAGGGGTACGACGTGGACGGCACCGTCTGCGACGTGGCGAGCCCCGAGCAGATCCGGGCCTTCGTACGTGCGGCCGTCGACCGGTTCGCAGCGGTCGACATCCTGGTCAACAACGCCGGCCGCAGCGGCGGCGGCGCGACCGCCGAGATCGACGACGAGCTGTGGTTCGACGTGATCAACACCAACCTGAACAGCGTCTTCCTGATGACGAAGGAAGTCCTCACCACGGGCGGCATGCTCGCCGCGGGACGCGGGCGCATCATCAACATCGCCTCCACCGGAGGCAAGCAGGGCGTGGTGCACGCGGCGCCCTATTCCGCCTCCAAGCACGGTGTCGTGGGCTTCACCAAGGCGCTCGGCCTGGAGCTCGCCCGCACGGGCATCACGGTCAACGCCGTCTGCCCCGGCTTCGTCGAGACCCCGATGGCCGAGCGGGTGCGCGAGCACTACGCCGGCATCTGGGGCGTCAGCGAGCAGGAGACCCACGACCGCATCACCGCCCGCGTCCCGCTGGGCCGCTACGTGGCCACCCGCGAGGTGGCCGCGATGGTCGAGTACCTGGCCGGCGACGACGCCGCCGCGGTGACCGCCCAGGCCCTCAACGTGTGCGGCGGACTCGGCAACTACTAGGCCACCGCTGGGGACAGCGCGACCACAGGGGGTAAGTCATGATCACGCAGCAGCACACTCTCGCACCGGCCGGCTACGGCCGGCACACCCTGTTCGAGGACGACTTCCGGGCGGGCCTGCGTCACACGGGCGACGACGCCCCTTGGGAGCTGCGCTCCGCGGGAGGCTTCCCGCACGGCGACGGCATCGTCCACCGTACGCCGGACGGCTTCGCGGTGATCCCCACCGACCTGCATCCGGGCACGGGCCGGCCCGCCTTCGCCCGGCCCACGGCGCCCGAGCCGCCCGGCGCACTGCTGCGCTGGACGGCGGCCCTGCGGGACACCGCGAGCTCGGGAGCGCTCGGCTTCGACGCGGAGGCGGGCCGACTGCTGACCGCCGAGGCCGAGTTGGCGGTACGCGCCTTCGGCACCGGAGGGTCCCCCGCGGACGGAGCGGCGGCCGACCCGGCGCGTGACGTCGCCCTGGCCGCCGGAGTCCTGCTCGGCTTCGACCGCGAGACCGGGATGGTCTTCGACTTCGCCCTCACCGGAAGCGCGGTCTACGCGATCTACGAGCGGCTGCCCGTGGCCGGCCGCACCCACCGGGCCTTCTCCTGTGCCGTGCCGCTGGCCGGGGTCCGCCCGGGCGGCTTCCACCGGTGCGCCCTGACCCTGGACCGATCCGCTTCCACCGTCACCTGGACGCTGGACGGCACCGAGGCCCTCAGCGTGGCGAGCATCGGCCACCAGGACTTCCACGACTCCTTGCTCATGTGGGACGTACCCGGCGAGGAGGAGCTGGTGACGCCCCGCCAACTCTGCTTCGGCTTCTCCCTGTTCGCCGCCCGGCCAGTCGGCCAGGGAGTCCGCCTGGAGGCTCGCGGCCTGCGCGTGACCACGGAAGCCGTCTGACACACCTCTTACTCAAGGGAGTTGCTCCGCATGTCCGTCAAACGCGTCGCCCTGGTGACCGGCTCCACGTCCGGCATCGGTGAGGCCGTCGCCCGCCGCCTGGCCGCCGAGAACATCCGCGTGGTGATCAACTCGGCCCGCTCGGTGGAGGCGGGCGAGAAACTCGCCGCCGAACTGCCCGACGCCCACTACATCCAGGCCGACATCGCCGAGGAGGACGAGGCCCGGCGCCTGGTCGCGGAGGCCGTCGACCACTACGGGCGGCTCGACATTCTGGTCAACAACGCCGGCACCACCCGTCTCATCCCACACGCCGATCTGGAAGCGGCCACTGCCGACATCTGGCGCGAGATCCTCGGCCTCAACGTGATCGGCACCTGGCAGACCACCGTGGCCGCCGTGCCGCACCTCAAGGCCGCCGGCGACGCCGTCGTGGTCAGCGTCTCCTCGGTCGCGGGCAGCCGCCCCGCCGGCAGCTGCATCCCCTACGCCGTCAGCAAGGCGGCCATCGAGCATCTCACCCGGCTCCTGGCGAACGTGCTGGGCCCGCAGGTACGGGTCAACGCGGTGGCCCCCGGTCTCATCGACACCCCGTGGACCAAGGACTTCACCGCCATCGCCGAGCACGTACGCCAGGCCACCCCGCTGCGCCGGGTCGGCGCACCGGAGGACGTCGCCGACGCGGTGTTCGGCCTCGTCTCCGCCGCGTACACGACCGGCGCCGTGCTGAGCGTGGACGGCGGTGCCCACCTCCTGTGACACTCACGCCCCGCCGAGCGGACGGGACATAGCCCGTGCGACTCGGCGCCAACCTCGGATATCAGGGCGCGGGCCGGCTGGCCCGCGCCGCGGAGGACTTCGGATACGCCCTCGCCCTCGCCCCGGAAGGCCTGCGTTCGGACGCGCCCAGCGTCCTCGGCCTCATGGCGGGGGCGACGCGTCGTATCGGCCTGGGCTCGGCCGTCATGCAGATGCCCGCCAGGCCCCCCGGCCTGACCGCGCTGACCGCGGCCACCCTCGACGCCCTCAGCGACGGCAGGTTCCGGCTCGGTCTGGGGATCTCCAACCCCCAGGTGGCCGACGGCTGGTACGGAGCCGCCTTCACCGACCCGCTCTCCCGCACCCGCGAATACGTCACCGTCGTACGCCGCGCCCTGACCGGACAGCCGGTCGAGCACCAGGGCCGGCACTACAACCTCCCGGGCACACCGCAGCACAGGGGAGTACCCCTGCAGATCGGCACCGAGCCCTGCGGCCCCCCGATCCCGCTCCTGCTGGCGGCCTCCGGCCCCCGAACCCTGCGTCTCGCCGGGGAGATCGCCGACGGCTGGCTCGGTGCGCTCACCCCGGTCGACGCGCTCCCCGACGTGGTGCGCGCGCTGGAGGCGGGCCGCGCCCGCACCGGCCGTGGCCTGACGGGCTTCGAGCTGCTGCCCAGTGTGCCGACCGCCGTCGCGAACGACCTGGACGCCGCGGTCGATCTGCTGCGGGACCACTACGTCTACCTCCTGGGCATCGGAGACCCCGAGGCGAACTGCCACTACCGGCTGGCCGTCGACCTCGGCCACGCACGGCAGGCGGCACAGGTACGACGGCATCTGGCGGCGGCCGACCGTGCCGCCGCGGCCGCCGCCGTGCCGGCCGCCTTCGTCGACGCCACGGCGCTCGTGGGCCCGGTGCGGCGGATCGCGCACCGGATGCGGGCCTACGCGGACGCGGGGGCGACGACGCTGGGCGTGATGGTCTCGGCCACGGCCACGGATGTCGCCGGACGGGTCGAGCAACTGCGCTGCGCCGCAGAGGCGTTGCACCTGTCGAGAGCGGACGGCTGAGCGACGGCGAAGGGCCGGGCGCCTCGTACGAGGCGCCCGGCCCTTTCGCTCGGGCCTGCGACCCGGTCAGTCCACACCGACCGTCAGCCGTGCCTGCGCGTACTCACCGGCGTGCATGAGAGTCGCCAGGCTGTTGCGGCCGAGGGCGTCGCGCAGATAGGCGCGTGCGTCGGCCAGGGTGCTGCCCTCGCCGAGCACCTCGGTGATGGCGGCCGGGTTGATCGCGACCGTGTGCGTGGCGGTGACCAGGGCGCCCCCCTCGGGGCTCTCGGCGAAGTCCCACCGGCCGCTGTGGCCGAGCAGCAGACGCGGCGCGACCCGCTGCTTGTACGCGATCCACTCCTGCGCACGGCACACCCGCACCGAACGCGTCGTGTGCGTCGACCCGTCCGAGGTCACCGTCTCCATCTCCAGGTCCTGCACACCGGCCGAGGGCTCGCTCAGCCGGACCCGGCGCACATGCGGCAGCCGCTCGGCCCAGTGCTGGGCCTGGTACACGAAGTCGTACGCGTCGGCGGCGGAGCCCGGCAGCCCGGCCGTGTCGGTGAACGAGAAGACCAGGTCGTCGACCAGGTGGCCGGACTCGGCGATCCGGCCGAGGGCGGCCAGTTCCTCGGGGCTGTTGCGGTCCAGGGCCTCGGTGATCCAGGCGACCGTGGCCGGGTCGTCGCCGACCGCGGTGAAGTGGTGGCGCAGGACGACTTCGGTGCGGCCCTCCTCCAGCTCACGGAAGAGCCACTCGCCGCCCATGGAGGCGATCGGCGCGCGGCTGCGCTCCTGTTCGAAGGTGACCCGCAGCGCGTCGGCGTCGAAGGTGCGGCGGGAGACCCAGCTGCCCACCTCACCGTTGACCACGGCCCAGATCTCGAAACGCTCACCGTGCTCGTCGTGCTCGATGAGGTCCACGTGCACGCTCGGCCCGAAGACGGCCGGCCAGCGGGTCACGTCGGCGACCAGGCCGTAGAGGGCACGGGCCGGGGCGTTGGCGATCAATGTGTGTTCTGTGCGGTACTGCTGACGTCGCGTCATGACACTGTGCTCCTCGGCAGAGGTCTTCGCTGGAAGTGAGGCCGGCTCCGGGCTCCTGCGGGGGATGTCAGGAGTCCGGAGCCGGAGCCGGAGGCGGTGACGGGGTCAGACGGCGGCCGACAGCCCGGAGTTGACCAGGCCGAGCAGGGCGCGGGGCGTCTCGACCTCGGTGATCTCGTCATCGGGGATACGGATGCCGTACTCCTGCTGTATCCGCGCGGCGCTCTCCATCAGCGCGAGCGAGTCGTAGCCGAGCTCCTCGAAGGGGACGTCGCTGATGTCGGTGGCCGGGTTGGGTGCGCCGTCGAAGCCCGCGCTCTCGATGAGGATCCGCCGAATGTCGTCGATGTTCAGGCCGGTGACGGTCTGGACGGTCATGAAGATCTCTCTTTCTCTGTGGATGCGTTGTGGCTGAGGTGGGTGAGGGAACTCAGGCCGCGCGGACCACGAGCGCCGAGTTGAAGCCGCGGCGACCGCGGGCGAGCACCAGGGCCGTACGGACCGGCACCTCGCGAGCCTGGCCGGTGACGAGGTCGAGGCCGTACTCCTCGGGCACGTCGGTGGTGTGGGCGGTCGGCGGGACGACGCCGTCCCGGAGGGCGAGCAGAGCCGTGGCGACGTCGAGCGGGCCGCCGCCGCCCGCGAGACGGCCGGTGAGCGCCTTGGGTGCGGTGACCGGGACGGCGTGGGCGCCGAAGACCTCCCGCAACGTCTCCGCCTCGGCCCGGTCCTGGCCGAGGGTGCCCGCGGCGTCGGCGAAGACGACGTCCACGTCCGCGGGGGTCAGGCCCGCGTCGGTCAGTGCGAGTTCGACGGCGCGCCGCAGGCCCGGCGGGCGTCCCGAGCCGGGCGCCGGGTCGAAGGTCGAGGCGTAGCCGGCCACCTCGCCGTAGAGATGCGCCGCACCCCGCCCCCGGGCCGATTCCTCGTCCTCGACGATGAGGATCGCGCCGCCCTCGCCCGGCACATGACCGGAAGCCTCGGCGTCGAAGGGCAGATAGGCGCGGGCCGGGTCGGACACCGTGCTGACCAGACCACCGGCCAGCTGAGAGGCGTAACCCCACGAGTCCAGGGCCGAGTCGACGCCGCCGGAGACCACCAGTTCCGTGCCGCGGCGCACGGTGCGGCGGGCGTGGCCGAGGGCGTCGAGACCGCCGGCCTGCTCGCTGACCAGGGCGGCGCTCGGCCCCCGCATCTTGTTGCGGATGGAGATCTGGCCGGTGTTGACGGCGTAGAACCAGGCGAACGATTCGTAGACGCTCACGAATTCGGGCCCGCGGCTCCACAGCTTGTCGAACTCGTTGTGGGTGAAGGCGAATCCACCCTGCGCGGTCGAGGTGACCACGCCCATGCTGTAGTCGGCGAGCGTGTTGTCCCCGCCGATGCCGGCGTCCGTCAGGGCCCATTCGGCGGCGACGAGCGCGAACTGGGTGGAGATGTCGGTCTGCGCGTGCAGCCGGTCCGGGAGGTGGTCCTCCACGTGGAAGCCGGTGATCTGCCCCGCCAGCCGGGAGGCGTAGCCGGCGGTGTCGAAGCGATCGAGCTCGGCTATGCCGTTGCTGCCCGCGAGCACCGACTTCCAATAGGCCTCCGTACCGAGGCCGTTCGGGGCCGCGACCCCGATTCCGGTGATGACCGTCCGCTTGCTCATGCCGTCACTTCCTGGTGTCGCTGGAGGACCATCGCGCTCTGGAACCCGCCGAAGCCGCTGCCGACGGTGAGCACGGCGTCCGTACGGTGTTCGCGCGCGGTGACCGGGACGTAGTCGAGGTCGCACTCGGGGTCCGCCTGCTGCAGGTTGGCCGTCGGGGGCACCACGTTGTGCTCGATGGCGAGCGCACAGGCGGCGATCTCGATGGAGCCGATGGCGCCGAGCGAGTGCCCGACCATCGATTTGATGGAGCTGACCGGGATCCGGTAGGCGTGGTCGCCCAGGCTGCGCTTGAAGGCCGCGGTCTCGTGCCGGTCGTTCTGCTTGGTGCCGGATCCGTGCGCGTTGATGTAGTCGATGGCGGTGGGGTCCAGACGCGCCTCGTCGAGCGCCCGGCGGATGGCCTCGGCCATTTCCCGGCCGTCCTTCTTCAGACCGGTCATGTGGTACGCGTTCGAGCGGGTCGCGTAGCCCGTGACCTCGGCGTAGATGTGCGCGCCGCGGGCCTTCGCGGCCTCGTACTCCTCCAGGACGAACATCGCCGAACCCTCCGCGAGGACGAAGCCGTTGCGGGAGTTGTCGAAGGGGCGGGAGGCGTGCTCGGGGTCGTCGTTCCAGGTGGTGGTCGCCTTGATCGCGTCGAAGCAGGCCACCACGATCGGTGAGATCGGGGTGTCCGTCGCACCCGCGATCATCGTGTCGGCGCTGCCCTCGCGGATCAGCTGGACCGCGTGGCCGACCGCGTCAAGACCCGAGGTGCAGCCGTCGGACACCATCGTCACCGGCCCCTCGGCGCCCACGGACCAGGCGACCTCGGCCGGCATGATGCCGGGGCTGAGGTAGTCGAACATGTGCGGGGACAGGTAGGCGGGGTCGACCACCGGCTGACGGCCGGCGTCCGACATCACCAGGTACTCGCTCTCCAGGCTGGTGGCGGACGCGACCGCGCTGCCCAGGCTGACGCCCAGACGGTGCGGGTCGCCCGCTCCGAGTTCGAGCCCCGAGTCGGCCACCGCGTCCCGGGTGCAGGCGACGGCGAACTGGGTGGCCCGGTCCATGCGCCGTATTTCACGCGGGGTGAAGCCCTCCAGCTCCGGGGCGAAGTCGACTGCGGCCGCCACCTGCGAGCGGAACGGAGAGGGGTCGAAGAACGAGATCCGCCGGGTCGCGGTACGGCCCGAGGTCAGCAGGTCCCAGAACTCCTTGGTGCCCGTCCCGCCGGGAGCACGCACACCGATCCCGGTCATCACCACGCGCCGGTTCATCGGACACCTGCCGGGCGGGCCGGAGCGTCGGAGGCTCCCTGGGTGCGGCCGCGGGTCGCTGTGCGGCCATCGGTCGAGCAGAGCATCGCGTTGCGTTCCTTTCGTCTGCGCCGGGCGGGAATCTCCCACCGCCGACGGGAAATCGCCGTTGGCAGCTTCGAAGCTGGGCCCGACGGCTCGAAGGCAACTCGAAGAAGGGTGGGGCGGGGCCGCGCCAGCCGTGCTCGAGGAGAACTCCAGCGGTGCGGACGAGGCTGGGTGACCGCTTGTCGTCCACCGACCGCAGGAGGTACTTCCGATGTCCGACGCCTCACCCGCCCGCGGCCCGGCGCCGACGGCGCGCGAGGTCGGCGAGCTGGCGGCCGCGCATGCCGCGAAGGCCGAACTCGACCGCAGGCTCGGCCCGGAGGTGACGGAGACGATCCGGGCCGCCGGCTTCGCCCGGCACTTCGTGCCCGCCCGCTGGGGCGGTGCCGAGGCATCCTTCGGCACGTTCGTGCGCGAGGTGGCCGACGTGGCCGCCGGTGACGCCTCGGCCGCCTGGTGCGCGTCGATCGCCGCAACCCTGGGCCGCATGGCCGGCTTCCTGCCCGAGGAGGGGCAGCGCGCCGTCTGGTCCGGCGGCCCCGACGCCTTCGTGGTCGGCGCCCTGATGCCGGGCGGCAACGCCCGTGCCGTGGACGGCGGTTGGGAGATCGACGGCAAGTGGGCGTTCCTCAGCGGGATCCACGCCTCCGACCACGCCCTTGTCTGCTGTCCGGTGCCGGCGGCGGACGGCGGCAAGGAGGTCCGCTTCCTGCTCGTGCCCCGGGCCGCCTACACCGTCGAGGAGACCTGGTTCACCGTCGGCATGCGCGGCACCGGCAGCGACACCCTCGCCCTGGAGCCCACCTTCGTCCCCCGTGAGCACACCTTCGCCCGTGCCGACCTGCTCGCAGGACAGCCCGTCGCCTCGGACGCGCACGCCAACCGCGTGCCGCTGAAGAGCGTGAGCGGCCTGTCCTTCGCGGCACCGGTGCTCGGCGCGGCGACGGGCGCGCTGCGCAGCTGGACGGGTGCGGTCGCGCAGAAGCGGCTCGCTGCGCCCGCTGCCGACCGGATCTCCGGCGGCCAGGACGCCACGAGTGAGCTGACCCTGGCCCGTGCGGCCGGTGAGATCGACGCGGCGCGTCTCCTCCTGGAACGGGCCGCGGCGGACGCCGACGCGGGACGGCCGTCGCCGCTGAACGCGGCCCGGGCCCAGCGCGACCACGTCCTCGCGGTGGAACTCCTGTTGGACGCGGTGGGCCGCCTGGCCCGCACGGCCGGCACCCGGGCCCAGAACGAGTCGGGAGACTTCCAGCGGTTCTGGCGGGACGCGAACGCGGCGTCGGGGCATGCCGTGCTCCAGTGGGAACCGGCGGCCCGGGGGTATGCGGGAGCGGTTCTGGACGGGACACCCTAGTGGGCCCGGTGTCCTTGTGCCGCCCGGTCACCGTGACCTCGCGGTCGCCCGACCGCCGGTCCCGGCAGGACCTACCGCGCCTTGGCCACCTCACGCCGGGCCGCCCGGACGGGCACCGGCTCGGCCGGCGCCTCCAGAACGGCGTTCAGCAACCCGGGGAACCGCGCGTCCAGCTCCTGCCGCCGCAACCGCAGGATCCGGTGCGATCCCTGCACCCGGGTCAGCGTGATCCCCGACTCGCGAAGGATCCGCTGGTGGTGCGACATCGTCGACTTGCTCAGCTCGAGACCGGCGTCCTGGCCCAGCCGGGTGCAGGACACGCCGTCGGCCGCGGCCACGGCACGGACCATCGCGAGGCGGGCCGGATCGGCGAGCGCGCCGAGCACCTTGGACAGGGGCAGGTCCTCGACCGCCGGGTGGAAGACCTCATCACTCATGCGGGCCAGCGTAGTTCACCGTTGCGCAGAGTTCCACATCCATCGTACTCTTCGATAATCGTCGCACAGTTCGATAACTATCGACCTCTTCGAAGTATTTGAAACTCGTAATGTCACCCTCCCTGGAGGCGCCATGACCACCCCAGATCCGCGCCGATGGCTGATGCTTCCGGTCATCCTGTCGGCGACTTTCATGTACGGCTTCGACCTCAACGTCATCAACGTCGCCATCCCCTCGCTCCAGCACGACCTGAACGCCGGCGAGGCCACGCTGGAACTGATCGTGGGCGGCTACTCCTTCACCTACGCCGCAGGCCTCGTCCTGGGCGGCCGGCTCGGTGACCTGCTCAGCCACCGGCGGATGTTCCTGATCGGGATGGCGAGCTTCACCCTCGCCTCGGTGCTGTGCGGGCTCGCGCAGAGCCCCGGCGAGCTGGTGGCGGCACGACTGCTGCAGGGGCTCACCGCGGCCGGAATGGTCCCGCAGGTCCTCGCCCTGATCACCTCGGTCTTCCCCGGCGAGGAGCGCATGCGCGCGCTGTCCTGGTTCGGCGTGGTCGCCGGGCTGGCCGGCGTCTGCGGCCAGGTCCTCGGCGGCATGCTGCTCAGCGCGGACGTGTTCGGTCTCGGCTGGCGGGTCATCTTCTTCCTCAACCTGCCCGTCGGCGTGGTCGTCGTCGCCTTCGCCCTGAGGCTGCTGCCCAAGGCCGGCACCGGCCGTCGCCCCGGACTCGACCCGCTGGGCGTGGTCGGCGTCTCCGGAGCGCTCGCACTGGCCCTGGTCCCGATGGTGCTCGGCCGGACCCAGCACTGGCCGCTGTGGACCTGGATCTCGCTTGCTGCCTCGGTGCCGCTGGGCATCGCCGCGATCCTGTGGGAGCGCCGGCTCGGCGGCCGCGGCGGCGACCCGCTGCTCGACCTCGCCCTGTTCCGCAACCGCAGCTTCAGCCTCGGCCTCGGCGTCAACGTCGCCTTCATGGCCTCGTTCACCAGCGGCATCTTCGTGCTGAGCCTGCTGCTGCAGTCCGGCCTCGGCCTCAGTGCCCTGCAGGCGGGCCTCGCCTTCGGGCCCATGGCCGTACTGGGCATGGCGGGCCCGGTGGCGGGACGTCGTCTGGTGCCCAAGATCGGTATCCGTGGCGCGATGCTGCTCGGCTGCGCGGTCTCCGCGCTCAGCATGGTCTTCATCGGTACGGCGCTGCAGGCGCTGGGCGGCGGCATCAAGGTCGTCTGGCTGATCGTCGGCCTGGCGCTGCTCGGGTTCGGCAACACACTGGTGCTGCCGCTGCTCATCGGAGCCACGCTCGGCGGAGTCCGGCCGCAGCAGGCGGGCGTCGCCTCCGGCATGCTGAACACGACCCAGCAGTTCGCCGGCACGGCAGGCCTCGCCGTGATCGGAACCGTGTTCTTCTCCGTGCTCGGCAGGTCCACCGGACGCGCGGACTTCGCCACCGCGGCGGAGACCGTCATGTGGATCAACCTCGCGCTGATCGTTCTGATGGCCGGGCTCACCGCACTGCTGACCCGGCCCGCGCCCAAGCCCCTCGCCGTGGCCGACAGTTCACCGGCGGTCGCGGCCGAGGCGTCGGCCTGAGCACCATCGACAGGGAGGGCCCGGATGCGCGGCTTCATCACCGACCGAACGGCGCGAGCGGGTCTCCGGCTCGCCGACGACCTGCCCGAACCGCGGCCCGGTGCCGGGGAGTTCCTCCTCGACGTACGCGCCTACGCCGTCAACCCCGGTGAGACGAAACTGATCGAGGAACGGCCGGACAACTGGCGTCCGGGACAGGATGTCGCCGGGGTCGTCCTGGCACCGGCGGCGGACGGCAGCGGTCCGCAGGCCGGCGCCCGGGTGGTGGCCCGGGTCGACTGGGAGGGCTGGGCCGAGCGGGTCGCCGTCCCCGTGCACCGCTCGGCCGTGCTGGACGAGCGGGTCGGTCTCGAGCAGGCCGCGACACTGCCCATCGCCGGCCTCACGGCGCTGCGCGCGCTGCGGACAGGCGGAGCCGTGCTCGGGCGCCGGGTCCTGGTCACCGGGGCCACCGGCGGCGTCGGCCAATTCGCCGTGCAACTCGCCCGGCTGTCCGGAGCGAGGGTCACCGCACACGTCAGCGGCGACGAACGGGCCGCGCAGGCAAGGGAGTTGGGCGCCCACGAGGTGGTCACCTGCCTGCGCGACCCGGCCCTTGGCCCGTACCACCTCATCCTCGACGGCGTCGCGGGCCCCCTCCTCACCGACGCCGTGCATCTGCTGGCCCCCGAGGGCACCGCAGTCGTCTACGGCGGCCACAACGGCCCGACCGAACTGCGCCTGCGTGACTTCGCGATGCGCGGCCACAACGCCCGGGTGCAGGGCTTCATCAGCGAACATCCGGAGGAGACCAAGGGCGAAGACCTCGCGATCCTCGTCTCCCTGGTCGCCGACGGCCGGCTGCGGCCGGTGCTCGGCAGAGTGGACGACTGGTCCCGCACCCCGGACGTCTTCGAGGCCTGGTCGAAACGGGAGTTCAGGGGGAAGGCGGTACTGCTGCGCGCCTGACCGCCCGGACTCGAGGCGGACTCCAGCGGCCGGCCCCACGCTCGTGACGACAGCCCAAGAGGGCTGCGCGAGCAGGGGAGCCGAGAATGACCGTCAGGCCCGGCAAGGTGATCGTGCGCGACGAGGTCGCGCCGGTTCGGTGGACCGTGGAGGAAGGGCGGATCCTGCTGCGGTCCGAAGACACCGGCGGGCTGTTCTCCTTCTTCGAACTCAGCACTCCGCCGGGCGGCGGCCCGCCGCTGCACCTGCACGAGGGCCTGGACGAGACGTTCTACGTCATCGAGGGCGCGTACGAGATCCAGCTCGGGGACCGGATCCACGAGGCCGGCCCCGGAACCCTCCTCCACGGTCCGCGCGGCATCGGCCACGGCTTCCGCAACATCGGCGACGGCGTGAGCCGGATGCTCTGCATCTCCACCCCCGGCGGCAGCGAGGCCATGTTCGAGGGCCTCGCCGAGCTGCTCGGCCGGGGCACACCCCCCGACCGCTCGGCGATCGAAGCCCTGGTCGCCCGGCACGACATCACCTACCTGGGCCGCCCCGGCGAGCCGCTCACCGGCGTCCGCGTCCGCTGAACCCCACCTTCCGTAGCACCCAAGTCCCGCAGAACAGGACACAGTTGATGAGCAAGGACGACATCTCGACCCTGCCCCCCGGCACCGTCGCCCTGATCACGGGCGCCAACAAGGGCATCGGCTTCCAGACCGCCCGCAAACTCGGCACGCTCGGCGCCACCGTGCTGGTAGGCGCACGCGACGAGGGCCGCGGGGCCACCGCCGTGGCCGTACTCGCCGCCGAGGGCATCGACGCACACGCCGTACTCCTCGACGTCACGGACCAGGACAGCGTCAAGGCAGCCGCCGACCGGATCGGCCGCACCTTCGGCAAGCTGGACATCCTCGTCAACAACGCGGGCGTCCTCCTCGACCACGGCATCCCGGTCGCCGAGGTCACCGCCGACCGGCTCCGGGAGACGTACGAGACCAACGTCTTCGGCACCGCGGCGGTCACCTCCGCACTGATCCCGCTGCTGCGCCGCTCCGGCCGGGGCAGGATCGTCAACCTCTCCAGCAGCCTCGGCTCCCTCGGCGTGAACTCGGCCGAGCCCGAACGCCTCGCCCCCTTCCAGATGCTGGCGTACAACTCCTCGAAGGCCGCCCTCAACGCCCTCACCCTCATGTACGCGCACGCGCTGAAGGCCGACAACATCAAGGTCAATGCCGCAGAGCCCGGCTACGTCGCCACGGACCTCAACGGCCACCAGGGCATCGGGACCGCCGAGGACGCCGCCGCGACCGTCACCCGCCTCGCCGTCCTCGACGACGACGGGCCCACCGCCACCTTCCAGTCCGAGACCGGCCACATCCCCTGGTGAACCGGACGATCCGTCCCCTCGTGAGGAGCAATCAGATGCGTGCCGTCCCTCTCGCCCGCTACGGCGCACCCGACGTCCTGCAGGTCGCCCCGGCCGATGTCCCCGAACCCGGCCCGGGACAGGTGCTGATCGCCACCGAGGCCGTCAGTGTGGGCTTCGCCCAGACCCAGATGCGCCGTGACTGCTTCCCCGCCCCGATGTGGAATCCGACCCTCCCGGTGGTGCTGGGCGGCGACGTGGTCGGCACCGTCGACGCCGTGGGCCCACAGGTGGAGCACATCAAGGCAGGCGACCGGGTCGGCGCCTTCCTCATGCAGGGCGCCTACGCCGAATACGCGCTGGCCGACGCGGCGACCCTGGTGCCGGTCCCCGACGGGCTCGACGCGGCGGCGGCGACGGTGCTGCCGGGCGCCGGGCCCATCGCGGTCGGCACGCTCGCGACCGGGCGGCTCAGGGCGGGGGAGACCGTCCTGGTGCACGCGGCGGCCGGCGGCATCGGCCATCTGGCCGTGCAACTGGCCAAGTTGGCCGGCGCGGGCCGGGTCATCGCGACCGCGAGTTCCCCGGCCAAGCTCGACTTCGCCCGCTCCCTCGGCGCCGACGCCGTGGTCGACTACACGCGGCCCGGATGGTCCGAGGAGGTCGCGGCCGCCGCGGGAGGCCGAGGCGTCGACCTGATCCTGGACAGCATCGGTGGCGACGTCCTGCTGACGGGCATCGGTCTGCTCGCGCCCGGTGGACGGCTGGTCTTCTACGGCTCCGCGGGCGGGGGCACCGAGGTGCCGAAGGTGCCGCTGCTGGAACTGATCGGCCTGAAGTACGTGACCGGCTTCTCCCTCTCGGCCTGGCAGCGGCTGCATCCGCGGCAGTACTCGGACGGTCTGGCCGAGCTGACGGCCCATCTGATGTCCGGCCGCCTCACGGCCGCGGTACACGCCCGCCTTCCGCTCGACGAGGCGGCCAAGGGTCACGAGATCATCGAGTCCCGCGCCCACCAGGGCCGTGTGGTGCTGCTGCCGCAGAGCGTCTGAGACCCTCCGAGATCCCCCCGGCCGACCGGCCGGGCCGCACCCCTCCCGCGGCCCGGCCGTCGGCATGCCCACGCTCTGTGGCGGTCACCGATCCGGAATCCCCAACGCCATCGGATTTCAAGGAGCGTTCAAGCCATCGGCAGCACAGTTTCCGGTGCCTCTCGTATCCACCTCCTTGGAGTTGATGCCTCATGGCACGTCCCCAGACCACCACCGCGGGCAGTCCGCCGGCCGGTGCGCGCCCCGCCTGGCTGCCCTCCCTGGACGGCATGCGGTTCGTCGCAGCGGTCCTGGTGTTCGTCTTCCACTTCGCCTACCAGATGCCCTTCCACGACAAGTCGGCCGCCGACCTCTACATGACGGTCTTCGGCAAGGCGGGCCCCATGCAGGTGGGCTTCTTCTTCGTGCTGAGCGGGTTCATCCTCACGCTGATCGCCAAGCCCGGTGAACCGGCGCGCAGGTTCTGGCGCCGCCGGGCCGTCAAGGTGGTGCCCAACCACGTCGTCGCCTGGGTGATCGCCGCGATCCTCATGGTCTGGCTCGGCATCTCCATACGCTGGCAGAGCGCGGTGCCGAACCTGTTCCTGATCCACTCCTGGTTCCCGCGCTCCGACACGTTCTTCAGCATGGACTTCGTGAGCTGGTCGCTGGCCGCGGAGGCCTTCTTCTACCTCTGCTTCCCGCTCTTTTTCCGCGCCGTCGTGGCCGTGAGGCCCGAACGCCTGTGGTGGTGGGCCGCCGGCCTGGTCGCCGGTACCTGGGCGGTCCCCTTCGTGGCCGAGCTCCTGCCCGCCAAGCCGATGTACTTCACCATCCCGGCCTACCGGGTCTGGTTCATCCAGATGGCACCGCCGGTGCGCGCGCTCGACTTCGTCCTCGGAATGGTCATGGCCCGCATCGTCATGACCGGCAAGTGGATCAGGCTGCCGCTCTGGGCGGCCATGACCCTGCTCTTCGGCGGCTATCTCCTCGCCTCGAACATCGCGGAGCCCTGGAGCTTCGTCGCGGCGACGAGTGGGCCGATCGCTCTGGTCGTCGCGGCCGGGGCCACCGCGGACATCAAGGGCACCTGGTCGCCGTTCCGCAGCAAAGTGTTCGTCAGGGGCGGCGAACTCGCCTTCGCCTTCTACCTGCTGCACTGGATGGTGCTCAACTTCGGCCATGTGGCGCTCGGTACGACGAAGTCGTGGGGCACGGCCGAGGCGATCGGTCTCTGGGTGTTCACCTTCGCACTGTCGTGGGGCCTGGCCTCGCTGCTGAACAGGGGCGTGGAGGAGCCGCTGATGCGCAGGTTCGCCCGCCCCCGGGTCAAGTCCGCGCCGGCTGCCGTACCCGACGCGGTCGAGGAGAAGCCCGCCGCTGTCGCGAGGTGACGCCGGAACCGCCGGCGCTACCCCTTCGGGGCCTCACGGTTCAGTGAGCGGTCCGTGACCCGGGCCAGATGCCCCATGAACACCTCCCGGGCGTCAGGGGTGAGCGTGCGCAGAGCCACCAGTGCCGTGATCACCACGTCGCAGAGCTCCCCCTGCACGTCCTCCCACGTGTGCGTCACCCCCTTGCGCGGGTTCTGCCCCGTCGCCCCGATCACCGCCTCCGCGACCTCGCCGACCTCCTCCGACAGCTTGAGCATGCGCAGCAGGAGACCCTCCTGGCCGTCGTGGGGGCGGTGGGCGTCCAGCCACGTCCACAGTTCGTCGATGGCGGGCCAGAGGTCGGAGGAGGCAGCGGGCTGATCAGTCATGCGGCCAGCCTGCCCACCCGCGTCACTCCCTGAACAGCGCCTCTTCCTCCTCGAACAGCGCCTGCTGCTCGTCCCGCTCCCCCTTCCGCACCCGCTTGTTCCTGGCGCCCACGACCAGGGCCGTGGCGGCGGCCGTCACGCCGAGGGCCGCCGGGACCATCCAGCCGCGGTCCAGGACGTGGCCGAGCGCGTGGTCGAGGGAGAGCCGGCCGGGGCCCGTGATCGCGAGGCCGGTGGCGGCGAGGGCCAGGGAGGCGGCGTACTCGTAGCCGCCCTCCATGGCGAAGAAACCGTTGGGGGCGTGCACAGCGGACGCGCCCACCATCGCGCCGGCCGCCGCCGCGCCCGCCGCCGGGGTCGCGAGTCCCACCGCCAGCAGCGCGCCGCCGCCGGTCTCCGCGAGGCCCGCCGCCGTCGCGCTCGCCCGGCCCGGCGCATAGCCGACGGACTCCATGAACTGGCCGGTCCCCTCCAGCCCGTGCCCGCCGAACCAGCCGAACAGTTTCTGCGCGCCGTGCGCCACCAGCACACCGCCGGTACTCAGCCGGAGCAGCAGCAGCCCCAGATCACGCCGGTCGTAACAGCTCATGGTTTCTCCCGGAACAGGCAGCAGGAACAGTCCCCTCCGCGTTTCCACCGTCGCACCTCCCACACCCCCGTACCCGCCCGCGCCGCCGTTCGGGTGGCGGCCGTGGGCGCGTGGTGTGAGTCTGGCTGCCATGACGATTCAGCCAGCCAAACTCAGCGATCCGGCCGTCCGCGCCTTCGTCGCCGCCGTCAACGCCCACGACCGCGACGGCTTCCTCTCCCTCCTCGCGGAGAACGCGACCATGTCGGACGACGGCTCCGACCGCGAACTCACCGAGTGGATCGACCGGGAGATCTTCTCCTCCAACGGCCACCTGGACGTCGACAACGAGTCCCAGGGCGGCCGCGCCCTCCTCGCCCACTACCGCAACGACACGTGGGGCGAGATGCGCACCCGGTGGAACTTCACGATCGGCGACGACGGCCGGATCTCCCGCTTCGAGACCGGGCAGGCCTAGCGGTTTTGAGAAGAGTCCGTACGGGGGCTTGTCCTCGCGCGCGCTCCAACTCTTAGCGTCTGTGGGCATGGAGACGAACAGAACCCTCGGACGCAGCGGTATCGACGTCAGCCCGCTCGGCTTCGGCTGCTGGGCGATCGGCGGTGAGTGGTCCACCCCGGACGGACAGCCCCTGGGCTGGGGCAAGGTCGACGACGAGGAGTCCGTACGGGCGATCCACCGCGCCCTCGATCTCGGCGTGACCTTCTTCGACACCGCCGACACCTACGGCGCCGGGCACAGCGAGCGCGTGCTGGGCCGCGCGCTCGGCAAGCGGCGCGCTGACGTGGCCGTCGCCACCAAGTGGGGCAACGTCTTCGACGAGGGCACCCGCACCGCCCTCGGCCAGGACGCCTCCGTGGAGCACGTCCGCGAGGCGCTCACCGCCTCGCTCGCCCGGCTCGGCACCGACTACGTCGACCTGTACCAGCTGCACGTCTCCGACGCCCACCCCGACCAGGGCGCCCAGCTCCGGGACGCCTGCGAGGAGTTGGTGGGGGAGGGGCTGATCCGCGCCTACGCGTGGAGCACCGACGACCCGGCCCGCGCCGCCGTCTTCGCCGAGGGCGCCCACTGCGCGGCCGTGCAGCACGCCCTGAACGTGTTCCAGGACGCCCCCGAGATGCTCGCCCTGTGCGCGGAGTCGGAGCTCGCGAGCATCAACCGCAGCCCGCTGGCGATGGGGTTGCTGGCCGGCCGGCGCCAGGACCGGCTGGAGGCCGGCGACATCCGCAGCAGGCCGCCGGAGTGGCTGCCGGGCTTCGGCGACGAGGGCACCGGCGCCGACCCCGACTGGCTCGCCCGCGTCGACGCCGTCCGGTCCGTCCTCACCAGCGAGGGCCGCACCCTCGCGCAGGGCGCCCTCGGCTGGATCTGGGCCCGCAGTCCGCGCACGATCCCGATCCCGGGCTTCCGTTCGGTGGACCAGGCCGAGCAGAACGCCGGCGCCATCGCCAAGGGGCCGCTCACTGCGGCGCAGTTGGCCGAGATCGACCGGCTGCTGGGACGGTGAACGGCCCCCGCGGGGGCGCGGCTCAGTAGCCCTGGTTGCCCTACTGGGCGTACTGCTGCTCGCCGTGGGCCCGCTGCTCCGTCAGCGTCAGCCGGCCCGCGTCGATGGTCGCCAGGCGCGGGGCGCGGCGGGCGATGGACGAGTCGTGGGTGACCATGACGAAGGTCAGCCGGTACTCGTGCCACAGGCCCTCCAGCAGGCCCATGATGTCGTCGCGGGTGCCCTCGTCGAGGTTGCCGGTGGGCTCGTCGGCGAGCAGCACCTTCGGCTTCTTGACCAGCGCTCGGGCGATCGCGACGCGCTGCTGCTGGCCGCCGGAGAGCTCGGCGGGCGCGTGGGCGAGGCGCTCGCCGAGGCCCACGGAGCGCAGGGCCTCGGCCGCGCGCTCCCGGCGCTCGGCCGGCTTCACCCCGAGGGGCACGAGCGCCGTCTCGACGTTCTCCTGGGCGGTCAGCGTCGGGATGAGGTTGAACGACTGGAAGATGATGCCGATGTTCTCGGCACGCACCCGGGTCAGCTTGGTCTCGCTGATCCGCGCGAGGTCCACGCCGTCCAGTTCGACGCTGCCCTCGGTCGGCCGGTCCAGACCGCCGATCATCTGCAGCAGGGTGGACTTGCCGCCGCCGGTGGGGCCCTGGATGACGAGTTGATCGCCGTCCTCGATGGTGAGGTCGATGCCGCGCAGCGCCTCCACCGTCTCCTTGCCGCGCGTGTAGCGCTTGGTGACGCCGGTGAGTCTGTACATGGGTTTCTCCGTGAGGGAAGCAGGCGTGAGGGAAGCAGGGGCGGGGCGCCGCGTCCCCGGGGGAGTGGAGGCGGCGCCCGGATCAGGGCGGGTGCTACGAGACGCTGCGCAGCGCGTCCGCCGGGCGCATCCGGGAGGCGCGCCAGCCGCCCATCGCGCCGGCGATCAGACCGCCGGTGACCGCCAGGGCCACCGCGAGCGCGATGGTCGTCAGTGAGACCGGGGCGGACAGGGCGATCTGCACGGTGCTGGAGGCGGACTGCCCGCCGGGGCCGCCGCCACCGGGACCGCCCATGCCGCCACCGCCGCCGGTGGTGCCGAGCTGCGCGGTCAGCTTCGGGCTGATCGCGGTGACCGCGTAGGCGGCCGCGAGACCGAGCGCGATGCCGAGGGCGCCGCCGATCAGGCCGTTCACCATGGACTCGCCGACGACCTGCCGGGTCACCTTGCGGCTCGGCCAGCCGAGCGCCTTCAGGGTGCCGAACTCGCGCACCCGCCGGGAGACGGCGGAGGAGGTGAGCAGCGCGGCCACCAGGAAGGCGGCGGCCAGCACCGCGATCGACAGCCACTTGCCGACGCTGGTCGCCAGGTCCGAGGCCGTCGACAGCGAGCCGGAGACCGTGGAGGCGAGGTCGGCGGAGGTGGTGACCGTCGTACCGGAGATGTTCTTCTGGATCGTCTTCTTGACGGTGCTGATCTGCTTGGAGTCGGTCGCCTTGACGTAGATCGTGGTGACCTTGTTCTTCGAGCCGGCCAGGGCCTGCGCCTGCTTCAGCGGCAGGAACACGTCGGTGGTGGACTCGCTGCTGTCGGGCGCCGCGATGCCGATGACCGTGTACTTGGTTCCGGAGACCTTGAAGGTCGAACCGACCTTGTACTTCTTCGACTTGGCGTACGACTTGCCGACCACGGCGACCTTGGCGTCGGTCTGCGCGGTCGTGAAGGTCCTGCCGGAGGTGATCTTCGACGTGGCCAGCGGGCCGAGGCCCTGGTCGGTGACGTCGACGCCGGCCACCGAGTACGAGTTGACGTTGAAGGAGGCGCCGCCGCCCTGGACCTGCGGCTGACCGCTTCCGCCGCCGCTGCCGGAGCCGCCGGGGCCGCCCTGCTGCGAGGAGCCCGAGGTGGACGTCTTCGCCTTGCCCTGGGTGAAGGAGCCGTCGACCTTGGTGACGTTCAGGGCGATCGCGCCGACCGCTGCGGACACGCCCTGCTGCGCGGCGACCTTGCCGACCAGCGAGGACGTCAGGGCCTGACCGCCCTGCGTCATGACGCGGTCGGAGCTCTGCTTGCTGCTGCTGCTCGACCTGGCGCCGAACTTGAAGTCGGGGCCCTGCGAGCTGCCCGCCTTGGGAGCCGACTGCGCCTTGGTCACCGTCATGTCGGTACCGAGGCCGTAGAGCGACTTGAGGACCTTGTCCTGCGCCTGAGTCATGCCGGCCGACACCGAGTTGACGGTGATGACCAGAGCGATACCGAGCGCCAGACCCAGTGCGATGACCAGAGCCGCTTTCTTTCTCCGGCCCAGTTCGCGCTTGAGATAGATGCCAAACATCCCGTTCCTCGAAGGTTCTTGGCGCCCGCTGTGGGCGCTGCCACAAGCTAGGGAGAAACCTTTGAGTCGGACTGAGTAAAAGGTGTGTCAGAGCTGAGAAAGCCGGGTTCCGGGTCAGAATTCCGTAAGACAGGCAATTCCTATGCTCCCGAGGGCCTACTGCCAGGAAGCTCCTGTTGGGTGCGGTGTACGGTCCCGGGATGCACGATTTCTCTCCGCCGACCCGGCGTGCCGCTCTCGGCCTGGCCGCTGCCGCCGTTCCGCTCGTGGGGGCGGCCCCCGCCTCCGCCGCGGCCGCCGTCGTCGGCGGTACGCGACTCGCCCGCGAGGGAATTCAGGTGAGTGATGCCACAGGGCTCCCGGAGAAACTCACCGCGAGCGCCTGGATCGTCGCCGACGGCGACAGCGCAGAGGTGCTCGCCTCGTTCGGCGCGCACCGGCGCCTGGCCCCCGCCTCCACGCTGAAGATGCTGTTCGCGGACACCGTGCTGAAGAAGTTCCACCGCACCGACCGGCACAAGGTGACCGCGGCCGACCTGGCCGACATCCCCTCGGGCTCCAGCCTCGTCGGGATCAGGCCCGGGATCACCTACACCGTCGAGGAGTTGTGGCAGGGCGTGTTCCTGCGCTCCGGCAACGACGCCGTGCACGTGCTCGCCCACATGAACGGCGGCGTGGCGAAGACGGTCGCCGAGATGCAGGCCAAGGCCGAGGATCTGCAGGCGCTGGACACCCATGTCGTCAGCCCGGACGGCTTCGACCACAAGGGCCAGCTCTCCTCGGCCTACGACCTCACCCTGTTCGCCCGGCACGGGCTGAAGAACACCGACTTCCGCGAGTACTGCCACACCAGGACCGCCGCCTTTCCGGCGGGCGGCAGCAAGACGTTCCAGATCCAGAACACCGACCGCCTGCTCACGGGCGCCTGGGGCCTGAAGACGTACGACGGCCTGATCGGGGTCAAGAACGGGTTCACCAGCAACGCGGGCAACACCTTCACCGGCGCCGCCACCCGCGGCGGCCGGACCCTGCTGGTCACCGTGATGCATCCCAAGAGCGGCTACAACGCCGTCTACGAGGAGACGGCCGCGCTGCTCGACTGGGGCTTCGGGAAAGGGAGTTCGGTCAAGGCGGTGGGCACGCTGGTCAAGCCGATCAGCGAGGGCGGCGCGAAGGCGACCCCCACGCGTACGGCCGCCCGGGCGGCGGCCGGCCCGCCGGGAGCGTCGTCCGTCGGCCCGTCGGCCTGGCGGCTGCTGGAGGGCGCGGGCAGCACGGTCGTCGTGCTGGCGGGTGGCGTGTGGGCGCTGCGCAGGCGGATGCGGGGCAGCGGCGGCCGGCACGCGGGCTGAGAGCCTGTGAACAAGCCCTGACATGCGGCAGCCGCTCCACCCACCGGTGCTTCTCTCACGGTCCCACGCGAGATCCACCCCCACCCGGTGCGGTGGAACGGCTGCCGTCTCCCCCCTCGGTTAGGACTTTGGAACGAGGGCCCTCCAAGTGTGAAGCTCCTGTGGAGGATGATTCGAGCATAAGCGCCCGACCGGCCGCTATGGTGCGGACGTTCGTATTCCGCTTGTGCAAGTTGATGAGTTGAGTACCGGCGGGCGAGGGTCAGCCCCGCCCCACGAACGGCATCGCGGTGGCCAGGACGGTCGCGAACTGCACGTTCGCCTCCAGCGGCAGCTCGGCCATGTGCCGCACCGTGCGCGCCACATCGGCCACGTCCATCACCGGCTCGGGCGCGATCTCACCGTTCGCCTGCAGCGCTCCGGTCTGCATCCGCGAGGTCATGTCGGTCGCCGCGTTGCCGATGTCGATCTGCCCGACCGCGATGTCGTACGGCCGCCCGTCCAGCGACAGCGCCTTGGTCAGCCCGGTCAGCGCGTGCTTGGTCGCCGTGTAGGCAACGGAGTGCGGCCGGGGCGTATGCGCCGAGATGGAGCCGTTGTTGATGATCCGCCCGCCCCGCGGGTCCTGCTCCTTCATCTGCCGGTAGGCCGCCTGGGCGCACAGGAACGCCCCGTTGAGGTTGGTGTCCACCACATGCCGCCACGCGTCGTACGGCAGCTCCTCGACCGGCACCCCGCCGGGTCCGAACGTCCCCGCGTTGTTGAACAGCAGGTCCACCCGCCCGAACCGCTCGACGGTGGCGGCGAAGAGCGCGTCCACCTCCTCCGGTCGCGAGACGTCCGTCCGTACGGTGAGACCCGGTGCGCCGGGCACGAGTGAAGCCGTCTCCTCCAGCGTCGCCGGGCGCCGTCCCGCGAGCGCCACCGACCAGCCCGCGCGCAGCAGCTCCACGGCGACCGCCCGCCCGATGCCGGAGCCGGCACCCGTCACGACCGCGATCCTCGGCTGCTCATCCGTCTGCATGGCATTCATGGCCCCGCAGCGTAGGCGAGAGTCCGGCATGCGGGACGGCGGCGTCCGCCATCCGGAGGCTCAGGCGAGTGTGGCGGCCTCGCCCGGGTAGCGGACGCCGATGCGGTCCCGGATCGCGTCCAGCGTCCGCATCACCGCGAGGGTGCCGTCGAGCGGCACCAGCGGCGACTCGGTCTCGCCGGCCCGCAGGGCACGCATCACCTCCCGCGCCTCGTGCTTGAGGCTGTTGCGCGGGCCGTCGCCAGGGGCGGCCGCGAACTCCTCGGGCTCACGCCCGTCGCGGTGCAGCACGAAGCGGTCCGGGAAGAAGAAGCCGTACGGAATGTCGATCCGGCCCAAGGAGCCGGTGACCGACGCCGAGGTGGCCGTACCGCCGACGATCGAGCAGTGCACCGAGGCGATCGCACCGCCCTCGTAGCCGAGCAGGGCGCCCGTCTGCAGGTCGACGCCCTCCTCGGAGAGCACCGCCCGCGCCGTCACGTCGGTCGGCTCACCGAGCAGCAGCTGCGCGAACGACACCGGGTAGACGCCGAGGTCGAGCAGCGAGCCGCCGCCCTGCCCGGGGTCGCGCAGCCGGTGGGTGGGCGGGAACGGCCCGGCCAGCCCGAAGTCGGCCTGCACACTGCGGACCTCACCGATCGCACCGTCGTCGACGAGCTCCTTCAGGCGCCGTACGAGGGGATTGCAGTACATCCACATCGCCTCCATCAGGAAGCTCCCGCGGCCGCGCGCCAGCGCCACCAGCTCCTGCGCCTCGGGGGCGTTGAGGGTGAACGCCTTCTCGCACAGCACGTTGCGCCCGGCCTCCAGGCACAGGCCCGCGGCCTCGCGGTGCGCCGAGTGCGGGGTGGCGACGTACACGACATCGATGTCCGTGTCCTCGGCGAGCCCGGCCCAGTCGCCGTACGCCCGCGCGATCCCGAACCGCTCCGCGAACGCCTTCGCCGACGTCTTCGTCCGCGAGGCCACCGCGACGACCTCCGCGTCCGGCAGGTCGATCAGATCCGCCGTGAACGCGGCGGCGATCCCACCGGTCGCGAGGATCCCCCACCGCACTCTCTCCGCCGTCATCCCGGACCCCGCCCTCGTATGGCACTCGTATGGCATTCGGCACTGTGTACGAGCTGAGAGCATAGGTTGCGGACGACTCGGAGAGGGAGGGGCGCATGGCCGAGCAGGGGGCCTCGACAGCACACATACAGCGGGCGGCCGGAGCGGAACACGAACCGGCCGCTCCCGCTGTCCGCCGCACCGGACTGCTCGTCACCCTGATCCTCGGCGGTCTCACCGCCACACCCCCGCTGGCGATGGACATGTACCTCCCCTCGCTCCCGGAGGTCACCGGCTCCCTGCACGCGCCCGCCGCAACCGTCCAGCTCACCCTGACCGCCTGCCTGCTCGGCATGGCGCTCGGGCAGCTGGTGGCGGGCCCTATGAGCGACCGGTGGGGCCGCCGCCGCCCGCTGCTGACCGGCCTCGTCGCCTACGTCGTCTCGACCGTGCTGTGCGCCTTCGCGCCGACCGTCGAGGTGCTGGTCGCCTTCCGGCTCGCGCAGGGCCTGGCGGGCGCGGCCGGCATCGTCATCGCGCGGGCCGTGGTCCGGGACCTGTACGACGGCGTCCTGATGGCCCGCTTCTTCTCCACCCTCATGCTGATCAGCGGGGTCGCCCCGATCGTCGCGCCGCTGATCGGCGGGCAGATCCTGCGGGTCACGGACTGGCGGGGCGTCTTCGTGGTGCTCACGGTCGTCGGCACGGCGCTGACCGCGCTGGTGTGGGCGAAGCTGCCCGAGACCCTCCCCGAACGCGAGCGGCACGGCGGGGGAGTGCTCGAGGCCCTGCACACCATGCGCCGCCTCCTCGCCGACCTCCCCTTCACCGGCTTCATGCTCACCGGCGGCTTCGCCTTCGCGTCCCTGTTCGCCTACATCGCCGCCTCGCCCTTCGTGATCCAGGAGATCTACGGCGCCTCCCCGCAGACCTTCAGCCTGCTCTTCGGACTGAACTCGATCGGGCTCGTCGCCGTCGGCCAGCTCAACGGCAAGGTGCTGGTCGGCAGGGTCCGCCTGGAACGGGTGCTGGGCCTGGGCCTCGCCGTCGTCATCGCCGCCGCCACCGCCCTGCTGCTGATGTCCGCCGGCGTCCTCGGCACCGCCGGCCTCGTGCCGGTCGCCGCCGCCCTGTTCGTCCTGATGTCCGCGATGGGGGTGACGCTGCCGAACGCCCAGGCCCTCGCCCTGATGCGCACCAGGCACGCCGCCGGCTCCGCGTCCGCGCTGCTCGGCACGTCCTCGTTCCTCATCGGCGCCGTCGCCTCCCCGCTCGTCGGGATCGCCGGGGAGCACACCGCCGTCCCGATGGCCGTCGTCCAACTGGCCGCAGCACTGGTGGCGCTGGCCTGCTTCGTGGGAATGTGCCGTCCTTGGAACGGGCGTGCGAACGCGGAGGGAGCAGAGAGCTGAGCGCACCGAGACTGCGCAGGGACAGCCCCGAACGGGCCGGCCTCGACCGCGGCGAACTACGCCACCTCGTCCAGGACGTCCACGACCTCACCACCGGTGAGCGGTCCTGGGCCGCGGGCACCGTCGTGGTCGCCGGACGCGGCCCGGTCATCGCCGTCGAGGAGGCCGCGGGCTGGGCCGTGCGGTACACCGCCTACGACGCCGAACGCGACCGCGGCATCGAACTGCCCGCCGCGGCACGGGTCCCCATGACCGTCGACACCCCCTTCGACCTGGCCTCCCTCACCAAGCTGTTCACGGCCGTCGCCGCCGTGCAGCAGATCGAGCGCGGCACGCTCGGCATCGACGCCCGGGTCGGCGCGTACCTGCCGGAGTTCGTCGCGGCCTCCCGGCACGGCATCACCGTGCGCCAGCTGCTCACCCACACCTCCGGGCTGCGCCCCGAACTCCCGCTCTACGACTGCGCGGACGACAACGAGCGGCTGGCGATGCTACGCGCGGAGACGCCGGTGGGCGTGCCCGGCATGTACACCTACTCCGACCTCAACTTCCTGCTGCTCCAGTTCGTCCTGGAGCGCAGCACCGGCCGCACCCTGGACGTCCTGATCCACGACGGCATCACCCGGCCGCTGGGCATGCTGTCCACCGACTTCGGGCCCTGCCCCGGCGCGGCCGCGACCGAGGACCAGCGCCGGCCGTGGGCCAAGGCCGACCGGGGCATGGTGCGCGGCGTCGTCCACGACGAGAACGCGTGGGCGCTCGGCGGGATCGCCGGCCACGCGGGCATGTTCTCCACCGGCGGGGACCTCGCCGTCTTCTGCCGCACGCTGCTCGCCGGCGGCTCCTACGGCCCCGCGCGCATCCTCGGCGCGGACTTCGTGGAGCTGCTGCTGACCCCTCCGGGGCTGGGCTTCGCGATCGACCAGCCTTGGTTCATGGGGGAGTTGGCGGGGCGGGGGGCCGCGGGACATACGGGGTTCACGGGGACGTCGGTGGTCCTGGACCCGGAGACGGGGACGTTTCTGGTGCTGCTCGCGAATGCGGTGCATCCCGTTCGGCGGCGGGGTGACAGTCGGCCTCGGGCCGCGGCGGCGACGCGGATGGCTCGGGCCGTGCGTCCGGTTTAGCCGCGTGGGTGCTGCGGACCATTGCCGGGGGCCGCGTCCCCAGACCCCCATCGGCCCTGAAGGGGCCTCGTACTCAAACGCCGGACGGGCTGAAAGACGCAGGCGCCCCCACGACGGCCGCCGGACGAAGCGCTCCCCTTAGACTCGCCCGGTGAACGCCCCCGTATCCCCGGCCGAGACCCTGCGCACCGCCCTCGCCACGCTGCTCGACGGGCTTCCGCCCAAGCGGGCCGCGCAGGCCGTCGAGCGGCTCATCGCCCACTACCGGGGGGTCACCCCGACCGATGCGCCGATCCTGCGGGACCGCGCGGACGTGGCCGCCTATGCCGCGTACCGGATGCCGGCGACGTACGAGGCGGTGCGGGCCGCGCTCGGGGCGTTCGCCGACGCGGTGCCGGACTGGGCCCCGGGAAGCCATGTGGACGTCGGCGGCGGGACGGGCGCCGCGATCTGGGCCGTCAGCGCCACCTGGCCCGGCGGGCGCGGCGTCACCGTGCTGGACTGGGCCGAACCCGCGCTCGCCCTCGGCCGGGAGATCGCGGCCGCCAACCCGGCACTGGCGCAGGCCGGTTGGCGGCGGACGCGGATCGGCAAGGACCTCGCGCTCGACGACACCGATCTCGTGACCGTGTCCTACGTGCTCAACGAGCTGACCGAGGCCGACCGCGCCGCGCTCGTGGACGCCGCCGCGTCCGCCGCCCGGGCCGTCGTGATCGTCGAGGCCGGCACCCCCGGCGGTTACGCCCGCGTCATCGAGGCCCGCGACCGGCTGATCGCGGCCGGCTTCCACGTCGCCGCGCCCTGTCCGCACAGCGCGGCCTGTCCGATCGTGCCCGGCGAGGACTGGTGCCACTTCTCGGCCCGGGTCAGCCGCTCCTCCCTGCACCGGCAGGTCAAGGGCGGCTCCCTGGCCTACGAGGACGAGAAGTTCAGCTACGTCGCCGCCACCCGTCTCCCGGTCGCGCCCGCGGCCTCACGCGTCGTGCGGCGCCCGCAGCTCCGCAAGGGGCAGGTCCTGCTGGAGCTGTGCGAGCGGGACGAGGAGCTGCGCCGCTCGACGGTGACCAAGCGCCACGGCGACCTGTACAAGGCGGCGCGGGACGCGGACTGGGGAGACGCCTGGCCGCCGTACGCCGAGGAGTCGTAGGGCGAGGAGCTGCAGGGCGAGGAGCCGCAGGGCCGCGGAACGATACCGTCGAACCATGGTCAAGAAGCCCGCCCCCGACGCCACCCGCCGCAGCGAGAGGTCCCGTCGCGCGATCTACGACGCGGCCCTGGAGCTGATCGGCGAGATCGGCTACCCGAAGACGACCATCGAGGGCATCGCCGCACGGGCCGGCGTCGGCAAGCAGACGATCTACCGGTGGTGGGGCTCCAAGGCGGACGTCCTGCTGGAGGCGTTCCTCGACCTGAGCGAGCAGGCGTCCCGGGACGCGGGCCCGGAGTACGAGTTCGCCATCCCGGACACCGGCGACCTGGCCGCCGACCTCAAGGCCGTGCTGCGCCTGACCGTCGACCAGCTCAAGGACCCCCGCTTCGAGGGGCCCTCCCGCGCCCTGGCCGCGGAAGGCCTGGTCAACGAGGAGCTGGGCCGCGTCTTCGTGGCCAAGCTCCTCGAACCTTCGCTCCAGCTCTACGTCGACCGTGTGCGCTCCGCCCAGCGGGCCGGCCAGGTCCGCGTGGACGTCGACCCGCGCATCGCCCTGGAACTGTGGGTCTCCCCTCTCGCCCAGCGCTGGCTCCAGCACACGGGACCGATCTCCTACGAGTACACCGACACCCTCGTCGAGTACGCCCTGCACGGTCTCGCCCCTCGTACCCGGGATGTCCCTTCTGGCACCCCGGAGGGCGGTCCGGTGGGACCATAGGGCATGCTGGTCCGCACGACGGCAAGGCGAGGAGATTGATGAGCGCGGAGTTCGGCGGCCGAACCGGCCGGCAGGGCAAACTCTCCCAGTGGCTGCGCGGACGCCGCCCGAAGGAGGACGGCGCCGACGACGGCGACCGTGAGGCCTTGCTGGTTGCCGCCGCCGGAGCGGGCCTGCCGCTCGCCCCCGCCGCCCATCCCGCCCCCGGCTACGGATGCTCCTGCGACCGCGTGGGCTGTCCCACCCCGGCCCGGCACCCGGTGTCGTTCGCCTGGCAGACGCAGTCCACCACCGACCGCGCGCAGATCGAGCGCTGGGCCCGGCACCAGCCGCAGGCCAACTTCATCACCGCGACCGGCATGGTGCACGACGTGCTGGACGTACCCGTCCAGGCGGGCCTGCCGGCGCTTCAGCGGCTGCTCGCCTCCGACATCGAGGTCGGCCCCGTCGCGGAGAGCGACGACGGTCGGCTCCTCTTCTTCACCCTCACCCGCGGCACCCCCGAGGACGAGGACGAGTGGTGGCCCTGCGAGCTGGACTGCCACCCCGAGACGATGGACGAGCACCCCGGGCTGCGCTGGCACTGCCGCGGTTCCTACGTCCTCGTGCCGCCGGCCCGGTTGTCCGGTGACGACGGCTCGGCCGTGCACTGGGTGCGCGGCCCCGAGCACCCCCTGCCGGACCCGCTGAGCCTGCTCGAGATCCTCACCGACGAGTGCGCCCGCTTCGCCGGCACGGACGCCGGCCACGTGAGCGCGGCCTGGCCCCTGCGCCACTGAGCCGCAAAACCCCGCTCGCTACGACCCCTGGGCCGAGGTGAGCCCCTCCAGCCGGGACAGCACCGACACCTGCCCGCCGCCCGTACCCTGCTTCGGGTCCAGCGCGATGCCGTTGGAGATGAACTCCATCGTGAACGACTGCTTGATCTCCCCGGTCGTCAGCGCCTTCACGCTCGCGTTCGGCGTGGGGATCGAGGTGCCCGTGGCCGCCGTCTGCTTCTCGTAGCGGCGGGTGGTGAAGAACACCAGCGCGCCGCCGTCCGTGGTGCGCAGCGCCAGCGGCGCGTAGTCGCCGCTGATCAGCGGCTCGTCGATGTACTGCGTGACCAGACCGGGCCGCTTGCCGTCCTTCGCGCGCTGCGCGCGCCAGCGGTCGGTGTACGGACCGGAGGCGAACGACTTGCCGCCCTTCTTCAGGTACGTCGCGTAGGTCCGGCTCAAGTCCTGCGGCGCGACGGCGAGTTCGCCGGAGTTCACGGGCACGGCCTCGGCCCAGCCGTCCGCGTCCTTCCGCACCTTCGGCAGCGTGCCGGGGGAGACGAGCGTCAGGTACGCCACCCGCCACGTCCGGCCCAGGCCGTCCCGGGTGAACACCAGCACCCAGCGCAGCGCGCCGCCCTTGTTGCCCTTCGCCTCCGCCACGAACCAGCGCGGCCAGCCGGCCTTCTTGGGGATCGTGTACGTCACGTCGGTCAGCTTCAGCGGCGTGTGCGAGGGATTGCCGCCCGGGTTGATCGCATGACCGGCCTTGAGGCGGGCCGCGTCGATGTCGCCGAGGGCGCCCGTGACATGGCCGGCGTCGAGTGAACTGTCGTACGCCTTGTCCGCCTTGTTGTACGCAGTGGTGAACTGCTCCAGTGCCTTCGCGGCCTCGGCGCGTGTGGAGGAGGGGAGCACCTCGCGCTCCCCGTGGACCACCACGCAACCGCTCGCCGTCATCGACAAAGCGGTCAACGAGGCCGCGATCAGTGCACTCCGGTCAAGCCTGCGGAGCCTTCGAGGGCCGCGATCCCTGCTCATCAGGTGCCTTCACCTTCCCCTTCCCGGAGGCGAACCCTACCGGGGCGAAGAACACCGCGAGTGTCGGGATCAGGTACAGCAGCCACACCGTGACCTGGAGAACGGTCGGGTCCGGCTGGAAGTTGAACACGCCCTTGAGGAGCGTGCCGTACCAGCTGTCCGGCGGGATGGTGCCGCTGATGTCGAAGGCCAGGTGCGTCAGACCGGGGATCCAGTCGGCCTCCTGGAGGTCGTGGAAGCCGTACGCCAGCACGCCCGCCGCGACCACGACCAACATGCCGCCGGTCCAGGTGAAGAACTTCGCCAGGTTGATCTTCAGGGCGCCGCGGTAGAACAGCCAGCCCAGGAAGACCGCGGTGGCGAGGCCGAGGGCCACGCCGATCAGCGGGCGGGGGGTGCCGTCGCTGGCCGCGTGCACCGAGGCCCACACGAACAGGGCGGTCTCCAGGCCCTCCCGGCCGACGGCGAGGAAGGCGGTGGCGACCAGGGCGCCCGTGCCCATCGCGAGGGCGGCGTCCAGCTTGCCGTGCAGTTCGGACTTCAGATGGCGGGCGGTGCGCCGCATCCAGAAGACCATCCACGTCACCAGGCCGACCGCGACGATCGACAGGGAGCCGCCGAGGGCCTCCTGCGCCTGGAACGTCAGCTCCTGGGAGCCGAATTCGAGGGCGCAGCCGAAGCCCATCGCGATCAGGACGGCGACGGCGATGCCGATCCAGATGGGCCGGATCGCGTCCCGGCGGCCCGTCTTGACCAGATAGGCAATCAGGATGCACACGACGAGGCTGGCTTCCAGACCCTCGCGCAGACCGATCAGATAGTTGGAGAACACGGGCTACGCCTCCTTGGAGAACAGCGTGCTGCCCCACCAGTCGTCCTTGTCACGGACGCCGGGCGGGACCGCGAAGACCGCCGAACCCACGTGCTGGATGTACTCGTTGAGCGCGTCCTGCGCCGACAGCCGGCGCTGCAGCGGGATGAACCCCTTGCGGACGTCGCGCTGGTAGGCGAGGAAGAACAGACCGGCGTCCAGGCGGCCCAGGCCGTCGGTGCCGTCGGTGAAGGAGTAGCCCCGGCGCAGGATCGTGACCCCGTCGTTGGAGTCGGGGTGCGCCAGCCGGACGTGCGCGTCGGGCTTCATCGCCTTCAGGAACGGCTTGTCGTGCTCCTTGGCCTTGCCGACCGGTGCGCCCTCCCCCTTGTCCCGGCCGAACACGTCCTCCTGCTCCTGCAGCGAGGTGCGGTCCCAGGTCTCGATGTGCATCCGGATGCGCCGGGCGACCAGGTACGAGCCGCCGGTCATCCAGTCCGGCCCGTCCTGCTTGCCGACCCACACGAACTTCTTCAGCCGGTCGGTCTCGGTGCCCGCGATGTTGCGGGTGCCGTCCTTGAAGCCCATCAGGTTGCGCGGGGTCTGCGCGCCCGGCGTGGTGGAGGAGGTCTTGCCGAAACCGAGCTGCGACCAGCGGATGTTGACCTTGCCCATGCCGATGCGGGCCAGGTTACGGATCGCGTGCACCGCCACCTGCGGGTCGTCCGCGCAGGCCTGGACGCACAGGTCGCCGCCGGTACGGGCCTTGTCCAGGTTGTCGCCGGCGAACTGCGGCAGGTCCACCAGGGCCTCGGGCCGCTTGTCCTTGATCCCGAACTGCTCGCCGTACTTGGCGAACAGCGACGGACCGAAACCGATCGTCAGCGTCAGCCGCGCGGGCTTCAGGCCCAGCGCCTCACCGGTGTCGTCCGGCGGCGCCTCGGCGAGACCGCCGTACGCGCCGTCACCGACCGCCTTGCCGGCGCTCATCCGGCGCGCGGCCTCCGTCCAGTCCTTGAGCATCTGCACGAACTCGGCGCGGTCCTCGGTCTGCACGTCGAACGCGGCGAAGTGCAGCCTGTCCTGCACGGGTGTGGCGATGCCGGCCTGGTTGGCGCCGTGGAATCCGACCGCGGCGCCCGTCTCGGCGGCGGCCGGGTCCACATCGTTGCCGACCCGGCTCATCGCGACCCCGCCGCCGGCCGCGGCGGCACCGAGCGCGAGCCCGGCCCCGCCCCAGCCGATCAGCGAGCGCCGCGACGGCTTGCGGTCGGCGTCGGCGGTGGTGGCTTCCTGAATGTCCGTCATTTCGGTCCGTCCCTACTTCGCGACGGCGGCGGCGAGCTTGGACAGGGGCTCGGCGAGCGCGTTCACCGCGTCCGAGAGCTCCTTGCGCTGTTCCTCGGTGACCTTGTCGTACGAGACGAAGCCGTCGGAGGTCGCGTCCGTGCGGTACTTGTCCAGCGTCTTGTCCAGCGCGGCGAACTGCTTGTCCAGCTCGGTGGTCAGCGCCTTGTCGTTCTTCTGCGCGACCGGCTTCAGCAGCTCGTACGCCTGCTGCGCGCCCTCGACGTTGGCCTTGAAGTCGCTCAGGTCGGTGTGCGAGTAGGTGTCCTCCTCGCCGGTGATCTTGCCGGTCGCGACCTCGTCGAGCAGCTCCTTGGCGCCGTTGGCCATGGAGGTCGGGGTGATCTCGGCCTTGCCGACCCGCTGCTGCCAGTCCTTGAGGTCGGTGACCAGCTGGTCGGCGAGCGTCTTCTGCGCGGCACCGATCTTCTTGTCCTGCCACAGCGCCTTCTCCAGCGCGTGCCAGCCGGTCCACTTCTGGCCCTTCTCCAGGCCGTCGGCGCGGGTGTCGGTCTTGGGGTCGATGTCGCCGAAGGACTCGGCGATCGGCTCCGTGCGCTCCCAGCCGACGCGGGAGGGGGCGTAGGCGTCCTGGGCGGCCTTGAGGTCACCGGACTTGATCGCCTTGGTGAAGGTCTCCACCTTCGGGATGGTCGCGTCGGCCTGCTGCTGCGCGTATGCGCGGTAGGCGGCGACGGCCTTGTCCAGCCGCGGGTCGCGCTTGGCGGCGGCGCCGGAGCCGGTGACGGTGAGCTTCTGCCGGACGCCGTGGCCCTTCATGCCGGGCCGGCAGGCGATCTCGTACGAGCCCGCCTTCACCTCGGCGGTCAGCGAGTACTTGGTGCCCGGACCGATGTTCTCCTTCTCCGAGACGATCCGGTCGTCCGGGAAGAGGATCTCGACCTCGGTCGCCTTGGAGCCCGTGTTCTCGATGCTCAGCGTGACCTGACCGGCCGGTATCGACTTGGCGGAGGTGTCGCACTTGGAGTCGGCTGCCGTCACCTTGATCGCGGCGTCCCCGTCCGCCTTGCTCTTCTCGGTGCATCCCGTGACTGCGGTCAGGGCCGTCACGGCGGTGACGGCGGTGACGACGGAGAGTCTGGCGGCTCGCATGCAGGCTCCTGAGGCTGGCTGAAAATCGAGTGTGCGGGCTGACAAAGGATGGTGAGGCTCGCCTAACTTATCTAAGGCTTGCCTGCGTGATACCCACCCCCACGGTGATTCAGCTCTCATGGACGCTGTATGGGCACGGACCGATCACGCCGGCCTAAAACAAACCCCAAGGAAGAGTCAAAGCAAATTCAAAGATTCCGGCTCGGAGTGATCAGCCGGGCGCCGGTCGGGGGCGCGGGAGCACCCGGCAGACCCGGCAGAACGAGTTCCGTGTGCCATCCCGTGGGAGCCCGGGCGGAGCATCCCCGACACTGGTCCCGTGGACCGAGAGCGCAGGGAACTGCTTGGGCCGGGACGGCTGGTGCTGCACGTACGGGACCGCCCCGGGCCACCGTCGTTGCGTTTCGAGACGGCGGGAGACGGCCGCGTCCTGCTGCGGCAGGAGGAGCGGCCCGTCCTGCTGGGCCGGTCGGTGGGCGGCGGATGCTGCCCCGATCTGCATCTGCACCGTCTCGGCGACTACCGCTCACCGCTGCCGCCCCTGCGGTCCACGACCATGCGGTCGTCGGTCAACTGGCCGCATCAATATGCCCGTTGGCTGGAGGAGGGCGAGGGCACGCCCCTGCGGAACGGACGCTGGGAGCTGTCCGCGCGGGCCGCTTTCCAACCGGGCGTGTGGACCGAGGACTTCGTCGGGGACTGGCCGGCCGGGCGGCTGGGGCTGTACTGCGGGGGCGGCTGGCACGGCGTCCTGCCGCTGCGCCGGCTCTCCGCGCCCAACGCCTCGCGCGTGAAGGCGTACCGCAAGCACGTCCGCGAGGACACGCTCGCGCCCGTCCTCATCTGGTGGGTGGACTACCTCGACGGCTGGCTGATCCTCGACGGCCACGACCGGGCGGTGGCGGCGCTGGCGGAGGACCGGGTCCCGGAGTGCGTGGAGTTGACCCAGGTGCTGGACGACGAGGAGTGGCGGCGGGTGGCCGCGGAGGCCACCGAGGGGCACGGGCGGCGCATGGCCGGGCTCGCGGGCCGCCCCGCCGGCCCCGGTACCGACCGCCAACGCCGCACTCTGGAACGGGCGCACGCCGACACGCTCGCGACCCTGCCGTACACCGCGGGCTCCACCCGGTTCCTGCCCCTGCCCGGCGGCCCGGCCGCCTGGGACGCCCTCGCTGCTCGCGCAGTGTTTCAATGCCCGAGTGACTGATTACGACGTGCTGCGCGTCTTCTGCGCTCCGAACGGCGGCTACGGCAACGAACTCGGCGTCGTCCGTGAGGGATCCGTCATGCCCGGGCGGCCCGAGCGGCAGGCGTTCGCCGCGAAGCTCGGCTTCAGTGAGACCGTGTTCGTCGACGATCCGGAGCGGGGGGTCGTCGATATCTACACACCCACTCTGCGGCTCCCGTTCGCCGGGCATCCCTGCGTCGGCGTCGCCTGGCTTCTCGATGTGCCCGAGCTGGTGACGCCCGCCGGGGTCGTCGGGGCCCGGCAGGACGGGGAGTTCTGCTGGATCGAGGCCCGGGCGGAGTGGGCGCCGCCGCGGACGCTGCGGCAGTACGCCACGGCCGCCGAGGTGGACGAGCTGCCCGTGCCGCCGAAGGGCGAGTGGATCTACGCCTGGGCCTGGGAGGACGAGCCCGCGGGGCGGGTGCGGGCGCGGGGCTTCCCGGGGCGCGACGACGGCATCGACGAGGACGAGGCGACCGGCGCCGCCGCACTGCTGCTGACCGATCGGCTGGGTAGGGCGCTCAACATCACGCAGGGTGCGGGCTCGCAGATACTGACCGCACCGCAGCCGTACGGCTGGGTCGAGATCGGCGGCCGGGTCCATCTGGAGCGTCAGCCGGAGCGGTGACGGCTACGCGCTGAGCGTGAACTCCTCGCCCAGCGCCCGGAAGACCTCCGTGTTCAGGGCGAACGCCCGCTTGCACTCCGTCAGGACGTGCTGCTCCTCCAGGTCGTCCGCGGGGACGGCGTCCAGGAGTTCGCGGTAGGTAACTGCGCTTGAATGCGGCCGGGTTGGCGATCCGCTCGAAGACGTAGAAGCGGACGCCGTCGCCCTGCGGGCGAAGCCCCATGTCTCCTCCGCCGTGCCGCGGATGATCTGGCCGCCGGAGAGGTCGCCGAGGTAGCGGGTGTAGTGGTGGGCGACGTATCCCGCCGGCCCCCGCTCGGCGCACTTCCGCTCCCGCGCCGCGTACTCCCGCGTCGGGGGCAGGGCGGACAGGCCCGACGGCCGGCCCGGTCCCCGCAAGTGCTCCAGGTCGCGCTCCAGGGCGGCCAGTCGGTACAGCTGGGGCTGGATGAAAGGGCCCGCCACCGGGTCCGACGCCAGGTGCTCCGCTCCGGACTCCAACGCCTCGTACACGAACCAGAGTTGCTCGGTGTAGCGCGCCCCAGCAGGGGCGGGTCCCCGAGAGCGGATCAAGTGGGTTCAGGGGAGCGTGAGGATCTCCGCCCCCGTCTCCGTCACCACCAGCGTGTGCTCGAACTGGGCCGTCCGCCTGCGGTCCTTGGTGACGACCGTCCAGCCGTCGTCCCACATGTCGTACTCGTGCGTCCCCAGCGTCAGCATCGGCTCGATCGTGAAGGTCATCCCGGGCCGGATGAGCGTCGTCGCGTGCGGGCTGTCGTAGTGCGGGACGATCAGGCCCGAGTGGAACGACGAGTTGATGCCGTGACCGGTGAAGTCGCGGACCACGCCGTAGCCGAAGCGCTTGGCGTAGGACTCGATCACGCGGCCGATGATGTTGATCTGGCGGCCCGGCCGGACCGCCTTGATCGCGCGGTTCAGGGACTCGCGGGTGCGGTCCACCAGCAGGCGGCTCTCCTCGTCGACGTCTCCCACCAGGTACGTCGCGTTGTTGTCGCCGTGCACCCCGCCGATGTACGCGGTCACGTCCAGGTTCACGATGTCGCCGTCGCGCAGCACCGTCGAGTCCGGAATGCCGTGGCAGATCACCTCGTTGACGGAGGTGCACAGGGACTTGGGGAAGCCGCGGTAGCCGAGGGTGGAGGGGTAGGCGCCGTGGTCGCACATGTACGCGTGCGCGACCTGGTCCAGTTCGTCGGTGGTGACCCCCGGCGCGATCAGCTTCGCCGCCTCCTCCATCGCCTGCGCGGCGATCCGGCCGGCGAGACGCATCGCCTCGATCGTCTCCGGCGTCTGCACCTCCGGGCCGGTGTACGGCGTCGGCGCGGGCTTGCCGACGTACTCGGGGCGGCGGATGTTTCCGGGCACGGAACGGGTGGGGGACAGGTCCCCTGGTACGAGCAGCGACTGGCCAGACATGCCAGCGAGTCTAACGAGCCGCTGTGGGGGAACATGTGGTTGGCGAGAGGAGCAGGTCATGGCGTTGTTCAAGAAGCGCACCGTCGGCAAGCCGGGCGAATGGTTCTACTGCCTGAAGCACAAGAAGGTCGAGGAGGGGCCGGAGTGCCCCGCCAAGGACCGGTTCGGGCCCTACGCCTCCCGGCAGGAGGCGGAGCACGCGATGGAGACGGCCCGGGAGCGCAATCTCCAGTGGGACACCGACCCGAAGTGGAACGACGCCCCGGCCGGGCGTCCCGACGACGACTGATCAGATCGGTGCCGGTGCGTCGGCCGACGTGCGGCGGGCGCGCAGCCGTGCCGCGTGCTCGTTGGTGCGGACGTCGTAGGTCATCAGCTTCGGCAGGCACAGCGCGAGCAGGCCGACCGCGCCCGCGCACAGCAGGCCGCCGGACCAGACGGACGCCCGTACGCCCCACCACGCGGCGAAACCGCCCGCGCGGACCTGGCCGACGGTCGGGCCGACCGAGTACGACAGCAGCTCGATCCCGGCGAGCCGGCCGCGCAGCTCGTCCGGGATCGTCTGGTTCCACATGGCGCCGCGGAAGATCCCGCTGACCATGTCGCAGCCGCCGGCCACGGTCAGGAACAGCAGCACCAGCCATACGTCGCCCACGACCCCGGCCGCCGCGATCGCCAGGCCCCACAGCGCCGCCGACAGCACGACCATGCGTCCGTGACGCCGCACGCGCGAGGTCCAGCCGCTGGTCAGGCTCACCAGCAGCGACCCGAAGGGGACGCTCGCGTACATCAGGCCCAGCGACCAGTCGGCGTCCAGTTCGTCCGCGAGGAACGGCAGCACCGCGAGCGGCATCGCCAGGAACATCGCGGCGAGGTCGACGGCGTAGGTGCCGAGGAGTTCCTTGCGGCTCCAGGCGTAGCGGGCGCCCTCCGCGATCGCCCTGAGCGACGGCTTCGCGGCCTCGTGCGCGGCGGGGGAGGCGGCTATGCGGACCACCAGGGCGACGGAGACGGCGAAGGTCAGCAGGTCCGCGCCGTAGGCCCAGCCGAGTCCGGCGTACGCCACGACGACGCCCGCGACCGCCGGGCCCGCGACACCGCCGACCGTCCAGCGCAGGGAGTTGAGGGAGGCCGCGGCGGGAAGGTGCTCATGGGCGACGATCCGCGGGAACAGCGAGTCGAGGGCCGGCCGCTGCACCGAGACCAGCGCGGAGGACAGGGCCGCCACGACGTACAGCGGCCAGATCGCCGGGTTCGGCAGCAGGGCGTTGAGCAGCAGCGCGGCGGACAGCAGGCCCTGTCCCGCCTCCGTCCACACGATCAGCTTCCGCTTGTCCAGCGCGTCGGCGAGCGCGCCCCCGTACAGCCCGAACACCAGCAGCGGCAGCAGCTCCACCGCACCGATCGCCCCGACCGCCGCCGCCGACCCCGTGAGGTCCTTGAGCTGCACCGGCACCGCGACGAAGGTGAGGAAGCTCCCGAAGTTCGAGACCGTCCCCGACACCCACAGCCGCCGGAAGTCGACGGAGGCCCGCCAGGGCGCGAGGTCGGGGAGCAGGGCGCGGAGGCGGGCGGCGCGGGGGGTGGGGGAGTCGGCGGTCACGATGGGTCATCGTCGGGCGGGGCGAGCGGCGGAGGCAACCGCTTTTCCGGGGGCGGGGCGGGCGCCTCGTCACCACCCCGCCGGTGGCGGTGCCGTCAGATGGTCGGCCAGCCGGGCCAGCCGGTCCCGCAGGCGGCGCCGGCCTCTCGGGGACGGCAGGGCGTTCTCGCCGGCTGCCGCGCTGACCAGGTGCTGGACCGTGTCGAGGTCGAGTTCGGAGGGGGCCGGGACGGTCAGGGACTCGTGGGCCATCGCGGTGAGTTCGCTCTCGTCGGGGCCCAGGGCGAGGACCGTCGTACCCGCTCGGCGGGCATCGTGGACCCGCTCCAGAAGCGCGGCGTCCGGGCCGCCCGGGGAGACCACGAGCAGGGTCTCCTCGCGCCGGGCCGCGGCCAGGCGCCCCAGGCCGACCGCCAGATGCGCGGGGTCGGTGGGACGCGCGTCGTGCCGTACCAAGGTCGGCGTCAGCTCCGGAGTCCCCGACCAGGCGGCCTCGTCCACCAGGTGGGCGGCGAGGTGCCAGGGCTCGTACTTTTCGGTGCCCACGAGGAGCAGGCCCCCGCCGTGCGACACCACCGAGCCGCGCAGCACCCCGGCGAAGCGCCGGGTGGCGCCCAGCCACTCGGTTCCGGCGAGGACTTCGCGCAGCAGCGCGACCCGTACGGCATCCATGCGGACGCATCCTGCATCAATCGGACACTCGTGACCGGGAGTTCACCGCCAATTCGCCTGCACGGGGGACAGGAGCCGAATGACCGAAGCCACCGTCCCCTTCCGCGCGGGCCGCGAGGGATACGCCAGTTACCGGATTCCCGCGGTGGTCGCGACCGCCGAGGGCACCCTGCTCGCCTTCTGCGAGGGCCGGGTGAAGTCCGCGAGCGACTACGGCCACATCGACGTCGTGTGCAAGCGTTCGACGGACGGCGGCCGCACCTGGGGCCCGCTGCGGGTCGCCGCGAGCAACGGCACCGACCTCGCGGGCAACCCCGCCCCGGTCGTCCTGGACACCGGCCGCATCCTCCTCGTACACGTCCGCTCGGCGGCCACCGCCTCCGAGGACCTGATCGTGCGCGGCAAGGTGAAGGACGCCGACGGGCGCCGCGTGTGGGTGCAGCACAGCGACGACGACGGGGTCACCTGGTCGGGCCCGAAGGAGATCACCCAGCAGGTGAAGAGAGCGGGCTGGCGCTGGTACGCCACCACACCGGGGCACGGCATCCAGCTGAGCACCGGCCGCGTCGTCGTCCCCGGCAACCACACCCTGCCGCCCTCCGCCGGCGACGTCGGCGACGAGGGCAGGTACAACGGCGGCCACTGCCTGCTCAGCGACGACCGCGGCGCGACCTGGTCCCTCGGCTACGTCGACGACACCCCCGACGGCTACATCAACGCCAACGAGACCACCGCCGCCGAACTCCCGGGCGGCCTCGTCTACTTCAACACCCGCACCGACTCCACCTCGCCCGGCAACCGCGCCGACGCCCGCTCCGGCGACGGCGGGCAGACCCTGCGCACCGGCTTCCGTCCGCAGGCCGGCCTCGACGGCCCCGTCTGCCAGGGCAGCCTCCTGCAGCTGCGCGACCCGGACGTCCTGCTGTTCTCCGGCCCCGCCTGCCCGTCCGCCCGGGCCCTGATGACCCTGCGCGCCTGTACGGACGGCGGCATCACCTGGCGCCCGGCGTGCACGGTCGACGGACTGCCCGCCGCCTACTCCGACCTCGTACGGATCGACGCCTCCACCGTCGGACTCCTCTACGAGACAGGGGACTTCGGGGCGTACGAGCGGATCGTCCTGCGGCGGGTGCCCGTGACCCGGCTCACCTGACCGGCAGGGGTGCGCGGGGCGGACGTAAAGTCGGCCCATGACCTCTACCGACAGTGCTGCACAGACCCCTGCGAAGGCCCCCGCCAAGGACCCCTGGGACCTTCCCGACGTCTCCGGACTCGTCGTCGGCGTCCTCGGCGGGACCGGGCCGCAGGGCAAGGGGCTGGCCTACCGGCTGGCCAAGGCGGGACAGAAGGTGATCATCGGCTCGCGGGCCGCCGAGCGCGCGCAGGCCGCCGCCGAGGAGCTCGGGCACGGTGTCGAGGGTGCCGACAACGCCGAGTGCGCGCGCCGCAGCGACGTCGTGATCGTGGCCGTGCCGTGGGACGGCCACGGCAAGACGCTCGAATCGCTGCGCGAGGAGCTCGGCGGCAAGCTCGTCGTCGACTGCGTCAACCCGCTCGGCTTCGACAAGAAGGGCGCCTACGCGATCAAGCCGGAGGAGGGCAGCGCCGCCGAGCAGGCCGCCGCCCTGCTGCCGGACTCGCGGGTGACCGCCGCCTTCCACCACCTGTCGGCCGTGCTGCTCCAGGACCCGGAGATCGCCGAGATCGACACCGACGTGATGGTGCTCGGCGAGGTGCGCGACGACGTCGAGATCGTGCAGGCGCTCGCCGGCCGCATCCCGGGCATGCGCGGCATCTTCGCCGGCCGGCTGCGCAACGCCCACCAGGTCGAGTCCCTGGTCGCGAACCTGATCTCGGTGAACCGCCGCTACAAGGCGCACGCCGGACTCCGTGTGACGGACGTGTGAGCGCGTGGGGGACACTGGAGGCCGTAGCAGTGTCCCCCGAACCCGTGCGGCGTTCTCCCGAGCCCGCCGACAGGAGCCGAACGACATGCCCCGCCTTGGCGTCTATGCCTTGATCGTCTTCGTCCTCGCCGTGGCCGCGGCCGTCGTCGCCTTCGCACAGGGCAGCTGGCTGGGGATCGTGTGGATCCTGCTGGCGGGGCTGTCCAGCAACATGTGCCTGTACTACGTCAGGCGCGGCCGGGGCGCCTACCAGAAGCGGTAGAGGCTGTAGCCGAACGAGGTGTCCCAGTCGCTGACGCCGAGCCCGCGCAGGATCGCGTCGACGAAGTCGAAGAACACGCCGTTGATCGACGGCACCCACAGCAGCGCGAACACGAACAGCAGGCCGAACGGCGCGAACGGCTCCACCTGGCGCTTGACGCCGGGCGACAGCCAGGGCTCGAGGACGCCGTAGCCGTCCAGGCCCGGCACCGGCAGGAAGTTCAGGATCGCCGCGGTGACCTGGAGCAGGGCGAGGAACGCGAGGGCGTAGCGGAAGTCGCTCGGCACACCGTCCAGGGCGTGCAGCCAGAACGGCGCCGTGCACACGGCCGCGAACAGGACGTTCGTCAGGGGGCCCGCCGCGGAGACGAGGCTGTGCCGCCAGCGCCCCCGGATCCGGCCCCGCTCGATGAAGACGGCACCGCCGGGCAGACCGATTCCGCCCATGATCACGAAGATCACGGGGAGCACGATGCTCAGCAGCGCATGCGTGTACTTCATGGGATTCAGCGTGAGATAGCCCTTGGAGCCGACGGTGATGTCGCCGCTGTGCAGGGCGGTGCGCGCGTGCGCGTACTCGTGCAGGCACAGCGAGACGACCCAGGCCGCCGTCACGAACAGGAACACGGCCAGGCCCGGCTGCGCGGCGAACCCGGTCCAGGTGGCCCATCCCGTGACCGCCGTGACGGCCATTATCCCGAGGAAGACGGGGCTGACCCTCCGGTCGCTGCGGCTGGTGGTGGCGGTGGTCATGGGACTCCCTGGACGATACTTGTCCCGCGGTGGGACGGCCCGACGGTACCGGGCGCACGGGGGAAACGTCTCGCGGTGGTGCGGGGGTTCCGTGCAAGGGTGAGGAGCCGGGGCTCCGGCTGCTGTTCCGGGGACCGGGGACGGCACGCGTTTTGGGCCGCGCCGACGCACCGCCCGCCCGAACCCCGTGACCGGCCCCGACGTCTACGGAGACAATGGACCCCGTGCGCTATCGCATCCTCGGCACCACTCAGGCGCTCCGCCCCGACGGCACACCCGTCCAGGTCGGCGGGGCGCGGTTGCGTGCTCTGCTGACCGTGCTCGCCCTGCGGGCCGGCCGTACCGTGCCGGTGAGTCTGCTGCTCGACGAGGTGTGGGACGGCGATCCGCCCGCCGACGCGCCGGGCGCGCTCCAGGCGCTGGTCGGGCGGCTGCGCCGGGCCGTCGGCGCGGACGCCGTCGCTTCCGACGAGGGCGGCTACCGGCTCGCGGCCCGGCCCGACGACGTCGACCTGCACCGCTTCGAGCGGCTGACCGGGGAGGGCGTGCGCGCGCTCGCCGACGGCGACCCCGCCAAGGCCGCCGTCGTCCTCGACGACGCCCTCGGCCTGTGGCGCGGTCCCGCCCTCGCCGACCTGCCCGACCGCGCCGCCGAGGCGGCCCGCTGGGACACCCGCCGCCTGGACGCGCTGCGCGCCCGTCACAGCGCCGCCCTCGCCCTGGGCCACGGCGAGCAGTCCCTGCCGGAACTGACCGCCCTGTGCGACACCCACCCCCTGGACGAGCCCCTCCAGGCCCTGCGGCTGCGCGCCCTGCGCGACGCGGGCCGCACGGCGGAGGCACTGGCCGCCTTCGAGGACGTACGGCTGCTGCTGGCGGACCGGCTGGGCTCCGATCCCGGTCCCGAACTGGCGGCCCTGCACGGGGAGTTGCTGGGCGGAAGCCCCAAGGCGCCGCCCGTGCGCCATGAGCAGCCGGCGCCCGCGCCACCGGAGGCGTCGCGCCCCGGCAACCTCCGCGCCCGTCTGACCTCCTTCGTCGGCCGGGAGGCCGACATCGATGCCATCCGGGGCGACCTCGCCGCGGCCCGCCTGGTGACGCTGCTCGGCCCCGGCGGGGCCGGCAAGACGCGGCTGTCGCAGGAGGCCGCCGAGACCGTGCGCGACGCGGCCCGGGACGGGGCGTGGCTGGCCGAACTCGCCCCCGTGGACGACCCGGAGGCCGTGCCGGAAGCCGTCCTGACCGCGCTCGGCGCCCGCGAGACCGTGCTGTACGGCGCCGGCGCCGAGGCGATGCGGGCCGCCGGCAGCGACCGCCACGACGACCCCCTGCAGCGGCTCGCCGAGCACTGCGGCAGGCGCCGCATGCTGATCGTCCTGGACAACTGCGAGCACGTCGTCGACGCCGCCGCCCGGCTCGTGGAGCAGCTGCTGGAGCGCTGCCCCGGGGTGACGGTGCTCGCAACGAGCCGTGAACCCCTCGGCGTACCGGGGGAGTTGCTGCGCCCCGTGGAACCGCTGCCCGAACCGGTGGCCCTGCGGCTGCTCGCCGACCGGGGCGGCGCCGCCCGGCCTTCCTTCCGCGTCGAGGAGGACCCCGAGGCGTGCGCCGAGATCTGCCGGCGCCTGGACGGACTGCCGCTCGCCATCGAGCTCGCCGCCGCCCGGCTGCGGATGCTCACGCCGCGCCAGATCGCCGACCGGCTCGACGACCGCTTCCGCCTCCTCACCTCCGGCAGCCGTACGGTCCTGCCCCGCCAGCAGACCCTGCGCGCGGTCGTCGACTGGTCCTGGGACCTGCTCGACGAGGACGAACGGGACGTGCTGCGCCGCATGTCGGTGTTCGCCGGCGGCTGCGACCTCGCCGCCGCCGAGGCCGTCTGCGGCCCCGCGGCCCTGGAGGCTCTGGGCTCGCTCGTCGACAAGTCCCTTGTCGTGGCCGCCCCTTCGGGCGACGGCGAGATGCGCTACCGGCTCCTGGAGACCGTCGGCGAGTACGCGGGCGAACGTCTGGCCCAGGCGGGCGGACAGGCCGAGGCCGGGATCGCCCACCGCACGTACTACCGCGAACTCGCCCGCCGCACCGACCCGTTGCTGCGCGGCCCCGACCAGCGCGGGGCCATCGGCCTGCTGGAGCGCGAATACGAGAACCTGCGCACCGCGCTGCGCCACGCCGTCGCCGAGCGCGACGAGCAGGAGGCGCTCTGCCTGGTGCTGTCGCTGGGCTGGTACTGGCAGATGCGTGACCTGCGCATCGAGGCCCGCAACTGGTCCCGTGAGGTCCAGGGCCTGGGCCCCGACCCCTTCGCCGGGCCCGTCCGCCCCGCCGTCCCGGTGTGGGAGCGCTGCACGGACACCCCGCCGCCCTGGGGCGGCGACCTGCTCGACGAGGCGCGGCGCGGCCTGCACCTCGTCCATCTCGCCTGCATGGACACCGAGTTGGAGGCCTGGCAGTCCCCGCAGGCGAAGGCGAAGCTGCGCGTCATCGCCGAGACCTACACCCCGGGCCTGCCGCAGACCTGCCGCAGCCCCGGCTCCCTGTGGTTCTTCGCCGTCATGCTCACGGGCGACATGAAGAAGCTGCGCGAGCTGATCGAGGCCACCGTCCGCACCTGCCGGACCACGCCCGGGTACGAGTGGGAGCTCGCCGCCAGTCTGCACATGCGTGCCAACCTGCTCGCCAACCGCAGCGACTGGGCGGGCGACGCGATCCGTGACGCCGACGAGGCGCTGGAGATCTACCGCCGGATCGGCGACCTGTGGGGCACGGCCGAGGCGCTCTCCGCGCGCGGCGAGGCGAACGAGAAGCGGGGCAGGTGGCAGGCGGCCGCCGCCGACTACACCTCCGCGATCGAGCACGCCGAGCGCCTCGGCGCCCGCGCCCAGGTGGCCGTGCTCACCGCCCGCCTCGGCGCCGCACTGCTGGAGGCCGGCGAGACCGGGCGCGGCGAGCGGCTGCTGCTCGAGGTGATCGCCCAGCACGACGGCGCGGGCAACGAGGCGATGCCCGCCGCCCGGCTGTTCCTCGCCGGCCGCTACGGCATGACCGGCCGGATCCCACAGGCACGCGAGGAGATCCGGCTGCTGCGCGAGCAGTTCAAGATCGCGCACTTCGTCGTCTTCGACGCGTTCATCCTCGGCATGGAGGCCTGGCTGGACAGTGCCGACGGGCGCTACGAGGAGGCCTTGGTCAAGGTCCGGCAGGCGCTCGCGCGGGCCGGCGACCCGCTCTCCGAGGCCATCGCCCCGTCCATGCGCTCCACCTACCTGACGGTCGCGGCGATCGCCCTCGCCGGACTGGACGGCGGCAGCCGCGCCCGCGACGCCGCCCGCTGCCTCGGTGCCGCGGAGCAGTTCCTGCCGCCCGGCCACGTCCCCTCGTACCTGGAGCGCGAGACACGCGAACACGCCGTGGCGGACACCCGCGCGGCCCTGGACGACGAGGCGTACGAGGCCGCGTACGCGGAGGGCGGCGGCCTCTCCACGGAGGAGGCCACCGCCCTGGTCTGACGCGAGCGTGAACGTCAGCTCTTGGTACGGAACTTGTGGATCGCGTACGGCGCCGCCACCGCGGTGATCGCCACCGACCAGCCCAGGGTCACCCACAGGTCGTGCGCGACCGGGCCGCCCACCATCAGTCCGCGGGCCGCGTCGGCGAGCGTGGACAGCGGGTTGTAGTCGGTGAAGGCCTGCAGCCAGCCCGGCATCGACTTCGTCGGCGCGAAGATCGACGAGCCGAACTGCAGCGGGAACAGCACCAGGAAGCCCATCGCCTGCACGGACTGCGCGTTCTTCAGGACCACGCCCAGGGTGAGGAACACCCACATGATCGAGGAGGCGAACACCGCGGACAGGCCGACGGCCGCGAACAGACCGCCCCAGTGGTCGATGTCGAACCCGACCAGCACGGCGACGATCATCAGCACGGTGGTCGCGAACAGCATCCGCACCAGCTCGACCGAGATCTTCGCGAACAGCACCGAGCCGCGGCCGATCGGCAGGGACCGGAAGCGGTCCATGACACCGGAGTTGAAGTCCTGGCTGAAGCCGGTGCCGACGCCCTGCGACAGCGTCATGCTCATCATCGCGATCATGCCCGGGATGACGTACTGCACGTACCCGTCCTGACCGCCGCCCAGCGCCTGGCCGATCGAGCCGCCGAAGACGTACACGAACAGCAGGGTGAAGACGACGGGCATCAGGACCGCGTCGAACATCGACTCGGGGTCCTGCTTGATCCACAGCAGGTTGCGGCGGACCAGGGCGCCGGTGTGGCGCAGGTGCCCGCGCAGGGAGATACGGGCGTCGGCGACGGCGGCCGGAGCGGTGGCGGTTGCGGCGCTCATACGGCGACCTCCTCGCGGGTCTCGGTGGGAACGGCGTCCTGCGGGGCACTGGCGCGGTGGCCGGTGAGGGACAGGAACACCTCGTCCAGGCTGGGCAGTTCGGTGGTGATGGAGCTGATGGTGATACCGCGCGCCATGACCATGCTGACCACGGCGGTCAGCTGCTCGTCGCTGAGGATCGGCACGAGCACGGTGCCGCTCTGGGGGTCGACGGTCGTGGTGGCGAGTCCGGTGATGCCGAGTTCGTCCAGGGCGCCGGCGAGCGGCTCCAGCTGCAGCCGGTCGGCGGGCCGCACCCGCAGCGTCCGTCCGCCGACCTTGGCCTTCAGCGCGTCGATGGCGCCGCCCGCGATGACCTTCCCGCGGTCCACCACGGTCAGCTCGGAGGCGAGCTGCTCGGCCTCCTCCATGTACTGGGTGGTCAGCAGGACGGTCACGCCCTCGCCGACCATCGCCTTGACCTCGTCCCACACCTCGTTGCGGGTGCGCGGGTCGAGCCCGGTGGTGGGCTCGTCGAGGAAGAGCACCTCGGGGCGCCCGATCATCGAGGCGGCAAGGTCCAGCCGGCGCCGCATACCGCCGGAGTAGGTGCTCGCGGGCCGCTTGGCGGCGTCAGTGAGCGAGAACCGCTCCAGCAGCTCGTCGGCACGGGCGCGGGCGTCCTTGCGCGGCAGGTCGAGCAGCCGCCCGATCATGTACAGGTTCTCCCAGCCGGGGAGCTTCTCGTCGACCGAGGCGTACTGCCCGGTGAGTCCTATCACCCGGCGCAGCTGCCGCGGCTGCCGCAGGACGTCGTACCCCGCGACGGTCGCCTCGCCCGAGGTCGGGCTCAGCAGAGTGGACAGGATCCGCACGAGGGTGGTCTTGCCGGCCCCGTTCGGCCCGAGCACACCCATCACGGTGCCCTCGCGCACGTCCAGGTCGACGCCGTCCAGCGCCTTGGTCTCGCCGTAGTGCTTGACCATCCCCCGCACGGTGACGGCCATGCCGCCGCCACTGGCGTTGTTGTCGATTCGCGTCATGACCAGAACGGTGCCAGGCCCCACCGACAAACGACCGACAGGCCACCGACATGCGCGTGACGAGTGCCTACGGATCGCCGACAGGCAAAGAAGCAGCCCGCCGACGGGGGACGATCGGCGGGCTGCCTTGGTGCCGCAGTGGCTCAGTGGACGGAGTTCTCCTCCGCCGGGAAGGTCCCGCCGACGACGTCCTCGGCGTACGCCTTGACGGCGTTGCCCATGACCTCACGCAGGTCGGCGTACTTCTTGACGAACTTCGGCACCCGGCCCTGGGTCAGGCCGAGCATGTCGGTCCAGACGAGGACCTGCGCGTCGGTGTCGGGACCCGCGCCGATGCCGACCGTCGGGATGTGCAGCACCCGCGTCACCTCGGCCGCCAGCTCCGCCGGGACCAGCTCCAGTACGACCGCGAACGCGCCCGCGTCCTGCACGGCCTTCGCGTCGCGCAGCAGCTGCTGGGCGGCCTCCTCGCCGCGGCCCTGGACGCGGTAGCCCATGGCGTTGACGGACTGCGGGGTCAGGCCGATGTGGGCCATGACCGGGATGCCGGACTCCACCAGGAGCCGGATCTGCTCGTGCGAACGCTCGCCGCCCTCCAGCTTGACCGCGCCGACACCGGCGTCCTTGACCAGCCGGGTCGCCGAGCGCAGCGCCTGCACCGGGCCCTCCTGGTAGGAGCCGAACGGCAGGTCGCCGACGATCAGGGCGCGCTGCGTGCCGCGCACCACCGCGGCCGACAGCATGGTCATCTCGTCCATGGTGACGGGCACGGTCGTCTCGTACCCGAGGTGGCAGTTGCCCGCCGAGTCGCCCACGAGGAGGACCGGGATGCCGGCGTCGTCGAACACGGACGCGGTCATCGCGTCGTAGGCGGTGAGCATGGGCCACTTCTCGCCGCGCTCCTTGGCGAGGGCGATGTCGCGCACGGTGATGCGGCGCGTGCTCTTGCCTCCGTACAGCGACTTGCTGCCGTCGGAGGGCTTGTTCTGCGCAGGCTGGGCAGCCGAGAGCTGCGTCATGACAACGGCTCCTTCAGTCATCTCGAGGCGCCCTGACGGCGTCCCCGGATCACGTCCATGGTGGCACCTCGTGCCGGACCGAGCCAAGGGGACCTACGTCACGCATGAAACGTGCGGCGGACGGCCTGCGTAAGGGCTGAGTAAAATAATTTCGATACGGCACGGTCTCGTATCTTAATTATCTAGGCTGTGACCCATGACCACTCCACCTGCCACTGCCGGCCGGATCCCGGAAGAGGTGCACCGGCGCCGCTGGGCGATCCTCGGTGTGCTGATGCTGAGCCTGCTGATCGTGGTGCTCGACAACTCGATCCTGAACGTCGCGATCAAGACGATCTCCACCCCGGCCCCGACCGGCCTCGGCGCCACGCAGAGCGAGCTGGAGTGGGCGATCAACGCCTACACGCTCGTCTTCGCGGGCCTGCTCTTCACCGCGGGCCTCATCGGTGACCGGGTGGGCCGCAAGAAGGTGCTGCTCGGCGGACTCGTCGTGTTCGGCATCGGCTCCGCGCTGGCCGCCGAGTCGGGCTCGCCGACCCAGCTCATCGCCTTCCGCGCGCTGATGGCGCTCGGCGCCGCCTTCGTCATGCCGGCCACCCTCGCCGTCCTCATGAACGTCTTCGAGCGCGACGAGCAGCCCAAGGCCATCGGCATCTGGGCCGGCGGCGTCGGCCTCGCGATCGCCATCGGCCCGATCACCGGCGGTCTGCTCCTGGACCACTTCTGGTGGGGCTCGGTCTTCCTGATCAACGTGCCGATCGTGCTCCTCGCGCTCGCGCTGATGGTCTGGCTGGTGCCGGACTCCCGCGACCCCAGGCCCGGCCGGGTCGACCCGATCGGCGTGGTCCTGTCCGTCGTCGGCCTCGTCCTGCTCGTCTACGGCATCATCAAGGGCGGCCAGCTCGCCGACTTCACGGACCCGACGGTGCTGTCGACCATCGGCGCCGGCGCCCTGGTGCTCGCCCTGTTCGTGGTGTTCGAGAAGCGCAGCGACCACCCGTCCCTGGACGTCACGTACTTCAAGAACAAGGTCTTCTCGGCCGCCATGGCCGCCATAGCGCTGGTCTTCTTCGCGCTGATGGGTGTGACCTTCTTCTCCGTCTTCTACACCCAGAGCGTGCGTGGCTACTCGCCGCTGCAGTCCGGTCTGCTGATGCTGCCGCTGGCCGCCGCACAGATGATCTTCGCGCCGCGGGCCCGGCTGGTCGTCGACCGGTTCGGCAACAAGGCCACCACCGGGGCCGGCTTGCTGCTGCTCGCCGCCATGCTCGCCGCCTTCGCGGGCTTCGAGGCGGACACGCCGATCTGGGTCCTGGAGGTCGTCTTCTTCCTCATGGGCGCCGGCATGGCGCACGTCATGACCCCGACCAGCGTGGTCATCATGCAGGCGCTGCCCCGCGAGAAGGCCGGCTCCGCCTCCGCGCTCAGCAACACCTTCCGCCAGGTCGGCGGCGCGCTCGGCATCGCCGTGCTCGGTTCGGTGTTGTCCGCGGCGTACCGCAACGGCATCGAGGACAAGCTCAACCTTCTCCCGAAGGGCCTCAGGGAGACCGCGGGCGAGTCCATCGAGGCCACGCTCGGCGTCGCCGCGAAGCTCGGCCCGCAGGGCAAGGGCCTGATCACCCCGGCCAACGACGCCTTCCTGCACGCCATGCACGTCACCGCCCTGTGCGGCACGGGCGTCGCGCTGCTCGGCGCGCTCGTGGTCTTCCTCTTCCTGCCCGGCAAGCCGGCGGCCCCTCAGAAGGGCGAGGAGCAGCAGGAGTTGGTGGCCGCGGCGGAATGACTCCTTCCCGGCTGCTCGGGGGTGCCGTACCCAAGGGAGAATCGGACCAGCACACCGAAGGGACGCAGTGACGTGAGCCTCGCCGACAGCCAAGCCGATCCCGGGGCGCCCACCAGGGGCCGCCCCCGCAGTGAGGCCGTCGAGCGTGCCATCGTCGAGGGCGTGATGAAGCTCCTGGAGGACGGCGTGCCGCTGGCCGAGCTCTCCATCGAGCGCATCGCCCGCACCGCGGGAGTCGGCAAGGCCACCATCTACCGCCGGTGGAACGGCAAGGAGGAGCTCTTCGTCGACGTCATCCGCGCCGCCGAGCCGCCGGACCCGGAGTTGCCCGGCACCTCGATGCGCGACGACCTGGTGGCGATGCTGGAGCAGTTGCGCCGGCGCGGAGTGATGACCCGGTCCTCGGCGCTGCTGCACAACGTCTTCGCCCAGATGAAGAGCAGCCCGAGGATCTGGCGGGCATATCAGGCCGCCGTCATCGAACCGCGCCGCCGGCTCCAGGTCGAGGTGCTGCGGCGGGGGCAGGCGAACGGCGAGATCCGGGCCGACGTCGACGTCGAGTTGCTCAACGACGTCGTCGTCGGCCCGATGCTGCTGCGCAGCGTCATGCGCCCGGACGCGGACCTCCCCGAGGGCCTCTCGGAACAGATCGTCGACACCCTGCTCGAAGGTCTACGGCCCGTCAGCTAGGGCCTGTTGCCAACCCGCCCGCCCGGCCGGCCGGTATGTGCGCGTTCCGTCACAGAGCACGCTTTCCGTCCGCGAATTCGGAACTCACCGCCCCGACTTGTTCGTCCCACTGCCCGTACGGCCGTCACGGGACGGCGAGATCGAAGCCGAACATCCCCTAGGGTCGTAGACACGGGGGACGGACGGTGGGCATGGCAGGCAGTGAGGCGACGCGGTATGGCGCAGCAGGCGTACATGACGGAGACCGACAACGGCGGCTCGGGGCCCGAGCGCCGGGGTGACCGCTTCCGCCGTCTGCTGCACCGTCTGTTCTCCGGCTGGCGGGGCGATCCGAGAATCTGGCGCCGCGGCGTCGTGACCGCGGCGGTCGCCGTGCTCCTCGCTCTCGTGATGCTGCTGCACGCGCGCATCCCCAACAGGATCGGCAACCTGGGCAGTCTCACCGAGACCTTCCTGCCCTGGCTCGGCCTGCTGGTCCCGGTGCTGCTGCTGATCGGGCTGGTGCGCAAGTCGGCCACCGCGCTGATCGCCCTGGTCGTGCCGGTGGCCGTGTGGCTGAACCTCTTCGGCGGCCTGCTCACCGACAAGACCGGCGGCGGCGGTGACCTCACCGTCGCCACGCACAACGTCAACGCCGACAACCCCGACCCCTCGGGCACGGCCCGCGACGTGGCCGCCTCCGGCGCGGACGTGGTGGCCCTGGAGGAGCTGAAGGCGTCGGTGGTCCCGGTCTACGAGCGGGCGCTGGCCTCGACGTACACGTACCACTCGGTGCAGGGCACCCTCGGGCTGTGGAGCAAGTACCCGATGACCGGCGTCAAGGCCGTCGACATCAAGCTGGGCTGGACGCGGGCCATGCGCGCCACGATCGCCACCCCCGAGGGACAGGTCGCGTTCTACGTCGCCCACCTCCCGTCCGTCCGCGTCAAGCTGGAGGCCGGGTTCACCGCCCGTCAGCGCGACACGAGCGCCGACGCGCTGGGCGAGGCGATCGCCGACGAGCCGCTGAAGCGCAAGGTGCTGCTCGGCGACCTCAACGGCACCATGAACGACCGCTCCCTGAACGGGGTGACCGCGCAGATGCGCTCCACTCAGGGCGCGGCGGGCAGCGGCTTCGGGTTCAGCTGGCCGGCCTCGTTCCCAATGGCGCGGATCGACCAGATCCTGGTCCAGGGCGTCGACCCGGTGAGCTCGTGGACGCTGCCCGCGACCGGCAGCGACCACCTTCCGATCGCGGCTCGTGTGAACCTGGACACCAGCTCTTAACCCCTGGGAATTCTGAGCCTGGCAGGGTTTGTTCCGCAACTGAACTTAGACTGTGGAACACACGTACCTCTGCTCCTCGAAAGGAACAGGCTCTTTCATGCCCCTGGCCCTGCTCGCCCTGGCCGTCGGCGCTTTCGGTATCGGCACGACCGAGTTCGTGATGATGGGACTGCTGCCCGACGTCGCGGACGACCTGCACATCTCGATCCCCGCCGCGGGACACCTGGTCTCGGCGTACGCGCTGGGCGTCGTCATCGGCGCCCCGCTGCTGGCCGCGGTCACCTCCCGGATGTCCCGCCGCACGGTCCTCATCGGCCTGATGGCCCTGTTCGTGGTGGGCAACACCCTGTCCGCCTTCGCCCCCGGCCCCGACTCGCTGCTGGCCGCCCGCTTCCTGAGCGGACTGCCGCACGGCGCCTTCTTCGGCGTGGGCGCCGTCGTCGCGACCACCATGGTGGCGCCGGAGCGCAAGGCGCGCTCCGTGTCGCTGATGTTCCTCGGACTCACCGTCGCCAACATCGCCGGCGTCCCCGTCGCCACGCTCATGGGCCAGCACCTGGGCTGGCGGGCCACCTTCCTCGGCGTCGGCGCGATCGGCCTCGCGGCCATCGCCGCCCTCGCGCTGCTGATCCCGCACGACCACACGCCCGCCCCCGCCGGAGGCCTGCGCGGCGAGCTGGCCGCGCTGCGCTCCCTGCCCGTCTGGCTGGCCCTGGGCACCACGGTCGCCGGGTTCGGCGCGCTGTTCGCCGCCTACAGCTACATCACGCCGATGCTCACGGACGCCGCCGGCTACGCCGAGACCAGCGTGACGATGCTGCTCGCCCTGTTCGGCGTCGGCGCGACGATCGGCAACCTGGCGGGCGGCCGCCTCGCCGACCACTCCCTGCGCGGCACGCTCTTCGGCGGCCTGCTGGCCCTGACCGCCGTACTGGCCCTGTTCCCGCTGCTGATGTCGGCACCGTGGACCGCGGCCCTGGCCGTGATCCTGCTCGGCGCCGCCGCCTTCATCACCGGCTCGCCCCTGCAGCTGATGGTCATGGAGAAGGCCGCCGCGGCCCCGTCCCTGGCGTCCTCCGCCAACCAGGCCGCCTTCAACCTCGCGAACGCCGGTGGAGCCTGGATCGGCGGCCTGGCCCTGGCGGCCGGCTTCGGCGTCACGTCCCCGGCACTGACGGGCGCGGCACTGGCGGTGCTGGGACTGGGGGTCGCGGGGGTCGCGTATGCGGTGGACCGCCGGCACGCCGTATCCGAGCCCGGATGGGAACGCGTGGTCGCCTCCCACGTGCCGCAGCGGTCATCCAGCCCGTCCGGCGTTTGAGGACGAGGCATTTTCAGGGCCGCCCGTCCCCAGGGCCGCCCGTCCCCAGGGCCGCCCGTCCCCAGGGCCGCGCACCCCCCCCCGCCCGCACCGAACTAGTCGTCGAAACGGGCGAGGTCCGCCAGCCAGGCCGCGGCCGAACCATCCGACGGCGCCCGCCAGTCACCCCGCGGTGACAACGACCCCCCGGCCGAAACCTTCGGCCCATTCGGCATCGCCGACCGCTTGAACTGCGCGAACGCGAAGAACCGTCGGCAGAACACCTCCAGCCACCGCCGAATCTCCGCGAGGTCGTACGCGACCCGCTTCGCGTCCGGGAAGCCCGGCGGCCACTCGCCGCCCTCCGCGTCGTGCCAGGCGTGCCACGCCAGGAACGCGATCTTCGACGGCCGGAACCCGTACCGCAGCACATGGAAGAGCGTGAAGTCGTGCAGCGCATACGGGCCGATCTTCGACTCCGTCGACTGCATCTCCTCGCCCGGCACCAGCTCCGGGCTGATCTCGGTGTCGAGGATCGCGGCGAGCGTCTTGCCGGTCTCCTCGTCGAACTGCCCGCTGCTGATGACCCAGCGGATCAGATGCTGGATCAGCGTCTTCGGCACGCCGCCGTTGACGTTGTAGTGGCTCATCTGGTCGCCCACGCCGTACGTGGACCAGCCGAGCGCCAGCTCCGAGAGGTCACCGGTGCCGAGCACGATGCCGCCGCGCTGGTTGGCGAGCCGGAACAGGTAGTCGGTGCGCAGCCCCGCCTGCACGTTCTCGAAGGTGACGTCGTACACCGGCTCGCCGGAGGCGAACGGGTGGCCCATCTCCCGCAGCATCAGCCGCGCGGTGGGCGTGATGTCCAGTTCGGCGGCGGTGACGCCGAGCGAGTTCATCAGCTTGTGGGCGTTGTCCATGGTGTGGTCGCTGGTGGCGAAGCCGGGCAGGGTCCAGGCCAGGATGTCGCTGCGCGGGCGGCCCGCGCGGTCCATCGCGCGCGCGGCGACGATCAGCGCGTGCGTGGAGTCCAGACCGCCGGAGACCCCGATGACGACCTTCGGGCCGCCGATCGCCCCGAGCCGCTGCTGAAGGCCCTCGACCTGGATGTTGTACGCCTCGTAGCAGTCCAGGGCGAGCCGGTCGGCGTCGGCCGGCACGAACGGGAAGCGCTCCAGGCGGCGGCTCAGCCCCAGGTCGGTGAGGGGCGGGGCGAGCTCGAAGGAGACCGTGCGGAAGTCGTCGGTGCGCGCCTTGTGCGTACGGCGGTTGTCGTCGAACGTGCCCATCCGCATCCGCTCCTGCCGCAGCAGGTCCAGGTCCACGTCCGCCACCGCGTACTCGTCGCCGAGCGGGAAGCGCTCGGTCTCCGCCAGCAGCACGCCGTTCTCGTACACCATGGCCTGGCCGTCCCAGGACAGGTCGGTGGTCGACTCGCCGAGGCCGGCCGCCGCGTAGACGTACGCGGCCAGGCAGCGGGAGGACGCCGAGCGGCACAGCAGCTTGCGGTCCTCGGCCCGCCCGACCGTGATCGGGCTGCCGGAGAGGTTGACCAGGACGGTCGCACCGGCGAGCGCGGCCTCCGCGCTGGGCGGCACCGGCACCCACATGTCCTCGCAGATCTCGGCGTGCAGCACGAGATCCGGGACGTCCTCGGCCGCGAAGAGCAGGTCCACGCCGAACGGCACGCTCTCGCCGCCGACCCGGATCGAGCCGCCGCGCTCGTCGGCGCCGTCGCCGATCTGCCGGCGCTCGTAGAACTCGCGGTAGTAGGGCGGGTACGACTTGGGCACGACGCCGAGGACGCGGCCGCGGTGCACGACCACCGCGCAGTTGTAGATCCGGTTGCGGTGGCGCAGCGGGGCGCCGACGACCAGTACCGGCAGCAACTCGGCCGACCCGGTGACCACTTCCTGGAGCGCCGTCTCGACCTGGTCGAGCAGCGCGTCCTGGAGCAGCAGGTCCTCGATCGAATAGCCGCACAGCACCAGCTCGGGGAAGACCGCGACGGCGACGCCCTCCTCGGAGCAGCGGCGCGCGTGGCGCAGGACCGCCCGCGCGTTGGCCGGCGGGTCCGCGATGACGGTGTGGCCCGTGCACGCGGCGACGCGTGCGAAGCCATGCTGATAGATCGACCAGAAGTTCAGTTCAGGCACGCGTCCCAGTGTAATCGTCAGAGCGACGCAATCCGCGGTGCGGGGGTGGGGCCGGCCCGGGCACGGCGAAGGGGCGCGGGGTGGAACCACCCCGCGCCCCCTCAGGCTGCCGTCGCCGGCGGTGCCTCAGTGACCCTTGTACGAGTCGACGTAGCCGTTCGCGGGCGTGCCCACGCCGGTGACGTCGTCGTAGCCCTTCACGGCGGACAGCGAGCTGTCCTTGCCGAGGGAGCGGACCGAGGTCGACAGACCGCCCGACGCGTCGACGCCGTTCACGAAGTCGACACGGGCGACCGCCAGGCCGTAGCCCACCGGGTTGTCCGTGACGTCGTGGTACAGCTTCGAGCCGTACTTGGAGTAGATCGTCGGGTTGGCGAAACCGATCGCCTTGCCGCCGCGCGCCTCCTGGGCCAGAGCCTGTACGGCCGCGATCACCGGAGCGGCGAGCGAGGTGCCGCCGATGCGGTACTCGCTGTACTGCTCCGTCCCGTCCGGGAAGGTCTGCGTCTGGCCGACCTTGAAACCGGTGTTGGGGTCGGCGATCGCCGAGATGTCAGGGACGACCCGGTTGCCGGCCGCGTTGTTGGCCGTGGCCAGCGCGTTCGGCACGACGCCCTT
>NZ_JBICXT010000017.1:170445-238964 GCF_043200415.1 Streptomyces sp. NPDC048419 | reverse complement strand
AGGGCCTGGATCAGCACATTGGGCACCCCACTCAAACCGAACCCGCCCACCGCCAGCGACGCACCCTCCGGCACATCCACCACCGCCTCAACGGCGGAACGCATCACCTTGTCCATCAGGCGGCCGCCAGATCGGAGGGGTGCTGAGCCAGCGGCGTCACGTCGACGGTCATGTACGAGAACAGGGGGAGGTTCCACAGGATCCGGTGCAGTGCCTCGTTGTCGGCGACGTCGAAGACGCTGACATTGGCGTACTGCCCGACGCACCGCCAGATGTGCACCCACTCCCCCGACTTCTGCAGGTCCTGGCAGTAGGCCTTCTCACGGGCCACCAGGTCCGCGCGGACCTCGGGGTCGAGGTCGCGCGGAATCGCCACGTCCATCCGCACTGCGAAGAGCACGGCCGGTCACACCCTGTCGAGGACGAAGTCGTAGGTGACCTCGCGGCCGCGGCCGTCGGGCACCGGGGAGGGGGCGAGGATCAGTTCGGGCTTCACGGCGGAGGCGATGTCGTCCGCGACGTGGCTGCCGCCCTCGAAGTAGAGCTGGGTGGTGATGAGTTGGTGGCCGGGTGCCGAAACCTTCAGGTGCAGGTGTGCGGGGCGCCAGGCGTGCCAGCCGGCCGCCGCGATGAGCCTGCCGCAGGAGCCGTCGGTCGGGATCTGGTACGGGGCCGGTTCGATGGTGTGGATCCAGAAGTGGCCGGTGTCGTCGGCCGTGACCGTGCCGCGCAGGTTCCACTCGGGCAGGCTGGGCGCGAACTGCGAGTAGTAGCCGTCGTTGTCGGCGTGCCAGATCTCCACGGTGGCGCCGGTGAGCGGGGTGCCGTCGACGGAGCGGACCTGGCCCTGGAAGAGGAGCGGGGTGCCGTCCTCGCCCTCGCGCATCGGGAGGGTGGCCTCGGCGGGCAGGCTCGGTGACTCGGGGATGTAGTAGGGGCCCTCGATGGTGCCCTTGCTGCCCTCGCGGTTCTCGTTGGCGACCTCCTCGACGACATGCTCCAGCCACACGTCGAGGAAGAGCGGCCACTCACCGTCCTCGCCGACCTGGATGAGCCACGACTTCAGGGCGTCGTACTCGTCGTAGGTGACCTTGTGCCGGCGGATGATGTCGTGGGCAGCGGTGAGGAGTTCGGTGACCAGGGTGTCCACGCGCTTGGTCTCGACGTCGGCCGCTACGGCTCGCTGCTTGGCGCGGAACTGCTCGGTGGCGGCGGCTCCGGAGGCGGCCGCGGTGGCCTGGTCCGTGATGGTGTCGGTCATTGTCTTCCCGTCCCTTGGAAACATCTCGGATGACGTGTCAGGTGTCCTGGCGGTAGCGCGCCAGCTTGTCGGGGTCGATGTCGACGCCGAGCCCGGCGCCTTCGCGCGGGCGCAGGGTGCCGTGCTCGATGGTCAGCGGCTCGGTGAGGAGGTCGTCGGTCATGTCCAGGAAGTTGGACAGTTCACCCGCGTGCCGGGAGGTGCTGCGGTGGGCGGCACCGAAGGTGACGGTGCACAACGTGCCGATCTGGCCGTCGATCTGATTGCCCATCACCACCTCCACGCCGAGTCCCTCGCACTCGTGCAGCACACGCTGGGAGGCGGTGAAGCCGGTGCGGGCGGTCTTGATGCTGATGGCAGTGGCGGAACCGCCGAGGAGTTCGCGGGTCACCTCGGCGGCCCGGGTGGCGCTCTCGTCGGCGATGAAGGGGATGGGGCTCTGTGCGACGAGCCAGCGACGGCCCAGCACGTCGTCGGCGGGACAGAGTTCCTCGGCGAAGGTCAGGCCCAGGTCGGCCATCTCCCGCAGGGCGCGCGCCGATTCGGAGGCCGTCCAGCCGCGGTTGCCGTCGATATAGAGGTCGACGTCCGGGCCGAGGGCCTCCCGCAGGGCCCGGCAGGCGGCCACGTCCTCGCCGTAGGGCTGCCGTCCGACCTTCACCTTGAAGGTGGTGATGCCGTACGTGTCCCGGATGCGTTCGGCGTCGGCGACCATCTCGGCGGCCGGCGCGAAGCCGACCATGTGGCTGACCCGCATGCGGTCTGTGTAGCCGCCGAGCAGTCCGCAGACCGGCAGGCCCGCGGCCTGGCCGAGGATGTCCCAAAGGGCCATGTCGATGGCCGACTTGGCGGCCGGGTTGCCGACGGTCCGCTCCAGCCGCTCGTGGACGGCTTCGCGTTCCAGTGCCGTCAGGCCCACCAGCTGCGGGGCGAAGATCTTGTCGATGACGGCGACGATCGACTCCTGCGTCTCGCCGTACGTGTACGGACGGGGCGGGGCCTCGGCCGTGCCGACCAGGCCCTCGTCGGTGTGCACCCGGACCAGGACGTGGTCGGCGGTGTGCGCCTCGCCGCTGGCGAACTTCAGGGGTTTCTCGTACGGGATGGCGAAGGGGATGGCCTCCACCTTGACGATCTTCATGCCGCTCCTTCAAGGAACATGTCGTTCCGCTCCAGCACCTTGAGGACGTTGAGCAGCAACGGGGACTCGTCGTCCGCGCGCCAGGCCAGCACCAGCGGCACCGTCAGCGCGTCCTCGATGTCCTTGCACACCACGCCCTCCCGGGGCGCGGAGCGGATGGACTCCGGCAGGACCGCGACGCCCAGGCCCGCCGCCACCAGGGCGAGTGCGGCGGAGGTCTCGGTGATCTCGTAGGCGAGGTGCGGGTAGAAGCCGGCGGCCAGGCAGCTGCGGACGACGGCGTCGTTGAGCACGGAGCCGAGGGTGGCGCCGTACATGATGAAGTCCTCGTGCCTGAGCTGCTCGATCCGGACGACGTCGTCCTCGGCGAGCCGGTGTTCGGCGGGTACGGCCGCGACGAGCCGCTCGTCGGCCAGCGGGCGGTGGGTGATGCCCTCCTGGCGGACCGGCGGGCGCAGGACGCCGACGTCGAGGCGGCGCTCGATCAGCCCGAGCTCCTGGGCGGGCGTGAGCATCTCGGTGTGCACCTCCATCATCACGTGCGGCAGCTCCTTCTTCAGCAGGCGTGCCAGGGCTGGCAGTTGGCGGTACGAGGCGGCGCCCGTCAGGCCGACCCGGAGCACCCCCTCCACGCCCTCCGCGAAGCGGCCCACCCGCGTCACCGCCTCGTCGACGGCTTTGAGGATGTGCTCCACGTCGGTACGGAACACCTCGCCGGCGCCGGTCAGCGTGACCTGCCGGGTGGTGCGGGCGAAGAGCTCCACGCCCAGTTCCGACTCCAGGCGGCGGATCGCCTGGGAGAGCGGGGGCTGGGCCATGTGCAGGCGTTCCGCTGCCTTTCCGAAATGGCGTGTCTCGGCGACGGCCGCGAAATACCGAAGGTGCCTGAGCTCCATCGGGCTGCCCCTTTCCTTTTCGGGGCCCTCGAATGCGTTCAGCGTAGAGAGGGGATCCCATACGACACAAATACCTGATTGCAGCTTATTGAGACGCTGCTGATATCAATACCCCCCTGGGTCACCCCCTCGTGGAAGTCGCCGCCAACGGTGTGCACCCGGTCCGGCGCAATGTCTTCACCTACGAGGAGCTCTTCGAGTCCGGGCCGTGGTCATCTCCCGTGACAAGCAAGGCGAGTTGCACTGCCTGATCAATGCGTGCGGCCATCGGGGCGCGATGATGTGCCGCCGGAAGCTGAAGGTGAAGGACCCCCGCGAGGGGGGTTACCCGGAACAGTTCAACGACGGCGACTGGAGGCTCCGGGCGAAGAACGGCGCCGCCGCACCTCCGGCGGCCGGCAGCGACATGGCGAATGCGGTCGCCGATGTCGCCACCGCACCGGGCAGCGTTCTGCGGGACGCGCGCGCGTCCGGGGGATCGCCCAGCGCTTCACACGTGACGGACCAGCTCCTTCGTGCGGCTCGAATCGTGCGCTGCCACAGTCGTCACCGGGCGCCGTACGGTCTACGGCCGGTGCGCAGCCTGAGCTTGCGCGCAGCGAAGGCTGCTCCCTTACTCAGTCGGGTCGCCGGCCTAGGTGGCCGCCTGGCCGCTGTCCCTGTGAGCGCCCCAGCCGTGCCAGCGCTCGACCTCGATCCACGCGCTGACACGGGCGCGGACCCGGTCGGGGTAGGGCTTGCCGGTGTAGTGGGTGCAGATGCGGTCGATGTCGGCCAGGCCCTCGTCGCCGTACATCTCCACGACCCGGCCGATGACGGTGACGTGTGTGGACCAGTCGTCGCCGTCGAGGACGGTGAGCGTCACGCGGGGGTCCCGGCGCAGATGCCTGAGACGGACACGTCCCTCGTCCAGGCTGATCAGGGCACGGCCGTCCTCCCACACGTACCAGGTGGGAGTGGAGACAGGTGCGCCGTCCGGGCGCAGGGTGGCCATGACGGCCGGATTGGCGCGGCTCAGCAGGTCCTGGGCATCGGGCGGAAGGGGCGGCTTGGACATGGGGCCTCCTCAGGCGTGGGCTTCGCAACCGGCGGAGCGTGCGGGGAATGCGGCGGTCATGTCCACCGGGTGCACCCTTCGCAGATCACTGACACACCCGAAGCGCTACCACTTCGCACCACGCGTTACCCCGACCGGCCGGACTCGTCGGCCACCAATCCCGCCATGACCCGCTGCACCGACCCGGTTCGACCACACTCAGGACGACACTGAACACGTGGAGCAGCCCGGAAGAGAGCGAGATGAACACGATGGCCGATCTGCCCGAGGTGGTGTCGCGCGAGGAGTGGCTCGGCGCCCGCAAGGAACTGCTGGCACGGGAGAAGGAGCTCACCCGGCTGCGGGACCGCGTCAACGCCGAGCGGCGCCGGCTGCCGATGGTCCGTGTCGACAAGCCGTACGCCTTCGACGGGCCGGAGGGGCAGCTGAGCCTCCTCGACCTGTTCGAGGGCCGGCCCCAGCTGGTCATGCACCACTTCATGTGGATCTACGACATCGATGCCGACGGCACCGAGCACCCGCGCGCGACCGGCTGCTCCAGCTGCTCCTCCGCCGCCGACCAGATCGGCAGGCTGCGGCAGCTGCACGTCCGTAACACCACCCTGGTCGCGGTGTCCCGGGCGCCGTATCCGACGATCGACGCGTTCCGGGAGCGGATGGGGTGGACGTTCCCCTGGTACTCCTCGGCCGGCAGCGACTTCAACTACGACTTCCACGCGTCGGTCGACGAACGGGTGGCGCCGGTGCGGATCTTCCACCGCGACGAGGCCGAGCTGTCCGAGGCCGGAATGCCGTGGTCACCGGATCTTCGCGGCGACTGGCCGGGCATCAGCGCGTTCCTGCGGGTCGGGGACGAGGTCTTCCACACCTACTCGACGTTCGGCCGTGGCATCGAGGAGTTCCACAACGGCTATCCGTGGCTCGACCTCACCGCGCTCGGGCGCCAGGAGGAGTGGGAGGAGCCGACGGGCCGCGCGGTCCCGCTCGGTCTCCAGGTCGGCGGGCCCGCTCTGCGCCTGCCGGACGAATATGACGCATGAAAAGGCCTGTTGGCCGGAACTCACCCAGGTGTGACCACTGTTGACCGGTGAAAGCTGAGAATGATTCAGTTACCAGTGGTAATGCCTTGCCCTTACGCCACACTTGCCCGTAGACCTTGCTCGACGATCTGCCGTGGCTCTGGGGGGAGTTATCGCATGCAAGGCACGATTGACGGGTTCCGCTATGGCGCGGTGACCCCGGTGGCGGCCTATCTCATGGCCTGCCTGGGAGGGGCACTGGGACTGCGCTGCATCGTCCGGTCCCTCGTCAACGAACAATCCTGGAAAGCCGGTTGGCTGGCGCTGGGCGCCGCGTCGATCGGCAGCGGCATCTGGACGATGCACTTCATCGCCATGCTCGGCTTCCAGGTCGAGCAGACCGGAATCCGCTACGACACGGGACTGACTCTGCTGAGCCTGGCCGTGGCGATCCTCGTGGTCGGTGTCGGCGTCTTCATCGTCGGCTACCGGGGCTCCGGCAAGTTCACCTTGGCCGTCGCCGGCGTCATCACCGGTATCGGCGTCGCCGTGATGCACTACATCGGCATGGCCGCGATGCGGATGAACGGAGACATCCGGTACGCGACGTCCACCGTCGTCCTGTCGGTCCTCATCGGAATCGTCGCGGCGACTGCCGCGCTCTGGGCGGCCGTCACCATCCGGGGTTTCCTGGCGAGCCTCGGCGCCAGTCTGGTCATGGGAGTGGCGGTGTCCGGCATGCACTACACGGCCATGGCCGCCGTCAGCGTCCATGTGCACGGCAACGGCAGTACGGCCTGGTCCGGCGACTCGCCCTCCTCGCTGTTGTTCCCCATGCTCCTGGGGCCGGCCGTGTTCCTGCTGCTGGCCGGTGTGGTGGTCATGTTCGACCCGCTGCTGGTGCTGGGCGACGGCGAGTGGAGCGGCTCGGGTTCACGGTCGCGCTTCAAGTCGCCGTCCCGCCGGACCTCCGCGGCCAAAACACCGGAACCCGTTCCGGAACACGGCACCGCCCTCTTCGGCGGCCCCGTCATTTCCGCCCGCCCCAGGCAGGGGGACTACGGACCGGCCGCGGCCGCCACGCCGCAGTGGGCGCCGCCGCCGACCAGCGACGAGTGGTGAACCACCGCCCCTGCTCCGCAGCTCCGGTGCGGCAGAGGCGGACAACTCCACGGACACGGCAGCTCCTTGCCCGCCCTCGCCGCACCGACTGTGCACACCCCTTCCGCTTCTCCGCTTGATCGTTGTTACGGTTCACCGGTGTCTGACTCTTCACGCGATACCGCCGAAGGCGCCGGCTGGGGCGTCGCCGAGCGCGGCGAGTACAAGCAACTGATGCCGGCCAAGGTCCAGAAGCTCTCCTGGCTCGACCCCCGGACGCTGTGGGCCGCTCGCAACGGCGTACTGGCCTCCTGGTTCGGCGATCCCACGGGCCACACGCGCGGCAGATGGGTGGGCCAGCGCGAGGCCGCCGGCGCACCCGCCGACAAGGTGATCCGGCGCGCGGACGCCGACCGGTTCTCCTTCATGGTCATCGGGGACACCGGAGAAGGTGACGATCCCCAATACGCCGTCGTGCCAGGCTTCCTGAGGATCAGTCAGGGCACGGACTTCGCGGTGATCGCCAGCGACGTGATCTATCCCGTCGGCACCGCGGACGACTACGGCACGAAGTTCTTCCGCCCCTACCAGGACTACCGGGCGCCCATCTACGCGATACCGGGCAACCACGACTGGTACGAGGGCCTGGGCGGGTTCATGCGCGTCTTCTGCGGCGACGCCCCTCCCCTCGCCCCGGAACCGGCACCGCGCCCCCTGACCCGGGCCTGGGCACGCAACCTCCTCTGGCACCGTCCACGCGCGAAGGACGGCCAACACCTCGACCGGGCACGGGAGTTGCGGTCCTCACCCACCCAACAGGCGGTACAGCCGGGCCCGTACTGGGCCGTCGACGCGGGACCGCTGCGCATCATAGGCATCGACACCGGCCTGCTCGGCACCATCGACGCCGAACAGGGCGCCTGGCTGCGCGAGGTGTCCAAGGGCCCCCGCCCGAAGATCCTCGTCACCGGCTCGCCCCTCTACGTCGACGGGGAGCACCACCCCTGCACCATCGAGGGCGGCCACGGCACCGTCGACGACATCGTCCGCGACCCCGACCACCACTACGTGGCGGCGATAGGCGGCGACATCCACAACTACCAGCGCTACCCGGTCGAGGTGGACGACCGCACCATCCAGTACGTCGTCTCCGGCGGCGGCGGTGCGTTCATGCACGCCACCCACACCATCCCCCGCGTCGACATCGCGAACGTCACCGAGAAGGACTTCCGCTGCTATCCGCTGCGCGGTGACTCCCTCGCCTTCTACAGCGGGCTCTACGGCCGCCGGCTGCGTCTGCGGCGCCTGTTCGGCCTCTCCGAGGACGAGGCCATGGCCGTGATCGCCGAGCGGCTTGGCATCCGGCCGACCCGCACCCCGGACGGGCCGGTGCGCGTCACCCGCCGCGCCCGCATCGTGGCCAGCCTGCTCGGCGCCGGCGGCCGCCCCGACCGCACCTCGCGCTTCCGCCTGCCGGTGCGCAAGATCTACACGCAGCTGTTCTCACCGAGTTCGGCGACGTACAGCCCGCCCTTCTTCAAGTGCTTCCTGCGTCTGGACGTCACCCCGGACGCCGTCCACCTGCGCTGCTTCGCCGCCACCGGCAACCGCGCCCAGGAGATCGATCCGCCCGTCGAGGACGAGGTGATCATCCCCCTGACCTGAGCCGCGGCGCGGGAACACCGCAGGGCACGGGGAGGTTGGCACTGCCGTACGCGATGGAACGATCAACGACGGAGGGGCCCATGCCGCCGACCTCACGCCCCCTGCGCAAGCTGGGCTTCCTCACCATCGGGCTGTTCGACGAGAGGGACCCGCGCCGGGGGCACGAGTCGACGCTGGAGATCATCGAGCTCGGCGAGCGGCTCGGCTTCGACAGCGCCTGGCTGCGGCACCGCCATCTCCAGTACGGCATCTCCTCCCCGGTCGCGGTCATGGCGGCGGCCTCGCAGCGCACCAGCCGCATCGAACTCGGCACGGCGGTCATACCGCTCGGCTGGGAGAACCCGCTGCGGCTGGCCGAGGACCTGGCGACGGCCGACGTCCTGTCCGGCGGCCGCGTCAACCCGGGCGTGAGCGTCGGCCCGCCGATGCACTACGACCAGGTCAAGGAGGCGCTGTACCCGGACACGGGCGACGCGGAGGACTTCTCCTACGAGCGCGTACGGCGCCTGCTCGACTTCGTACGGGGCAAGAGCGTCACGGACTTCAGCGGTGCCGAGGGCTTGGAGGCCACGCGGCGGAAGCCGCACATCGAATACAGCTCCGGCCGGGTGCAGCCCCACTCCCCCGGCCTGGGCCGCCGTATGTGGTACGGCGGCGGCAGCCTGGGATCGGCGCGTTGGGCCGGTGAGCAGGGCATGAACTTCCTGACCAGCAGCGTCGTGAAGGCGGAGGAGGCGGACGGCCCCGGGTTCGACTTCGCGCAGATCCAGCTCTCGCACATCCGTGCCTTCCGCGCCCACCACCCCGACGGAGAAGCGGCGCGTGTCTCACAGGGCCTGGTCGTCATCCCCACCGACTCCGCGTCGGCGGCGCAGCGGGCCAAGTACGAGGAGTACGCGGCCGGTCGGATGCCCCGCACGACCTCGCCCCAGGGTCCGGCGCGCCTGCTGTTCGCACCGGACATCGTCGGCACGTCGCAGGAGATCGCCGAACGCCTCGACGCCCACGCCGCGTTCCGCGAGGTGGACGAGGTGGCGTTCGCGCTGCCGTTCACCTTCGAGCACGAGGACTATGTGCAGATCCTCACCGACATGGCCACGAAGCTCGGCCCGGCGCTGGGTCGCCGGCCGTCCGACTAGCCTCACCAGCGTCCGGGTTCAGGCCCTACGATCGGCTCGGACGACCCGCCGTCCACCCCGAGCGGAACATCCCCGGTCAGCATCACGCGGTGCATGATCCGGGGATGGTCGAGGTGGGCGTTGTCGCTGGGGGCGAGGTGGATCGTGGCCCGGTTGTCCCAGAAGGCCACGCTGCCCGGCTCCCAGCGCAAGCGCACCGTGTACTCGGGCCGCACCGCCTGCTCCAGCAACATGTCCAGGACGGCCCGGCTCTCCGGGCGGGAGACGCCGGTGATCTGCTCGACGTAGTACCCGTTGACGAACAGCACCCGCTCGCCCGTCTCCGGGTGCACGCGCACCAGCGGATGCACCGAGGCGACCTGGTGGTCCAGCAGATGGCGCAGATACGAGTCGTCGCCGGGCCGCGGCTGGTAGCCCACGCCGAGCCGGTGCTCGGCCCGCAGACCGTCGACGAACTCCCGTACCGGAGCGGACAGTCCGGCATACGCGGCCGCGAGGTTCGACCAGGTGGTGTCACCTCCGTACGGCGGCACCGTCTCGGCGCGCAGGATGGTCGCGGCCGGCGGGTCGATGCGGGCACCGTGGTCGCAGTGCCAGCCGCGCAGCAGTGTGTGCCGGCGACGCTGCAGCCACTCGTCGTGCTCCATTCCGAACCTCCCGCCCAGCTCCAGCCGGTCGGCGGTCGTCTCGACCTCGGGAAAGTCCGGCGGCGAGGCACTGCCCCGCTTGCCCAGCACGACCGGCTCCCCGAACCGGCGCGCGAACGCCACATGCCCCGCGTGGTCCAGCCGCTGCCCACGGAAGAACACCACCTTCCAGCGCAGCATTGCCGCCCGGATCGCGCCGACCACGGCATCGTCGAGCTCACCGGCCAGATCGACACCCGAGATCTCGGCACCGATGTGCCCGGCGACCGGTCGCACCTCGATCCCCGCGGCCCGTGCCGCCTGCGTCACCGTGTCCCGCTCCGTCGTCATACGCGCTCCGATGCTCGTCGGTCCGGTATCCGATCTTCGCAGGGAGGCGGAGCCACGACGACCGTGACGGCCCTCTACACCGTGAACTCCCGTATCACCGTGTTCCGGAACACCGCCGATCCGTCGATCGTGAACAGGGCCACCCCGGTGTCGATCAGGTACGGGAACACCACACTGGAGTGCACATACCGGCCGTCGTCGACGTACATCTCGACGGACGTGCGGTCGACGAGGATGCGGAGTTCGACCGTGCCCGCGGACCGGTCGAACGGGGAGTGGCTCTCCTGCCACTTGCCGGAGGAGTCCGGGTTGACGGTGTTGCGGCGGTTGAGGAAGGCGAAGTCGCCGTAGACGCCGGCGTCGATGTGCCGGCCGCCGTCGGGTGAGCGCCGCAACTGCACTCCCGCACCGGTGAGTTGGTCCCACGTGACCTCGGTGGTGAGCTCGTAGGAGATGCCCCTGTAGTCGAGCAACTCGGTGCCGTTCACGGTCACGTCGCCGAGATTCACCGTGCGGGAGACGTGGGCGTCGAGTCCGGAAACGGGCCGGGAGGCGAGGTGGTAACCGCCGGAGGCACCGGGCTTCAGGGTCACCTCGCGGACCACGGAGTCCGTGCCGTTGAAGCCGTCGCAGTCGATGGTGGGGGTGGTGCCCGCGTAGTCCCAGTTGTTCAGCCAGCCGATGGCGTACCGGGTGCTCGGGTCGATCGCGCCCTTCGCGTCCCGCTTCTCGAAGGTGACCGCGCCGTACCAGTCCCAGCCGTGGTCGAGCCACTGCGGTTCCGCGGCGTCGGCGGTGAACGCGCTGCCGTCGAAGGAACCCGTCCAGTACGCATAGGTGTTGGGCAGCCCCGCGCCCTTGCCGTTGGCGCTGACGCCGAGCACCCACTTCGCCGTGCCGTCCCCGGCGGTGATGCGGAACAGGTCGGGGCACTCCAGCGTGCCGATCCCGTCCTTGACGTAACCGCCCGCGTACGTCCACGACTTGAGGTCGTCCGAGTGGTAGAAGCCCACCTTGGTGCCCTCGGCGAGCGCCATCACCCAGCGGTCGCGGTCCTCGTCGCGGATCACCTTGGGGTCGCGGAAGTCGGCGCCGGCGCCCGGGCTGGGCAGGACGGCCTCGGTGCCGTGGTTGGTGAAGGAACGCCCGCCGTCGGTGGAGTAGTACAGGAACTGCGCCTGATGGTCGGTGCCGCCGCCGGGCGACATGGTCGCGATGACGATCACCGCACCGGCGCCGAAGCCGGCCGTGTTGTCCGCGTCCACCACCGCCGAGCCGGACCAGACATCGCCGTTGACGGTCGTGTCCTTGGGCACGGCGACGCCGCGGTCCGTGAAGGAGACCAGGTCGGAGGTGGTGGCGAGGCGCCAGGCCGTGCCCACCGCGCCGGTGAGGTAGTCGGCGTTGTAGAGGTAGTAGTAGTGGTACTCGCCGTCGATCCAGACCGGGCGCTGCGGGTCGTTCTTCCAGGCGTCGGGGACCGTGAAGTGGTAGGCGGCGCGATAGCTCGCGCAACTCGCCCCGGCCGCCTTGGGTTTGGCGGCGGCCGGTGGTGCGGGCAGCAGCGCGGCGGCTCCCCCGGCGGTCGTTCCGGCCAGCAGGGCTCTCCTGGACATCCCACGCATCACTCGTCGTTCCTCTCGGACGAAGACGGCTCATGTGATGCAGGACTCTGGGACCTAACTCGTTAAAGGTCAAGTCGTCCCGACCCTTGACAGGGCACTGCCGCGCTTCCCATCATCTGGGACGTCAACCCTGATCTAACACGAGTTAGGCCCTCAGATGACCGACTCGCACCTCCCCCGCCGCACACTGCTGCGGTACGGCGCCTACGGGGCGGGAGCCGCCGCCCTGGCCGGCACCGCCGCGAGCTGGGACCGGCTCACCGGAGCCGACATCCCCGGGCGCGACGACGGCTCCCTCGTCGTCGCCACCCTCGGCCCCGCCTACGGCCCGGAGGCCATCCGCACGCTCACCGAGGGCTTCCGGAAAGTGCACCCGGACATCAAGCTCCGGATCAACGCGGTGCAGGCCGTCGACTGGTCGGACTTCTTCGCCAAGATCCTCACCCAGATCGCCGCGGGTACCGCACCCGACCTGGTCTACGTCGCCACCGAGGGCGTGCAGCTCTTCGCGCAGCGTCTCGGGGTCGCGCTGGACCCCTGGGTCAAGAGAGACGCGGCCGAGCTGAAGGAGTACTTCGCCGACGTCCACCCCTCGCTGGTCGAGTCGATGATGTACGAGGGGCACCTGTACCAGCTGCCGGTCGAGTTCAACGCCGCCGACATGTACCTCGACCGGCAGGTGCTGCGCCGGGCGGGTGCGGACCTCCCCGCACCGGACTGGACCCGCGACGACTTCACCGCGCTGCTGCGGGACATGAAGAGGTCGAGCGGCTCCCAGTTCACGCCGTACTTCTGGACCAACCGGCTGTGGGGCGGTGTCGTGCCCTGGCTCTTCGCCAACGGCACCAACCTGCTCAAGGAGTCCAAGGCCCCCGGCGGCTCCTGGCTGTGGGACTCCTTCTACCCGGCCGCCCAGCGCCAGGGCCGCGGCGGCGGCTTCCGCTGGACGACCCCGCAGGCCACCGAAGAGCGGGTCGAGGAGGCGTACGACTACCTCGCCTCCCTCATCCAGGAGAACCTCTGCACCCGCCCGGAGGGCGGCAACGGCCAGAACCTCGTCGGCGTCTTCTCCACCGGCCGCGTCGGCGTCACACCCGCGGGCGGCTTCTGGGCGGGCGGTCTGCATCTGGCCGGGATGAAGTCCGACGTCTTCGACGTGCAGTACTTCCCGCGCTGGCGCACCCAGCGCCACCAGTTCGGCGCCGCGGGATACGCGCTGCTACGCACCTCCAAGAAGCAGGCGGAAGCCTGGGAGTTCATCAAGTACGCGGCCCGCAGGGACACCCTGATGCGGCTGTTCGACACCAACCAGACCACCCCGGCGCGCCGTTCGATGCTGACCGCCGCCCGCTACCAGGAGTCCGGCCCGAAGCACTGGCAGGTCTTCTACGACACCCTCGACAAGTTCCCCGACACCGGGCCCATCCCCGCCCCGCCGCAGGTCGCGGAGGTGACCGAGGTGCTGCTGAAGCACACCGGCACCGCTCTCGCCTCGCGGCGCTCGGTGCGCCCCGCGCTGCGCCGGATGCAGGGCGACCTGGAGCAGGCCATGGAGCGTGACGTATGACGAACACCCAGGTTCCCGCCGTACGGCCGCGGGCCGCCACGCCGGCCGTGGACGTACCGCGGCGCTCGCCCCTGCACACGCGCGGCACGCGGTGGCTGGCCGCGCTGTTCCTCGCACCGACCGTCGTCGGCATCGTCGTCTTCACGGTCGTGCCGATCGTCGGCTCCATCGTGCTGAGCCTGTTCCACTGGAACGTGATCGATCCGCCGAGCTGGGCGGGGCTCGCCAACTACCGCGCGGTGTTCACGGATTCGACGGTGCGCGTGTCGTTCCTCAACACCCTCGTCTTCATGGTGTTCGCGGTCACCGCCCAACTCCTGGTCGCCCTGGCGCTCGCCCTCACCCTGAACGGGCGGATGCCGACGTGGCTGCGCTCGGTGTTCCGCTCTGCGTTCTTCTTCCCGCTGGTGCTGTCCGCCGCCTCCATCTCGGTCGTCATGAAGTACCTGTTCAACCAGGACTTCGGGGTGGTGAACTGGCTGCTCGGGCTGGTCGGCATCGCACCGGTGCCCTGGCTGACGTCGGAGCACGCGGCGCTGGCCACCGTGGTCCTCGTCTACGTGTGGCAGCAGTTCGGCTTCTCGTTCCTGCTGTTCATCGGCGGACTGAACAACATACCCAAGGAGGTCCACGAAGCGGCCTCCCTGGACGGCGCGACCGGCCTGCGCAAGCACCTGCACGTGACGCTCCCGCTGCTGTCGCCCACGCTGCTGGTCGCGACCGTGGTCGGCGTCATCAACGCCCTTCAGGTCTTCGAGCAGCCGTACGTCCTCACCAACGGCGGGCCCGGCGACTCCACCCGCACCGTCGTGATGGTCATCTACGAGACCGCGTTCGAGCAGCTGCGCTTCGGCGAGGCGTCCGCGGTGGGCGTGCTGCTGTTCGTGCTGATCATGGCGGTGACCGCACTCCAGTTCCGGCTCAGCCGGCGTTTCGTCCACTACCAGTGAGCCGGGTGACTCCCATGAGCCAAGCAACCCTGTCCGTCGGCCGTGCCCGGCACTCTCTCGGGCCGTGGGCGCGCGTCGCCGGCCTGGCCGTGTGCGCGCTGCTGACCCTCGGTCCGGTCATCTACACCATCTCCACGTCCCTGCGCACCCCGGCGGAGTCCTTCGACCTGCCGCCGCAGATCATCCCGAGCCATCCGACCACGGCGGCCTACCGCGGGGTCTTCGACCAGATCGACGTGTGGCTGCTCGCCCTGAACTCCACGCTGGTGACCGCACTGATCGCGGTCGGCCAGATGGTCACGGCGGGGCTGGCCGGGTACGCCTTCGCGCGTCTCGAATTCCGTTTCAAGAAGCCCCTGTTCGGGCTGGTCCTCGCCACCATGATGGTGCCCTTGCAGGTCACGATCGTGCCGGTGTTCCTGGTGCTGAAGTCGATGGGACTCACCGACACGCTGCTCGGCCTGATCATCCCTGCCTTCCCGACCGCGTTCGGCACCTTCCTGATGCGCCAGTACTTCCTCGGCATGCCCAAGGACCTGGGCGAGGCGGCCATGCTGGACGGCGCCGGGCCCTGGCGCATCTTCCGGTCGGTCTACGCGCCTTTGGCCGCGCCCGGCCTCGCCATCGTCGGCGTCCTGGCCTTCAACTATCACTGGAACGAGTTCTTCCGCCCGCTGATCCTCGAGACCTCCGGCCAGAACTACACGCTGCCGCTGGGCCTGGTCTCGCTCCAGGGCAACCTCGGCACGGGCTCCATCTCCGTCGTCCTCGCCGGAGTCGTCCTTTCCATGATCCCCGCCGTCGCCGTGTTCGTCGTCGGCCAGCGTCCTCTGCGCGAGGGCATCACGTCCGCAGGAGTCAACCGTTGAACCTCGACCCCAACGCCCCGCGCTTCAGGGTCCGTCCGCCCGCCGGCTGGATCAACGACCCGAACGGGCCCTTCCGTTGGCGGGATCGCTACCACCTCTTCTACCAGCACAACCCCGACGCGCCCGTGCACGCGAACGTCCACTGGGGCCACGTCTCCAGCCCCGACCTCGCGCACTGGGAGCACCACCCGATCGCGCTCGCCCCGACACCGGGCGGTCCCGACGAGGCGGGCTGCTGGTCCGGCTGCGTCGTGGACGACGACAGCGTGCCGACCGCGGTCTACACGGGCGTGGACCGCCACCACGCCGGCGCCGGCTCGATCTGCCTGGCCCGGGCGGTGGTCCCCGACGACGAGACGCTCACCGACTGGAAACCCCTGCCGGTCCCCGCCGTCTCCGGTCCGCCCGCCGACCTGGACGTGGTCATGTTCCGCGACCCGTTCGTGTTCATCCACGGCGGGCGGCGCTGGGCGCTGGTCGGCGCCGGCCACGAGGACGGCACCCCGTCCGTCCTCCTCTACGACTGCGCCGACCTCACCGACTGGCGGTTCGCCGGCGTCCTCGTCGACGGCCACGACCCGGTGGCGGCCGACGCGTTCGGCGACAAGGCGGTGGGCTGGGAGTGCCCGCAGATGTACGCGACGCCCAGCGGCGACTGGGCACTGGTCCTGTCCCTCTGGGACGGAGACCCGTGCGCCACGGGCTACTTGACGGGCCGTCTCCAGCTCGGTGGAGACGATGAGTTGCGCTTCGAGGCACGAGCCGGGGGCCGGCTGGACCACGGCCGGGACTTCTACGCCCCCGCCGTGCTCCAGGAAGCGGACCGGGCCCTGATGTGGGGCTGGTCCTGGGAGGCCCGCGACCAGAGCGAGGTCGACCGTGCCGGGTGGGCGGGGGTCCTCTCGGCGCCACGGGTCGTGGACGTCCACCCGGACGGCACCCTGCGCGTCGTACCGGCTCCGGAGCTCGAACTCCTGCGTGCAGATGCCCCGTTCGTCACCGCACCCGGCAGCGCGGTACCACTCCCCCAGTCGTACGACCTCACCGTCATCGCACAAGGGCCGACCACCGTGAGCCTGCTGCGCTCCGCCACCGGCGCCGAGATGACGCTGCTGCTGGACCCGGACGCGGGCACGGTGACGCTGGACCGCACCGACTGGCCGCGGACCCGGCCCGAGGGGTCGGCACCCATCGTCGTACGGACAACCGGCAGGCACGTGCGGGTACTTGTCGACGGTTCCCTGCTGGAGGTGTTCGTGGACGACCGCGCGACGCTCACGGAGCGCGTCTACCGGCGGCCGGGGGACGTGGCCGACCTCGTCGTGACGGGCATGGCGGCCACGGTCAGCGGCTGGGAGCTGATCCCGGGACTCCACGGCTGACACCGGACAGGCCACACCCCGGGCGCGGCAGACATCAGCGCGCGCCCCGCCGGTGTGCAGCAGAAGATCGGGGGCCGCCAGGCGGCTGGAGCGTGGCGGTCGACGCCGTCAGTGGGTGGGAGCCGGTCCCACGGACGCTCGGCTGATCACCGGGCATGCGATGCGCCGCGTGGCGGCGGGGGGTGTCCGGCCGGTCTCGATGGAGTCGAGGAGGAGACGGGCGGCGGCCTCGCCCATCGCGCGGTGGGGCAGAGCGACCGTGGTCAGGGGCGGGGTGAGGAACTCCGCCATGTGTTCCTGGTCGTCGTAACCCACCACCGAGAGGTCCCGGGGAACCTCGATGCCCAGCCGGGTCGCGGCGTGCAGGACGCCCGCCGCGACCCGGTCGTTGTAGCAGAAGACGCCGGTCGGGCGGCGGTCGGGCGCGGTGCCGTCGAAGATTCGCGTCGCGCCCTCGTACCCGCCGGAGATCTCGCCGCCCGTGCGCAGGACCCAGTCCTTGGGGACCGTGATGCCCTCGGCCCGCAGGGCGTCGCGGAAGCCGCGCAGCCGCTCGACCGAGGCGATGTCGTCCTGTCCGCCGATCACGGCGACCCTCCGGTGCCCTTCCTCCAGGAGGAGCCGGGCCGCCGTACGGCCCCCGGCGCGTTCGGCCGGGATCACGGCGGGCAGGGAGTCGTCCTCGGGCAGGCAGTTGGCGAGGACGGAGTGGGTGCGGTGCAGGCCCTCGGGGACGCGAACCCGGCGCAGCGACATGGCGGCGTAGATGATGCCGTCCACGCGGCGGTCGAGGAGCTCGGCGACGGCCGCGTCCTCCTTGGCCCGGTCGCCCCCGGAGTCGACGGTGAGCACCAGGTGGTCGTTGTCCCAGGCGGTCTCCATGGCGCCGCGCAGCAGCCGGCCCGCGAAGGGCGTGGACGCGATCTCGTCGGTGACCAGGCCGATCACGGCCGTACGGCGGCTGCGCAGACCGCGGGCGACGGGGTCCGGGCGGTAGCCGAGCTGCACGGCGGCCTGGCGGATGCGCTCCTGGGTGGCTGGCGAGAGGTTGCCCTCGGCGCGGCCGTTGAACACGAAGGAGACCGCGGTGTGCGACACGCCCGCGAGCCGTGCGACGTCCCGTGACGTGGGGCGTCCCGTGCCCGCCGGCCGCTTCTCCTCGGTGCTGCCCATGCCGTCCGCTGCCCTCATCCCCCACCCGTACGGTTGATCACAGCTCACCCTATCCGTGAGGCTGGAGGTACGGCACAGTCGAGGAAAGGTCCCACGGTGATCAGCATCCCGACGCACCACCTCAACGACGGAACGACGCTTCCCGCGCTCGGCCTGGGCACCTGGCCGATGAGCGACGAGGAGGCGGAACGCGCGGTGGCCGAGGCCCTGGGGACGGGCTACCGCCTGGTCGACACGGCCACCAACTACCGCAACGAGTCCGGCGTGGGCCGCGGTGTCGCCCGCAGCGGCGTCCCCCGCGAGGAGATCGTGGTGACGACGAAGCTACCGGGCCGGCACCACGGCTACGAGGAGACCCTCGCCTCCTTCGAGGAGTCCCGCGCGCGCCTCGGCGTGGAGTACGTCGACCTGTACCTGATCCACTGGCCGCTGCCCCGCGTCGACAAGTACGTCGACTCGTGGCGAGCGATGATCAAGCTGCGTGAGGACGGCCTGATCCGCTCGATCGGCGTCTCGAACTTCACCGCCGAGCACATCGAGCGGCTCGAGAAGGAGACCGGGGTGCTTCCGTCCGTCAACCAGATCGAGCTGCACCCCCTCTTCCCGCAGGAGGAGCTGCGCGCCTTCCACGAGACCAAGAACATCCTGACCGAGAGCTGGAGCCCGCTGGGCCGCGGCACCAGCCTGCTCAAGGACCCCGTCATCGTCTCCATCGCCGAGGCCCTTGGCGTGACGCCCGGCCAGGTCGTCCTGCGCTGGCACACCCAGCTGGGCGCGGTCCCCATCCCCAAGTCGTCGGACTCCGTGCGGCAGCGCGAGAACCTCGACGTCTTCGGTTTCGAACTGGGCCCCTCGCAACTCGGTGCTGTCGCCGGGCGGGCCCATCGGCGCATCGGTGGGGACCCTGAGGTGCACGAGGAGTTCTGAGTCACGGGCCGGGTACCCGGCCAACCGCGGAACGGGGTCGTACGGAAGGAGCCGGAGGTGGCCGACCAGGAGAGGCTGCGGGAGTACCACCGCAAGCGCGATTTCGGGCGGACCGCGGAACCGCGGGGTCAGGAGGCCGGCGCGGGCGAGGAACCACGGTTCGTCGTGCAGATCCATGACGCAAGCACCATGCACTTCGACTTCCGGCTCCAGGTCGGCGACGTACTGAAGTCGTGGTCCATCCCCAAGGGCCCCTCCGACGACCCGCACGACAAGCGGCTCGCCGTGCCCACGGAGGACCATCCGCTGGAGTACGAGGAGTTCGAGGGCGTGATCCCGAAGGGCGATTACGGCGGCGGCACCGTGATCGTGTGGGACCACGGCGTGTACGAGCCGCTGAGCCACGACCGGAAAGGGCGGCCCGTCGACTTCGAGGAGTCCCTCGAACACGGGCACGCACGCTTCCGGCTCAAGGGCTCGAAGCTGCACGGCGAGTACGCGCTCACGCGGTTCCGCGGCGGGAAGGACGACGGCGAGGAGGCATGGCTGCTGGTCAGGGCGGGCGGCCAGGCCCAGGGCCACGGGACGCCCGATCCGCGCCGGGCACGCTCTGTGAACAGCGGCCGCACGCTCGCCCAGGTCGCCGCGGACGACGGGGATCGGTGAACAGCGATGGCCGGCGTCCTGGACTCGCTCCCCGACGATCAGCGCAGGCTGCTGCGCGCGGCGCGTCCGGGTGCGGAACTGGCCGCCCGCCCGATGCTGGCCACACTCATTGACGCCTCCACCGCGTGAACGGGGTGGATTCCTGGCTCACGTTGCCTGCGGCCCGGCGGGCGCGCAGGTCTTGCACGATCAGCACCAGCCGGGTTGCAGACCAGCCCGGACCAGCATCACGCGCGCGGAGTTCTTGTCCCGGGGGGACTCGGTTCCGCACGCGGTGCAGGCATACGTTCGTTCGGACAGAGGGAGTGCGTGCTTGGTTCTCGCGCCGCACTGCGCACAGTCCATCGTGGTGTGCGCGGGGTGGACCAGATGGACGATGCGCCCGTGCTTGCGGGCCATCTCCACCAGGGCCTGCTTCGTGGCACCAATCGCCGCGTCGGCCGCTATACGGGCCATGGTGGACTTCGCCAGGAACTTGGGCCGGAAGTCCTCCACCGCCAGGGCGTCATGGTCGCGGACCACGCGCTTGGCCCACTTGCGGGCGGTGTCCTGCCGCTGCCGGGCCACCTTCTGATGCAGCTTGGCGGTCTGCCGCTTCGCCTCCCGATAACCGTGCGAGGCGGCCTGGCCCTTCGCGGGGCGGCGCCGGGCCATCATCCGCTGATAGCGGGCCAGCCTCTGCGCGGCGCTCTTCCCGTGCTGCGGGTGGGGAAGATCGTGGTCGTCGGACGTGGTGGTGGCGGTCTCGCTGACGCCCCAGTCGATCCCGATCACCCGTCCGGTTTCGGGCAGCTGCTCGCTCTGGGCCGCGACGACGAAGGACGCCCACCAGTGACCGACCGCATCCCGGTACACGCGCACCGACGAAGGGGGTGTGGGAAGCGCGCGCGACCACACCGGCCGCACCACGATCTCACCGGCCAGCTGCAGCCGCCCGTCCTTGAGACGAAACCCGCGCCGGGTGTAGTTCAGGCTGGGCAGCGCCTCACGCTTCCTCTTGTACCTCGGCATCCCCGCACGCCGGCGTGCGGGCACACGCGCCGTGATGTCCTTGAGCGCCTTGGCCCGGGACTTCGCGAAGTCGCGGATCACCTGCTGCTGCGGCACCGACGCACCCTCAGCCAGCCACGGCGTCCGGCTGCGAGCCTCGGTCAGCATCTTGTCCAGCTGCGCCGCACCACACGTCACCTTCGCACCGGTCACCCGATGGAGCTGGTGGAGGGCCTTCGCCTTGGCAACCGACTCATTCCAGATCCAGCGGCACCGATCCCACTCGGCCTCCAGCGCACGCCGGGCCGTGCACGACAGGCGCAGCCGGAAGGTGCAGCGGGCATGCCCGCCCTCCCCCACGGTCTGCGCGCCTGTCGTCACGAACCCGAACCTACCGGGCAGGACTGACAGTTGAACCCTATTGATCTTGGTGGGCCTGCGTACCCCGTCCTGTAGCGGCGGGCCCATCGCCCCAGCGGCGATGGACCCGCCCCACTCGCAGGAGTCCGATTCCTCTCCGGCCTGAAGGTCGGAGCATCCTCGAAGGAAACCGGTGATGCCGCGGGTTCAGCCGGTGGTTGAACGTGTTCAAATTCGATGAGAGCATCGTAATCAACTGCTCTGAGGGGGCGACGATGAAGCACAAGCCGGCGCGTCAGCGGGCGACGACCGCGGGAGGGTCCGCCGGGCTCCTTCCCATGTGCCTGCTGTGGGCGGCGGCGGTTGCCGTCAGCCCTTGGCTGCCAATGACCGTGGGCATCCTGGACCTGTCGGGCGTTAGCGCCATCCTGAGTATGCTGATCTGCAGCTTTGTACCTTCTCTGCTGCTGGGGACGCTCCTCGGGCGTGCTCGCGCCTGCCGGCTACTGGCAGCGTGTGGCGCTGCGGGGCCGTGCCTTTGGGCTCTCGACCTCACGGTTTTCAGCGATCCCGATGTCCACGCGTCGAACGCGGTGGCAGTCGCTTTCGCGGGAGTTTTGGGCTTGGTGCTCGTCATCGCCCCTCTCATGGGGGGTGCGGTGGCAGGTCGACTGTGCCGTCGCCCCTACGCGGCTCAATGAGCGACCAACGGCTCGGCGGCCGGCTCGCCTTGCACCGACCGGAGCCGCCGCCACGTACAGCCCGAGGTGGCCACGAAGGTGATCGCGGCCAAGGCTTCACGGTCACCAGCCCGACGCCGCCCTCGCCCTTGGACACTTCACCTCCGTGAGTGGCACCACCCGCCCAAATGAACGATCACGCCCCAGGAAACTACGTCGTAGCCGGGTGTCGAAAGGGTGTCGCCGACGGCGACGGGGGTACTCACCACCTAGGAACCATTGCACAGGGCAACACTGGAGAAGGAAGCCGCCGGGACTCTCGAAGGGGTGTCGGCCGATGGCGACAACGGGCCGCTCGACCGCACGGCTGTGGAGATGGCGGAGCAATCCGCTGCGACGACGCGTCGACGTCGTGGAAGCGTGGATCATTCTCGCGGCATGGCTGTGCGCCATCGCGGGTGGCCTGGTCGCCGCCTGGGTGACAGGCAGCAAGGCCGACGAGGGCTACGACCGGATGCGGGCCGAACACCAGCCGGTGCCCGCGGTCGTCGTGAAACCCGCCAACTCCCAGGCCACCACGGGTCCGACGAGCAATCGGCGAGTACCGGCGACCGTGCGCTGGACCGGCGCCGACGGACACACGCACACCGGCGTCACCCAGGTGAAGACGGGAGTCTCCCCGGGAGACCGGATCAGGGTGTGGACGAACTCGCGTAACCACCTCACAGCCGAGCCCCTGTCCCCCGCCAATGCGATGTTCCAGTCCGCCATGGTGGGTCTCACGGCCGCGGGCGGGACAGGTGTGGTGGTACTGATCGGCATACAGGGCTTGCAGGCAGGCCTGGGCCGACGCCGTATGCACCTGTGGGCCGACGACTGGGAGAAGGCCGACAGGCGGTGGGGCGGAACCATTGTGTGAGGCCTCCGCGAGATCGCCGGAGCGTATGCGGGCGCGCGGGTGCGCAAGGGTGCGCATGGGAACGCATGGGTGCGCATGGGAACGCATGGGTCACCGCACAAGCCTGTGCCGCCGGGCCGGCCCAGGGCTAGGCTGTTGCACACTGCAATGGCCGACGTGGATGCCGCGGCTGTACACCATGCCCAGTCCCACGCCCGGCTGCGAACGAGCCGCACCGAGGTCCGTCGGCCGCGGCACCGGTTGGTAGCCCGTTGAACTTGTCGCATCCCTCGAGCGGAGTTATGACGGGACAAACGCTTCGGCGTGGTGCACGACCGCACATCGGGAGGATCACATGGCCGTAGAGATCCAGCCCCTGCTCAAGCCTTCTCGGCTCAGGCGCCGAGGCGGGTTGTGGGGTGAGTGCCTGGCGGAGTTCCTCGGAACCTTCGTCCTGATCGCCTTTGGTTGCGGTGTGGTGGCGATGGCGGTCGCCGCCCTGCCAGGGTCGGGCCGTACGTCCGGGCCGACGACGTTCTTCATCAGCGCCGGGGACTGGCTGCTGATCACCTGGGGCTGGGCGATGGCGGTCGTCTTCGGCGTGTACGTGGCCGGCGGTGTCAGCGGCGCGCACATCAACCCCGCGGTGACGCTGGCGTTCGCGGTACGCCGCAAGTTCCCCTGGGTCAAGGTCGTGCCCTACTGGATCTCCCAGCTGATCGGGGCATTCGCCGGGGCGGCACTCGTCTACGCCGTCTACCACAACGCGATCAACACCTTCGACCACGCCATGAAGGGCCCCAAGACCAACGGACACACCCTCGCGTCGTTCTCCATCTTCGGCACCTTCCCGGCGCCCTACTTCCACGGCGGCATCTGGGGGCCGCTGATCGACCAGATCGTGGGCACGGCCTTCCTCGTGCTGCTGGTCGTCGCCCTCATCGACCTGCGCAACACCGCGGTGAAGGCGAACCTCGGCCCGCTGCTGGTCGGCTTCGCCGTGGCAGCGATCGGCATGTCCTTCGGCGCGAACGCCGGATACGCCATCAACCCCGCACGCGACCTCGGCCCACGCCTGTTCACCTGGGCCGCCGGCTGGCAGGACCTGGCCATGCCGGGCACCTTGTCCGGCGCCTTCAGCGACTACTTCTGGATACCCATCGTCGGACCACTCATCGGCGGGGTGATCGGCGTGCTGGTGTACGACCTGTTCATCGGCGACGTCCTCCACATCCGCGCCCAGGAGGCCGAACCACCGGAACCCGGCCGGACCAGGCCGGTCACAACGGCGGACGAGGAATAACCGCGCTGACGCTCGCTGAGGGCGGCAGGAACGAGTCCGAAGACACCTGGCGGCTGGGACGGTCTCTCAGCTGCCAGGGCGTCGGCCGGCGAGCCGGTAGAGCACGTACGCGATGCCCAGGACGAAGTCAGCTGCCACCCAGAATCCGACGATGAGACCGACACCGATCGTGGTCCCCACGTCACTGACGTCCTTGCATGTCTTCAAGGCGTCGCCGGTCATCCCTCGGCACGAGTCGGGCGGGCCGCTCCCACTCGCGATACCTGAGATGAGCCAGATCACGAACAAGATCTGAACCCCCAGGAAGAACCACAGGAAGACCGGGCGCCGCTTCTCAGGCGGTGGTGCCCCAGCACCCGCGTCCGAGGGCCGGCCGGGCGCAGGGCCTTGAGGCGGCGCTGTCCAGGCGGGCGGCAGTGGCGGCGTCGGCGCGCCCGAACTCCTTGGTCCCCATGTCTGGTGCTGCGGCATCCTCTGATGTCGAGCGTGGTGGGTGTTCATGTCCACGTCTCCCCTGGTCCTACTCACTCCATCGTGCGCTCGGACCGCCGGTGGCGCGCTCCGATGACTGGCACATGCTCAGGGTCCTGCGTGAACCTCCGGCACCCTTCACGTCGTCGGGAGGACCGGGTCGGAGACCTCCGACCCCGCGAAGTCGCCCTCCTCGCCTGCCTGGATTCGCAGTTCGGGAGCGGGGCGGCGGAAGCCCTTGGTGATCACTGCGAGCCAGACGATGCCGAGCAGCAGCCAGGCCAGGCCGAGTTCGACGGCGATGCCGCCGAGCTGGGTGATCAGGTAGACGTCGACCGCGGCGCCGGCGGCGGGCAGGAGGAGGTACCTCACCGCCGAGTGGCGGGTTCCCGAGCGCCACTGCCGTACGGCATAGGCGATCACGCAGAGGTTGACGAGGGTGAAGCCGAGGAAGGCGCCGAAGTTGATGAAGGAGGTCGCGTCGGCGAGCGAGAGGTTCATCGCGAGCAGGCCGACGGCGCCGATGACCAGCACATTGACGACCGGCGTGAGCAGCTTGCGGTGCAGGCGGCCGAAGACCGGCCGCGGCAGAGCGCCGTCGCGGCCCATGACGAACATCAGACGGCTGGTGCTGGCCTGAATGGCGACGCAGGAGGCGAACCCGCCCAGCATGCCGACGATGTTGGCGACATCGGCGAAGGTCTTGCCGCCGACGGTGGTGGACAGGAGGTACCCGGCGGAGTCCTCGTCGGGGAAGGAACCGCCCGGGTGGGCCCATTGCATCAGGAACGAGATCGCGATGAAGATCCCGCCACCGGTCAGCACGGTCAGGATGATGGCGCGCGGGATGGTGCGCCGCGGGTCGCGCACCTCTTCGCTGAGGGTGCTCACCGCGTCGAAGCCGAGGAAGGCGTAGGCGGCGACGGCGGCGGCAGCGGTCACGGCGGAGATGCTGGTCGAGCTGTTCCAGAAGGCGTGACCCGCCGCGCCGCTGCCGCCGTGACCGAGGCCGTAGTGGACGCACAGGGCGGCGAGTACGACGAGGATGGCTGTGACGCCCAGCAGCAGCACTCGGTTGATCCGGTCGGCGACCTTGAGACCGAGAACGTTGATGGTGGTGGCCAGGACCACGTTGATGACCAGCCAGGCCCACTCAGGAACGGCCGGGAACTGGGCGTGGAGGTAGATGGCCTGGAGCAGCCAGGCGACCATCGGCAGGAAGAGGTAGTCGAGCAGGAGCGCCCATCCCGCGAGGAAGCCGACGCGGGAGTCGAGCTCCTTGCGCGCATAGGTGTAGACGGAGCCCGAACTGGGGTGGACCTTGGCCATCTTGGCGTAGCTGAGGCCGGTCAGCAGCATGGCGCCGGTGGCGATCACGTAGGCGGCGGGTGCTGCGCCGTTGCTGGTGGCGGCGATGACGCCGAAGATCGAGGTGACGACGGCGGGAGCCATGTAGGCGATGCCGAAGGCGACCACGGAGACGAGTCCGAGGTCTCCACGCAGACGGCTGGGCTGATCTGTCACGGCATTCTCGCTTCCCCGGGTGCAGTACGGCTCCCGGTGGACGGGCTGGGGAGGGGGGCCGGTGCCGTGGCGCCGGCCCAGGTCGCCGGGTCCATCCGCCCCTGGTAGAGCGGCAGGGCGAGGGGCTGGTCGTCGGGGCGGAACTGCTGCCACGGCCGGTTGAGCGCGGCCGTGCCGAGACGGCGGACGTTGGCGACCTCGTCCAGGTCGATCACGTCGGTGAGCGTGGTGTCGCTGTCGCCCACGGCCTCGGAGCGCACGTTGCCCTGCGGGTCCACGAGCAGGCTGCGGCCCGTGCCGACAGGAGCGGCGCAGTTGACGCCGGCGACGAAGAGCTGGTTGACGATGGCGTTGGCGCGGGCCAGCACGACTTCCTGGGCCCGGTCGCTGCCGGAGGTCTGGACGAAGTTCAGTACCAGCTCGGCGCCCATCCACGCGAGGTGCCGGGTGGTCTCGGGGAACCAGGCGTCGTAGCAGATCGACAGTCCCACGCGGCCGATGCCGTCGAGGTCGAAGACGGTGAACTCGGCGCCGGGCGAGACCTTTTCGTACGGCCGCCAGGGGAAGATCTTCCGGTAGGCCGCGACGCGCTCGCCGCGCGGGGAGTACACGGGGGCGGTGTTGTAGACGCGTCCGTCGGCGGCACGCTCGTAGACGCTGCCGGGGGCGAGCCAGACACCCAGGTCGCCGGCGATCTGTGCGAGGGCGCGGTCGCGCGGGCCGTCCAGGGGCTCCGCGAAGGCCTCCGCCGGCTCGGCAGGCAGGGGGGTCGTATCGCCGACCGGGCCGCCCAGATGCAGCTCCGGATAGACGATCAAGGGTGCGGCGGGGAGCCCCGCCGTGCGGGTTCGCACGTCGGCGGCCAGGCCGTCGAGGTCGTCGGCGGCACGGCGGGCCGCCTGGGCCAGGACGAGGGGAAGGGGACGGGACATGGATCACCAGATTTGAGGTCGGGGACTGATCGGAGATGGGTGGCGGACCGGACAGGGAGGGGTCCGTGATTCGTTAAACGAAATTTAGTTAATGAATGAGGGCGGGTCAATGGTTCGCACCGGGCGAGATCCGAGAGCCTGTCGGCGGTGTGCGAACATGGCGCCCATGGCCCGACCGAGAAAACAGGCGGAACGCCGCGCCCAGCTGATCGAGGCGACCGCCAGGACCGTGGTGGATCTCGGAGCCACAGCCACCAAGCTGCGCGACGTCGCCAAGGCCGCCGGCGTCACCCCAGCCTCGGTGCTCTACTACTACGCCGACATCCAAGAGCTGTTCGCCGCCGTGTTCGAGCGCAGCGCCGCGACCTACTTCGTCAGCCGCGAGAAGGCCATCGCGGAAGCTGAGGGGCCCGTGGCCCGGCTGCGCGCCTGCATCCACACCGGGGTGCCCTGGCCCGGTGAAGGCGAGGAAAGCACCCGGCTGCTCTTCGAACTGTTCCCTGTGGCACTGCGCAGCCAAGGCGCCGCCGACCGGCAACGCGTCTTCACCGCCCAGCAGAGCGACCTCTACCGTCACGTACTCGAACTCGGCCGCCAGACCGGCGAGTTCACACTCACCGGCGACGCCCACGCCCTGGGCCGCTCCTTCGTGGCCCTGGAGGACGGCTACGCGATGGACCTCCTGGTCGGCAGTGCGAGCGCTCAGGACATCGAGGACCGCCTCCTCGACCACGCGCGCATCGTCACGGGCAACCCGGCCTTCGACCGACGCTCCTGACGGACCGACGCGGGACACGTGGCGGCGATCCCCACGCGCACCTGCCCGACGGATGCGATCAGGTCGTGGCCGTCCATCCCGGAATGGTCGGAAGGACTTCGTCCGCGATGCGCAGCAGCACCGCGTCGTCCGGAACTCCGCCGTCTTCGCGCCACAGCGTCAGCTCGAAGGAGCCGCCGCGGTCCTTGGCGTCCTGGGCCACGACGAGGGCGCGAGCCGGGACACCCGGCCCGCTCTCGGAGTCCTTGCCGTCCAGGCGGAAGCGGATGCTGATGGTGTGGTCGGAGTACAGCACGGCCTGACGGCCCAGGACGTGTCGCTGCTTCGCGTCGCCTCCGAGAAGGGCGGCGGTGCCCGACACCCGAAGGCGGTCGTACGTGGCCGACAGCGACACCGTGTAGGTCGCGAACTCGACCTGGGCCGAGGGATTCGCGACCTCCTTGCCACCCGCGAACGTGAACGAACCGCCGCTGCCACTGGCCGACTTGGCGCTCTCCTGCGGCGTGCCCAGCAGTTCGGCGAGATCGGGGCGGTTGAGCGCCTCGCACAGTTGCGCCCCCGAGACGTGCGAGGACGCCTTCTTGCTCGCGGAGCTCTTGTCGGCCTCTCCGCCCGTGCACTTGGCAGGCCCGGAGCCCGTAGAGGAAGCCGAGTTCTGGCTGACAGCCCACAGCCCCAGACTCAACGCCCCCACCAGCACGAAGGCGGCAACGACCTGCCCCCATGCGCCAACGCCCTTGTCCGGCGCTGCGTTGACGCCCTTTTCGGGCGTCTCATTGTCGTCCGCCATGCCCCCACCTGACATGATCCCCCACACGTGCGGGGCGACACTAACCTGCGATCACCGAGTGGACAAGGCGATTGGCCGTCCTGGCACACCGCGCGTCAAGTGACCCCGGAATTGCGCTCGAGCACGGCGTGGCCTGGGCATAGGCTTCGTTCGGCACGGACACGGCGGGGGCGGAGTGTATGAAGTCTGAGGAAGCGCAGCGGTGGGCGTCGTCGCTCGACGCTGTTGTGGTGTACGCACAGGGTGCGCTCTGCACGCGGGTGGCCCGGGGCACCGTGCCGGCGAGCGGCAGAGTGCGGGTGGCGGGACTGCCCCGCTCGATGGACCCGGACTCTCTGCGGGCCAAAGTCGTGGGCGAGAGCGGTGTCCGAGTCACCGAGGTGCGGGTGGAGGTGGACGCCGAGCCGTCCGACACCGACGCGGCCGACGCCCTGCGGCGCGAGATGGAGCGGCTGCGTGACGTGTACGCCGCGGCACAGGTGCGCCGTGACCGGCAACTGAGCAAGATCGCCGAAGTGATGGAACTGCGCCCGGTGCCGCCGACCCGGAAGCGCGAGGACCCGCCCCGCCGCACACCCGCCGACGCGTGGCTGCGGCTCGCTGACTTCGTGGACGAGCGGCTGCGTGGCCTGCACGGCCAACTCGCCGAGCTGGAGGAGGAGTTGAGCCGCGTCGAGCACGAGCTCTCCGTGGCCACGGACCGCTGGGCACGCGCCTCCACCGACGTACAGCCGGGGCAGGTGGCGACCACGGTCGGCGCGGTCCTGACTCTGGACGGATCCGGAGCCGTGGAACTGGAGCTCGAGTACGGGGTGCCGGGCGCCGTCTGGGTTCCGGCCTACCGCCTTGCGCATCGTCAGGGCGACGACAGCGGGACCCTGGTGCTGCGTGCTTCGGTCGCCCAGCGCTCCGGTGAGGACTGGAGCGGGGTGCGCATCGCTCTCGCCACCGCGGATCTGCGGCGCCAGACCGAACTGCCGAGGCTGCGCTCGATACGTGTGGGTCGCCGGCAAGCCGCTCCCGCGCCCTCCGGTTGGCGGCAGCCGCCTGCCGGGCTCGCCGATCTGTTCTCGGGGTACGACGCGGCGGGCGCCCGGCCCGCTGCGGGCCCGGGGCCCATGGCCGTAGGCGGGTCTGCCGGTGGTGCGGCCCTGCCTCCGCCGGCGCCAGGGGGGTACGGCATGGCGCCCGCCGCGCTTGCTGGGCCGGCCGGTTTCGCCGCTGAGGCGGAGGAGTTCGACGAAGCCAGGCCGGACGTGCCGCCTCCGGGGCGGTCGGGACGGCCGACGAGGGGCGGGTCCCCGGCCGCTGCCAAGCGCGTGGCCGCTCCCGCTGCCATGGCTCCCATGGTCCCCGCGGCTCCCGGCCAGGCGGCCCCTCCCCCAGCGCCGCCGGTCGAGTTGGGTCCGCCGCAGCCGAGCGGCACCGAGTTGGACTACGCCGCGCTCGTGCTGTCCGGCGCCGATGAGCCCGAGAGCCGTAGGGGCAGGCTGTTTCCCCACGCGCTGTACGACCCGGTGGCGGTCGAGTACCGTCGCCGCGCCGACGCGGTTTCCACGCTGCCGTTGCCCGGACACGCCGTGCGGCCCCGTGAGTCGGCGGGTTCCTTCGACCACCGCTTCGACGCCGTCGCCAGGGCCGACATCCCGTCCGACGGCACGTGGCACACCGTCACCGTCACGGAGATCCCGGTCGGGCTGCGTACCGAGTATCTGTGTGTGCCGTCCGTGGAGCAGACTGTCTACGCCACGCTCGTACTCTCCAACGCCACCGACCAGGCCCTGCTCGCCGGTCCGGTGGAGGTCACCGTCGACGACGACTTCCTGCTGACGGCGGCGCTGCCGACGCTCGCCCCCGGTGGTGTGCGCCGGATGGGGCTGGGCCCGGCGGAAGGCATCAAGGTCACCCGCCGGACGAACCTGCGCGAGTCGACGGCCGGATTGCGCAACAACACCACCGTGCTCGCCCACCAGGTTCATGTGGAACTGGCCAACAGGCTCGCCAAGGCCGTCACCGTCGAGGTCCACGAACAGGTTCCGGTCACCTCCGAGGCGGATGTCCGGATCGAGGAACGGGCCGACTGGACCACACCCGAGCAGGACAGCGGACCCGACCGCCACGCCCCGGGCACCCGCGTCTGGCGGGTGGACCTGCCCGCCGGCAGCAGTGCCGCCCTCGACGGCGGCTACGAGATCCGCGTCCCGGCCGCCAAGGCCCTGGTCGGCGGCAACCGCAGGAGCTGACACCATGGCCACTCGAACCCAGCCCATCCCCCTGCCCGTCACGGCTGTCACCTGCCTGGAAGACCGCGCCCACATCGAGCGGACCGCCGAACTCGAACTGGCCGCCGGGGTCCAGCGGTTGCGCCTCGGGCCGATCAGCGCGCTCGCGGTCGACCGCACCCTTCATGCGGAACTGTCGGGCGAGCAGCAGGCGACCGTCCTCGACGTCCGCATCGTCCGCACCTGGACGCCACGGGCCCCCCTGCCCTCCACCGACGACTCCGCCCTGCGCCGGGAGATACGCGCCCTGGAAGAGGAACGGCTCTCCCTCGGCCACCGGCGCGACCGGCTGCGCGCCCGTCTCGACCTGCTGGGGCGGCTCGCCACCGATCTGCTGCGCGACATCGTCGAAGGGACCGGCAACGGCGAGACGGACGAGCCCCGTTGGACCCGCGAACTGGACCGGATCGACTCCGAGCGTGATGCGTACGGCGAGCAACTCCGCGCCGCCGACGCACGGTTGACGGCCCTGTCCGGTGAACTCATGGAGGCGCGGCATGCGATCGAGCTCTCCGAGGAGCAGCCTGCCGAACTGATCGGCCACGTAGAGCTGACCGTGCGGGCTGCGGACGCCGGGCCGGTCCGGCTGCGTCTGGCCCACCTCACCTCGTGCGCACTGTGGCGCCCCGCCTACCGGGCCGAATTGGACGGGAACTCGCTGACGCTGGAGACCGACGCGATGGTCTGGCAGCGCACCGGCGAGGACTGGTCCGACGTCCACCTCACCTTGTCGACGGCCCGCTCGGCGCTGACCACCGACCCGCCACGGCTGACCGAGGACCGTCTCACCCTCAGGGACCGCTCCGCAGCCGAGCGGCGCACGGTCGACGTGGAGCTGCGGGAGGAGGAGATCGCGGACCTCGGTCCGGCCCCGGTGCTCGGCCTCCCCGGAGTGGACGACGGTGGCGAGGCGCGTGTGCTGCACTCCCCCGTGCCCGTCTCCGTCCCCACCGACGGCCGCGCCCACCGGGTACCGCTCACGGCCGTCACCACCGCGGCGAGCACCGAATACTCCTCCTCTCCCGAGTTGTCGCCGCTGGTCACCCAGGTGGTGCGGTTCGACAACTCGTCCGGCCATGCATTGCTCGCCGGCCCTGTGGACCTGGTCCGCGGGAGCGGATTCACCGGCCGCGGCACGCTGGACTTCTCCGCTCCGGGCGCCCGTGTCGAGCTCGCCTTCGGCAGCCACGACGACTACCGCGTGACCCGGCACACCGAAGAGTCCCGCGACACCGCGACGCTGACCCAGCGGACCCTGATCACCCGCACGGTCCGCCTTCACCTCTCCCGCTTCTCCGCCCCCGGAGAACACGGCGAGCAGATCGTCGCCCTTCGCGAACGCATCCCGGTCTCCGAGGTCTCCGCTGTGGAGGTACGCCTGCGCAAGGAAGCCTGCGCACCCGAACCCGGCACGATCGACGCCGACGGCATCGCCCGCTGGTCCCTGCGCCTGCCCCCCGGCGGACAGCACACGGTCACCCTCGTCTACGAACTCTCGGCAAGCGGCAAGGTCACCGGCCTCTGAGCTACTGCCGGCACGGCCAGCCCCGGCGGCGGGCCTCCGCGCCGGTCTCGGGGGGTCAAGGAGCGGAGGCCCTCGCCGGTGTTTCCCAAGGGACCGGCCCGGCGGACGCACTGCCCTGCCGTCTTGTTCACGGAGGAGCGAGGCGGACGTTTCGCATCCTCGGGGAATCATCGGGGCCGGAAGCGGGCTTCCAGCCATGACAGCGATGACTACGGGTGGACTGTGTCCGCCGCGGGGAGGGACGGAAGCCGATGAGTCTTCGCCAGTTCGAGTACGCCCTGGCGGTCGCCGAGGAGGGCTCGGTCACGGCGGCCGCGGAAGCGTTGCGCGTCGCTCAGCCGTCGATGTCCCAGCAGATTCGCGGTCTGGAGCGGGAGCTCGGTGTCGAGCTGTTCGCGCGTACGCCGACCGGACTGGTGCCCACCGTGGTCGGCCGGGCGTTTCTGCGGGAGGCTGAGGTCGCGGTGAGCGCGGCACGGCGGGCGCGGGCGACGGCGCGGGCCGGTGCCGACGAGCTGGTGGGCGAGTTGGTGGTCGCGGTGCAGATGGGCTTCGGTACGCGGCAGTTGCCGGGCGCCCTCGGCGAGCTGCGTCGCCGCTTCCCGCGGCTGGAGGTCACCGTCTTCGAGGAGCCGAGCTCCGCCGAGCTGGAGCGGCTGTGTCGCCGGGGTGTGCTGAATCTGGCCCTCATGGCGGCGTGCGAGCAGAGTCCCGCCGACGCCCACCACCTCGGCGACGAGGAGTTCGTCGTGGTGCTGGGCGCCGGGCATCCGCAGCTCGCCGCGGAGCGGGTCACGCTGCGCGATCTGGAAGGGGAGGCGTGGGTGCGGTTCGACCGTGACAGCGCGCTCGATGCCGTGCTGCTGAACGTGCTGCGGGACAACGGTCTGACCCCGATCACGGCCGCCCGCGTGTCCCAGACGGCGACAGCGGTGCGCTGGGCGGCGAACGGCCTGGGGGTGACCCTCGTCCCGGCGTCCGCGGTGCCCCCCGGTCACGAGCACCTCGTGCGGCCCGTGTCCCCGGTCGTGCCCCAGCCCGTCATCGCCGTGGTCCGGCCCGGCGCGGGTCCGGCGGAGGCTGCCCTTCTCGAAATCCTGCGTCAGGAGACCTGGTCCGAATCCACTTCTTTCTCGTCCGCCTCCTGATGGCCGGACCTGCCGTTCCGGAATGCCGTAGGTGTCAGCCCCTGGGGAATTCGCCGCCGTCCACGAAGATATTGCTTCCGGTCAGCCAGCTCGCCCGGTCCGAAACGAGGAACAGCACGGCGTGGGCGATGTCGTCGGGCTGACCGTCGCGCCCGAGCGGGGTGGTGTCGTCGGCGTTGACCTCTGCCGGCGCCGCGTTCAGGCGCGCCCACTGCTCGCGTGTCGCCTCGCCGCCGGGGGTGGTGACCCTGCCGGGGCTCACGGTGTTGACCCGGATCCCGGACGCGGCCAGCTCCAGGGCCAGTCCCCTGCTGTAGTTCTCCAGCGCCGCCTTCGCGGTGGTGTAGTGCAGGAACGGTCCCACGGGGGGGGGAGGACCGCGGCCGAGGAGACGTGCACGATCCGCCCCGAACGGCGTTCCCGCATCCCCGGCACCAGCAGCGAGTCCAGCCGCACCGATGACAGGAAGTTCAGGTCCAGGGCGTGCTGCCACTCCTCGTCGGGAATGTCCGAAGCGCCCGCGTAGGGCTGCGCGCCACCCGCGTTGTGGACCAGGATGTCCACCCCGCCGAGCTCGTCTCGTGCGGCTGCGGCGAGCGCCTCGGCTCCGGCCCTTGTCCGGACGTCGGCCTGCACGAAGTGGGCCCCGTGCGGCACCGTGGTCGTCGCCGATCTGGCAGTCGTGAGCACCTCGGCGCCCGTGTCCAGGAGTTGGCGCACGACGGCTGCTCCGATTCCGCGGGAGCCGCCCGTGACCAGAGCTCGCTTTCCCGCGAGTTCCCGTGTTCCCGTTCCGTTGTCGATTGTGGTCATGTCAGCAGCCCTCTCGATCGTGTATTGGTCCGCTTCACGGAAATGAGCTCGACGTGCGCAGAACGCGAATCTCCGGATGAAGCGCAGTGAGCACCTCGTTGAGCTGCTTCAACGTAGGTCGGGAACAGATCGAGGGGCAAAGACGAAATGTGAGCGGACGCCATAGGGAATTCCTATGCCTGTACGGCTGCCAAAGCGGCGCGGGGCCGCCCAACAGAGGGCGACCCCGTGCCGTTCGTTGCCGCTCTCGCGGCGGGCTACTCGATGTCGATCTTGAAGGTGCTGGTCGTGTTGCGGACGTCCTGGGCGTTGCCGCTCATGCGCAGGTTGCGGAAGGTGGCTTCGCCGACGGCGGGGCCCTGGCCGGGTTCCGGGAGCTCGTTGGCCCAGATGCCGAAGCCGGACTTGGCGTCGAGCGCGTCTCCGCTCTTCTTGGAGTTGGTGATGGAGATGTCGGTGAAGATGGTGTCCTTCACCGGGAACTGGGGCTGGCCTCCTACGTAGTTGGTCTGGAACATCACGCCTCCGTAGGTGGAGTCGTCGATGTCGACGTCGTTCACGCGGATCCCCTGGAAGACCTTCGAGGCCGAGAACGCCCAGATGGCCGGGAAGACTTGGGAGCCCCAGAAGTGGCCGCCCGTTCTGTCCAGGGAGACGTTCTCGATCGTCGTGGGCTCGGTGCCGAAACCGTTCATCGGGTAGCCGAAGTCCAGCGAGGAGATCGTGATGCCGGAGTAGACCAGGGTGTCGGCGACGCGAATGTTGCGGAAGGTGTTGTTGTAGCCGCCGTAGACGGCGATGCCGGCCGCGCGCCAGGTGAGTGTCGACGTCAGGTTCTCGTAGAGGTTGTTCTTCTCGTCGGCGCCGCCGGCGTCGATCGCGGAGAACAGGGCGAAGCTGTCGTCGCCCGTGGCGCGGGCGTCGTTGTTGACGACGTGGTTGTCCGTGGAGCCGTTCGTCATGTTGATGCCGTCGGCGAACGTGTCCCGGATGCGGGAGTTCTTGATGGTCATGTTGTCGGTGTTGGCGCCCCAGTAGAGGCACACCATGTGCTCGACCCAGATGTCGTCGATGGTGATGTTCGAGACGCCGGAGAAGTCGAACACCTTGCCCGGGCCGTCGATCCGGGACGTGTAGTTGCCGAAGTAGGAGAAGCCGGCGAACGTCGAGCCGTTGGCGGTGGCGTCGGCCCGGAAGCCGACGTCGGTGTTCTCCTGCGAGGAGGGGGCGTGGAAGCGGGTGAACCACGGCCCGGCTCCGACGACCTTGACCGCCTTGCCGTAGACCTGGAACTTGCTGGAGGTCTCGTAGTCACCGGCGGGCAGGTAGACGCCGACGAGCTTGCCGGTGGTGTCCATGCGGACCTGGTCGAGCGCGTTCTGCACATCCTGGTGCGAGAAGCCGGCCGGGACCGCGTAGGCGGCGGGATCGGGGTTCGGGCCGGCCGTCGCCTGCTCGGTGTTGACGAAGTCGATCGCGTACGTGGAGGTGTTGGCGGCGTCCTTCTGCAGCCGGATCCTGGAGCCTGCCGGGACGGTCTTGCCGAGCAGCAGGTTCGCCTCGTCGTAGATGTGGCGCGGGGCGCCGGAGCCGGGCGAGTTGCCGGGCGACGTCTCGTTGCCGTAGAGCCAGGCGTACTTGGAGGTGAGGTCGACGGCCTTGAGGAACTGGCCGTCGACGTAGACGTTGAGCGTGGTGTCGGTGCCGTCGGGGATCGAGAAGCGGGTGACCAGGGTGTTGGTCGCCGCCCGGGTGGTCCACTCGACGTACTGGCCGGTCCCGGTGAGGGTCACCGCCTTGCGGCCGCTCGCCTCGCCCGCGATGTCGCCGATGGTCCGGTTGGGGCCGACGACCTTGGCGCCGCCGCCGAGTGTGCCGTCCTCGGCCTCGTACATGTCGTAGGGCATGTCGGCACCGCGGCCGATGAACAGGGGTTGTGTGGTGGTGTTGTTGGCGCGCTTGACCGGCAGTTCGTTGGCGTCGTCGGCGATGACGGTCTTGACCGTGTACTTGCCGTTGGCGGCGGTCCACGAGCCGAGGCTGACGGGTGCGGTCGTCTGGCCCGCGGCGATGGCGCCGTTGTAGGTGCCGGTGAGTGTCTTGACGGTGGCGCCCTTGGAGTCCTGGACGGTCAGCGTGACGTCGTGGGCTCCGGAGGCGGAGGCCACCGTCCCCTGGTTCTTGATCGCGACGGCAAACTTGACGTCGTCACCGGCCGAGGCGCTGGACGGGCTCCAGGAGACCGGCGCGGCGAGCAGGTCGGAGCTGGAGACGGGTTTGACGACGAGGGCGTCGGAGCGGGTGAAGGTGTTGTTCGCCTCGTTCTGCTCGATGACCTTGTTCGACGGGTCCACCTCGGCGCCGACCGGGTAACTTCCCGCGTCCCGGGCGCCTATGCTCGCCGTGACCGTCGTCGACTGACCGGCGTCGAGGGCCGGTACGTCCGCGGTCGCGGCCTTCGTGCCGCCGAGCGTGAAGTTCACGTCGGTGGCCTTGGACGCCTTGCTGCCGCTGTTGGTGACGGTCGCGGTGAGGCTGATGGCGTCCGATTCGACCGGGGCGGACGGCGAGTTGGTGATTCCGGTGACCTTGAGGTCGGGGTTGGCGGCCGGGGTGCCGATCACCTGGATCTCGGCGACCTGAGCGCCCGGGGCACCGGAGTTGGACGTGAACTTGAGCTGGATGTCGGCGGCGGAGCCGGGGACCGGGATGGTCACGGTGTTGCCGCTCGACGGGTTGAACGTGTAGTCCTTCGCCGCGACGAGGCTCGTGAAGGACGTCGAGTCCTGGTCGCGCCCGAGGACCTGGATGTTCTGCGTGCGCGTGGACCAGGCGGCGTCCGGGTTGAGTTTGACGACGACCTGAGCGAGGTCGGCGTTGGCGCCCAGCTTGGTGGTGAGGGTGGCCGGGTAGGCGCCGCCCGCGCTCTCCCAATAGGTGCTGGTGAGACCGTCGTTGGCGTTGGTGGCGACGTAGGTGAAGGTGTACGAGGAGGCCTCGATGGGCTTGCCCTGGGCGAGGTCGGAGCCGGTGCCGGTCGAGCCGGGCCGGGTGACGCTGTTGCTCGCCGTCGACACGTTCTGGGCGGCGTCCTTCGCCTTCACGTAGTAGGTGACCGTGGCGGACGCCGACGGGGTGTCGGTGTACGTCGTGACGTCACCCGCCACGGACTTGAGCAGCTTGTCGTTGGCGTAGACGTCGTAGCCGGTGACCTTGGTGTCGTCGCTCGACGCCTGCCAGGTGAGCTTCACGTCGCTGCCGGACTGCGTGTAGGCGAGGTTGCCGGGCGCCGTGGGGGCCTGGGTGTCGCCGCCCGATCCCTTGCGGGTGACGCTGTTGCTGTCGGCGGAGACGTTGCCCGCGGCGTCCTTGGCCCGTACGAAGTAGGTGATGTCGCCGCCGGCCGGCTGGGTGTCCGTATAGGTCAGCACGCTCCCGGCGACACTGGCCCGCAACTGACCGTTGGCGTAGATGTCGTAGCCGCTCACCGCGGTGTCGTCGGTGGCCGCGCTCCAGGTCAGCTTGATCTGCCCGGTGGCCGGTTCGGTGTAGCTCAGGTTCGACGGCGCGGTGGGCGCCTGAGTGTCGCCGGTCGCGGGGCCGTAGACCTCCAACTCGGACAACTGCCCTGCGGGCCAGCCGGTGTTGGCGGTGAACAGCACGCGCACGTACCGCGTCGTGGTCGTGTCGAGGCTGATGGTCGTCGACCGGTCGTCGGAACTGTCGAAGCTGTACGCCTTGGAGGCCGTCAGGTCGGAGAAGTTCTGGTTGTCGGTCGAACCCTGGACCTTGAGGGTCTGGCTGCGGGCGGGCCAGCCACCGGGCAGCCGCAGCGTCACCTGGTTGACCTTGACCGACGAGCCGAGGTCGACCTGGAGCCACTGCGGGAAGGCGTTGTTCTTGCTCTCCCAGTAGGTGTCCCGGTTGCCGTCACCGGCGTTGGCCGCTCCGTAGACGTCGGCGTGCCCGCTCTCGGTGAAGGTCTTGCCCTGGGCGAGGTTCGGGGTCGAGGCGGCGGTCGTGAGGACCTGCATCTCCGCGAGCTGGGCGGTGGAGGCGACCGAGTTCCTGGTGAAGTCGGCCCGTACGTACCGGGCCAGGGTCGCGGGGAAGGAGACCTTCACCGTGTTGCCGTTGCCGGGGCTGAAGACGTACTGCGCCGACGACTTGAGGGTGGCGAAGCTCTTTCCGTCGGCACTGCCTTGAAGCGCGAGCGTCTGCCTGCGGGTCTGCCACTGCTCGGGCAGCCGCAGCACGACCTGGCGGACACGCTTGGTCCGCCCGAGGTCGGTCTGCACCCACTGGGCCGACTTCCTTCCGGCCTGCCAGTAGGTGTCTGTGTCGCCGTCGGTGACGTTGGCGGCCGAGTGTGCGCTAAGGGCGCTGCCGGCCTTGGTGGCGGCGTCCGCGGCGGCGTTGGGGCCGCCGGCCGCCTGCGCGCCGACGGCGGGCATGCCTAGAGCCAGGACGGCGGAGGCGAGCGCGGCGATTGCCGCGCGCCGTCTCCAGGATCTGGACTTGGGTCGAATCATGCGGAGTCACTCCCTGCGGGGGTGCGCGCGCCGAAAGGGCGGCGGCGAGGGCGGCTCGTTCCTGGGCACGGTCTCCAGCGGGAGACCGTACGCGTATTCTTGCAATGTTTCATCGCAATATTGCAGAGCCATGTGAATACGTCTACGCATCGTGCGCCGCAATTTTCACCACCATCAATTGCGCCTCGGCGAGGGGTGGTTGCGTCTCCTCGCCCCCAAGCCGACAAATACGACGATGGAGGGTATGAGGTGCCAACTTCAGCGCTTGCGGCACTCTCCGCAAGCAGACGCAAGCGACGCAAATTCTTGCGTACTTTCACGTCATTGCATGACTCGAATTTGCGTAGGACGTCGACAGCCGATTCCCGAGCACCGCCGGGGAAAATTCAGGTTCCGCGCACTCGGCAGTGCGGCCACCAGAGAGGAACACCCGTGAACCACCAGCCTCAACGCCTCGCCCTCGTGACGCTTCCCACCCCGGTCGAGCCCGCTCCCCGCCTCGCGGAAACCATCGGCTTGCGGCCGGAGGACCTCTGGATCAAGCGCGACGATCTCGTGGGCATCGGGGGTGGCGGCAACAAGGTGCGCAAGCTCGAGTACACCGCGGGTCTCGCACAGCGCGACGGCGCCGACACCCTGGTCACGACCGGTGCCCCGCAGAGCAACCACGCCCGGCTCACCGCAGCCGTCGCGGCCAAGCTCGGAATGAAGGCTGTGCTCGTCTTCCCCGGTGCTCCTGGTACGTCGTCGTCGGGAAACCTGGTCCTCGACGGTCTGCTCGGTGCCCGCATCGTCTGGAGCGGCGACGTCGAGACCCATGCTCTCGCCGAGGCCGCCGAGAATGTCCTCGCCGAACTGCACGCCGACGGTGCCCGTCCGGCACTCATCCCGTTCGGGGGGTCCAGCGCTGTCGGCGCCCAGGGGTACGTCGACTGCGCGGAGGAACTTCTCGAGCAGGTGCCCGACCTGGCACACGTCGTGGTCGCGCTCGGCTCGGGCGGGACGATGGCAGGGCTCGTCGCCCGCCTGGGCGCGGACCGCGTCCTCGGGGTCGACGTCGGGGCGCGCCCCGATCCCGCCGAGGCCGTCGTCACCTTCGCCCGTCCGCTGTCGCGCACACCACTCTCGGCCAAGGAACTCCGCGTCCGCGACCAGATCGGCGCCGGCTACGGGACGTATACGGCCGAGGCGGCCGACGCGATGGTCACGACGGCACGCGCCGAAGGCGTCATCCTCGATCCCACATACACGGGCCGGGCCATGGCAGGACTGATCGCAGCGGTCAAGGACGGCGACGTCCGCCGCGGGCAGACCACGGTCTTCCTCCACACGGGCGGGCTGCCGGGCCTGTTCGGGCACGCCGCCGCCGTCGCACACGCGGAAAGCCTGATCTGAACGGCGGTTCGGCGCACGAGAGTTACCGCCACCCCTCGGTCAACTCTCCTACGTGACAACCCATTGACGCTCCGCTTCCCCTTCACTACCTTCTGAGAGCGCTCTCTCCATTCATCCACAGCATGTCCCCCGGTCTCGCCGTCACGGGCCCCTCCCCGGATGACGTCTGCGGACCGACGGCGCGGCCAGGGGGCTTGCGTCGGCTGGGAGGCCCCATGACTCCCGTACGAAGACACCGAAGAGCCAACCTCCTCACAGCGAGACGCCTCGTCCTCGGACAATCGGCCGCGGCGTTCACCCTCGCGCTTCTCGCCGGCCTCGCCCCGGGGCCGGCTGCCGCAGCGGACGCCTCAACCACCGTCGCCGCGGCCACCATCTGCAACAAGTACTGCGATGCGCGTGACCCGGCCCTCTCCTCCGGCGACCGGCAGCCGGTCACCGCGACCCTCTACGGGCGGTCGATGGCCCTCCACTTCGACGACGCCGACGCGATGGGCTGGGCATCCGTCGACAACGGAAGTCCGGGCGACGAGGTGTGGCTCGACCGTTCCTTCGACGGCGGCCGCACCTGGAGTTCCGGAAGCAGGCTCGGCGACACCACCGTCCCCCCGGGACAACGGGGTTGGCGCACCCTCATGTACAACGTGGACGACTGGAACAACCAGGGCGTCGGCGCCCTGCGCGCCTGCGGCAAGGCCGGCGACCGCGCCGAGATCGCCTGCACCCCCTGGGCCCGCACCACCTGGAACGCCGGCGACCGGCGCACCGCGGCGGCGACCGGGCTGATGGCCTTCTACAACAACTCGACCGGCCTGTTCGACACCACCGGCTGGTGGAACTCCGCCAACGCCCTGACCGCCGTCATCGACAACATCCGCGTGACGGGGATGGGCAGTTACTCGTACGCGATCTCCCGCACGTACGACCTGAACGTCAACGCACAGGGCGGGCAGTTCCGCAACGACTACATCGACGACTCCGGCTGGTGGGGGCTCGCCTGGGTGGCCGCCTACGACCTGACCGGCGAGAGCCGCTACCTCAATACCGCCCGCGCCGACGCCGAGCACATGGCCGCCTACTGGGACAACACCTGCGGCGGCGGAGTGTGGTGGAGCACGGCGAAGACGTACAAGAACGCCATCGCCAACTCCCTCTACATCCAGCTCAACGCGGCACTGCACAACCGGATCCCGGGCGAGACGACCTATCTGCAGCGCGCCCGCGCCGGCTGGACCTGGTTCCAGACCACCGGAATGATCAACGGCTCGAACCTGGTCAACGACGGCATCGACCTGTCCACCTGCCGCAACAACGGCCAGGCCGTCTGGTCCTACAACCAGGGCGTCCTGCTCGGTGCCCTCACCGAACTCAACCGGGCCACCGGGGACGGCGCGCTGCTCACCCGTGCACGGCAGATCGCCGACGCCGCGACCACGACGTCATCCCTCCACACCGCCGACGGCATCCTCCGCGACCCGTGCGAGACCGGCGACTGCGGCGGCGACGGGCCGTCCTTCAAGGGCGCGGACGTGCGCGGCCTGGGCAAGCTCAACGCGGCGCTGGCGGACCATCCCTACACCGCCTATCTGCAACGCCAGGCGGACCGCGCCCATACGGGCGATCGCAACGCCCTGGACCAGTACGGACTGCGCTGGTCCGGCCCGCTCGACAAGGTGGACGCGGCACGGCAGCAGAGCGCGCTCGACCTGCTCAACGCGACGCCCTGAAGCGGTAGTTACGGCCGCGCGAGCCCATGGTCCGTTCGACAACGTTGTCCCACCGGGCCTGACGACCACGGCGGGCGAACAACCACCGCTCCCCCAGGCGGCCGCCCTCCTCCCCGGGCGGCCGCCGACTCCCCTTCCGCGTACGGCCCTCACAGACAGGCGGTACGTCATGTCTGCTCGGACCCACCCCGTCATCGGCGGACTGCTGGCCCTTCTCCTGGCCCTGACCGGCCTCGTCGCCCTCCCCACGCCCTCCCGTGCCGCGACGTCGGTCTGCGCCCTGGCCTGCGACACCCTGGACCCCTCGAAGGCGCAACAGGAGACCTTCCCGGTGCCCGGCAAGAACCTCAACGGCCGCACCCTGCGACTGCACGTCTCCGACCCGGACGACATGGCCTGGGCGAGCATCGACGACGGCGTGAGCGGCGACTCGGTCTGGCTGGACCGCTCCTGGGACCGGGGCGCCGGCTGGGAACCGCTGCTCGGCAAGGCGAGCATTCCCAGCACATGGACCGGCACCCGCACCCTCATGTACAACATCACCGACCCGGTCGGGCACCGGCGCGGCTGGATCCGTGCCTGCGGTGACGCCGCCGGCGTCGCCTGCACCGACTGGGTCTACCCGAAGGTGTGCGACGGCACGTCCTGCGACGGCGCCGACCCCGCCACCGCGGCGGGCGACGCCACGCCCGTCCCCTCGACGCCCCTTTACGGACGCACCATCAGCCTGCACGTCGACCAGCAGGGCGGCATGGCCTGGGGCGTGATCGCGGGCGGCGGCGCGGGCGACGAGATCTGGCTCGACCGCTCCTGGGACGGCGGCGCGAGCTGGTCCGAGGGATCGTCCCTCGGCCGTACGAGCGTGCCGTCGGGCACCGCGTCGACCCGGACCGTCATGTTCGCCACCCGGGACCCGCGCGGCCTGCTCTACGGCGGAGCGGTCCGCGCCTGCGGCCGCGAGGTCTCCCACCAGGAGGGCAGCTGTACGGCCTGGGTCCGGCCCGCGCCGACCCGGGCACGTGCGGCAGCGGACGTTCTGATGGCGTCGTACCAGACCAACGAAGGCTGGTGGCAGAGCAGTTGGTGGAACTCCGCCGCCGCCCTCACCGCGCTGATCGACTTCGCGAAGCGCAGTGGGCGGCACGACTACGACTGGGCGATCGCCCGTACCTTCGAGCAGAACCGCGGCGTCTTCCCCGCGGGCGGCCGCAGTTCGGACCCGATCGAGGGCCACTTCATCAGCCGTGCGATCGACGACGCGGCGTGGTGGGCGGTGGCGTGGGTCGCGGCCTACGACTACACGGGCGAACGGCGCTATCTGGACGAGGCGGTCACGATCACCGACTACGTCCACCAGTACTGGGACACTGGCACCTGCGGCGGCGGTGTCTGGTGGAACCGCGAGCGCACCTACAAGAACGCCGTCACCAACGGGCTCTACCTGTGGCTCACCACCGCTCTCCACCAGCGGATCGCGGGCGACACCGAGTGGGGCGGCCGGGCGACCACGGCGGGCGACTGGTACCTGTCCAGTGGGTTGATCAACTCCTCGGGTCTGGTCAACGACGGACTGACCGCGGGTTGCGCCAACAACGGCCAGACGGTGTGGAGTTACAACCAGGGCCTGGCCATCGGCGCGTTCACCGAGCTGTGGCGGTCGACCGGCACCGGGCGCTACCTGGACAGCGCGAAGCGCCTGGCCGACGCGGCGATGTCCTCGACCGCCCTGACCCGCGACGGCGTACTGACCGAGTCCTGCGACGTCGGCACTGGCTCCTGCGACGACAACCAGAAGCAGTTCAAGGGGATCTTCATCCGCCACTTCGCCGACCTCGCGGGCGCCACCGGGTCCGCGGCCTACCAGGCGTACGTCAGCAAACAGGCGGACTCGATCTGGGCCACCGACCGGGACTCCCTCAACCGCCTTGGTCAACGCTGGTCCGGCACGAGTCCGAACGTGTCGGACTGGCGTGCGCAGGCGAGCGCGCTGGAGGCGCTGACGGCTGCGGAGCGGCCCTAGATCCGTGCTCGGCGGTGTCGGTCACGAGGAACGCGGCAGCGCGAGCCACTCCTGCCAGGTGATGTCGCGGCCGACGTAGCGGGGTTGCCGGAAGGGCCAGTCGGCCGCGATCCACTTCGGTACCAGGGCGTCGAGGGAGCGCTCCGTGTCGCCGCCCACGAGGTCGTCCACCACCCACCAGGAGATGTCCGCGTCGGCCCCGGTTCGCTCGGGCGGGTCGATGTAGACACAGCCGAGGATCGCCGTCTCCTCCCCGTCCAGCAGCGCGTAGTTGAACGACTGGTGCGCGGCGATCTCCTGCTCGTGCCGCAGCAGGTCGACGCGGTCCTCTTCGTAGGTCATCGTCTCCTTGGGCCAGCCCCAGGCCGGGCCGAACATCTCCCACAGGCGCGCTCGGGAGCCCATGACGGCGGGGTGGTCGATCGGGGTGTCAGCCTCCCGGATCGGCCGCAGGTGAACCGCGGTGCCGGGCACGGGCACGTGGACGGGGTGGACGAAGTCGTCAGGCAGCCAGCTCATAGGGCCTGACGCTACCCCCGGGCGGCGCGGGACCCGCCGGCATTTTTCGCCGCACCGAGGCGGAGTCGATCCTCGGTACAGCGCCCGGTGCCCGGGCGGACGGGATCAGCTGGTGCGACCGCAGGGAGTGCGTCGGTGACCGCAGGGCATCAGCTCTCTGGGCTCGTCCGGCGGCCCTGAACGCTCGGTCCTCATGGTTCAACGGGAGTTTCGCGTGATCGTCGACGGCATACCGGCACCGGCACTCGCCGCCCGTGGCGCCCACCCTGACGCCGAGCTGCGCAAGCAACGTCTGCGGCGCCGTCTGGAGCGGCTGATCGGCGTGGCCGCCACCGAGGGAAACGAGCTGGTGCCGCTCCGCAACGGCCAGGCGATCTTTCCCGCGATGCTCGAAGCGATCCACTCCGCGCAGCACACGATCGACATGATGACGTTCGTCTACTGGCGGGGCCAGATCGCCCGCGACTTCGCCGCCGCTCTCGCCGACCGGGCCCGTGCGGGGGTACGGGTGCGGCTGCTGCTCGACGGTTTCGGCGCCAAAAGGATCGAAGGGGACCTGCTGGAGCTGATGGACTCCGCCGGTGTGCAGGTGGCCTGGTTCCGTAAGCCGGTCTGGCTGTCGCCGTTCAAGCAGAACCACCGTTGCCACCGCAAGGCCCTCATCGTCGACGAGCACACGGCCTTCACCGGTGGCGTCGGCATCGCGGAGGAATGGTGCGGCGACGCCCGCAACCCCGGCGAGTGGCGGGACACCCATGTGCAGGTGCGCGGTCCGGCCGTTGACGGGATCGCCGCCGCCTTCGCGCAGAACTGGGCCGAGTGCCACGACGAACTCTTCGACGAGCGCGACCGGTTCACCGAGCACAGCCAGCCCGGCTCCTCGGTCGTACAGGTCGTGCGCGGCTCCGCCAGCATCGGCTGGCAGGACATGCAGACCCTCATCCGGGTCATGCTCACCTCCGCCGAGGAACGCTTCCGCCTCGCCACCGCCTACTTCGCGCCCGACCGGTACTTCGTCGACCTGCTGTGCCGGACCGCGCGCCGCGGTGTGCGCGTGGAGATCCTGCTGCCCGGCCCCCATACCGATCAGCGCGCCTGCCAACTCGCCGGCCAGCACCACTACACCCGCCTGCTGGAGGCGGGCGTGCACATCCGGCAGTACCAGCCGACGATGATGCACGCCAAGATCATGACCGTCGACTCGGTCGCCTCCCTCATCGGCTCCACCAACTTCAACCGCCGCTCCATGAACCACGACGAAGAGGTCATGCTCGCCGTCCTGGACGAGACACTCACCGCCTCACTCGACCGCGACTTCGAGGAGGACATGAAGCACAGCGTCGGCATCGACCTCGCCCGGTGGAAACGCCGGGCGGCACTCCAACTGGCCAAGGAGGCCGCGGTCACGCCGATCCGGCGATTCCTGTAGGCGGATGCCCAGTCCTGCCTCCCTGGCTCCCACTGGCCGTCCTCGTCGGCCCTCGTCGGCGTGCACGAGACGTCGTAGGGTGACGGTCGTGGACACGGGGGCAGTGAACGAGTTGGTCGCCATCCCGCCGGGGCGGGTGACGTTGTCGGACCGACGGACGCAGACCAGTTGGCAGGTCGAGGTCGCGGCGTTCCGGATCTCGCCGTTCCCGGTCACGCAGGCTTGGTACGCGCAGGTCACCTCTCTGCGGCCGAGCAGCAGCCAGGGCCGCCGGCTGCCCGTCGAGGGCGTCTCGTGGTGGGACGCGGTCCAGTTCTGCAACGAGTTGTCCCGGCGCGAGAGGTTGACACCCGCCTATCACCTGCATGTCGGCGCCGGGACGGCCCAATGGGTCACCTCCGCGGACGGGTACCGGCTGCCGACCGAAGCCGAGTGGGAGCACGCCTGCCGTGCGGACACCACCGGTCCGCGGTACGGCCGGCTCGAGGACGTCGCCTGGTACCAAGGCAACTCGGGCGGCCAGGTACGCCCGGTGGGCGGCAAACAGCCCAACGGCTGGGGCCTGTACGACATGCTGGGCAATGTGTGGGACTGGTGCTGGGACATCTACGACGCCGAGGTGTACGACACCTATCGCGTGCTCCGTGGTGGTGGATGGGCCGATGAGCACTGGAGCTGCCGAGCCTCGGTGCGGCGGCGCAGCCACCCGACCTTCCGGATCGACGACGTGGGATTCCGCGTCGCCCGCTCGATGCCGCCGAACAGGACGTGACACGACCCAAGTCACCGCACGCCAGAAGCCTCAGCGGCGGGACATGTAGAGGTCGAGGGCCTTGTGAAGGATCTTGTTGAGCGGGTAGTCCCACTCACCCAGGTATTCGACGGCGTCGCCGCCGGTGCCGGACTTGAAGCGGAGCAGGCCCAGTAGGTGGTTGCCCTCGTCGAGGGTCTCGGTGATACCGCGGAAGTCGTAGACACCGGCGCCGAGTTCGTGGGCGTCGCACATCATGCGCCACTGGATGGCGTTGTTCGGCTGGACCTCGCGCTTACGGCTGGTGGAGGCGCCGTAGGAGTACCAGACGTGCTCGCCCACGGTGAGCATGGTGGCGGCGGCGAGTACGTCTCCCTCGTGGTGCGCGAGGTAGAGCCGCATGCGGTTGGCGTCCTCGGCTCGCAGCGCGGTCCACATGCGCTGGAAGTAGGCCAACGGGCGGGGAATGAACCGGTCCCGTTCGGCGGTCTCGACGTAGAGGTCGTAGAAGGCGGGCAGGTCCTCGTAGCCGCCCTGGACGACCTTGACGCCGGCCTTCTCCGCCTTCTTGATGTTGCGGCGCCACTGCTGATTGAGACCGCTGTGAATGTCCTCCAAGGACCGTCCGGCGAAGGGGACTTGGAAGACGTAGCGCGGCTGGCCGGCGGCGAATCCGTCCTCGCTGCCGGGTTCGGTCTGCTGCCAGCCCATCCGGCGCAGCCGCTCGGCGAGGTCGAATGCCGACGGGTCCTGCTCGGTGGCCTCGACGTCGCGCAGCCAACGGGCCCGCGGATCGGCGATCGCCGCCTTCACTGCGTCGGCACTCCAGCGGCGGACGACGACGGGTGGGCCCATCTTGACCGTGAAGGCGCCCCGTTGCTTCAAGTACGCCAGCATGGGCTGAAGCCACTGCTCCAGATCCGCCACCGCCCAGTCGATCACCGGGCCTTCGGGCAGATAGGCGAGGTACCGCTTCAGCTTCGGCAACGGCCGCAGCAGCACCAGCCCCACGCCCACCAGACGGCCGCTGTCGTCGATCCATCCCAGGCTCTCCGCCCGCCACTCCGGCTTCACGTCTCCCCATGAGGGGACCTGCATGTGACTCACCGAAGAACGGGCCGTCACGAACGCCAGATGCTCCTCGCGGGTGATCGCCTTCAGGCGGTAGCTCATGCGCACTGCTCCTTTGTGATCACGGTTCATGCCGATCACATCTTGCCCACTGATGTGGCGCTACGGCGACGTCTTCCACCGTGGCGCCGTTCGCGCCCACGCTGTGTCCCACGCTGCGAGGTTGCGGCGCTGGATGACGTGGTGGGCTGTGCCGTAGGCGGCCGCCGCGACAGCGTGGACGGCGAGGGCCGCGATGAGGGCCGAACCCATGGCGCGGTTGCGGACCTGGTCGGGACTCAGGGGCGGCTCGGTGATCCTTCCCTCGGTGTCGGCCCAGATGCGGATGGTGCTGCCCTTGGGCAGGGCCGGTTCCACGTCGGTTGTGGCGGTGTGGGCGCGGCCGTGGGGGTCGGCGAAGCGGACCTTCGTCGGGTAGCGGGTCTCCCTGGCCTCGGCCGAGCCGGGCTCGGGGTGGCGGCGGGCGGTCTCGACGAGGGTGGCGGTGGTGTGGTGGCGCGTTGCGGCCTGGTGCTGGGCGGTGCGGTGATAGTGGCCGTAAGCGGTGTCACCGGCGAGGAACATCGCCGGCAGCGTCGCCGCCAGTGCGGCCAGCAGCAGCCCGACGCCGATCCACGCCTGGGTCAGGTCGCTGCGGCGGCGCAGGGGGTTGCGCCGCAGCCGCCAGAACATGAGCCGTGGCAGCTCCGTGGGAGGCGACGGCGGGGGCAGGCGGGCGGGCATGGTCTCCTCCTTTCCACGCCGCCGATGGCGCGGGCATGAACCGCCGGTGGCGAGAGCCGGGGCGCGGCTAGTTGAGCTGCGGGGCGGGTGGTGGGGAGCCGCAGGCGGAGGGGTGGGCGTGCGCTGCGTGCAGCAGCTTCGCGGCGCCGCGGACCGCCGCTGTGTACGGGGCGGGAACGACCCGAAGCGGCGCCTGCAGCCGGCCGGTGAGGTGGTGGGTGATCTCGGGACGCAGAGCACCACCACCGGCCAGAAGGATGCCGCGACGAAGGGCGTCGGCGGTGACGGAGCGGCGGTCCTGGCGGAGCATCGCGGTCAGCATCCGGGCCACCGCCTCGCTCAGTTGCTCGGCCGTGGTCTCCTCGTCCAGGTCGCCGGTGCCCAGTGCAGTGGTGCGTGCGTCCGTGACCGCGCCGTCGCACAGCAGCACCACCTCCGTCAGGTGGGCGCCGATGTCCACCACCAGCAGCGGCAGGGACGTGTCGGCCCCGGCGGCCAGGGCGATGCACCGGGCGCCGGGCACGGTCAGGACGCTGCGCGGCCGCAGCACACCGACCGCGGCACGGGCCTCGGTCCGGTAGGCGAGGCCGTCCAGGACCGGCGCGGTGACGATCACCATCGGGCGCACACGCTCCGGCAGGCGGTCGGCGAGCAGGCGCTGCAGCATCCGGGCGCAGCCCGGGGTGTCGATGATGGTGCCGCGCTGGATGGGGTGGTCCACGGCGCTGCCGGGAAAACTCACGGTCGGCACGTCGGCCACGACACCCCGGCCGGCGATCCAGGCGCGCGTACGGGCGCTGCCCATGTCCAGGGCGAGGCCGCAGCAGCTCCGGCACAGCGGCCGGAACCGGTGCCGGTCGGCAGCGGTGTGCGGGTGGGGAGCGCCGCTCACCGGATCGCCTCCTTGACCTGCTGGCAGCGGGCGCAGTAGCGGGCCTGCGGCACGATCGTCAGCCGGTCGAGGCCGACGTGGTGCCGGCACAGGTGGCAGGCGCCGTACGTGCCCTGGTCCATGCGGTGCAGCGCCGCCTCGACGTCGGCGAGGACCATGCGGGCGGACGCGGTCAGCTGGACGCGGACCTCGAGCTGCGCCGCGGCCTGCCGCTCGCCCCGCTCCTCGACGCGCGTGCCGGCCGGGCCGGCGAGCTGGCGCAGCTGCTCCCGGCGGAACAGCCGCTGTTCGTGCAGGTTCTCCCGAAGTGCGGCGAGATCCTCGGCCGACAGGTGCTTCGTACGGTGTCCGATGGTCTGGTGGTTCACCACGTCACCCCCCTTTCGTAGGGCAGGGACTTTCCTGGGGCAGGGCGGAGTTCGCCGGTACGGGCGGTGGTCAGGTGGCGTGGCGCCGGCACGGGACGCAGTGGCGGGTGTAGGGCAGGATCTCCAGCCGCTCCGCGGGGATGGGTTTGGCGCAGCCCTGGCAGGTTCCGTAGGTGTCGTCCTCAATACGGGCGAAGGCGTCGTCGATCTCTTTGAGGACCCGTTGCATCGCGGTTTTCTGTTCGGACAGCAGGTGATCGTCCGTGCTCGGCCCTCTCTCGCCCAGGGCCTGCAGCTGCGCCAGCCGTGAGGTGCGGGCGTGTTCGAGGCGCTGACGCGCTTCGTGCAGATGGGGCTCGGCCCGGGTGACATCGAGCGACATGGTCGTCTCCTCTTCTCGGCGGTGTACGGCGGGCGGTGTCTTCCACCCTGGCCGCACCGGCGCTGGATCAATATCGGGCGCAGACCCCATTTCCGCCGGGGCGAGGGGTCCATGCGGACGCGCCGCGGGCGAGGGGTCCATGCGGCTCCGCCATGGGTGCTCGCGGTCGGCACAAATGGGGGTCAGGGCCCATGGACGACCCGCTCGGGGCGAGGGCAGGCTGGCGACAGGCTCACCCGAGCACCCCGCCGCCGTCGACACGCTCGACGTTCGGGCGGTGTCCGACAGGAGAGGTGGCCCTTGGCGAGTTGAACTGGAGGCGCAAGACCGGTGTCGTTGTTCTGGCGGATCTTCGCCCTCAACGCCGTGGTGCTGGGCATGGCCACGGCACTGCTGTTGTGGGCTCCGGTGACGGTCTCCGTGCCGGTGGTGCTCACCGAGGCGATCATCCTGGTCGGCGGCCTGGCCGTCATGCTGGTCGCCAACGCCGCGCTGCTGCGGCTGGGCCTGGCCCCGTTGGACAGGCTCGCCAGGCTGATGGCGGGCGTGGACCTGCTGCGCCCCGGCCAGCGTCTGCCTGCCAGCGGGGGCGGCGAGGTCGCCAAGGTGATCCATACGTGCAACGCCATGCTGGAGCGGCTGGAGCAGGAACGGGCCGCGAGCAGTGCCCGGGTGCTGCTCGCCCAGGAGGCCGAACGCCGCCGTATCGCACAGGAGTTGCACGACGAGGTCGGCCAGAGCATGACCGCGATCCTGCTGGGCCTCAAGCGAGCCGCCGACGACGCGCCGGAACCGCTGCTCAAGGAGCTGCACGAGGTGCAGGAGATCACCCGGGAGAGCCTGGACGAGATCCGCCGTCTGGTACGTCGGCTCCGGCCGGGCGTGCTGGAAGACCTCGGGCTGGTCAGCGCACTGACCTCGCTCACCGAGGACTTCGCCGCCCACACCGGGCTGCGGGTCACCCGCCGCTTCGACACCGAACTGCCCGTGCTGGAGCCGGAGACGGAGCTGGTCCTCTACCGCGTCGCCCAGGAATCGCTGACCAACGCCGCCCGCCACGCGGACGCCGAACGCATCGTCGTGGCCCTGCGGCGCACCGAGGACGGTGTGGTGCTGGCCGTCACCGACGACGGCTGCGGCATCAGTGCCCCGCGCGAAGGCGCCGGCATGCGCGGCATGCGCGAGCGGGCCCTGCTCATCGAGGCCGACCTGGACATCACTCCCGCCGGCACGAGCGCCGGTCCCGGCACCGGCACCGGCACCCAGGTCAAGCTCACCGCGCCCGTTCCCAGGAAGGAGCCGTGACCATGCCCGACACACCGGCCACCGCCACCGCCACCGCCACCAGAGCGATCCGCATACTCCTCGCCGACGACCACGCCCTGGTCCGCCGCGGTGTCCGCCTCATCCTCGACCGGGAGCCGGACCTCGACGTGGTCGCCGAAGCCGGCGACGGCGCCGAAGCCATCGATCTGGCCCGCGCGCACGATGTCGACCTTGCCGTCCTCGACATCGCCATGCCGCGTCTGACCGGGCTGCAGGCCGCGCGCGAACTGGCCGCTCTCCAGCCGGGTCTGCGGATCCTGATGCTCACCATGCACGACAACGAGCAGTACTTCTTCCAGGCCCTCAAGGCCGGCGCCAGTGGCTACGTGCTGAAGTCCGTCGCCGATCAGGACCTGGTCGCCGCCTGCCGGTCCGCGATGCGCAACGAGCCTTTCCTGTACCCCGGCGCGGTGACGGCCCTGATCCGCAACTACCTCAACCGGGTCCGCCACGGCGAGGAGACCCCCGACCAGATCCTCACTCCGCGCGAGGAAGAGGTCCTCAAGCTGGTCGCCGAGGGCCACTCGTCCAAGGAGATCGCCGACCTGCTGTTCATCAGCGTCAAGACCGTTCAACGCCACCGCGCCAACCTCCTCCAGAAGTTGGGCCTGCGCGACCGCCTGGAGCTCACCCGCTACGCCATCCGCGCCGGCCTGATCGAACCCTGATCTGCCGGTCCTCGACGGCCCTGACGCATACGGAAAGACTCTTACGGAGAAGGGGGATCGTGCATGCACCACCCGCGCCGCACCTCCCCCGTCACCAACCGTCCCCGGTCCCGCACGGCTGCCGTGGTGACGGCTGTCGTACTGGCGTTGCTGGCCGCCCTCTGCGCCGCCGGACCGACCGGCACGACGAGCGGGCAGGTCATCGACTCGACCGCGACCATTGGCGATCACCGGGACGCCGGACCGCGCCACGACGACACGTGCGACACCGCCTGCGCCGTCTCGGCGGCCACTCGCCACACGGCGCACGGTGAGCACCCCGCCCCGCGCAACCATCTCACGCCCGTCCCCGACGACGGCACGGTCATCGCCCCACCGCAGCCCGCACCCCACCAGGCGACGGCCCGGCGCATCACATCCCCCGAGCCGCCCCCATCCCCAGACCGCGACCGCGCACCCCCTGCCCCCTCCGGCATCTGACACCCCCTTCTCCTCACTCCTCGACACCGCCCGGCCGGACCCGTCCGCCGCTGCGGCGGTGCGCCTGCCGGAGGCTTGCTTTGACCCGTTCCGCCCGTGCGAGGGCGCTGCTCGCCCTCGCCGTGATCGCCGTATCGCTGTACGTCGCCGTCGCCGTGCCGGTCCGCCTCGGACTCGACCTGCGCGGCGGCACCCAGATCGTGCTGGAGACCCGCTCCACGTCCACCACCACCGCAGGCCGCGAGGCCACCGACCGCGCCCTGGAGGTGCTACGCGGCCGTATCGACGCACTCGGGGTCGCCGAACCCACCCTCGTCCGCTCCGGCGACAACCGGATCATCGTCGAACTCCCCGGCGTGCAGGACCCGAAGAAGGCAGCCGACGTCCTGGGCCGCACCGCGGCGCTCACCTTCCACCCCGTACTCGGCACCGACGACAGCACCGACGACAGCACCGAAGACAGCGCCGACGACGGCGCCGAGACCAACGCCCGGCCGCTGCCGAAACGGCCTCACGACCAGGTCCTGCCGGACGAGTCGGGCACGTCACTCCGCCTCGGTGCCCCGGCTCTGACGGGCGAACACGTCAAGCAGGCCGCCGCCCGATTCGACCAGCAGAGCGGCGCCGGCTGGCACGTCACCGTCGACTTCGCGGGCGCCGGCCGTGACGGCTGGGCCAGGCTCACCGGCGACGCCGCCTGCCACACCGCAGGCGACCCGGCCCGCCGGGTGGCCATCGTCCTCGACGACAAGGTCATCTCCTCCCCCCAGGTCGCCCCCTCCATCGGCTGCGAGGCGGGCATCCGCGACGGCGCCACCCAGATCACCGGCTCCTTCGGCCCGGAAGAAGCACGCGAATTGGCCCTGCTCATCAACGGCGGCGCGCTGCCCGTACCCGTCGAGACGGTCGAACAGCGCACCGTGGGCCCGACGTTGGGCGCCGAGGCCATCACCGCCAGCGTCTGGGCCGCAGCCATCGGCACCGTCCTGACCTCGCTGTTCATCATCGTCGTGTACCGGCTCATGGGCGCGCTCGCCGCCATCGCCCTGGCCTGCTACGGTCTCCTCTCCTACGCCGCCCTGGCCGCCCTCGGCGCCACGTTGACCCTGCCGGGACTGGCCGGATTCGTCCTGGCGATCGGCATGGCCGTGGACGCCAACGTGCTGGTCTTCGAACGGGCCCGCGAGGAGTACGCGGCCCGTCGCCGCCCCAGCACCCGCTCGGCGCTGGCCGCCGGGTTCCGCAACGCCTTCAGCGCGATCGCCGACTCCAACATCACGACTCTCATCGCGGCAGGTCTGCTGTTCTTCCTCGCCTCCGGGCCCGTGCGCGGCTTCGCCGTCACCCTCGGCCTCGGCGTGCTCGCCTCCATGTTCAGCGCCCTGGTGATCACACGCGTGCTGGCCGAATCCGCCGCCGGCCGCCCCTACTTGCGCCGTCGTCCCCGCCTCACCGGAATCGCGACCACAGGCGCCGTCCGCGACCGTCTCACCCGCCGCAATCCCCAACTGATGCGCCACCCGCGCCGCTTGCTGGCCACCGCGGCCGCCGCGCTGATCCTGGCCGGCTCCGGCATCGCGGTCCGAGGCATCGACCTCGGCGTGGAGTTCACCGGAGGCCGCCTCATCGAATACGCGACCGCTACCCCCGTCGATCCCGACAGGGCCCGCACCGCGCTCGCCGACGCCGGATTCCCGCGAGCCGTCGTGCAGTCCTCCGGCGACACAGGGCTGACGGTACGCACCGAAGCGCTCACCAACGCCCAGGAGGCCGAGGTCACCACCGCCGTACGCGACCTCGCGGACGGCGCGGACAAGATCCGCGACGAACTGATCGGGCCCAGCCTCGGCGAGGAGCTACGCCGCGGCGCCCTCATCGCGCTCGCCGTGGCCCTCGGCGCCCAACTCGTCTACCTCGCGGCCCGCTTCCGCTGGCTGTTCGGCACCGCCGCCGTCACAGCCCTCGCCCACGACGTGCTCATCCTGGTCGGCGTCTTCGCCTGGCTCGGCAAGCCCGTCGACGGGGTCTTCGTGGCCGCCCTGCTCACCGTCATCGGCTACTCGGTCAACGACTCCGTGGTCCTCTTCGACCGCATCCGTGAACTGACCCGCAAGGTCCCGAGGGCGCCGCTGCCCGACATCGCGAACCGGGCGATCCTGCAAACCCTGCCCCGCACCGTGAACACGGGCATGGGCGCCGCCTTCATCCTCACCGCCCTCGCCGTACTCGGCGGAACCTCGCTCACCGACTTCGCCCTGGCCCTGCTCATCGGCCTCACGGTCGGCACCTACTCGTCCGTCTTCACAGCCGTCCCCCTCGCCCTCCAGCTCCAGGCCCGACGGCGCGAACCCCGGCGCTGAGCAGGGGAGTTGCCGTCTCGGCGATACCACGGCCCCGCCGCCGCATCCCGTCGGCCTACCTGATGATTTCGCCGATCGCCATCAGCGTGCGCTCCTCCAGCTGATGGCGATCGGCGTCGGGCACCTCACGTAGCGGCCCCTGCCCGGACAGGACCGCCATGCCGTGCACGGTGGACCAGACGGGGTATTCGAGCGCGGGCCGGCGCTGCGGATCGAGTACGCCGGCGTCGACCAATTCATCCAGCGCGGACCGGAGTTGGCCCAGGGGCGAGCGGTCCGTCCCGGACGCGTCGCCCTGCGTCGGGTAGGCGTGCTGCTGCGGCAGCGCGAACGCCGTGGCGAACCAACCCGGCTCCTCACGCGCGAACGCGAAGTAGGCCGTTCCGATGGCCCGCAGCCGCTCGCCCGCCGCAGCGGGATCGCCATGCCTTCCGGGCACGCGTGCCACGCCTTCGGCCATCCGGCCGGCGAGCTCGCCGATCGCCGCCGCGCACACCGCGGCGAGGAGTTCGTCCCGGTCGGCGAAGTGACGGTAGGCGGCGTTGGGCACCACGCCCACGATCCGCGTCGCCTCGCGCAGGACCACCGCGTCCGGGCCGCCGCTGCGGGCGAGTTCGAGCCCGGCGGCGACCAGCCCGTCCCGCACCGCGCCGCGCGGCCGCCGCTTCCGCGCTGGTGCCGCAGATGCTTCCGCTGCTGCCCGATCAGGTGTCACGAGCGCCAGAATAGCAATAGTGGACACTGTCCACCGATCTCGCTAAAGTGGACGGCGTCCACTAACGCGACGCGGAATTGCGCCGACCCGGTCGGCCCCCGGCCCGACCGTTCAGCAGGACGGAGAAGCACCTTGACTCCTCCCCCTCCTGAAGGACTCCGTTGGCAAAAGGGCAAGGCGGGCAGCGAAGCTCGACTGCCGACCGGAAGTGGATCAATCGACCTGCAGTTTCACGCCCCGAGGCGATCTTCCCGGCCGGTAGTTTCTCCCTTTCCCAACGGAGTCCTGAAGAAGGGGGATTCCTAGCTCACGTTGCCTGCGGGCCCGGCGGACCAGCAGGTCTTCCACGATCAGCACTAGCCGGGACAGAGACCAGCCCGGACCAGCATCACGCGGGCCGAGTTCTTGTCCCTGGGGGACACGGCTCCGCACGCGGTGCAGGTATACGTTCGTTCGGAAAGAGGGAGTGCGTGCTTGGTTCTCGCTCCGCACGATGCGCAGTCCATCGTGGTTTGCGCCGGGTGGACCAGGTGCACGGCGCGGCCGTGCTTGCGGCCCATCTCAATCAGGGCCTTCTTGGTGGCGCCGATCGCGGCGTCCGCCGCCTTGCGCGCCATCGTGGACTTCGCCAGGAATCTGGGGCGGAAGTCCTCCACGGCCAGCGCGTCATGCTCGTGCACGACCCGCTTGGCCCACTTGCGGGCGGTGTCCTGCCGCTGCCGGGCCACCTTCTGATGCAACTTGGCGGTCTGCCGCTTCCCCTCCCGATAGCCTCGCGAGGCGGCCTGGCCTTTCGCGGGGCGGCGCCGGGCCATCATCCGCTGGTAGCGGGCGAACTTCGGCGCGCCCGCCTTCCCGTGCCGCGGGTGGGGCAGGTCGTGGGCGTCACTCGTGGTGGTGGCGATCTCCCTGACACCCCAGTCGATCCCGATCACCTGGCCGGTTTCGGGCAGGCGTTCGGCCTGAGTCCGGACGACGAAGGACGCCCACCAGTGCCCCACGCTGTCGCGGTACACGCGCACGCTGGAGGGCGGCGTGGGCAGCTCGCGCGACCACACCGGCAGCACCACGATCCCGCCGGCCAGATGCAGGCGGCCGTTCTTCAGGCGGAACCCGCGCCGGGTGTACTCCACCGTGGGCAGCGCCTCCCGCTTCTTCTTGTGCCTGGGCATCCCGGCCCGCTGCCGCATCGGCAACCCCGCAGTGATGTCCTTCAAGGCCTTCGCCCGGGACCTGCCGAAGTCGCGGATCACCTGCTGCTGGGGCACACACGCACCCTCGGCCGGCCACGGCGTCACCGCACGGGCCGCGGTCAGCATCTTCGCCAGCTGCACCGGCCCACACGACGCCTTCTCGCCGCTTGTCCGGTTGCACGCATGATCCGTCTTCGCCTTCACCACGCATTCATTCCAGACCCACCGGCACCGATCCCACTCGGCCTCCAGCTGACGCCGGGCCGTCTTCGACAGGCGCACACGGAAGGTGTACCGGGCATACCCGGACCCCTGCGTGCTCGCCTCAACGGTCATGCACCCGAACCTACCTGGGAGGACTGACAGTTGAGAGCTCCCGATCACAGCGGGCCCGCCCACGTCGCCGTAGAAACGGCTTTTCGCCCTGAAGGCGAAACCCTGCCCCCTGCCCTGCTCCGCAGGAGCTCGTTCCCTCCCCCGGCCGAATCCGGGGGTATCCACGAAGGAGAACGCTGATGACCAGGCTGGCTCACCTCCTCGACCACAACGAGCAGTTCGCCCGTGACCACACCCCGGTCCCACTCGGCCTGCCCACCACGCGGCTGATCCTCGTCACCTGCCTCGACCACCGCATCGACCCCGCCGCCGTCCTCGGACTCCAGCCCGGCGACGCGCCCGTCATCCGCAACGCGGGCGGACGCGTCACCCAGTCGGTGATCGGCGACATCGCCTACCTGGCCTTCCTGGCCGAGTCCTTGCTCGGCGCGACCGGCCCGCTCTTCGAGGTGGCAGTCCTGCACCACACCCAGTGCGGCACGGGATTCCTCGCCGACCCCGAGTTCCTGCGGCGGGCCACACGGGCGACGGGCGTCGCCGAGGCGGTGCTGAGCGGGTCCCAGGTGGCCGAACCGGACAGCACGGTCCGGGAGGATGTCGAGCGCCTGCTCGCCTCACCGCTCGTGCCGCCGACGGTGTCCGTCTCAGGGCACGTCTACGACATCGAGACGGGACGCGTGACGACCGTGACCGATGCCCGGTATCCCGAGGAGGCCGCCACAACAGGCGCCCGTAGGCAGTGAGTTCAGTTCACCGGCACCGGCACCGGCTCGGCGGCCGGCCGGGGCATGGGCCGACCGGCGGCGGCCCGGCGCGCGACCGGCCCCATGGCGTACGCCGCCAGCACCATCAGCAGGCCCAGCGCCAGCCAGCCCGACGCTCCCCAGCCCAGCAGCAGCGTCGTCACCACCAGCGGGCCCAGCGTGCGGGCGACCGTCACGCCCGTACCGAAGAAGCCCTGGTACTCCCCCATCCGGTCGGCCGGTGCCAGGCCGAAGGACAGCTGCCACGATCCCGCCGACTGCTGCATCTCCGCGACGACCTGGAGCGCCGCACCGACGACCATGATCACTGCGGCGGGCCAGGCCGACCGCCCCGTCGACAGCGCGAACACCGCGCACGACGCCAACATCACCAGCCCGGACCGGCGTAGCACCTTCAGCGCACTGCCGAGCCCGGTCACGGCCCTGGCCGTCCGCACCTGGAACAGCGTCACCGCAAGGGTGTTGAGCACGAACAGCCCCGAGGCCAGCCAGGCCGGCGCCCCGGTCCGCTCGGTGATCCACAGCGGAAGCGCCAGGCTGAGCAGCGGCAATCGCAGCAAGAGCACGGCGTTGAGGAGGGCGAGCAGGGCGTACGGGCGGTCGCCGAGGACCGCGGTCCGCCGACCGTCGCCGGCCGCCGCGCCAGCGGTCATGACCTTCACGGCGGGGAGCCGCAGCAGAAGCAGCGCGCAGACCAGGAAACAGAGGGCGTCCAGTGCGAGCACGCCCCGGTACGCCGCCGCCGTCCCGACGCTGAGTGCGCCGCCGCCGAGCGCCGCGCCCATGGCCAGTCCGCCGTTGAGCGTCGATTGCAGGCGGGCCAGCAGCCCCGTGCGTTCCTCGGCCGGCACCAGTGCTGCCAGCAGGGCCTGGCGGGCCGCCGCGAGCCCCGACTGAGCGGCGGCGTACAGACTGGCCGTGACGACGAAGGCCACGAATCCCGAGACCAGCAGGAAGGTTGCGATCGCCGCCGCGGTGGCCAGGGCGAGCAGCACCGCCGTGCCGCGGGGCCCGCGGCGGTCCGCGAGCCGCCCGAGCGGCACTCCGACCAGCGAACCGAAGCCCCAGGCGAGGGTCAGCCCGAGCCCCACCCGTGCGGGAGCGAGATGGGCGACCTGGGTGAAGTACAGCGCCGAGGTCACGTAATAGGCGCCGTCGCCAATGGAGTTGGCGAGCTGTGCGAGGGCCAGCAGGCGTCCCGGTCGATTGGTCATGACGATGACGGTATTGCCTTAATGGATCGCTGATCAGGCCCAATCACGAGGTGATTTCTTGGCCCAATTACACCTCTCGTACCCTTGCGGCATGCGCATGCGCCCCACTCTGAGCTGGACCCCTACCGAGGAGCTGCCTGCGGGCACCACGGATCTGGGGCCGGTCGCCGACGTGCTCAGCACCGGTGGTGTGCTGGTCCTCAGTGGGGCCGGCATCTCCACGGAGTCGGGCATCCCCGACTATCGGGGCGAGGGCGGAAGCCTGAGCCGGCACACCCCGATGACGTACCAGGACTTCACGGCCGGGGAGCAGGCTCGGCGCCGGTACTGGGCACGCAGTCACCTCGGATGGCGCACGTTCGGCCGCGCCCGTCCCAATGCCGGGCACGAGGCCGTGGCCGCGTTCGGGCGGCACGGTCTGCTCTCGGGGGTGATCACGCAGAACGTCGACGGACTGCACCAGGCCGCCGGCAGCGAGGGCGTGGTGGAACTGCACGGAAGCCTGGACCGGGTGCGCTGCCTGTCGTGCGGCGTCCTCAGCCCACGGAACGACCTCGCCCTCCGGCTGGAGGCGGCCAATCCGGGCTTCGATCCGGTGGCCGCCGGCATCAACCCGGACGGCGACGCCGACCTCACCGACGACCAGGTCGGCGACTTCCGCGTGCTGCCCTGCACGGTCTGCGGCGGCATCCTCAAGCCGGACGTGGTGTTCTTCGGCGAGAACGTACCGCCGCAGCGGGTGGAGTACTGTCGCGCGCTGATCCGTGAGGCGTCCGCGCTGCTGGTCCTGGGCTCGTCGCTCACGGTGATGTCCGGGCTCCGGTTCGTCCGGCAGGCCGCCCAGGCCGAGACCCCGGTCCTGATCGTCAACCGGGATCCCACCCGGGGCGACAAGCATGCCCTCACTCGGGTCGCGCTCCCGTTGGGAGCAGCCCTCACCACCGTGGCCGACCGGCTGGGCATCGCCGTCGACGGCCAGGCGGTGGCCTGACCTGCCGAACGGGACGCCCAGCAGGCCGACCGAACGGGACGTCCAGCCGGTCCGACGCTCAGTCCGTGGTCAGCAGGCCCTCGCGCAGGCGGCCCAGGAGACGGGTGAGCAGGCGCGAGACGTGCATCTGCGAGACTCCGAGGCGCTCGCCGATCTCGGCCTGCGTGCGCTCCTCCACGAAGCGCAGGTGCAGGATCAGGCGATCGCGTTCGTCGAGTTCGTGGATCAGCGGTGCCAACGCGTGGTACTCCTCCACGAGTTCGAGCGCCGCGTCCGCGCTGCCGATGAAGTCCGACAGGACGCTTTCGCCGTCCTCGCTGCTGGAGATGGCGGCGTCGAGGGAGGAGGAGTTGTAGCCGTTGGAGGCCACTCGTGCCTCGATGACCTCCTCCTGGGAGAGGCTCATCAGCTGCGACAGCTCGGCGACCGTCGGGGTCCGGCCGAGGCGGCTGCTCAGCTCCTCCGTGGCCTGGGCCAGTTGGACCCGGGCCTCCTGGAGCCGACGCGGCACATGGACGGCCCAGGAGGTGTCGCGGAAGAACCGCTTGATCTCGCCGACGATGTAAGGGATCGAGAAGGAGGTGAACTCGACCTCGCGCGCCACCTCGAACCGGTCGATCGCCTTGATCAGCCCGATCACGCCGACCTGGACGATGTCCTCCATCTCCTGCGGCCCACGGCTGCGGAACCGTGCGGCGGCGTAGCGCACCAGCGAGATGTTCATCTCGATCAGCGTGTTGCGGGCGTACTGGTGCTCCTCCGTGCCCTCTTCCAGCACGGCCAGCCGCGCCAGGAAGTGACGGGTCAGCTCGCGGGCGTCCTTCGGAGCGACGTGAATGGCATCGGCGACCTCCGACAGCTGTTCCGCACGGGCCTCAGTCGTCAACACCGGCGTCATCATGGGTGCCTTCCCTCATATCCCTGGTATTCGAAGCGGCTGGTCAGCCGCTCGCTGCCGACTACCCCTGATTCTCGTTTTCATCGGTCCTTCACGCACCTCAGCGAACACCTGGCCGAATTCGATCGCCCGTCGGGGCGCGCAGCAGGCGGTTCCGCCCCCGGTCGGGCAGGTGCGTGCGCACCAGGTCGCCCGCGAGGACGAGGCCGTATTGCGGCGTGTCCACGGCAATACGGTCGTGGCCTCCGACCGGAAACAACGGGCAGTCCTGCCGCCATTCGTGACGCTCGTCGAGGGATCTCCGTGCGTCGCGTGTCTCCAGCTGACGTCGCCAAGGGGCGATATCCGGCCATGCCCAGGACGTCGATCCGGTCCGCGAGGGAGCGGTCCAGCCAGCGGAGGGAGACGAGGGAGGCCGCGGCGCCGTGCAGCCGGCCGATACGTTCACGCCACGCCGCGTAGCCGAATTGGGGCGCCCGGGCGAGCAGGGTGCGCAGTCCGGGGGCGCCGAAGGCCAGGACCATACTGTCGTGCCGCGTCTCCTGTCGGTCGGTGACGAAGGTGAAGGCGCCGTCCGCGGTAGGCACCACGTGCCAGACCGGCGTGGAGGTGTGATCGTCATGCCCATCACCGATGGATGACCGAGCCGCGGCCCCTCCCCTCGGGACGGACGAGCGTGGCTGCCCCGCGCCGCCGTCGTCCAAACGGTCGTGGCCTCGTCCGAGCGCCCCGGCTTCACCGCGGCCCGCGCGGCGGCACCGGTGCTGCGCCGCCTCGTGGCGTCGACGGCCGGACGCCTGTGACGCGACGACCAGGTCCATGCGGAACGCCGCCCACCGATGCCCTCCACAGGCCGCCTCCCCGGCTGACCCTCCTGGTCCCGGAATCAGGCTCCCGGGTGCAGACCGTTGAAGCGGCCGTTCGGGGGCAGTCGGAACAGACACACGCCGGTGAGACGACCCGGTCCGGTGGAGGGAGCCTGCCCGCGATGGGAACGGCCGTACACGTCCCGCAGACCAGGGACATGATCGGGGAGGAGCTCTCCGGCGACGAGGCGCTGACCGCACTGCGGCACTACGGCGGCATACGGCTGCTGGTCGACTCCTTCGCCCGGTTCCGCTACGCCGACGGCTTCTCCCACGCACGCGCCCTCGGATTCCAGATCGTGGTCGGCCTGGTCCCGCTCACCCTCGCTCTCGTCGGCCTCGCCACGTCCGTGCACACCGACGCGGTGGGCCGGATCGTCGAACGGTCCCTCGGTGACATCGTGCCCGGTACCGGTGCCCAGGTGCTCAAGGAGGCGTTCGCCCGCTCGCGGCAGAGCGCGCACGGCGACGTCTGGAGCACCCTCGCACTCTGGCTGGGCCTCGCCTTCGCCCTGCTCAACCTCGCCTCGGCGATGGGCCAGATCGAGCGAGGCGCCAATCGCATCTACGGCATCGAGCGGGACCGCCCCTTCACCCACAAATACGGCCGTGCGCTGCTGCTCGCGATGGCGGCCGGCCTGCCGATGGTGCTCGGGTTCGTGGTGCTGGTGGCCGGAGAGCCGGTCGGTGACGCCATCGCCACGACCCTGGGCTCGCCCGACGACACGGACCACTGGTGGGCCGCCCTCGAGATCCCGGTCGGACTGGCGCTCGCGTGGATCGCCTCCGCCGTGATCTTCCGGTGGTCACCGCGCCGCAGGCAGCCCGGCTACACCTGGCTCGCCTTCGGCAGCGGGGTCCACCTCGTCCTGTGGGTCGCGGCCACCTGGCTGCTGGCGCTCTACGTCGGCAAGAGCAGCTCATTCGGAGCCGTCTACGGGCCCCTCACCGCCTTCGTCGCCCTGATGCTGTGGGCCAACGTCACCGGCGTCGCCCTCTTCCTCGGCATCGCCTTCGCCGCCCAACTGGAAGCGGCGCGCGCCGGCATCACGTCGGCGGTGCGTCCGGATCCGGGGCCCGGCAACTGACGCGACAGTCGAGGGCCACAGCCGAGGGCCACACCTCCTGCCGACATGTCGGCTCCAAATTGTGCAGGACGACGCTCCCGTGACATCGGCGCGGGGGGGGGGGGGGGCGGCGGCCCCCCCCCCCCCCCCCCACCCCCCCCCCCCCCCCCCCCCCCCCCCCCGCGCCGGTGCCTGCCCTCAACCTGCTTTCGCGCTAGGCGAGATGGGCCTTCCTGGCGCGCTTCCAGGCCTTCGGCAGCTGACGTACGCGTGCCTCACCCGCGGTCTTCTCCTCGCCGTGCAGCACGCCCCAGGTGAAGCCGGGCTCGCCTGCGGCGTGGGCCGCGATGGCCAGGTGGCGCAGAAGGTCGCGGGCCACGACGCCGTCGTGGTGGTCGCCGCTGATCTGCTGCACGGTCTTCACACGCTTGCCGAGGCGCTTCGCGGGCTTGCCGAGGGCCGGGCGGGCCGCCTCCGTGGCGTAGCGGACCCGCTTGGCCGCCTTGCGGGCGTGGTGGATGCCGGCGTCGCGCTCGGTGCCCGTGGGCAGCGCCAGCGCGCGGTCCATGCGGCTGCGCAGCCGCCCCTGTTCCTTGGCGATCGCCTTGGCCAAAACCTTCTTGGGCTTGCCCGACGCCTTGGCACGCAGGGGCGGATCCTCGAGCAGCCGGGTCAGCGACTCCAGCAGCTCCAGATAGCGGGGCGAGGCCAGCGCCGCGAGCGTACGGCGGCGGGCTTCCGCCTGCTCTGCGGCGTCCCAGGCCTGCAACCGCGCGCTGACCGGACCGAGGACGATCTCGCCGGGCAGCTCCTTCACGCCTGCCGTCAGCCGGTCCCGCAGCACCTCGTGGTCGCGTTCGGAAGCCAGCTCTCCTGCGAGCCACTTCAGCTCCGCCCGGACCGGATCGGTGACCTCGCGGTCGAGGACGGAACGGTAGGACCGCAGACAGCCGCGCAGCCGGCGGGTCGTGGTGCGCATCTGGTGCACCGCGTCCGGTCGGTCGCGCCGTACCGCCGGGTCGAGGTCGGCCAGGGCCCGCACCAGGCGTTCGATGTAGCCCTGGACGTACGCGCCGGCCGAACCCGGCTCGATGCGGCCGTCCAGATCCCCGTCGGGGGCCGGTGTCGTCTCCTGCAGTGCCCGGGCGACCTTGGACGGGCTGGATGCCCGCTCGATGCCGTTCTTCCGCAGCACCTTCTCGACGCGCTTCAGTAGCTTGGGGTCCGCGCCCTCGGCGAGCTCGACCTCCATCTCCGTCCACATGGCATGCAGACCGGACACGAGCCGGGAGTCCGCCCGGACCGAGTCGAGACTGAGCTCGGCCACGGCGACGCCCTCGGCATCGAGCAGATCGCGCAGGGAACGGGTGGAGCGGATCCGCACCACCGGTCGCAGCGGTGCTCCACGGGTGCGGGACAGCGACAGTTCCCGAAGTTCGTCCGGAACGTCCTCGGACAGCGGGAGGCGAACCTCCTCCCGGCTGTCCCCGGACAGGGGGAGCTTGAGATGCCACCCCGCGTCCGTGCCGCCGGTCCTGCGCCGCAGACTCGCACCGCCACTCGTCAGGCGCAGGTCCTCGGTGTCGTAATAGACGGCGTCCAACTCATGAATTCCCCGGTCGGCCACCGACACGACCGGCCCCACACCGGCCAGCTCGGACAACCAGGAGATGTCATCGGCCGCAGGCGCCGCGTACTTGCGTTCTGTTTCCTGTATCGACTGGGCCATACCTTCCGGCTGTACCGGATCGCGGGGATCAAACCGGCTGGAGAGCGAAATGCCTGGCATTGGCGTAACTGCGGTTCCGCCGCGACATTTGCGTGCACCGATCGGCCGCATGTCACACGCGGCGCCCGGCGATCGTCGTAGACATGTGGAATGTCGACCCGACGGCAAAGGGAGGCGGACAGCATCGTGGTGGATGAGGACAAGAAGCGGGCGGCGCAGCAGGCGCTGGTCAAGCGGGTGCTCGGCGGGGAGGGCAAGGCTTCTGCGGAGCAGCGGGCGGTTGCCTTCCGCAACGGCGGCGGGCTCGCGCCGCCGCTCGACGCGCTGATCGGCAAGGTCGTGGACGCGCCTGCGCAGGTCGGCGCTGCCGACCTGGCGGCGGCGAAGGCGTCGGGGTGCACGGAGGACGAGCTGTTCGAGCTGGTGGTGTGTGCCGCGGTCGGCCAGTCCGCACGGCTGTACGACGCCGGGCTGGCGGCCCTGGTCGAAGCGACCGCCGAGGAGGCCTGATCATGAGACTTGACGTCCTCAACCACGGCTACGCCCCCGGAACCAAGCTGCTCTTCGCGATCATCCGGTTGTTCTCCCGGCAGCCGGTGCCCGACGCCGCGAAGCTCGTCTTCTACCGGCCCGATTTCTACGGCACCCACGCCAAGGCGTTCACGCACGAAGCGATGCGCGGGCCCTCCGACTGGTCGGTGGGCGACCGCGAGCTGATGGCGGCCTACGTGTCCAAGGTGAACGAGTCCGCCTTCTGCGTCGGCGCGCACACCGCGACCGCCGGGCAGGCCTACGGGGACGGCAAACGGGTCGCGGCGGTGCTGGACGACCTGGAGACGGCGCCCGTCGCAGAGCCGCTGCGGGCCACGTTGCGGATGCTCGGCAAGCTGACCCGGGAGGGGAAGGTCGGCGCCGAGGACATGCGGGAAGTGCTGGCCGCCGGTGTCTCGCCCCAGCAGGTCAGGGACGCGCTCGCGGTCTGCGCCGCGTTCAACATCACCGACCGGCTCGCCGATGCCTTCGGATTCGAACTGCTCAGCCCTGAAGGGTTCGAGGCTGGGGCCAAGTATCTGCTCAAGAGGGGTTATCAGTAGGCGGGGCAATCAACCGCGCCGACGTGGGCACTCGGTTGCCATGCGAGCGGAAGCGCACGGTGAGCGGAACCCGTCCGGAAGGCCGGAGCGTTTCACGACCTCTCGGGAAGTCGCCGCAGAACTCGTGGCGACGGCACGTGAGTTGGTGCTGCGCCAGCGTCAGCTCAAGGAAGAAAACCTGCGGCTCGTGGAAGAGTGCCGGCGCATCACTGAGGGGCGGACCCGGCCTCGCGGATCGCGCAAACCGGAATGAGCTGAGTGACCCGTGGCGGGCTCACCCTGCGCCACTCTCACCATCCGCTGCTCCTGCGGAGGCCCCAACAGCACGCTGCCGTAGGTCAGTTGTGGTCGTAGCGCTCCCCCAGGCCGAGCGCCTCCGGCAGGCCGACCGTCGTGAAGAAGTCGTCGAGTCCGGGCAGGTGCCGTACGGCGTCGACGGGCGTGCCCGCTGCCGCGACCTCGGCGAGAACGTCCCGCACGGCCGTCGTCGCGGCGAGGAGTGTCGACAGCGGGAAGATGACCAGGCGATAGCCGAGTTCGGCGAGGCGGGCAAGGTCGGTGGGCGGGGTCTTGCCGCCCTCGGCCCAATTGAAGAGCAGCGGGGTGTCCGGGAAGGCCGCCGCGGCCGCCTCGATCTCGGCGTCGGTCTGCAGCGCCTCGATGAAGAGCATGTCGGCGCCGGCGTCGCGGTAGCGCCGGGCTCGCTCCAGTGCCGCGACGAAGCCTTCCACGGCCCGGGCGTCGGTACGGGCGATGATCACGAAGTCGGGGTCGTCGCGGGCCTCCACGGCAGCCTCGATCTTGCCGGCCATGGTGCCCGCCGGAATCACCGCCTTGCCCTCCATGTGGCCGCAGCGCTTGGGGGCCGGCTGGTCCTCCAGGTGGATCGCGGCGACGCCGGCGGCCTCGTACTCGTGGACGGTGCGGATCACGTTGATCGCGTTGCCGTAGCCGGTGTCGGCGTCCGCGATCACCGGGACGCCGACGGCCGAGACGATACGGCGGGCGGCGTCCGTCATCTCGCTCATGGTGAGCAGGCCGATGTCGGGTCGGCCGAGCAGGGAGGCAGTGGTGCCGAAGCCGGTCATGTACACGACCGGGAAACCCGCCTGTTCGACGAGCAGAGCGCTCATCGCGTCGTACGCTCCCGGCGCGAGCACCGGGCCGGGCCCGCGCAGCAGCTCCCGTAGCCGCCGCGGCCCGCTCGTCCGCGATTCCAGCAGTCCGGCCATGGTCCCTCCTCGTCGCACGCGGGTCGCGGGTCGACGGACTGCGTACCCAGGGGGCGGCGGTCCTGCACATGGGCCCGGTCGCCTGGCCGGCGAGCCGGCGATACCCTGCCCCGGTATGGTCTGCCGGCAGGCGTCGAGTGAGATCGAACGAGAGGGACGGGTACGACCGTGGACGGCGCACAGACAGGCAGGCGGGGCGTGTCCCGGCTGCCGGCCGTGTGCGCGCTGCTGTTCGGCCTGTTCCTCATGCACGGCGCCCCGGCCACGGCGGCGGAAGGCTGCCACGGCGCCATGACCGCCGTCGCGGACTCGACGATGACGGCGACTGCGGGCACGGTTACTGCGGGCACGACGATGATCGGCGGTCACCACGCCGTCATGACGTCCCCGGCTCCTCCGGTCGTACACGACTCCGGCCCCACGGTTCGAGGTGCCGACGTGTCCGGGATGCCCGGGACGCTGTGCGTGTCGACGCCGGCTCACGACCGTGTCCCTCTGCCCGCGCCCGGTCTCCTCGCCCTTGCGGGCTCCGTAGCCCTCGTCCTGTGGGGACTCGCCCGGCTGCGGGCGGCGGCCGGTGGGACAGGGAGACGTGGGCCACCGGCAGGCGGTCGAGATCTTCTGCTTCAGGTGTGCGTCGCGCGGACGTGACGGGCGCGCCGGAGCCGGCCCTGGCCGGATCCGGGACCGCGTCCTGCTCGTTTCCGCGCGCCACCGGTGTGGTGCGCCCACCCGGAAAGACCCACATCCATGCTTTCTTACCGGCCTACCGACCGGCCCTCTTCCCGTTCCACCGCGCACCGCCGCAGCCTCGTTGCGGCCGGCGCGGCCACGGCTCTCGCACTGGGCCTCGCCGCCTGCGGTTCCTTCAGCGACTCCTCGTCGTCCAAGCCCGGCATGGACCACGGTGCCAAGTCCTCCGCGTCCTCCGTCCCCAGCGGCTCGAAGTCGATGGGTGACATGCCGGGCATGGAGCGCACGGCCGCCGGCAACGGCCTGGCCGCCGCCAAGGACGGCTACCGGTTCGCCTCCAAGGAGACGACCCTGCCGTCGGGCGAGCGGGCCGCCTACCGGTTCACGGTCACGGGCCCCGACGGCAAGCCGGTCACCGGCTTCGCCGTCGACCAGACCAAGCGGATGCACTTCTACGCCGTCCGCTCCGACCTGACCGGCTTCCAGCACCTGCACCCCGCCATGGCCGCCGACGGCACCTGGACGGCCGACCTGGCCTCGCTCGCGCCGGGCTCCTGGCGCGTGTTCGCCTCCTTCACGCCCGCCGCCGGGTCAGGCAAGGACCAGGACTTCGTGCTCTCCCGGACCGTCTCCGTGCCCGGCAAGGCCACGAAGACCCCCCTGCCCGCCCCCGCCGGCAGCACGCAGGTCGACGGGTACACCGTCACCGTCAAGGGCGAGCCCATGGCGGGGATGGCGCACCCGCTGACCGTCAGCGTCGCCAAGGGCGGCAAGCCCGTCACCGATCTCCAGCCCTACCTGGACACCTACGCCCATCTGACCGCGTTCCACGAGGGCGACTCCGCGTTCGCCCACCTCCACCCGACCACCAAGGTGAGCGGCGCCCATGGCGGCCCGGAGCTGTCCTTCCACGCCGAGCTGCCCACCTCCGGCAACTGGCGGCTGTTCCTGCAGTTCCGGACCGGCGGCACGCTGCACACCGCCGCGCTGACCCTGCGCGTCGGCTGACCCTGTGGGGGGGGGGGGGGGGGGGGCGCCCCGCCGCCCCCCCCCCCCCCCCCCCCCCCCCCACCACCCGCAGCGGGAGGGCCGCGCCCCGCCCCGCGCCGGGGGAC
>NZ_JBICXT010000017.1:0-170435 GCF_043200415.1 Streptomyces sp. NPDC048419 | reverse complement strand
GCGCGCCCCCCCCCCGCCAAGGGGGGGTGTTTCGTGATGTGCCGCCCGGGGGCCCCGCCCCACCCCCCCCCGCTCCCCCGCCGGGGCGGCCGCCCCGGGGGGCCCCCGCCGCCCGGGGCGCCCCCCCACAGCCCGGCCGGCACCCGGGCCGCGGACGCGAGCGTGGTGTGCCCGGCCGAGCGGCGCGTTGCCGATGGAGCAGACGAACGAGGCGATCGCCACCAGCGGACCGACGAGGGGGCCCCACAGCTTGGCGGCGGTGCTATGGAAGGGCGGTACCAGCTTCGGCGGCGTGGTGGCCTTCATCTTCGCCGACCTGCTGATCCTCCCCATCCTCAACGTCTACCGGAAGTACGACGGCGCCTGGATGGCCGTCCTCTCCTGGGCACCTTCTACGTCGCGAGGGTCGTCGCCGGGTACGTCGTGGAGTTCGCCTTCGGCGGGCTCGGCCTGATCCCCGGCCAGGCCGACGCCAAGCTCCCCATGGAAGGCGTCAGTTGCAACTACACCACTTGGCTCAACATCGTCTTCCTGATCCTCGCAGCCGTGCTCGTCGTACGGTTCCTGCGGACCGGCGGGCTGCCCATGCTCCGCATGATGGGCGGCATTCCGGAGAGCGGGGAGGGACACGGCGGGCACGGGGTGCACGATCACGAGGCACGAGACGCTACTTGACCAGCCGCGCGGGCCTGGTCGCCGTGTGCAGCGCGTACTCGAGAGGTCCGCGGCGGAAGTGACGGGTCCATACGAGCGCGAGCAGTACGGCGGCCGCGATGAAGGCCAGCAGCACCGGCAGCGCGGACATCGTGTCGGCGTCGACGACCGCGACGTCCCAGACGTCGACCAGGAGCCAGAGGGCGACGATGTGCAGGACGTAGGCGGTCAGCGCCATCGTGCCGACCGCGGAGACGGGAGTGGCGAGACGGGTGAGGCGCGGCAGCCGGGCGGCGACGGTCAGGCAGCCTGTCAGCACGAGGAGGGCCACGCCCGTGTTGCCGAGGATGGAGAAGGTGGTCTGGCTGTGCGGTGCGGCGACCAGGAGCCAGTCGAGGGGCGTGCCGTTCTGCGGTTCGCCCACCATGTCGGACCACCAGGCCGACGACGACGAACCGCCGTCCGTGGCCGCCGAGATGGTGGCGAGCGCGTGCGGGACGAGGCGCAGGGCCAGCCAGGAGCCGCCGTATCCGAGGACCGCGAGCGTCCCGCCGGTCAGGGCGAGCCGGGAGCGGACACCGGGCCGGGCGAGGTCGAGCCGGGCCACCGCCATGCCCGCGATCACGAACGGCGCCCAGGTCAGAACCGGATACGCGCCGGTGAACAGCAGCTCCACGACGCCGTCCGTGCCGGTGATCCGGGCCAACGGATCATGGGCGATGACGGTGTCCGCCCATGATCCGTTCTCGATCGAGATCCGTACGGCGTAGAGGACTTGGGGCAGGATCAGTGCGCCGGCGGCGGCGATGAGGGCGAGCGTTGCGGCGCGCAGGCGGTGCAGCGGGAGGACGGCCAGGAAGAGGACGCCGTAGAAGCTGAGGATCACCTCGACCTCGGTGTCCAGGGCCGTGAGGGCGTAGCCGAGCGCGATGAGGACGACGGCCCTGAGCACGATCCTCGCCACCGCCTGCCGGCCAGCGCGGCCGGTCCGGGGCCGCGGGCGGCCGGTGATGATGATCAGCGAGAAGCCGGCCAGCAGCGCGAACAGGGCGGAGGAGCGGCCGCGTGCCGTCTCCAGCAGGAAGCCGACGGGGCCACCGACGGTGACGTCGGGGCCGACGTGGGCGGAGTACATGCCGAAGACCGCGAGTCCGCGGGCCAGGTCGATGCCGATCAGCCGGCCGGTGGTGGGGGCGTTCGGCGGCTGCTCGGACTTCACGGCCGGGAGCGCGACCGGAGATGCGTCATTCGTCATGGCTTCAGGGTTCGCCGCTCGTACGGCGCGGCCCACCCGGCAGGCTTCCGAACCCCACCCGCCGAACGGATGGAACCGGACCGGCCGATCGGCCGGTCCCTCTCGACGACCGTCCGAAGCCGGACCGCACCCGGCAGACGGGTGCCCTTCCGCGTGATACCCATCGAAGGGCGGGCAACCGACGAGCGGAGCGCACGTGATCCGTGTACTGGTGGTCGACGACGAGGCCCTCGTCCGCATGGGCTTCACCCACATCCTCAACGCCTCGGACGACATCGGAGCCGTGGCGGCGGTACCCGGCGGCCGAGCCGTGGCGGCCGTACGGGAGTTGTGTCCCGACGTCGTCCTGCTCGACATCCGGATGCCCGACGTGGACGGGCTGACCGTCCTGGCCGAGCTCCGCCGTATGCCGGACCCACCGGTGGTGGCGATGCTGACGACGTTCGACACCGACGAGTACGTCGAGGCGGCGCTGCGTTCGGGCGCCGCCGGCTTCCTGCTCAAGGACACCGATCCCGAGCAGCTTCCGTTTCTGCTGCGCACCTTGGCCGAGGGCGGCACCGTGTTGTCGTCGCAGGTCACCCGCACGGTGGTGGACGGCTTTCTCGGTCATGGCGTACACGAGACCTACGCCGTCCGTCTCGTCGGGCGGCTGAGCGAGCGTGAGTGTGCCGTCCTCGCGCTGATGGCCGAGGGGCTGTCCAATACCGACATCGGCGACCGGATGCACCTGAGTACCGGCACGGTGAAGGGCCATGTCAGCGCCGTCTTCGAGAAGTTGCACGTCGACAACCGCGTGCAGGCCGCGCTGGTCGCCGAGCGCGCCGGAGTGCTCAGGCCGCCGCCCGGGGACGGAGCCGCCCGATGAGCCCCCGCCGCATGCGCGCCCTGCTGATGGACGCGGTGCTGGTCGTCGCCTCCCTGCTGGACCTGTGGGTCAACTCCGAGGGCGAGGACCGTCTGGCCATCGCCTTCGGTCTTCTCGCCGCCCTGGCCCTCGTGCTGCGCCGCCACCTGCCGCTGACGACCTTCGTCCTCACGCTCCCCACGGCCCTGGTCGGCGACGCGGCTCTCGCCACGCTGATCGCGCTGTACACGCTCTCCTCGCTCAACCGGCACCGAAGCGTTCTCGCCGGCTGCGCGGTGACCTTCGCCGTCTGTGACTTCCTGCCCTGGCCCTGGAGCGAACTGGAGGTCGGTGAGCTCTCCGAGACCTACAGCCTCGTCCACCTCACCTACACCTTCGCGACCGCGGCCGCGCCCGTCTTCCTCGGCCAGCTCGTCCAGGCCCGGCGTGAACTGTCGCTGCGGCTCGCCGAGATCTCGGAGGCGCGCGAGCAGGAACAACTCCTCACCGCGCAGGCCGCCTTGGCCAAGGAACGCGCCCAGCTCGCGCGGGAGATGCATGACGTCGTCTCCCACAAGGTCAGCCTCATCGCCGTGCAGGCAGGGGCGCTCCAGGTGGGCAGTCCCGACGCCGAGGCGAGATCCACCGGGGCCACGATCCGCAGGCTCAGCGTGCAGACGCTGGAGGAACTACGGCACATGGTCGGCGTGTTGCGTGCCTCGGGCAGCCGCCCCACCGAACTCACGCCCCAGCCCTCGCTCGCCGACCTGGACCAGCTCGTCGCGTCCAGCGGCATCGAGACCCAACTGGAGACGGTCCTGCCGGACGGCCTTCCGCCCACGCTGCAGCGCGCCGTCTACCGCACGGTCCAGGAAGCCCTGACCAACGTCCGCAAACACGCGCCCGGTGCCACCGCCACCGTCCGCATCCACCAGCGCGACGGCACCCTCCGGATCACCATCACCAACACCGCACCCACCCGCCCCGCGCTGCCCCTGCCCGGCGCCCAGCACGGCCTCGTCGGCCTGCGGCAGCGCGCCGAACTCCACGGCGGCACCGTGACCTCCGGTCCGACCACCGACGGCGGCTACGAGCTCCGTCTGGAACTGCCCGCCATCAACTCGCCGTGACCGCAGCCGTGTTCCAAGATGGGCGCATGCAAGCGTCCGAGAACGACAGTGAGCCTCCAGCTCGCCAACTGCCCGATGATCTCCGCTCGGTCGGCCCCGGCTGGCATCCGCTGCTTCTACGGCTGCACGAGCGACTCGTCGCCGTCGAACCGGGCTACCGGGTCGAGCGCGTCACGGAGAAATTCGGTGCGGCCCGTATCGAAGTGACGACCACGCACGCGGAGTTTCGCGACCTGATCAGCGACGCCGAGCAGGAGTCGGCGACGACGTGCGAATTCTGCGGCGCGCCAGGACGCCCTCGGCGACGCAGCGACGCCGACAGGGGCTGGATCAAAGCGGTGTGCGACAGCTGCCATGTTCCGTGGTCCCAGCACTTGATCCTGATCGGCCACGGCGAGGTTTGGCGTAAGCCTGCTCGGCCCCAGTCGGCCGGCTAGTGGTCTGCGATCCCTGGACGTGCCGCGCTCCTGGCATGGCGGCGTGCCCAGGCCTCCAGTCGGCGTCCTCCGAGTCCTGGGGGACGTCGCCCTGCGTGCCGCTGCAGCAGTAGGCACGGGTCAGCACGCCGCCATCGGCCCTGGCTCAGACGTGCTCCTCTCCGATGCGATCGTCCAGTCCATGACCCGGCGGTCGTGCAGACCGAGGGAGTCGGCGGCATCCTGCGGTGTGGCGTTCCGGAATCAGGCGGGTGTTGTCGTGGTCGAGGTCGTGTGCGACGAAGACGGCACAGGGCCTGCCGAGTGCGTCGAAGGCGTCCAGGGTGGCGACCGCCGACATCCGCCGTATGGCCAACCTGCTCCAGGTGTCCTCCGCCTTCGGGCGCGCCATGGAGACGGTGGACGCGAGGCGATGGCCGACGCCCTCTTCCCGGTCCTGCTGCGCCGCAAGGCCGAGGGGCTCTCGCAGGACTGGCTGCGCCGGGTGGTCGCCGCCACTGCCGAGGGCTACCCCCTCCCCACCAACCTCGACCTCGCCCCGCCCGTGGACGGCCTCGCCCCGCTCTCCCAGGCGGACACCGTCTGGCAGGCCCTCACCGAGGACTGGGCACCCGACCGGCTGCGCCAGGAACTCCGGGCCGGCGCCAAGCGACGCCACGGCTGACAGGGACCCGTTCCTCATGGGAGCGGGCCGGGCCGTCACGCGGCTCGCTCCTGAAGCCCCTCGCGAGGACGGCACACGAGAACCGGTGGCCGCACAATGGGTCTTGTGGCCCAGGTACCGATCGCCCGTCATCTGCTCCGTGCCAAGGATCTCGCGGACGCCCGCTACGGGGACGCGCTCACCGTGGCCGACATGGCCGCGGCCGCCTCGCTGTCGCCGGCCCATTTCAGCCGGAGCTTCAAGGCCGCGTTCGGCGAGTCCCCGCATCAGTACCTGCTGACCCGCCGCCTGGAGAGGGCCGCGTCGCTGCTGCTGGCGACCGACTGGACGGTGGCCGAGGTCGGGGTGGCCGTCGGCGCACAGAGCATCGGTTCGTTCACGACGAGTTTCCGACGGATGTACGGGGTGACGCCGCAGGCCTACCGGGCGGCCCATCCGCCGGCGGCACGGCATGTGCGCGTCCCCCGCTGTGTGGCGATGGCCTATGCGCGGCCGCAAAACCGCACGTTTCGAGAAGACACGACCCCGCCGGCTGCCTAGCGTCGTTCCCAGGCAACCGACCGAGGAGCGGCCATGACCACCATCAAGATCGCCAACGCGCAGTTCTGGGTGCACGACCAGGACGAGGCACTCGCCTTCTACACCACCAAGCTCGGCTGGGAGGTCAGGGCGGACGTGACGATGGAGGCATGGAGCTTTCGCTGGCTGTGCGTCGCCCCGCCCGGGGACGGTCCGGCGCTCGTCCTGATGCCCGTGCCGGGACAGCCGATGCTGGACGAGGCGGGCAGCGCCCAGCTCTCGGACCTGGTGGCCAAGGGCGCGGGCGGCACCTTGTTCCTGGAGACCGACGACTGCAAGGCCGCCTACGACGAACTGTCCGCCCGCGGCGTCGAGTTCAACGACCCGCCCACGACGCAGCCGTACGGCATCGACACCTCCTTCCGGGACCCGTCGGGCAACAACATCCGGCTCACCCAGGTGCTGGAGTTCGATCCGGAGCGGCACTGACGGGGAGGCGGACCCACCCAGGACCGGCCCCGCGTGGCTCAGCGGCACGGGGACCGTCACGCCAAGAGGACCGGCTGAAGGCGATGGCCCACCGGCTGGGCTCCGACGAGTGCCAAGTGCCACGCGGGGCATCCACGGCGTCGTCGGGCGCGGTGACCGGACCGGAGACGAGGACGGGACCGGGGCGACGACGGGACCGGTAGACGGCGGGACCGGTAGACGGCGGGACCGTGCTCCGGTAGCCCGGCTCGCCCGTCGTCAGCATGTTCAACACCGGCACACCGGCCAGGTGCGGGCGCTCGCGATGGAGATCGCACCGCAGCGCGTGGACACGCCGCACCCTGGCCGGATCGGTGACAGTCCGGAACGGCGCCACGTCCCCCGCCCGCCACGCTGGGCCCGGACCCCGAACGGCGGCCGGTGGCCATGGCCGACATCGCCGACGCCACCGATCTCCTGCTCCGCAAGCACCGGCATCAGCGCCCACGACCAGCACATCGAGGGCGGATTGCCGGTCACGTGACCTCGCGCATCACCGAGCACGAAACCGAAAAGGTTCAGCCGACCGAGGAGATGCCTGGCAACTGGCGCCGATCGGCTGCCTGTTGGTCACCCGGGCGGCCATGCACCTTCGAATCCTATTGTCTCGCGCCACTTTTGACGGCGAATGTGCTTACGGCCCATTTTCTGGGAAGGATTAACAGCGGCCGCCGCCTGATGTCGGCGATGACGGCGGCCGCTGTGCGCGAGGGCTCGCGCCGTCCCCTGGCGCGAGGACCCCGCGCGGGAACATCCTTGCGGCTCCAGGGGCCTGCGGGATCAGGCCCCAGCTCGAACTCAGCCGCGTGGACGAAGGTCGGGGCCCGCTGAAGGCTCGAGTGCGGGACGAGGTGGGCTCCGACCACCCGAAATGCGGGACACTGCTGGCTGCCCGAGGGCTGGGGGCACGGAAGGCGTGGGTTCCTCCCTTCCGGCAGCCTAGAACGATGCGGCTGTCCGGCGACACCCCGCGATTCGGCCCTCGGCGGCCAAGACTGCCCTGGCCGGAGCTGCCGATGGTGCTCGGGCGCAGGCCAGACGGGATTCTCGACGCCCGGCGTCCAGTTCTGTCGCAGAAAACAACAGTTCGACGAAGCAGGCGATGTCGTCACCGCCCTGCCGCACCGGCGCCCGGCACGTGACCCACCTGGCTCGCGCAGTGCACACCCGTCGCCAGTCCGCCGGCGTCCTCGACCTGTGACGGTTCTGGACCGGTGACCGGTCCTGGTCAGCCGGTCCGGGGCCAGGACTGCATCTGGGCGGCGATCCTCGCTGCGGTGCACGAGGAATCACGCAGCAGGTCGCGCAGGGCGACGGCGTCGTCCCGGGTGGGCTTGAGCGGGATTCCGGACGCCTCCAGGTACATCACACCGGTCGCGGCGGCGACAGCCATGTTCGAGCGCTCGAGCCAGCGGCAGCGCCCGAGGATGTGCACCAGCGCGGCCGCCCGGGCGTAGGGGCCGCTGTAGACGGGGGTGTCGAGCAGTTCGGCACGGTGGCAGGCGATCGCGGCCACGGGCACGCCGTAGTCCTCGGGCGCCGGATCCCCCGCCCCTGCCGCTTCCGCGACCTGAAGGATCCACGGAACGTCGATGTACAGATCCATTACGCGGCGTGCGCCCCCGGGGAGCGGCGGTCGGCCTCCTCGGCCTCGTCGAAGACGTCCTGGTGCTCGTCCAGGAACCGCCGTGCCGCGTCCACGCCGCGCTGCCGCAGCCCGTCGACGTCCTCGCGCACGAGCGCGGCGATGTAGTCGCTGACGCTCATGCCGCGGTCCTTGGCCCGGGCCGTCGCCAGCTCGGCGATCTCGTCGTCGACGCGCCAGCCCCGCTGAGTCTTCGCCATGCCCGGATGGTACCAGCTGGTACCAGCGGTGGCCCGGCCTCGATCACCGAACCGGCTCCCGGTCAGGGCTCACGTTCGCCGACAGGAGCTGCAGCATGCTCCTGACCTGGAACGGAGCGAGCCCCGGGTAGCGGGAGAGGATCAGCGCGCACAGGCCCGTCAGGTGCGCCGCCGCGAAACTGTTGCCGCTGCAGAGGCGGGTGCCGCCGCCCGGCCAGGGGGCGAGCACGTCCGTACCTCGGGCGTAGAACTCGACCGGAGGACGGGGGTTGTAGAGGATGTGCCGTGGGTCGGACAGGGCGTGGCTGCCGGCCGACAGGACCGAGGCGAACCGCCAGGGGAAGCTCTCGATACGGCGGTTGTTGGCGGCGGCGACCAGCAGGGTGCCGCCGAAGCAGGCCCGGTCCGCCAGGTCGTGGAGTTCGTCCCGCAGCTCCCGTTTGGTCGTGGACAGGCTGAGGTTGACGATGTCGAAGCCCTGGTCCACCGCCCAGCGCAGCCCCGTGAGCAGGGTCTGTCCGGTGCAGGAGAACCCGGCGCCGAGCACCCGCAGGCTCACCAGGGAGCACTCGGGCGCCAGCGACCGTACGACACCGGCGCAGGCGGTGCCGTGGCCGTAGGCGTCGCCCGACTCGTCGGTGACGACACGGAGTTGACCGTCCGGACCGGGCGTCACAGCATGCGCGGCGGAGAGCGGGCCCACCAGCGGATGGTCCGGCTCGACCCCGCTGTCCATGACGCAGACGCGCACGCCCGCGCCCGAACTTCCCTCTTCCCAGGGCGCCCTGATCTTCTGGGGCCATGGGCTCGGCAGGGACTGCTCCGCCTCGGTGAGGTCGGTGGCTCGCCAGGACAGGCCGGGCCGCGCCGTCGTGTGGACGGCGCGGCTTACAGCGGATGCGTTCGCCTCCACTACCAGACGATCACGCCGGTGGCGACGCCCTCGACGTGGGCGGTGACCTCGCCCTCGATGCGGTCCTTGATGGTGTTGAGGACGGCCACCTCGGCCTCGGACAGCGTCGCGATCACGTTCAGCTGCGCCTCGGTGGCGTGGTCGAGGTCGTGTCCCTTGTCGGTGAGTGCCTGAACGGCGTTGAACGACATGATGGTTTCCTCCTGGATGAGTTGTGCCTACGGAGCCGCACCGGGCGGCACGGCCCAGGTCGCGCGGGGAGGACGCCGTCTACCAGACGATGACTCCGGTGGGCTCCTCCACGTGGGCGGTGACCTCGCCCTCGATGCGCTCCTTGACGGAGTTGAGGACGGCCACCTCCGCCTCGGACAGCGTCGCGATCACGCTCAGCTGCGCCTCGGTGGCGTGTCCGAGGTCGTGGCCCTTCTCCGTCAGTGCCTGAACAGCGTTGAACGACATGGTGGTTCGCCTTTCTGGACGGGACTGTTCTGCTCCGGAGCCGTGCCGGCCGGCACGGCCCAGGTCATGAGGGGGAGCCCTCGGACGCGGGCTCCGCGGGGGCGGGCGCATGGCCCTGTGGGTGCGGTCCTTCGGTCGGCTCGTCCTCGGGGTGGCGCCACAGGCAGACCGCGCCGAGCAGGGCGAGGCCGGCACCGGCGCCGGTCAGGACCCAGCCGATGCCGACCCGTGCGGCCAGTGCGGCGCCGGCGAGCGGGGCGGCGAGCTGGAGGGCCGTGGGCACGACAAGAGCGACGGTGCCGACCCGGCCGATGAGTTCCTGCGGGGTGTCGCGCTGGACGATGTAGCCGAAGACCACGAGGATCCCGGCCGAGCACAGCCCGATCCCCACGGTGACGGGGAGCCAGGACAGTGCCGGGGCCCTCACGCCGCTGGTGGCCGCCGCCCCGACGGCGGCCACCAGCGTCCCGGTCGCCGCCAGTGAGGCGCCCAGGATCACGAAGGGGCTTCGGTCGCGCCCGAGCCGGGCGACCAGCACGCTTCCCACCGCCGCGCCCACGGCGACCGAGGCGACGACAGCGCCGTAGTACGAGCGTGGAACACCCAGGTCGAGCAGGAGCAGCGGGGAGAGCGTGTCGAACATCAGGACGAGGAAGACGGTGGCGGACAGGGCGGCGACGGCGATCCGCAGGGTGCGGCCGGCGCGTACGAAGGCGAGGCCTTCGCGGAGCTCGCGGAGCAAGCGCCCGCGCCAGGTGCCCGTGGGCTGCGAACCCGGTTGTGGCGTACGGGGCTTCAACCTCAGCCGGGACAGGATGAGTGCGGAGAGGACGAAGGTCGCCGCGTCGGCGGCGAAGGCACCGTGCGGACCGGACAGCGCCAGGATGACACCGCCCAGGGCAGGCCCGGCGATCTTGGTGGTCTGGGTCGCGAGCGTGTTCAGGGAGGTGGCGGCCAGCAGCGACTCCTCGGGAACCGTGCTCTTGAGCGCCGACTGCTGGGCCGGGGTGAACAGGGTGCCGACAACGGTCTTGGCGGCCAGCAGGGCGAGCAGGACCGGCAGGTCGGGCGCGACGAGGTAGCAGAGCACCAGGCCGGCCCGGACCAGGTCGCAGCCGATCATCGCGGCCTTCTGCGGCAGCCGGTCCGCCCAGACCCCGGCGATCGGGGCGACAACCAGCCACGGCAGGGCGGCGGTGACCGCGACGGCGGCGAGTCCGCCGGCCCCGTCCCGCCACTGGTAGGCGACGAGCGAGACCAGGGCCACGTAGTCGATCCAGTCCCCGAATCCGGACAGTGTCTGCCCGGTGAAGAGCAGCCGGAACTGACGGTGTGTCAGCACGGCGAAGGCTCCGGTGCTCCGCATGACCACCTCCAGGCCGCTCGGCGGCTCAGGCCGGCTGGGACGTGCGGACGGGGGCGATGATGTCCTCGAACAGCCCCGCTGTCGCGTGCAGCGTGTGCAGGGCGCTCACTCCGAGGGCCGATCGGTGCCCGTCGGTCAGCGGCAACCGGTCGATGGTGCGCATCAGTTCGTCCCGGTGCCGTACGTCGAGCGCGGCGTGCCGGTGCAGGGTGCGGAAACCGTCCGCGGGGAACCCGGTCCGCTCCGCCAGCACGGCGGTGAGGCCGGGCGAGGGCGGATAGCCCTCCAGAACGGCGATGTGGCCGAGCAGGCAGACCGGGTGGTGGTGGCGGATCCAGTAGTACTGGGCGCCGACCAGGTTGGCCACCGCGGCACCCGGCATGCTGCGCAGCGGTGCGTCCGGGTCGCTGCCGATCGCGGCGAGGTCCTGGCGCAGCCATTCGTCGTGGCCGCGTTCCTCACGGATGTGCCGGGAGAGGTACTCGGCGGTGCCGGCGGCCACCGGGTCGGTCGCGGCGAGCAGTTGGGAGCGTTCCAGGGCGAGTTCCATGAGCGGGACGGTCGCGCGGATCGCGGTGTGCAGGGCGCACAGATAGCGCGGGTACAGCTCGCGCAGGTCCGGGGAGTTCCACAGCCGGGCGGACAAGGTGTACAGGTTCGGCATCAACAGCTCTATCTTCGCCCGCAGTTGTGCGCTGTTGCCGGACGCGGTCTGGCTCATGCGGGTGTCCCCTTCGCGAGCAGCGGTATCGAACGCAGCAGCGGGTCCTCCTCGTCCGGGCGGACCCGGCGCGCCATGGCCCAGCACAGGCCGCAGATGTCGGAGAAGCCGCGGTCGGCGAGGTCACGGAACTTCGGGTGCAGGGTGAGCGGGCCGCCGCCCGCCTCCGCCAACGCCCGGTAGAACGGGTGCTGTCGGAAGCCCTCGACGGCGTCGGCGACCTCGGCGCCGGAGCCGCAGTCGCGGCGCAGGAGCGCGGGTCCCGCGCCCATGACGACGGACTCGTTGCAGCAGACGGTGACGCGTCCGTCGTAGCGGACGACCGGTGAGATGACGGAGTCGCAGATGCCAAGGGTGCGGCCGGGCCGGCGGGTGCCGGGTTGGAAGATCCCGCCGCCGCGGCCGTGTGCCAGGCCCTGGGTGGGCACCACCTCGGCGTGCCGGGGCCAGGTGTCGCCGAAGGCGAGTGTGAGCAGTTCCCGGGCCCGGTCGGCGCCACCGTCCTCGTCCACGACCTGGACGACGACGGGGAGTTGGTGGGCGCCGATGGTACGCGCGGCGTTGACGAAGCGTTCGGCGCCGGTGCCGGCCTCGTGGTAGGCGTCGGTGCTCAGGTACACGCAGCGGCAGCGGTCGAGCACGTCGTGGATCCAGCGGGGTGCGTCGGGCGCGGCGGCCCAGATGCCGCTGGTGTAGACGACGACGTCCTTGCCGGCCTCGGCGAGGCGACGGGTGGCGAGGGTGAGGCCCCGGCGTTCGACGAAGGGTTCACCGCCGGAGATACCGACCATGGTGCGGTCGGGATCCTGGCAGAGCTGGTCGACGATCGACTCGAACAGGGCGAAGTCGGTGATGCGGGGGCTGTCGGGCCGCGAGTCCACCGAGCAGTGGGCGCAGCCCACCGGGCACCGGTCGGTGATGAACAGCAGGGCGCTGGCGCCCGGGGTGGTGCGGATGCGGCTGATCTCGTCGTGGCTCAACCGGTGCATGCGAGACCCTCCTGCCCGGTCCGATGGCCGAGGGCGACCAGGTCGGCGTAGCCCTCGACGGTGAAGTGGCGGGCGAAGGACATGGCTCCGGCGTCGGCCATGGACCGGGTGACCAGCTGCTCCACGACCGCGGTCGACGGCTTGCGGACGAGTTCGCGCACCCCGGGCCGGATGTCGGGGCTCTTGGAGAGCGTGTAGCAGGTCTCGCAGTAGCCCGCGTCGCCGCAGCCCGCGCCCACCCGGTCGGCCAGATAGCGCGGTCCGAAGGTCCGCAGTGCCCGCACCATCGGCGATTCGAGGGTGCGCCGCCTGATGGTGGCCCAGTCGTCGCGGGCGATGTGGCCGAGGTAGAGATGGGCGGGCAGCGGCACCTTGCCGTCCATGACGTCCTGGTTGCCGCAGGCGGTCACCTGCCCGTTGAAGCCGACGACGGGCCAGCCGGCCAGGCTGCACGGCTCGGCCGCGACCGGCTGGGGCAGCCCGGGGTGGCTCACGAACCACTCACGGGCGCGTCCCACGGAGGCGAGCGGCACGACGAGCATCGGCACCTGGTCGTCGAACTCCTGCCGTACGGCGCAGGTGATGTCGGCCAGGTAGGGGTCGTCAGGCCCGAGCCCGACGAGCTGCAGGCTCACGTCCTGGCCGGCGTCCAGGAGTTCGTGCAGTACCCGGAAGACGGCCGCCCGTGAGACCTCCTCCTCGTGGAAGACGTCCAGGCTGGCGGAGAAGTGGTCCACCGCGTCGATGGCCGTTCTGACCGCCGCAGGGATGCGCGCCCTGCGTGCGAAGAACAGCCCCGACAGCAGGTGCGTACGCGCGCCGACGGCGCGGGCCCGCTCGGCGACGGCCCGCACCAGAGTCGGGCGCAGCAGCGCCTCGCCGCCCGAAAGGAGGACGAAGTCGGGATGAGCGTCCGCGGTGAACGTGTCGGCGAACCGCGTGAACATCTGCGCCGGATACTCCTCACTGTCCATCAGCGACTCGGTGGAGCAGTGCCGGCAGTGCAGGGGGCAGCGCCGGGTGAGCCCGATCGACACCGCGGCCGCCGGCACGGACCTGTACTCGAGGATCTCCATCAGATGCACGTGGTCGCCCCTTCCCAAGGACATCGGGCGGCGGCCGTGTCCCGGCCGTGCCCGCACCGTCAGGAAGGAGCCTGGTGTCGCCGACGGGGCGTGTCGCGTGCTGTTCCGCTCAGCGGACCGGAGCCGGAGCGGCCCCGCCCGGTCAGGCCACGGTCCCGCCCTGCTGCCGGCGCACCATCTCGGCGATCCAGACGGGGGCGAACGGAGAGGTGCAGCCCGGGGGCGTCGGATAGTCCTTGAGCACCCCCCGGCGCTCACCGATGCCGATCGCGCGCTTCCGGTACTGGGCGTGCTCGATCCCGATCTGCGCCAGGCAGTGGTCCATCGCCCACTGCAGGCGGTCCGGGGCGTCCTTCATCTCCGCCTCGATGACGTCGAGCAGCGCCGGAAGGTCGAGTCCCTCGGGCTTCTTGGCCACACGTTCCGTGGTCAGCGCCCAGCCGGCGCTCGCGACCACCGGATCCGCGTCCGCCCACCAGGCGAGCCGCAGTTCTTCGGCGTGCGGGTTCTTCTTCACCACGTGGTTGACGAGCCAGTCGTGCACCTTGGGTGAGCGTGCCTCGCGCAGCATGGCGTCCAGCTCGTCACGCCCGAACGCCTTCGGGCGGCAGATCAGGAGCGCCAGCAGCTGCGCCGCGGTGTCGTCCGCCGTCCAGAGCCCGCGCGCGAGGTCCTGCTGCGTCTTCAGCCGCTTCGCGAGCGCGCGCAGCCTGGTGAGGTTCACGCCGTGATCGTCACCGTGCCTCTCGTTCACCACGCGTGCCTTCGGGTCCTCGAGCGCGGCCAGTTGGGCCATCACCTCGGCGACCGTAGCCCCGCCCGGCGTCGTCGTCCCGGCCACTTCAGCCTCCCGTACGTCACGCGGACCTGACCCTACGACGGGCCGCCGGCCGTCCACGCCGGGGCGGCCTCCGGCAGACATCAGTAGCGTGATCAGGGGGTACCCCTCTTGTGGAGGTTACTGATGTTCGAGGCAGGCGACATCCGTGAATGGCGTGGTCACGACGTGGTCGACGACCGCGGTCACAAGATCGGCGTGCTGGAGGCGATCTACGTCGACACCGCGACCGACCAGCCGTTCTTCGCGACGGTGACCGTGGGGCTGCCCACCCGTCGGCGCCTGGTCTTCGCACCGCTCACCGGGGCGACCGTCGGACCGGGTTATCTCAAGATCACCCAGCCCAAGGACATGGTCAAGAAGGCCCCCTCGATCGACGTCGACGGTGAGCTGCCCGCCACGGACGAGCCGGGGATCTTCGCGCACTACGAACTCGAGTACGCGCCGGGAGCCGGCGGTGAACGCCGTCTCGGCCGTCGCTGAACCGCCGAAGCCGCAGACGCGGCGAAGCCGCTGGGAGAGCCGATGAGCCTGTTCCTGTTCCTCGTCCTCGTGGCCGTCATCCTGGGCATCATCGGGGTTGCCGCGCACGGCCTGTTCTACCTGCTGATCATCGGCGCCGTGGTGCTGCTCATCGACCTCGCCTACGTCGCCATGCGCTTCCGCCGCGGCGGACGCAAGCACCGCGTGGCCCGCTGACCGCCTCGGCCCGGACGATCACGAAGGGCGCCGGCCGAAGCCGGCGCCCTCTCACGTTCCCTCCGGGCTCAGTCGTCCCGGACTCAGATGTCGTCCTCCAGGCGGCGGACGTCCTCCTCGTCCCACGTCCGGGTGTCCCGGGGCTGGGTGTAGGGCTCGGCCTCGGGCGGCAGCCCTCCCGCGATGGCCCGCTGCCGTACGGTCTCCGCGTCGAACTCCAGGCCCAGCAGGATCGCCAGGTTGCTGATCCACAGCCAGACGAGGAAGACGATGACGCCGGCCATGGTGCCGTAGGTCTTGTTGTACGAGGCGAAGTTGGCGACGTAGATCGCGAACCCGGCGGATGCGGCCAGCCAGATCAGCAGGGCCAGCAGGCTGCCCGGGGTGACCCACCTGAAGCCCTTGACCTTGGCGTTCGGAGTGGCCCAGTACAGGATCGCGATCATCACCGTGACCAGCAGCACCAGGACCGGCCACTTGGCGATCGCCCACACGGTCAGCGCGGTGTCCGCGATCCCGAGCGTCTGCCCGACCTGACGGGCCAGCCCACCGGTGAAGACGACGATCAGCGAGCTGATGACCGCCATCACCAGGAGCACCACCGTCACGCCGACGCGCACCGGAAGGATCTTCCAGACCGGGCGGCCCTCCGGCATGTCGTAGACGGCGTTCGCGGCGCGGATGAAGGCGGCCACGTACCCGGACGCCGACCACACCGCCAGCACGATGCCCACGATGGCCATCACCGAGCCGGTCCCGGAGTTGTTCTGAAGCTGTTCGACGGCGCGGGTGATGATGTCGCGCGCCGAGCCGGGGGTCAGCTTCTGGACGTTCTCCATCACCTTGTCGGTGGCCGACTTGCCGGTGATGCCCAGCAGGGAGACCAGGACCAGCAGGGCCGGGAACAGGGCCAGCACTCCGTAATAGGTCAGTGCCGCGGCCCGGTCCGTGAGCTCGTCCTCCTTGAACTCCTTCACGCTGCCTTTGAGTACGGCGACCCAGGCGCCCTTCGGCAGCTTCGTGGGGGTGTCGGGAGCGGCCTCTTCGACCTGCTGGTCCGGCCCCGCCTCATCCGGTGACGGCACCCTGGCAGCCGGGTCCTCGTCACGGTCGTCCTGAACTTTCCGCCCTGGGAGATGCAGCTTCGCCATAAATGCCGGGTAACCCCGCGGCGCACGCTCAAGCCACTGTCTGTCCGAGCACTCCGCCGGCCAGCCTCATTTACTTTCCTGGTCGGCCCCGGGCCGGGGTCGGTCGGGCGGATCCACGGTGAACACGGTGATCCACTCGGCGTCCGCGGCGTGATGGCCGAGGCCGGCCAGGGCCTCGGAGACGGCGCGCATGTGCCCGGCGCCGTAGACGACCGCGATGGTGAAAGGGCCTGTCCGTCCCGCATACGCCCGGTCGAGGCCGGTCAGGGTGTCGATCAGCAGCCGGTCGCGGCGCCGTAGCACCAGGTCGTCCAGGCCGGGCCAGAAGTCGGCCACGGCCTCCTCGCCCTCGCTGATCAGGTCGTCCACCGCGAGGTGCCGGGCGAGCCGGCGACGTGTCCCCAGCAGCCGCATGCCGGCCGTCATGGCCGGTACGACCGTGGCCACGAGCGCGCGCTCCTTCAGTGGCAACCGCCGATGTCCGTCCTGGAATTGGGCGCCGGTCATGTCCGGGCGGACCACCGGCAGCCCGAGCGAGTCGAAGTCGATGTCCTGCACCACCAGCCCCAGGCGTTCATGGCCGTCCAGCCGCCGGTACGACGCGACCAGGGCGTCGGCGCCGGGCGAGCCCTCCCCGATCCCCTCGGCGATCACCAGGTCGCAGTCGCGCCGCAGCCGTGCCGCCACTTCCCGGTAGAAGGCGGCCTCCCCCAGATGAACCATCGGGAAGAGCTGGAAGGCCAGTCCGGTTCCCGGCCGCTCGAACCGGATGACCGCCGATCGCACTCCGGCCGGCCCGGTCACCTCGATGAACTGCACAGCCGCCCCCTCCCCGGCCGCCCCTCTCCCCCACCACCACGCGGGCAACCCCTCCGGCAGTCGCCCTCGCCCCGTCAGCGTCGCTGCGGGCTGGGCATCTGCTGCGTGGCGTAGTGGATGTTGCCGCCGCCGAGGAGGAGTTCGCGCGTGGGAATGCCGACGACGGTGTGGTCCGGGAAGATCCGGGCCAGGCGTGTGAGCGCCTCGTCGTCGTACTCGGGGTCGAGCAGCGGCGCGAAGAGGTGGTCGGCGGTCAGGTAGAAGTTGGCGTACGAGGCGGCGAGCCTGGGGAGTTGGGGGTTCCGCGCGCGCACGATGTGGCTGTCCGTGCCGCGTATCTCGTCCTCGGTCGCGTGGAGCGGGCCGGGCAGCGGCAGTTTCTCCACCCGGAGGGTCCGGTTCCGGGCGTCGGTCGCGTCCCGCAGCTGTTCCAGGGCGCGCGCACTGCGGTCGTACTGTGGGTCGCGCGTGTCGTCGGTCCAGGTCAGGCACACCAGCCCGGGGGCGGCGAAACAGGCCAGGTTGTCGACGTGGCCGAGCGTCGCGTCGTCGGTGAGGCCGCGGTCGAGCCACAGGGTCCGGGTCACGCCGAGGTAGGCCGCGAGGAGCCCTGCCATGGCGGTGCGCGTGGGGCCGGCGTTGCGAGCGGGGTCGAGGAGGGTCTCGGCGGTGACCAGGGCCGTCCCCTCTCCGTCGACGTGGACGGCTCCGCCCTCCAGCACGAGGGGGGCGCGGTAACGGTCGGTGGCGGCGAGGTCGAGCACCTTGCGGGCGTAGTGGTCGTCGGAGGCCCAGTACGGGTAGCGGTCGCCGTAGCCGTTGAAGGCGAAGTCCACTCCTCGTCGGCGGCCGGTGTCGTCCAGGACGAAGGTGGGCGCGATGTCGCGGGCCCAACCCAGCCGGCTGGTGACCTCGACGACCCGGACACGGGAGTCCAGCGACGACCGGGCGTGGGCGTACTGGTCGCCGGTGACCGTGACGGTCACGTCCTCGCCCGTCTCCACCACGGCGTTGGCGAGGGCGGCCAGCGTGCGCTGGGCGGGGCGGGCTCCTTCGCGCCAGACGTAACCGTTCTGCGGCCACACCGTCCAGCAGCCGTCGTGCCGCTCCCACTCCGCGGGCATCCGGAAGCCGTCCTCGGCTGGTGTGGTGTCGAGCGTCCTCATCGGGCACTTCCCGAGAACTGCTCGGCCACGGCCGGTGCGGGCGAGAGCCCTGGCGCCTGTGCCCGGGGTGCGGGTGCGGTCGTAGAGGCGCGGGCCGAGATCCTCCGCCGGTACAGGATCATCCAGGCGACGAGGGGAGTGAGCACCACGAACTCCAGCGGGGGCGTGATCGCGGCGGCCGTCGGGACCGGCAGGGTGCACACGAGGAGGACGCGGGCGAGTGCTTCGGCGGTGAGTCCGGCGCCCAGGACCAGGGTCTGCGTCAGATGCGCCCGGCGCAGGCGAGGGTCGCTGAGCGGGTGGCCGTGCAGCTTGCGCGCCAGATAGGCGGTGGCCGGGGTGGCGCTCAGGCAGCTGGCGAGGAAGACCAGTCCGGCGAGGGCGCTGACGAGCGGGTCGCGCAGGAGTAGCAGACGGGGCTGCGCGGTCGCGGCGGCGAAGGCCGCCGACAGGCCGTACATGAGCAGCATGGCGCAGGCGAGGCCGTCGGCACGGCGGTCGTGCAGCGCCCCGGCGACGAGCCAGACGGCGGCCACGCCCGTGGCTGCCAGGAGCGCGGGCAGCGTGTGGAGGCCGGCGAGGACGCAGCCGTAGTACGCGAGGGAGGCGATGCCCAGGTCGAGCGCCAGCCGGCTCGCACGCGCCAGGCGTCCGAGCCGGTGCGGGCGGGACGATTCCGCTTCTTCCATGGCTTCTCCTGATCCGGCCGCCCGGAGTGATGCCGGTGGACGGCCTCGACGAGTTTTTAGCTTGACCGTGCTAAATAAACCGTAGCATGGCCGTGCTATAAAAAACGTATGCCGAAGATCGTGGACCCCGCCGAGCGGCGGCGTGAGGTGGTGGAGGCCGTCTTCCGGGTCGTGGCTCGTGGAGGCATTCAGCAGGCGACGCTGCAGAACGTGGCCGGGGAGGCCGGGCTCGCCGTCGGCTCCGTGCGGCACTACTTCGACAGCCACCGGGAACTGCTCGGTGCCGCCGCCCGCGAGATGGTGAAGCGGGTGGAGGCACGGGTCCGGGCCCAGCTGGAAGTGCTGCGCCCCGAGGACGACCCGCACGAGGTGGTCGAGGAGATCGCGGGCCAGTTCCTGCCGCTGGACGCGGCGCGGGCGGACGAGACCGCGGTCTGGCTGGAGTTCGCGGTGGCCGCCCGTACCGATCCGGCTCTGGGCTCGATCGCCGTCGAGCTCCATGACGGGCTGCGAACGGTGACCGGCCGGCTGCTGCACCGCCTGGACGTGGCGGACCCGGTGGCGACGGAGCACTTCGCCGCCGTACTGGACGGCCTCGCCTTCGACGCCACGCTCCATCCCGAGCGGCTGCCGCCGGAAACGGTACGGGCGGTGCTGCGGCGCCATCTCGCACAGCTGACCGCAGCCGGCCCGTAGCCAAGAGGACCGGCTACGCCCGCTCCCCCGGCGTCGCCGACGGCGGCGCGAATTCGGCCGCTCGGCTCGTGTCCTGGTCCGCCGTGGCGAGCGCCGCTCCGGCCGGGCCCTCTCCGGCGGACGAAGTGATCACTTCGGAGTGCCTGCTGCCCCGGTCCATGAGGCCGCCCGTGAAAGCGATACCGAGGCCCGCCACGGCGAGGGCGGCGCCGACGAGACTCGGCGAAGCCCAGCCCCAGCCCGCGGAGATGGCCAGTCCGCCCAGCCACGCACCGCCCGCGTTGGCCAGGTTGAACGCGGAGTGGTTGGAGGCCGCGGCCATGGTCGGGGCGTTCTTGGCCTTGGCCATCAGCAGCATCTGGACCGGCGTGGTGATCAAGGCGCCCATGGCGCCGATGAAGGTGATCGTCAGCAGCGCCGCGACGGTGCTGTGGACCGCGAAGTAGAAGGCGACCAGGCCCGCCGCGAGCAGGGCGAGTCCCGCGTACATCGTGGGGCGCAGGGCGCGGTCCGTGAGGGGGCCCGCGATGAGCGTGCCGAGCGTCATGCCGACGCCGTAGAGCGCGAGGACCAGGGTGGTCGAGGAGTCGGAGATGCCGGTCAGGTGCGTCAGCATCGGGACCAGATAGCTGTAGACGGCGAAGAAGCCGCCGAAGCCCACCACCGCGGTGGCGAGTCCGATCGCGACCTGCTTGTTGCCCATGGCCCGCAGCTCGTGCCGGATGCCCGACTGCCGGCCCCGCGGCTGGTGCGGGACGAACAGGGCGAGCGCGGCGAGGGCGACCACGCCGATGACGGCGACGGCGCCGTAGGCGGACCGCCAGCCGAGCTGCTGGCCGAGGGCGGTGCCGGCGGGGACGCCGATGATGTTCGCGACGGTCAGTCCGAGGAACATCCTCGAGACGGCGCGCGCGGCCCGTTCGGGCGCGACCAGCCGGGAGGCGACGACGGCGCCGACCCCGAACAGCGCCCCGTGCGGCAGCCCCGCCAGAAAGCGTGCGGCGAACAGCAGGCCGAAGTTGGGTGCGAACGCCGACGCGACGTTGCCGACCACGAACAGGCCCGACAGGAGCAGCAGCAGCTTCTCGTGCGGCACGCGCGCGCCGATTCCGGTCAGGACGGGGGCACCGACCACCACACCGAGCGCATAGGCCGACACGAGGTTGCCGGCATGGGGCACCGACACACCGACCCCGTCGGCGATCTGGGGCAGCAGCCCCATCGTGGCGAACTCGGTGGTGCCGATGCCGAAGGCGACGACAGCCAGGGCCAACAGAGCCAAAGGCATGGTGCGGGGGAACCTTTCAACGAATGCGTCCAAGGACAAGGGAGCAGTGGCCGAGTTCGCCGAGTTCCCACTCGGCACCACGGCCGGCCGCGACGAGCACCATTGCCCAGCGCACCCCCAAACAGGGCAAGCCCACAAACAGTGCAGCAGCGCCGGGTCACCACGCATTCCAAGATCCAGTCACACTTTGGCGTGACCTGTATCACGCGGCGCTCGGCGCATGCCCGCGGGGCGGCCCCGCCGCCTCACACCAACTTGCGGCGCGCCAGAACCGCCAGCACCACGAGCCCCGGCACCAGCGGCAGCCAGGTCGTCAGGAGCCGGTAGCCGAGGACGACCGAGACGGCCATCGGGCCCGGCGCTCCTACGCCGACCAGGGCGAAGGTGAGCGCGGCGTCCAGGGAGCCGAGGCCGCCCGGTGTGGGCAGCAGTACGGCGGCGCTGCTCGCCGCGAGGTAGGCCAGCGCGACCTTGGCCGCGGGGAGCGGCAGTTCCAGGGCGTGCGCGACGGCGTAGACGGTCAGCGCGTGCGAGGCGGCGAACGCGATCGAGCCGCCCCACAGTGCCGGGGCCCGACCGGGGAGGGCGTGCACCGTACGGACTTCGGCGACCGCCGTGCGCAGCAGCGGGCCGATGCGCCTGCGCAGTGGCGGGAGCAGGAGCACACCGGGCAGCAGCGCGAGGAGGGCGGTGGCGGCGGGGAGGTGCGGGAGGTGGATGAGGCCGGGGCCGGCGACCAGCAGTCCGCCGATCAGCGCGGCCCTGGTGATGGTGCCCGCGGTCGCCTTGAGGGCGAGCGCGGTCGCCGTGGCGGCCGGAGTGAGGCCGCAGCGGGTCAGGAAGCGCCAGTTGACCGTGCTCGCGCCGAGTCCGGCAGGCATGACGTGGTTGGCGGCGGAGGCCGAGAACTGCGCCGCCAGCAGCCGGGCTCTGGGCAGCGGCGCGGCGACCGCGCCCTGCTGGGTCAGGGCCGCGCACACCCACGTCGCGCACGCGGCCGTGACGGCCAGCAACAGCCAGCCGCGGTCCGCGACGGCCAGGTGATCCGTCCCGCTGTCGAGGACCTGCCGGTGGCGGACGGCCAGCGCCGCACCGATGAGCAGCACCAGCAGGGTGACGGCGGTGTGCAGGTAGGCACGCCGGCCCGTCCGCCCGGGCGCCAGGGAGGGGACGCTCATGCACCCAGCCCGTTCCGGGGGCCGGGGGCGAGGTAGGCGTCCACCCGTCCGGCCAGGTGGACCGGGTGCCAACTTCGGGCGTAGGACGGCGGCTTGGCGCCGTCGGCGGTCAGGACGGCGACCGGCTCCTGGCGGGCGGTGCTCACGAGGGCGGCAGCGGTGGTGTTCTCGTTGTGGCCGCCGGTGTCGGCGGACGCGCAGCCGGTGTAGAAGGCGATCGGGACCGGGGGCGCGGCCGCGTCGCTTCCGGTGATCAGGCATGGCGTCCGTACGCCGTCGCGGTGCAGGCGCTCGGCGATGCGCGCCCAGCTTTCGTGGCTTGCGGTCGTGCGGTCGACCACGTGCCCCAGCACGACCGCCTGGATCGCCAGATGCCCGAGGAGGCCGATCGCGACCGCCGCCACGACGAGCGGGCGCAGGCGGCCGCGCGGCACGGTCACCAGGTGCACCAGCGCGACGGCGACCGGCAGCGACAGCAGTGCGTAGACGGGAAGCAGGAAGCGAGGCGCCGCGTAGCCGATCAGGAAGAGGTAGGGGACGGCGGCCGACACGGCGCAGACGCCGGGCAGCACCACGGGCGCGGCGCGGCGCGCCCGGACGGCGACCACCAGGCCGAGCACGGCCAGGACGGGCAGCGCGAACCACCACAGGGTCACGGCCGTGTTGGGCATCGCCCCCGCGCACGGGCGGCACAGGGTGCGGCCGCCTAGGCTGCGCAGCTGATCACCGACGGCGTTGTTCCAGCCGAGTCCGCCCTGGATGCGCGAGCCGTCGGACAACCGCTGGGCGAGACCGCCGAAGCTGACGTACGCCTCCACCACCCATTCGCTCGCGCCCGCCACCAGCCCCGCGGCCAGGGCGAGCAGCAGCCGTCCATGGCGCCATCGCCGTACGGCGACGAGGGCCACCAGAAGCGGAAGGCTCACCCACACCGCGTCCGTCGGCCGCATCAGCGCCATCAGGGCCGCGCCGGCCCCGAGCCCCCAGGCCGGGGCGGACCGGGTGCGGTCCGCCTGTGCGCGCAGGAAGCAGCCCACCGCCGCGAGCGCGGCGAACGCGACCCAGAGGTTGGGCATCGCCTGCGGACCGTAGAACAGCGTCACCCACAGCGAGGCGGACAGCGCCCCGGCCAGCGCCAGTACGTGGACCGGGAACAGGCCGCGCCACGCGCGCAGTGCCAGATACATGCCCAGGCCGGACAGCAGGGCGAGATACACCCGCAGCAGGGTCGTGGACGACGACCACGAGGTGACCGGAGCCACCAGCAGGGAGACCCCGCGCGCTCGCGGGGCACTGAAGAACGCGGCCGGGGCGTGCCCGCTGACCTGGCTGATGTAGACCGTCTCGTCCCAGCCGAGCCCCAACGTCGGCCGCACCAGGACCAGTTGGGCCACCGTGAAGGCGACGGCCACTGCCGCCAGCCATGGCTCTTCTCCCCACTTCCACCGCGCGACGGCGCCCGGCGGCCGGGCGGAGCGCGGTGGCGCCATGTACTGGGTTCCGGTCATCGCCCCAACCTCACCTACTACAAGACGTAGAGACATGGCCACTCTACATGCCGTAGTAGATGAACCGAGGGTGGAGCACGTCCGCCGGGGTCAGCGGCTCAGCGCGTCGGCCGGCCGGCGTCGCTCCGGTGAAGTTCCACCGACAACGCGCTCGCCGTGCCGGTGTGCGTCGCACAGTGCGCCGACTGGGCCCGGTCCAGCATCTGATCGCTGTCGGAGGCGGCGTTGACCAGGCTCGCGCAGCACACCGCCAGCAGCACACCGCCCGCCACGAAGGGCAGCCTGCGGCGGGCGGGCGGCGGGCCAAGCAGGGCTCGCACCCGCTGCGGTACCGATCCGCCGTTGGCGGCCAGCACGGGACGGCGGGAGGCGGCGGACGCGAGAGCGGCACGTCCGACGGCGTGCGCGACGGCCCTGCGGTCACCGACGCGCCGCGCGGCCTCCTCGTCGGCCCAGCGCTCCAGGACGAAGCCGCCCGCGGTGGCCAGCGGCCGGAGCAGCGGGTTCAGCGCCGCCGCGAGCCGCCACAGCGCCTGGAAGAGATGGTGGCGGCCACGCAGATGCGCCCGCTCGTGCGCGAACAGGGCGTCACGCTCGACGTCACCGAGACAGCGCAGCATGCCCCGCGAGACCACGACGCGCCCCGGCGCCCCGGGGAGCGCGAAGGCCATCGGGGCCTCGTCGTCGACGACGGTCAGCTCCAGGTCGCCCGGCAGCCGGGCACATTCCCGCCGCGCCCAGAACAGGTGCCTGACCTGCCGTACGGCAGCCACGACCAGGGAGACGACACCCGCGGTCAGCACCAGGGCGCTGCCGGCCGCGACGCCGAAAGAGACCGGATCCTCGGCCTGGAGCACGGCCACGGACCAGCGGCCCTCCTCCGCGATCTCCGGAATCTGGGCCACACCGGTGAACGCCAGCAGGGCGAGCGCGCCCGCCCAGCCGACCGCGGTCACGAGCGCGATGCAGGCCAGCGCCCAGGCGGCGGGGCGGGGCGGCAGCCGGCGCGCCATGGCGGGCGCGAGAACCGCGACGACAGCCGTCACGATGAAGGGGATGTAGACGCTGATCAGCACTGATTCACCGCTTCCTGCGGTCGCGCTCACTCTCGTCCGGTACGCCGTGCCCGGTCAGCAACTGCTGGAGCACGTGCTCGTCCTGCTCGGACAGTTCGGAGACGAACCGGGCCAGCACCGCCTCGCGGTCGGAGCCGCCCTGCAACAGCGAGTGCATGCGCTGGGCGGTGTGGGAGGCCTCGTCCCGTATCGGTTCGTAGGCGTATCCGCGGCCCTCGCGGCGCCTGACGAGCATGCCCTTGTCGTGCAGCCGGGACAGGATGGTCAGGACGGTCGTGTACGCGAGATCACCCGGCAGCCGGTCCCGGACGTCGCGCGCGGTCTGCGGCCCGCCGACGGCCCAGAGCGCGGCGAGCACATCGCTCTCCAGTTCGCCGCGCGCTCTCCTGCCGGACGCCCCGCGGACCTCGTCGTCCTCTCGGTACTCCACCGTCTGCCTTCCTTCGCGACCTCTCCGCACAGGTTACCCCGCACTTTCTACTGGTTGTAGGAGGTATCTTTCGGGCTTCGGGCCATGAACCACCGCATCTCGAGGAGCCGTGCGGCCCACCTTCGGGAACGTCCCGGTCGCGTCGATCGTCTACAGTTCTGTAGACCGTCTACTTCTCTGTAGACCCCGTGCGCCGCTCTGGACATCCGTCTCCATCCGTCGGCCACGTCGCATCGTTCCCGAGGAAGGAGCCTGGGCCGCATGAACCGGCGTGACACCGCAGACCTGGCCGGCAGCGTCGCCCTCGGCGCCTGGGCGGCGTTCGCGGTGCTCGCCGCAGTCGTGGTGGGCAAGCAGGGCGTTCCCCTGTGGCCGGACAGCGGTCTGCTGGACTGGTCGGTCGGCCATCGCCCGGTGGTGGCCCAGGCCATGGCCCGCGGGGTGACCGACACCGGGACCGGAGTCGTCCCGTACGCGCTGGTCCTGCTGAGCGCTCTGGCCGTCGGACGCACGGCGAGACACCGCCTCACACTCTCCCTTCTCGGCCTTGCCTGTCTGACGGTGGGACAGGCGCTGCGCTACGGGGTGATGGCCCTCGTCCACCGGGCCCGTCCCGCGGGCGCCGACTGGGCCACGCACGCGAGCGGCTGGTCGTTCCCCTCGGGGCACACCACCACGGCCGCGATGACCGCCGGGCTGCTGATCGCCGCGGTCTCGTTGCGCGCCCCGCGCGGTGCCCCCTTGCTGCGGATCACCATCGGGTGCTGGGCCCTCGCGGTCGGCCTCTCCCGCATCTACCTCGGCGTGCACTGGCTCACCGACGTCCTCGGAGGCTGGCTGCTCGCCACCGGCTGGCTTGCCATATGCCTGTGGGCGATGGCCCGATGGCTGCCCGCCTCGGTGCTCTCGGGCACGGCCCCCACGACCCCCGATCCGGCGGAGGACCATGCGTCACAAGATCCTGATCGTTGAGGACGATCACGCTCTGCGTGACGTACTGCGCCGCAGCCTGTCGGACGAAGGGTTCGAGCCAGTGCTCGCCGTCGACGGCGCCACCGCGCTGCGGCTGGGCACCGACGGTATCGCCGCGGTCGTCCTGGACATCGGCCTGCCCGACGCGGACGGCCGGGACGTCTGCCAGGCGCTGCGCGCCAACGGCTTCACAGCCCCGGTCATCTTCCTGACCGCCCGCCACCACCTCACCGACCGCCTGTCCGGGTTCTCCGCGGGCGGCGACGACTACCTGCCCAAGCCGTTCCACCTCGCCGAACTCATCGCCCGGCTGCGGGCCACACTCAAGCGCGCCGCGCCCTCCGCCGTCGCGAAGAACGGAGACCTGATCCTCGACGCGACCCGCCACCGGGCCAGCATCGGCAAGGTCGAAGTCGACCTCTCCCCCACCGAGTTCCGGCTGCTCGGCACGCTGGTGGCGGCCAACGGCGACCTGGTGCGCCGCCGCGACCTCGTCCGGGCCGCCTGGCCGGACGGCGCACAGGTCAGCGACAACACACTGGACCAGTACCTGAGCAGACTGCGCCGCAAGCTGCGCGAAGCCGGCAGCGACCTGAGCCTGAACACGGCACGCGGGATCGGACACCGGCTGTCGTGAACCGTCTTCTGCGCAGTCTCGCGCCCCGCACCCTGCGAGGCAGGCTCTCGCTCGTCGCGCTGACCACCGCCGCGCTGGTGATGGCCGCCCTGACGCTCATATTCAACATCGTGATGAACCGTCACCTGCAGCACCAGGCGGACGACGAGCTGCACAACCGTGCGGCCGCGGTCGCCACCACCATCGACACGAGGGGCCCTCGGGTACGGGTCGTCGAGTCCGACAACGACCGCCTCCTCGACTCGAACGTGTGGATCTACGCCGGAACGCATCTCCTGGAGAGTCCGCCCGCGACGGCCGACGACGGATCGCTGGCCCGGGCCGCCGGCCGGCTCGCCGCGCAGAGCCACAAGGCCTGCACGGACATCGAGGCCCAGAGCCCCGATGTCCTACGGCTCTGCTCCCAGCCCGTGCCCGGTCACCACGGCAGCGGTGCCACGGTGGTCACAGCCCTCGATCTCGCCCCCTACCGCAATTCGGCCGAAAGCCTGCTGCTGGGCTCGCTGATCCTGGACGCCGTCATGCTGGCGTGCACGTACGCGCTGACCCGCCTGGCAGTCGGCCGGGCGCTGCGGCCGGTGCGCACCATGACCGACCAGGCCACGCAGTGGAGCGCCGTCGGTTCGGACGAGCGCTTCGGCGCCGCGGAGCATCCGGCCGAACTGGCCCGCCTTGGCGGCTCGTTGGACGCCCTCCTGGACCGTATCCGCGCGGTGCTGCGCCACGAGCAGCAACTGACGGGCGAGCTGTCCCACGAGCTGCGCACCCCGCTCACCCGGATCGTCATCGAGCTCGACTGGTGGCGTTCCCGTCCCCGCTCCGCCGCCGAGACCCGCGCCACTCACGAGGCGATCAGCGAGGCCGCCCAGTCCATGCGCACCATCTGCGACACGTTGCTGAACGACGCCCGTGAATCCGCGCAGAGCGCCACCGGGGCCCCCGGCTCCGCCGCCGTCGCACCCGTCCTGCACCGACTTGTCGACGGCCTCGGCGCACAGGACCAGGTGAAGACGGTCGTCGACGTACCGGATCCGGACCTGGAGGCGGGCGTCGCACCCGCGCTGCTCGAACGCATCGTCAGCCCGCTGCTGACCAACGCCGTCCGCTACGCCAGCTCCACCGTGACCGTGGCCGCGCGGCACGTTCCCGGCGGCGTGCGGATCGACGTGACGGACGACGGTCCCGGCGTGCCGGAGGCGTTCGTCGACGACCTCTTCCAGCCCGGGCGCCGCGCCGACCTCGGCGACGGGCACGACGGCGCGGGCCTCGGGCTGCCGCTTGCGCGACGCCTGGCCCGCGCCGTCGGAGGCGAGGTGGTCCATGATCCCGGCCACACCTCAGGAGCGCGTTTCACCGCCGATCTGCCTGCGGGGTGAGCGCAGGCCAAGGCCCGCTCTCAGTCGGCCCGTTGGGTGACCGGCTCCCGCTCGGGCAGCCGCTCGGCGGCGGTCTTGCGTTCCTGGATCTGCGCATAGGCCATCAGGGCGAGAAGGACGGCGAGCAGGACGGCCGACGAGCCCGGCGTCCCGAGGTTCATGCCGCCCTTGTCGACCGGCTTGGTCAGGAAGTCGCCGGCAGTGGCTCCCAGCGGGCGGGTCAGGACGAAGGCGATCCAGAACAGCAGCACGTTCGGCACCACGGGTGCCTTCATCAGCGCGACCAGTACGGCGAGCGCCCCCGTCACGAGCAGCGCGCCGCCCGCGTAGCCGAGGCCGGAACTGTCGGACAGGAAGTCGCCCATGGAGGTGCCGAGCGTGTTGGAGACGAGGATCGCCGACCAGAACAGGGCCTCGCCGCGGAAGGCGACGATGTCGCGGATCTGGAAGGTCATCCCGCTCAGCTTCCACACGGCGAAGATGACCAGCAGGATCGAGACCAGGATCCCCGCGCCGACCGGATAGCCGAGGCCCAGGCCCTGCGGCCCCCAGCCCAGCGAAGTGGAGCCGCCCGAGAGGTACTTGGCGCTGGCGTCGCGGTTCATGAAGTCGGACGTCGTGGTGCCGGCCATGCTGGTCGACAGGATCACGGTCCAGTAGAAGAACGGGTTGTAGTGGCGGGAGCGCAGTTGGACGACCAGCGTCACCACGAAGATCAGGAACAGGGCGACCGTGGTGAGGAAGTAGCCCAGTTTGAGGGTCTGGGAGAAGAGGTCTCCGGCGGTCTCGCCCAGCGTCGTCGCGGCGATCTTCATGATCCAGAAGGCCAGCGTCACTTCGGGCAGTTTTTTCATCACCGACTTCCGCGCGCTCGCGGCGTCGAGGTCGGTGAGGACTTCCGGCTGTCGCAAGGTGTGGGGCTCCTTGTGAGGTCGAACAGCAGGGCGCCCGGCCCTCGTGACGGGGGCCAAGCGCCCCGAGCTGGGCGACCACGGACCGGCGATCGCCACACATGATCTTGGCAGCGTCTACCTGAACGCATCCTGAACGCCTGGGCCTTCCGCTCGACCGGCCACCCGGCCGGCCCTCATCTGCCGGTGGTGTCCCCCAGGCTCTCCAGCATCTGCCGCAGGCCCTCGGCGGTCTTCTCCACCAGATCGCGGTCGACGCCGGCGAGCAGGCGGGCGTAGTCGGCGAGGTGGTCGGCGAAGGCGGCCCGGGTGACCTCGTGCCCGTGCTCGGTGAGGCGGATCTCGACGGTGCGCCGGTCGTCGCTCTCGCGCACCCGCTCGACCAGGCCCTTGGCCTCCATCTTGTCGATGCGGTTGGTGATGGCGCCGGAGGTCACCATGGACGCCTTGAGGAATGTCCCCGCGGTGAGGGCGTAGGGGGGTCCGGAGCGCTGGAGCGTGGTGAGCACGTCGAACTCGCCGTGCTCCACTCCGTGCGCGGCCGCCGTGGCCCGGGCGGACTTGTCGACGACCCGGGCCAGGCGCTGGATCCTGGCGAGGAGTTCCACCGGCCAGAGGTCCGCCACCAGATCGGGGCGCTCCTCGGCCCACTGACCGATGATCGCGTCGACGACATCGCTCATCTCCACCACTTCCCTCGACGGACATCCTCTCAACGTTAAGATACTTGACGTTGAGGTAGCCAGACTGCTTTTATCTTAACGTTGAGATTATCAAGGCTGAGGGAACCTCGAGGAGACACCAATGACGTCTGCGCTGAATCTGCCGCCCGCCGTGGTCCTGACCCGCAAGGCCGAGGCCGAGACGACCGCCGACCCGAGCACCGTGATGACGCTCCTGGCCGACTCGGACGGCACCTCGGGGGGCTTCACCACCTACCGGTCCACCTTCGCGAAGGGCGCGGTGGGGGCTCCGGCCCACTTCCACACACGAGCGTCGGAACTGTTCTTCGTGATCGGCGGGGCGCTGCAGGTCCTGGTGGGCGAAGAGGTCACCGTCCTGAAGGAGGGCGACTTCCTCGCGGTGCCTCCGCACACCCCGCACGCCTTCGCGGCAGCGCCGGACAGCGAGGCGGACGTCCTGTTCGTCTTCACCCCCGGCATGGCCAGGTTCGACTACCTGCGCCTGCTCGGCCGGGTGATGCGGGGCGAGGCGGACCCGAAGGAGATCGCCGAGTCCTCCGAACGCTTCGACAACCACTATGTCGACAGCCCGGTTTGGCAGGCGACCCTGGAGGGCTCCGCCTGACCTACTCCGCGACCGCCGGACCGCTACCGCGCGGCGCACGGCGTCCGAGGACCGGCTCGGCGTGGTCCTCGCCGTCGGGAAGAGTGCCTGGCCGCGCGGGGGCGAGGAATGTGCGTCGCGGGAGTCGGGTGCGGCGCGCAGCCCTGACGGCTCCGCCCGACCGCCCCCGACCGCCAGACACCTACCGCGCGGCGCCCGAGGACCGGCTCGCCGATGGTCGTCCCCCGTCAGGCAGAACGTCTGGCCACACCAGGCGAAGAGTTCGTCGCGGGAGCCGAATGCGACGGGCAGCCCTGACGGCTCCGCCCGACAGCCCCCGACCGCCAGACACCTACCGCGCGGCGCCCGAAGACCGGCTCGGCGATGGTCCTCGCCGTCGGGCGGAACGTCTGGCCGCGCCGGCGACGAACGCGTCACGCGAGCAGAAGGCGGTGGGCAGGCCTGGAGCGCTCCGCCTGCCCCGGCCCCGCGACCGTCAACGCCCGCCACGCGGCGCCCCAGGACCGGTTCGGCGATGGTCCTCGCCGTCGGCCGACGCGCCTGGCCGCGGCCGACGACGAATGCATCACGCGAGCCGAAGGCGATGGGCGGCCCTGGAGCGCTCCGCCTGACCCGGCCCCGCGACCGTCAACGCCCGCCGCGCGGCGCCCCGGGACCGGCTCCGCGATGGTCCTCGCCGTCGGCCGACGCGCCTGGCCGCGGCCGACGACGAATGCATCACGCGAGCCGAAGGCGATGGGCAGGCCTGGAGCGCTCCGCCTGACCCGGCCCCGCGACCGTCAACGCCCGCCGCGCGGCGCCCCAGGACCCGCTCCGCGATCGCCCTAACCGTCGCGCAGAGTGCTTGGTCGTGCGAGGCGACGAGTGCGTCACGTGAGTCGAATGCGGCACGGAGCCCTGGAACGCTCCGCATGACCGGCCCCCGCGACCGCTAGACGCCCGCCGCGCGGCGTCCCAGGACCGGCTCCGCGATGGTCCTCGCCGTCGGGCAGAGGGTCTGGCCGTGGTGGGTGAAGAGTTCGTCGCGGGAGTCGAAGTGGCCGAGGTCGGCGAGGACGTAGGCGGAGAGGTCGCAGGTGGCGCCGGAGGCCGGGCAGAGGGTTGAGCCGTCCCAGTCGATCGCCGTCCTGGAAAGTGCCTCGAACAGCGTCTCCGCACCGGAGTTGGTGAAGCCGCCGCCGGCCTCACCGCTCAACTCGTCCAGATCGCCGAAGAGTTCCGATACGGGCAGCCAGGGCGCCGCGGGATGGTCGGTGACAGACAGGCCTGCGAGGAGGAATTCCGGCCAGGCGAGCACCACTTGGTGCGGGACGAGGCGATGCAGCCGGGGGAACCGCGGATACCAGAACGTCCCGTCCACCAGCAGCCCGCGCACCCGCGTGGGCACCCCCGACGCCCGCGCCACGGATTCCAGCACGGCCAGCCGCTGGCTGCACGACCCGCGGCCGCGCCGCAGCACCTGCGACACCGGCCGCGCGTCCTCCACCGAGTACACCGGCCGTACGGTCGCGGCGATGCATCGGTGGGCCTGACGCAGAGCCGCCATCCGGTGGGCCGGATCCGCCGCGTCTCCCGGGCCGACCGCCAGGTCGATCCGCCGTAGCAGCGAAGCGACCTGCGGATGCCGCCAGTTGAGGATCGGCGTCGGGGCCGTGCTCCCCGCGGCCCTCTCGTGATCGGCCGAGGCCGCGCGCACGCGGCCTCGTGGCATGAGAAGCGAACTCGTCATGGCGTGGCCCCCTCGACCGGCGATCCCAGCGACACGACGCATCATGCCAGAGGTTTTGAACACGTTCAACAACTGCCCGGGCGGGCAGCCGCACCTCAGGAGTCGTAGTCGACGGTCAGGGTGTCGGAGCAGGGGAAGGTCTGGCAGGTCAGCACATAGCCGGCGTCGACCTCGGCGGGTTCCAGCGCGTAGTTGCGCCGCATGTCCGCCTCGCCCTCGGTGACCTGGGCGCGGCAGGTGCCGCAGACGCCGCCCTTGCAGGCGAAGGGCAGGTCGGGGCGGACGCGGGAGGCGGAGTCCAGGATGGAGGACTCGCGGGAGAGCGCGGAGGTGGTGGTGCGGCCGTCCAGGACGATGGTGACCTCACTGACCGGACCGTCGGCCTTGCTCTCCTCGTGCCGCACCGGAACGAACGGCTCCTCGCCGGCGAAGAAGAGCTCCTGGTGGACCCGGTTCTCGGGCACTCCCAGTCCCGTGAGGACCTTCTGGGCGTCGAGCACCATGCCGTGGGGGCCGCACAGCCACCAGTGGTCGGCCTCGGAGACGTCGACCAGGCCGTCGACGAGCGCGGCGAGCCGGTCCGCGTCGAGGCGGCCGGTCAGCAGGTCGGCCTCACGCGGCTCCCGGGACAGCACGTGCGCGAGCTGGAAGCGGGAGGGGTAGAGGTCCTTCAGGTCGGCCAGCTCGTCGGCGAACATCACCGAGTCCGTACGGCGGTTGCCGTAGAACAGGGTGACGCGCGAGCCCTCGTCGGCGGCGAGGACGGACTCGGCGATGGAGACCATGGGCGTGATGCCCGAGCCGGCCGCGATGAGCACGTGGTGTCCGGGCGTGGTCAGGTCGGGAGTGAAGACACCCACCGGGCCCATCACGTCGACGGAGTCGCCGGGCTTGACCTCGCTCACCAGCCAGGAGGAGAACAGGCCGCCGGGGACCACGCGGACACCGATCCGGGGCCGGGAACCCGCCGGGGAGCAGATCGAGTACGAGCGCCGCTCGTCCCGTCCCTCGATCTCGCGGCGCAGGGTGAGCGACTGCCCCGGCTCGAAGGCGAACTCCTGCGCCAGTTCCTCGGGCACGTCGAAGCTCACCGCGACGGCGTCCTCGCACAGGTGCTGCACGTCCGCGACCCGCAGGGTGTGGAAGGCCGGGCGGCGGCGGGCCCGCCGCGCCGGCGAGGGAGCGGCGGCCTCGGTGGCCAACAGGTCCTCCATCAGATCTCCTTGACGTACTCGAACGGTTCCTGGCAGGCGCGGCAGCGCCACAGCGCCTTGCAGGAGGTGGCGCCGAAGCGGGAGGTCTCCTCCGTGTCCGTCGCTCCGCAGCGCGGGCAGGGCACCACGCGGCGGGTCGGGGACAGCAGGAGCGGCACCGGGCCGGCCGAGGGGCGCAGCGCCGGCCCGGGCGGCGCGATGCCGTGCTCTGCGAGCTTGCGGCGGCCCTCCGCGGTGATCCAGTCGGTGGACCACGGCGGGTCCAGGACCGTGCGGACCTCCACCTGCTCGTAGCCGGCGCCCTTGAGCCTCGCCGCGACACCGGCGCGCATCTCGGCCATGGCCGGGCAGCCCGAGTACGTCGGCGTGAGGGAGGCGACGACCGTGCCGTCGGCGTCGACCGTGACGTCCCGCAGCACGCCGAGGTCGGCGAGCGTGAGCATGGGCAGCTCGGGGTCGGGCACCTGCTCGGCGACGTGCCGGGCACGCCGGTCGGCGGTGAGCGTGGTCACCATGTCGCCTCCGGATGCGCGCGGGCCACGCCCTGCAGTTCCGCCAGCAGCGGGGCGAGGTGCTCGGAGTGGTCGCCTTCGCGTCCACCGCCGGCGGTCGGCTGCGGCACGTCGGGCAGGTTCAGGCCCGCGGCCTCGGTGACCTGCTCCAGCACCGCGAGCAGCGCGGTCCGGGCGTCGTGGGCGGCGAACAACTCGCCCAGGTGCGCGGTCACTTGGTCGAGGCCGGCCTGCATGCGCCGGTGGGACTCGTCCGTTCCGTCGCCGAGCCGGACGGCCCACTCCGCCGCGTACTGCCGGTGGTAGGTCAGCTCCTTCACGCCCTTGGCGGCGATCGCGGCGAGCACCGGGTCGGCGGAGCCGGCGAGGCGCTCGAAGTGGGCCAGGCGCCAGCTGGAGAGGACCAGCAGCCGGGCGATGGAGAACGCGAAGTCCCCGTTGGGCAGTTCGGCCAGCGTCACGTTGCGGAAGTCGTCCGCGTCGCGGAAGTAGGCGTAGGCGTCCTCGCCGCGCTCCGTGCCGTCGACCTGGCCGCAGCGGGCGTAGAGCAGCCGGGCCTGGCCGAGGAAGTCGAGGCCGATGTTGGCGAGGGCGACCTCCTCCTCCAACTCCGGTGCGCGCGTGGTCCATTCGGCCAGCCGCTGGGCGGTGACGAGGGCGTCGTCGCCCAGCGCCAGGCAGATCGCGGCCAGTTCCGCACGGTCGACGTCCTCGGGAACGGCCGTGCTGACGCCGTGCAGCGGGTCCTCGAACCCGGTGCCGAAGGCCCAGCGGGCGTCACTGTCGTCGTGTCCCTCGGCGAGGGTCATGTAGACGTGGTCGTCACTCATGCCCTGCTCCTAGATGTGGGGGACGTCGTCGGGGATGTCGTAGAAGGTGGGGTGGCGGTACACCTTGTCCGCGCTCGGCGCGAAGAAGGGGTCCTTCTCGTCGCGCGTGGAGGCGGCGATGTGCTCGGAGCGCACCACCCAGATGCTCACGCCCTCGTTGCGGCGGGTGTAGAGGTCACGCGCGTGCGTGAGCGCCATCGCGTCGTCGGCGGCGTGCAGCGAGCCCACGTGGACGTGGTTGAGGCCGCGCTTGCCGCGCACGAACACCTCGTACAGGGGCCAACCGTGCTTGTCGGAGGTCATGCCACCGCTCCCTTCGCAGCGCGGGCCGCCTGCTTGGCAGCGTGCGCACTGGCCGCTTCGCGCACCCAGGCGCCTTCTTCGTGAGCGGCTCGTCGCCGCTCGATCCGTTCGGTGTTGCAGGGGCCGTCGCCCTTGATGACCCGCATGAGCTCGGCCCAGTCCGGCGTGCCGAAATCGTGCCGGCCACGCTCCTCGTTCCAGCGCAGCTCCGGGTCGGGCAGGGTGATGCCGAGCTTCTCGGCCTGCGGGACGGTCATGTCGACAAATCGCTGACGGAGCTCGTCGTTGCTGTGCCGCTTGATCTTCCAGGCCATCGACTGCGCCGAGTTGGGCGAGGCGTCGTCGGGCGGCCCGAACATCATCAGGGACGGCCACCACCAGCGGTTCACCGCGTCCTGCACCATGTCCCGCTGGGCCTCGGTGCCACGCATCATCGTCATCAGCAGCTCGTAGCCCTGCCGCTGGTGGAAGGACTCCTCCTTGCAGATGCGCACCATGGCGCGCGCGTACGGCCCGTAGGACGAACGGCACAGCGGCACCTGGTTGCAGATGGCCGCGCCGTCCACGAACCAGCCGATCACGCCGACGTCCGCGAAGCTCAGCGTCGGGTAGTTGAAGATCGACGAGTACTTCTGGCGCCCTTCGATCAGCCGCTCGGTGAGTTCGGCACGGTCGGCGCCGAGGGTCTCGGCCGCCGAGTACAGGTACAGGCCGTGTCCCGCCTCGTCCTGGACCTTGGCGAACAGGATCGCCTTGCGGCGCAGCGACGGTGCGCGCGTGATCCACTCGCCCTCCGGCTGCATGCCGATGATCTCCGAGTGCGCGTGCTGCGCGACCTGCCGGATCAGCGTCTTGCGGTAGCCCTCCGGCATCCAGTCGCGCGGCTCGATCCGCTGGTCGCGCTCGATCGTCGCCTCGAAGTGCTCCTGCAGCGCGGGCGGAGCGCCGTCGGGGGCCGACGCGTCGGCCTGCTGTGCCGTCATCCGTATCACCAATCCCAACCGACCGTTCGTTCGGTCCATGATATGCCGAGAATCCAGGGTTTCGGCAAGTGCCTAAGCGTGATCAGTTCCCGGCGAAGGCCGACGGCCGTCCGTCGAGGAAGGCGCGCACGGCGCCCCGGTGGTCCTGCGTACGCCCGAGCCGCTCCTGCGCGGCGGCCTCCGCCTCCAGCAGTACGGGCAGGTCGGAGCCCGCCGCGGCCCGCAGCAGCGCCTTCACCTCGCCGTACGCGGCGGTGGGGCCGCCGGCCAGGCGCCGGGCCAGGATCAGCCCCTCCTCGGCCGCTGTGCCATCCGCCACGACGCGGTGGACCAGCCCCCACCGCTCGGCCGCCTCGGCGTCGAAACGATCACCGAGGAGCATCAGCGCCGCCGCCCGCGACGGGCCGACCGCCTGCGCCAGCGAGCCGCTGAGCCCGCTGTCGGCCGCCAGGCCGATGCCCGTGAAGGCGGTGGCGAAGCGTGCCCCCTGGGCGGCCACCCGGACGTCGGCGCACAGCGCGAGGCCTAGACCGGCGCCGACGCAGGCGCCCTCGACGGCCGCGACGACCGGCTGCGGCAGCGCGCACAACTCCGTCACCAGCGGGTTGTACTCCTCGCGCACGATGGCGAAAGCCGACTCGGCGCGGGACTCGAGGGAGTGGGCGTGCTCCTTGAGGTCCTGGCCGACGCAGAAGTGCCGGCCCTGCGCGGACAGGAGAACCGAGCGCACCCGGTCGCCGTCGTCGCGGATCTGCCGTACGGCGGCGTGCAGTTGGCGGCGCAGGGCCGCGTCGAGGGCGTTGCCCGCCGACGGGCGGCGCAGCTCGACGACCGCCACACCGTCGCTCAGGGTGTAGCCGACGGTGCCGGCGTCGGCCTGGGTCACGGCCATGCGTAGAACCCCTGTCCGCTCTTGCGGCCGAGTTCGCCGCGGGCGACCTTGTCGCGGAGCAGCTGTGGCGGGGCGAAGCGCTCGCCGAGGGTGGTGTGGAGGTGTTCCGCGATGGCCAGGCGTACGTCCAGGCCGACCAGGTCGGTCAGCCGGAGCGGGCCCATGGGAGTTCCGCCACGCCCTCCTCGACCATGCGGACCGCCTCCAGTCCCAGCGCGAGGCCGAGGCGGCTGCTGGCGAATCCGGGCGAGTCGTTGACGACGACGTCCTTCTTGCCGAGGCAGTGCGTCCAGGCGAGGGCCGCTTCCACGGTCGCGGGCTCCGTGCCGGGTGCCACCACGATCTCGACGAGTTCCGAGGCGGGCACCGGGTTGAAGAAGTGCATGCCCAGGAAGCGGCCGGGCCGGGTGAGGGCGGCGGCGAGCTCGGTGACGGACAGCGAGCTGGTGTTGCTGGCCAGCACGGTCGTCCCGCTCACCACCGCGTCGGCCGCGGCGAGGACCCGGGCCTTGAGCGCGGGGTCCTCGGGCACGGCCTCGACGACCAGGTCGGCGTCCTTCGGCAGGGCGTCCACCGACTCCACGGCGCCGACCCTGGCGAGGATCCGGTCCGCGGGCTCGGGCAGCCGGTCCCGTTCGGCGGCCCGCTTCAGTCCCGTCGCCACACGGTCCAGTGCGGCGGCGGCCGCCTCGGCGCCGCTCTCCACGATCGTGACGGCCGAGCCGGCTGTCGCGTACGACTGGGCGATGCCGGCGCCCATCCGGCCGCCGCCGATCACCGCGACGACTGCGGGTGCGCTGCTCATGCTCGGCTCCTCTTCTCCAGGAAGCGGGTCATCCGGTCCCTCTTGTCCTCGCCCTCGAACAGCACGGCCTGCGCCAGGTCGTCGGCCACCGGATGCGCACCGGGCGAGTCGACGACCAGCTTGGTCAGACGCAGGGCGGTGGCCGAGGATCGGCCCATCCGGTCGAGCAACGCGTGTGCCGCGTCGAGCAGTTCGTCCGCCGGTACGACGTCGATGACCAGGCCGGCCGCGAGCGCCGCCTGTGCGTCGAGGTTGCGGCCCGCGAGCAGCACCTGCTTGGCGACGGACTCCCCCACCAGCTCCGGCAGCCGCCAGCAGGCGCCCGCGGCGGCGAGGATGCCCAGGCCCGGCTCCGGGTTGCCGAAGACTGCGTCGGGTCCGGCGATGCGGATGTCGCACGCGTACGACAGCTCCGCGCCGCCACCCAGGGCCCAGCCGTCGACGGCGGCGACGGTCGGCAGGGGCAGGCGCCGTACCCGCTCGAAGAGGCGGCTGTTGATGCCCTGAAGTGCTTCGTTGCGGCCGCGTCGCAGCAGTTCGGCGATGTCTGCGCCGCCCGCGAAGACCCGGCCGTGGCCCGTGAGGAGCAGCAGGCGCGGTTCGCGTTCCAACAGGCCGCAGACGTCGTGCAGTTCGTCGATCATGCGGCCGCTGATGGCGTTGCGGGCTTCGGGGCGGTGGAGGGTGACGATCACCCGGTCGTCGCGCTCCTCGACCAGGAGCGTCTCGTAGGCCTTGTCGCTCATACCCGCTCCACCAGCATCGCCACGCCCTGGCCGACGCCGACGCACAGGGTGGCCAGGCCGCGGGCCGCGTCCTCGCGCTCCAGGCGTCCGAGCAGGGTCAGCAGGATGCGGGCGCCGGAGCAGCCCAGCGGGTGGCCGAGGGCGATGGCGCCGCCGTCGGCGTTGACCTTGTCCTCGTCCAGCTTCAGGCGGCGCATCACGGCGAGGGCCTGCGCGGCGAAGGCCTCGTTGAGTTCGACGGCGCCCAGGTCGGCCGTCTGCCAGCCGGCCCGGGCGAGGGCCTTCTCGGTGGCGGGCACCGGTCCGAGGCCCATCACGTTGGGCTGGACCCCGGCCGAGGCGGAGGTGACGATCCGGGCCCGCGGGGCGAGTCCGTAGCGTTCGACGGCCGACGCGCTCGCCACGATGAGGGCCGCGGCCCCGTCGGAGAGGGGCGAGGACGAGCCGGCGGTGACGATGCCGTCCTTGCGGAAGATGGTCCGCAGGCTGCCGAGCTTGTCCAGCGTGGTGGCGGGGCGCGGCCCTTCGTCCCGGGCGACCTCGCCGTCCCGTACGGGGACCGCCACGATCTCGCGGTCGAAGCGGCCCGCTTCCTGGGCCGCGACGGCCCGCTGGTGGCTGCGCAGCGCGAAGGCGTCGGAGTCGGCGCGGGTGATGCCGTCCAGGGCCGCGACCTCCTCGGCCGTCTCGCCCATCGACAGCGTGACCTTGACGGCCTCGGGCCCGGCGCCCGCGGGTACGCCACGGTCGGCGGCCGTGAAGCGGGGGTTGGTGAAACGCCAGCCGAGCGAGGTGTCGTGCACCTCTCCGGGCTTGGCCCACGGGGTACCGGGCTTCGCCATCACCCAGGGGGCGCGGGTCATCGACTCCACGCCGCCGGCGACGACCAGGTCGGCCTCGCCGGAGCGGATCGTGTGGGCGGCCGAGGCGACGGCGGTCAGCCCTGAGGCGCACAGCCGGTTGACCGTGTAGCCGGGGACGGTGTGCGGCAGCCCGGCCAGGAGCACCGCCATGCGGGCCACGTCGCGGTTGTCCTCGCCGGCCTGGTTCGCGGCACCCAGGATGACCTCGTCCACGGCCTCGGCGGGGATGCCGGCGCGGCGTACGGCCTCTCCGACGACGAGGGCCGCCAGGTCGTCCGGACGTACCGATGCCAGCGCGCCGCCGTAGCGGCCCTGCGGGGTGCGGGCGCCGTCGATCAGATAGACGTCTTCGGGCATCAGGCGGACTCCTCGATGGGGGCGGTCACGGGGCGGCGGGACTGCAGTACGGCGAAGCGGCCGGTGACGAAGGCGGCGTCGGACAGTGTGGCGCTGGCCGCGGGGTTGGCCGCGCTGCCGTGGAAGTCGCTGAAGGCGGCGGACTGGTTGACGAAGACCTGGCCGGTGAGGTTCTCCGACAGGTGCACGCCCGCGTCCAGGGCGGCCTCCTCGGCGGCTGCCAGCACCGCGTCGTCGGTGGAGTGGACGGCGGCGGTCAGGGCTCCGTGCGCCCGCACGGTCTCGCGGAACAGGTCCAGGCTGTGCCGGGTGGAGTCCGTGCCGATCACGAAGGACACCGGGCCGAACCACTCCGTGGTGAAGACCTCGCGATCGGTCTCCGCGTCCAGGCGGGCGACCAGCGGCGTGCGGACGTCCGCCTCGGCGTACTCGGGGTGCTCGACGGGCTCCGACGCTCGCACCGTACGGCCGACGCCGGCCGCCTCCTTCAGCCGGTCGCGCACACCGTCGTTGACGATCGCGCCCAGCGTGCCTGCGGCGCGCGCGGGGTCGGAGTGCAGCCGGTCCAGGGCGGCGGCGAGGTCGGCGGCGAACTCGTCGGCCGTGCGCGGACCTTGGTCGGTGGTGATGCCCTCGCGCGGGATCAGCAGGTTCTGCGGGGTGGTGCACATCTGCCCGCTGTAGAGCGACAGCGAGAAGGCCAGGTTGCCCAGCAGACCGCGGTAGTCGTCGGTCGAGTCCAGGACGACGGTGTTGAGGCCGGCCTTCTCCGTGTGGACGGTGGCCTGGCGGGCGTTGGTCTCCAGCCAGTCGCCGAACGCGGTGGAGCCGGTGAAGTCGACGATCCGCACGTCCGGGTCGAGGGCGAGCGTGGCGGCGGCCTTGCCTCCCGGGGCCTCGGTGACCAGGAGGACGAGGTCGGGGTCGAAGCCGGCTTCGCTCAGCACCTCGCGGGCGATGCGGACGGTGACGGCCAGGGGGAGCACGGCTCCCGGATGCGGCTTGACGAGGACCGGGTTGCCGGTGACGAGGGAGGCGAACAGTCCCGGGTAGCCGTTCCAGGTGGGGAAGGTGTTGCAGGCGATGAGCAGCGACACTCCGCGGCCGACCGGGGTGAACTTCTTGTCCAGGACGTGGGCGTCGCCCTTGCGCTGCGGCTTGCTCCAGCGGGCGGTGGCCGGGTGCTTCTTCTGCTCGGCCCAGGCGTAGGCGACGGCCTCCAGGCCGCGGTCCTGTGCGTGCGGGCCGCCCGCCTGGAATGCCATGACGAACGCCTGCCCGGTGGTGTGCTGCACGGCGTGGCCGATCTCGAAGCTCGCCGCGTTGAGGCGGGCGAGGATCTCCGCCGCGACCCCGGCCCGGGTGTCCGGCCCGGCCGCGCGCCAGGCCGCCGTGGCGTCCTTCGCCGCGGCCACCGCCGCCTCCGGCGTCACGCGGGGATAGCTGATCCCCAGCGGGAAGCCGTACGGGGAGTGCTCCTCGGGCGCCACGCGCCCCTCCCCCGGGTGTCCGGGCAGGTCGAACGGCCTGCCTATCTGCTCGCGGAAGGCCGCCTCACCGAGGCGGGCGGCGTCCTCGCCGTACACCGACTTGCTCGGCGACTCGGGATAGGACGTCCAGTGCTCACGGGACTCGGTCGCGGTCACGGCCTGTTCCAGCAGGTCACGGTGTCGGGTGAAGAAGTCGGGCACCTCGGGGACTCCGTTCGGCAGATGGCTCGCCTCTTGACAGGCAACGGGGCGGCTTGATTACTTGGCCATGCCGCACGCTAACCGAATGTTCGGTCGGGAGACAAGGTGGTGTGAACCATGACGGAAGCCGCGCAATCGGCTCCGGCACCCGCAGAGCGCATGTTCGCCGCGGACGAGGCCTCGCAACGGCTCGGCATCGAGCTGCTCGAGCAGGGCGAAGGCACCGCCGTGCTGCGCATGACGGTGACGAAGGCCATGGTCAACGGCCACGGCATCGCCCACGGCGGGTACGTGTTCCTGCTCGCCGACTCCGCCTTCGCCTGTGCCTGCAACAGCCACGGCCCGGTCACCGTCGCGTCCGGGGCGGACGTCACCTTCGTCGCCCCGGCCTACGAGGGCGACGTCCTGACGGCCACGGCCGAGGAAGTCACCCGCTTCGGTCGCAGCGGCATCTACGACGTGAGCGTGAGGCGCGGTGACGCGGTGGTCGCGGTCTTCCGCGGCCGCAGCCGCACCATCCGCGACACGCAACCTGAGGAGCCGCAATGATCAGCGACATGAAGACGTCGGCGGACGCCCCGGCCCGCCGCGGTGAGCCCCTTCCGGCGGACCTGCTGGACGACGCCGAGCGGATGACCCGGCCGGAGGTGAGAGACCTCCAGCTGACGCGTCTGCGGCAGACTCTCCGGCACGCCTACGACAACGTCGAGCTGTACCGCAGGAAATTCGACCAGGCCGGCGTGAAGCCCGAGGACTGCCGGACACTGGCGGACCTGGCGCGATTCCCCTTCACCACCAAGGCGGACCTGCGCGAGACCTACCCCTTCGGGATGTTCGCCGTCCCCATGTCCGAGGTGCGGCGCATCCACGCCTCCAGCGGCACGACCGGACGCCCGACGGTGGTCGGCTACACCGAGAACGACCTGTCGAACTGGGCGGACCTCATCGCCCGTTCCATCCGCGCCGCCGGCGGCCGCCCGGGCCACAAGGTCCACATCAGCTACGGCTACGGCCTGTTCACCGGCGGCCTCGGCGCGCACTACGGCGCCGAGCGGGCCGGGTGCACCGTGATTCCCGCCTCGGGCGGCATGACGGCCCGGCAGGTGCAGATCATCCAGGACTTCGAGCCCGACATCATCATGGTGACGCCGTCCTACATGCTCACGCTGCTCGACGAGTTCGAGCGCCAGGGCGTCGACCCGCGCTCGACCTCACTGAAGGTGGGCATCTTCGGCGCCGAGCCGTGGACGGAGGAGATGCGCCGCGAGATCGAGGAGCGCATGGACATCCACGCGGTCGACATCTACGGCCTGTCCGAGGTGATGGGTCCCGGTGTCGCTCAGGAGTGCGTGGAGACCAAGGACGGACTGCACGTGTGGGAGGACCACTTCGTGCCCGAGGTCGTCGATCCCATCACGGACGACATCCTCGCCGACGGCGAGAGCGGTGAGCTCGTCTTCACCTCGCTCACCAAGGAAGCGCTGCCCGTGATCCGTTACCGCACACGGGACTTGACCCGGCTGCTGCCCGGCACGGCTCGCACCGGATTCCGCCGTATCGAGAAGATCACCGGCCGTTGCGACGACATGATCATCCTGCGCGGGGTCAACGTCTTCCCGACCCAGATCGAAGAGGTCGTGCTGCGCACGCCCGGCGTCGCCCCGCACTTCCAGATCCAGCTCAGCACACGCGGCCGGATGGACCACATGACGGTCCGCGTCGAGGCGCGGCCGGACGCCGCTCCGGAACAGCGCGCGGCGGCGGCGAAGGCCATCACCAAGGGTGTCAAGGACGGCGTCGGAGTGAGCGTGGAGGTCGTCATCGTGGAGCCCGAGACCCTGGAGCGCTCCCTCGGCAAACTCCGCAGGATCAAGGACGAACGCCGGTCGTGACGCGATCTCCTGCCACGACGACGCCGTGAGCGCCACGCCCCCGGGGCAACCTCCACGACGCGGGGATCGACCCGCCTACGACCGTGACTCCCTGCTGGAAGTCGCGGTCGAGGTCTTCAACGAGCGCGGCTACGACGGCACGGGCATGGAGGAACTGGCCCGCCGCCTGGGCCTCAGCAAATCGAGCATCTATCACCATGTCTCCGGCAAGGAGGAGTTGCTCGCCCTCGCGGTCGCCCGCGCCCTGGACGCCCTCTTCGCGGTCCTCGACGAGGCGCCGGGCCCGGACAGCACCGCAACGGCCCGCCTACGGCACGTCGTTCGCGGCAGCGTCGAGGTGCTCTCCGCCGAACTCCCCTACGTCACCCTGCTCCTGCGCCTCCACGGCAACAGCGAGACGGAACGCCGAGCCCTCGCGCGACGCCGCGAGTTCGACGGCCGGGTGGCCGAACTGGTGGCAAGTGCCGCGGCGGAGGGCGAAGTACGCGACGACATCGACCCGCATCTCGCGAGCCGCCTGCTGTTCGGCGCGGTCAACTCCCTTGTCGAGTGGTACCGGCCGGAGGGGGATCTGCCGGTGGCGACCGTGGCCGAGGCGGTGACCGTCATGTTCTTCAACGGGTTGAGCACCGAGCGAGTCGACGGTTCCGCCACCGCGTAAGGGCTACGGCCTCACGATCGGCTGCCGACCGTGTGCTGCTGGGCTAGGTGCAGGAAGGCCTCGGTGGACGGGTGGGTCGGGGTGGTCGGCCAGGCCAGATAGACGGTGACGGGGGCCGCGTCGGTGAGCGGGAGGTAGTGGACGCCGGGGTGGGGGTGGTGGTGGATCGTGCCCTCGGTGGTGACGCCGACGGCTTCCCCGGTGGCGATGACCGTGAGCCACTCGTCCACGCCCGGAACCCGGACGGTACGGGGAACCTGGTCTTCGGGCCACAGCTCCACGCCGGAGGTGGCGGCCGTGGAGCAGAGCGCGACCAACTCCCCGGTCAGGTCGGCCAGGTGAACGTTTTCACGCTCGGCGAGGGGGTGCCCCTCGGGTACGGCCACCATCCGCTGCTCGTGGGCCAGCACCCGGTGGGCAAGGCCGGAGTCGTCGGCGGGCCGGGTGCGCAGGACGGCCAGGTCCGCCGCCCCGCGCCGGACAGCCGCCTCGGGGTCGTCCAGGCGGCGCACCTTTACCGGGGTGTCGGGGTGCCGCTCGCGCCAGGTGCGCAGCAGGGGCACCGTCTGCCGCCCGAGCGCGGCCCAGGCGAAGGCGAGACGCAGCGGCCGGGACTCCGCCCGGCCGGCTGCTTCGGCCAGGGCGTCGTCGAGTTGGGCGAGGATGCGCCCGGCCTGCTCCCACAGGCGCTGCCCGGCCTCGGTCAGCGCGAGCCGGCGCGTGGTCCGCTCCACCAGACGCACCCCCAGCCGGCGCTCCAGCTGCTCCAAGGTGCGGGAGAGCGCGGGCTGGCTGACGCGCAGCGCGAGCGCGGCGCCGGTGACGGTTCCCTCCTCGCCGATGGCGACGAGGGCCCGCAAGTGCCGCACCTCCACATTCATAACTGCCAAGCATAAGTGCTTCACGCACGGCATTTCCCTCGCCCACCGGGCCCGCCGTAGCGTCGCAGGCATGAAGATTCTGCTGATCGGGGCCACCGGCAAGCTCGGCACCGCCGTCAACAAGGAACTGGCCGTCCGCGGCCACGACGTGATCACCGTCGGGCGCACCGCGGGCGACGTGCGCTGCGACATCACGGACCCGTCCCGGACGGCCGAGCTGTACGGGCAGGTCGGCCAGGTGGACGCGGTGGTCAGCGCCGCGGGCGACGTGCCCTACAAGCCGATCGCCGACATGACGGCCGACGACTATCAGGCCGCCTTCACCGGCAAGGTGTCCGCCCAGATCGAACTCGTCCGCCAGGGCCTCCCCCACGTCGCCGAACGCGGCTCGTTCACCCTCATCACCGGCATCCTCGCCCGCGAGCCCATCCCCACCGGCACCGCCGCCTCGATGGCCAACGGCGCCCTGGAGGCCTTCGTGCGCGCCGCCGCCATCGAGATCGCCCCGCAGCGCATCAATGCCGTCAGCCCCAACGTCTTCACGGAGAGCCTCGCGGACTACGGCGACTACTTCCCCGGCATGGGCTCGGTCGACCTCGCCCAGGTCGCGCAGGCGTACGTCCGCTGCGTGGAGGGCGGGCAGACGGGGCAGATCTACGCCCTGTAGCGAGCCGGACCACGCGTCCAGCTGGCCTTGCGCGCCACACCGCCGTAGAACCCCACGTCCTTCGACCCTGCCGACGGCGGACCGTCCGGCCGCCGGACCGCGACCAGGAACAGCGCGACCGGCTCGCTGAAATCGATGACGCGGCGGACCTCGCGGTGGTCGACGACGGCGCGCGGATCCCCTACGTCGGCGAGCACGATGCCGGTCGCGCCCATGTCGCTGAGCAGCGCGTCCGCGTGTGCCTTCACGACCGGGTCGTTGTCGACGTAGGCGAAGCGCACGTCCGGCGCCGGCTCCTGCGCCGTCTCGTGGATGTTCGGGGTGGCTGGCAGGCCGGTGCCAACGTCGAGGATCTGGCGGACGCCGGCGCCCACGACGTGCCCGACGGCGCGCCGCAGAAAGGCACGGGTGGGCCGCACCGGCATGCGCGCCTCGGGCGCCCGGGCGGTGAGGGCGCCGCCGGCCTGGCGGTCGACCTTGACCTCGTAGTGCTCCTTGCCGCCCAGCAGGTAGTCGTAGATGCGCGCCGGGTGCGGTCTGCTGACGTCGGTCACGTCCCCGTCTCCCGTCGGCGACCGCGCGGTCCGCTTCGGGTGCGCCCGCCCCGCTCACCGCGGAGCTCTTCGAGGACGAGGGCGTGATCGACGTGGCGACGACCGCCGAGGTCGACGACTGGCTGTCCGGCCGCCCGCACAAGACGGGTGACGGAGCGTTGACGCATGCCGATATAGGCATATGATGACGCCATGGCACGAGCGGCGACGACCTCGGACACGTTCAACGCGATCGCCGAACCGCAGCGGCGGGAGATCCTGGTGCTGCTGCGGGGCGGCGAGCGGCCCGTGACCGACCTGGCCCAGGACCTGGGGATGACCCAGCCGCAGGCTTCCAAGCACCTGCGGGTCCTCCGGGAGGTCGGTCTGGTGCGGGTCCGCGTGGCGGGCAAGCAGCGGCTGTACGACCTGGACGCCCGCGGGCTGCGGCCGGTCCACGAGTGGGTGGGTGGCTTCGAGCGGTTCTGGAGCGAGAGTTTCGACCGGTTGGAGGAGTACGTGCAGGAGCTGAAGCAGGCCAGGCAGGAGGGACCACACGATGGCGACGACCGATAGCGGCGACGAGCATGCACACGCGACCGCGGACCGCGAGATCGCGATCTCCCGGGTGATCGGCGCCCCGCGGCCTCTGGTGTTCGAGGCGTTCACACGCGTCCGGCACCTGTCGCGGTGGTGGGGCCCGGAGGGATTCACCACCACGACGCGGTCCTTCGAGTTCCGCGTCGGCGGGGTGTGGGACTTCGTGATGCACGGGCCGGACGGGACCGACTACCAGGAGTGGATCACCTGGCGGGAGATCCTCGCGCCGGAGCGGATCGCGCTGCTGCACGGCGAGTCCCGCGACGACCCCAACGCCTTCGAGTCGGTCCTCACCTTCGAGCCCGCCGGCGAGCGGACCCGGATCGTGATGCGCACGGTGTTCCCGACCAGGGAACTCCGCGACGAGGCGGTGGAGAAGTACCACGCGGTCGAGGGCGGCGAGCAGACGCTGCGCCACCTGGCGGCCTACGTCGCCGAACTCACCCGGGGCGGGACCGCCGGGAACGAGACCGCACCGAAGGGAGCGGAGGACTGATGGCCGGAAAGGTGTTCTTCAGCGTGACGATGTCGCTCGACGGATTCATGGCGCCCGAGGCCGTGCCCGTCGAGTACGTGTTCTCGCCCGAAGGCCAGAACGACCCGAGGGCCCGGCGCTGGATGACGAAGTGGTCGGAACTGCAGGCGTGGCTGTTCCCGCAGCGGTGGTTCAGGGAGAACCTCAAGCTCGGCGAGGGCGGCGAGGAAGGACTCGACAACGACGTCGCCCGGGCGACGTACGAGCGCACCGGTGTGAGCGTCATGGGTAAGCGGATGTTCGACGCCGGCGAGCTGGCATGGCCGGAGGAGGCGCCGTTCCACACCCCGGTGTTCGTCGTCACCCACACCGAGCGCGACCCGTGGGAGCGGCCGGGCGGCACCACCTTCCACTTCGTCAACGACGGCATCGAGAGCGCGCTGCTGCAGGCCCGCGAGGCCGCCGGCGAACGCGATGTGCGCATCGCCGGGGGCGCCGAGACGATCCAGGAGTACCTGGACAGCGGCCTGATCGACGAGTTCTCGATCACCCTGGCGCCCGTGTTGTTCGGCACCGGCATCCGCCTGTTCGACCGCGTGGATCCCGACCGCCTCGCGCTGGAGCAGGCACGCGCGGACGCATCGTCCCGGGTGACCCACCTGACCTACACCGTCGCGAAGCGGTAGCACGCGTTCCCGAAGTCACCATCGCCCAGCATCCGGCCCTCACACACCTGGCCTCCCGCTCCAGACCTCACGCGCGGGTGGCGACCTCGCTGTCGGGGTGCAGGGGGAAGAGCTGGTCGAGGCCGACCATGCGCAGGACGCGCAGCGTGTTGGCGGGGACGGCGGCGAGCGCGATGTCCGCCTCGGCGGCGTGGGCGTGGTTGCGGGCGGCGATGAAGGCGGTGATGCCGCTGGAGTCGCAGAAGGTCAGGCCGGCCAGGTCCAGCACGAGACGCTGCCCCGGCTTCAGGGCGGTCGCGCCGATCAGTTCGCGCAACTCGCCGGCGCTGGTGTAGTCGAGTTCGCCGTGGAACTCCAGTACCGGGCCGGTCGCGGCGTCTCGGGTGGTGATCTGCAGAGGGCTCATCGTCCGTTTTCCAAGGGGGAGTCGTGGGCCGGTATGCCGAGGGCGAGCAGGGCGGTGTCGTCGTCGAGGCCGTCCCCGAAGCTGTCCAGGAGGCCGGTCAGGGCGTGGATCAGGGCGTCCGGGGGCCGGCCGGCGTGCTCGGTGGCGAAAGCGAGCAGGGACTCCTCGCCGTACAAGGTGCGGTCTTCGTCGATACGGGCTTCGGTGAGGCCGTCGGTGTAGAGCAGGAGGGTGTCTCCGGGCGCCAGGACGGTCGTGGCGGTGCTGAAGTGCGCGTCGGGCAGCACGCCGACGAGGAGGCCACCGGGGGTGGGCAGGTAGTCGGCGGTGCCGTCGGCGCGCAGGATCAGCACCGGCGGGTGGCCGCCCGAGGCGAGGTGGACGGCGATCTCACCGGTCGCGGGGTCCGGTTCGAGCGTGCCGAAGACGGCGGTGCAGTGGCGGGGGTCGCCGCTGCCGGTGTAGCGCTCGTGGAGCACCTTGTTCAGGGTGGACAGGGCGGCCACCGGGTCGGTGTCGTGCACGGCGGCCGCTCGCAGGGTGTAGCGGGTCAGGGAGGTGACCGCTGCGGCCTGCGGCCCCTTGCCGCACACGTCGCCGAGGAAGAAGGCGAAGCGCTTGCCGTCGATCGGGAAGAGGTCGTAGAAGTCGCCGCCGAGCCGGTCCGGGGAGGCGGTGTGGTAGTGCGCCGCGGTCTCGAGGCCGGGTACGGACGGCAGGATGTCCGGCAGCAGCGAGCGCTGGAGCACGGCGAGGGCGTCCTGCAGCCGAGTCCGGTCGGCCTCCGCCTGCCGGCGCGCCTCCTCGGCCGCCTTCCGGCCGCGCAGGAGTTCCTCCTCGTACGCGCGCCGTTCCCGGGCGTCGAAGATGGTGGTGCGGATCAGCAGGGGCTCCCCGGAGCTGCTGTGCTTGACCGCGGACGAGACCAGCACGGGCATGCGTCCGCCGCCGGTCCGCTTGAGCTCCAGGGCGATGCCGCTGATCCGGCCCTGCATCTGCAGCAGTGGCGCGAAGTGCGTCTCGTGGTACAGCTTGCCGCCCACGGTCAGCAGGTCGGTGAAGCGCATCCGGCCCACCACCGCTTCGGGCTCCAGACCGAGCCAGTCCAGCAGCGTGGCGTTGATCTTCGCGATGGTGCCGTCCATCAACGTCGACAGGTATCCGCACGGGGCGCTCTCGTACAGCTCGTCGGCGCTGTCCTCGAGCAGCGCGGCGAACGCCGCGTCCGCGGTCCTGTCGCCGTCGGCGTCCGGCGGGTCGGAGCGGCACATCACCGAAGGCCCGCCAGGAAGTCCCGCAGGGCCGCGTTGGTGGCCTCGGGCGCGGACAGGTGCGGGCAGTGCCCGGTCGCGTCGAGAGTGACCAGGGTGGAGCCGGGGATCGCCTCGTGGACGAAGGCGCCGACTTCCCGGGGAGCGATGGCATCGTTCGTGCATTCCAGAACCAGCGTCGGGACCCGCACGCCCTTCAGGTCGTCCCGTGAATCCGACAGGAACGTGGTCCGCGCGAAGACGTGTGCCATGTCCGGGTCGGTGGCACAGAAGCTGTTCTTCAGCTCGTCGCCGAGTTCGGGCCGCTCCGCGTTGCCCATGATCACCGGCGCCATCGCCGCCGACCAGCCCAGATAGTTCGACTCCAGCGACCCGAGCAGTTCATCGATGTCCTCGGCGCTGAAGCCGCCGCGGTAGCCGTCGTCGTCGAGGTACCGCGGCGAGGGGGCGATCATCACCAGGGCGCCGATCCGCTCCGGCGCCCTGTCCGCCGCCAACACGCCGATCATCGCGCTGACCGAGTGGCCCACGAACACCGCGTCGCGCAGATCGAGGGCCTCGCAGACCTCCACGACGTCCCGGGCGTACCCGTCGAGCGAGGAATACCTCTCCGGCGAGAACGCGGACGGATCCGCGCGGCCCGAACCCACGTAGTCGAAGAGCACGACCCGGTGGTCCTCGGCCAGGGCGGGCACTGTCAGCCGCCACATGTTCTGGTCACACCCGAACCCATGAGCCAGCACTACGGTCGGTCCCTCCGGGTTGCCCGTGACGACGACGCTGTTCCTGCGAAGGATGTCCATGCCATCCAGTCTCTCAACCCCCGCCCGCCACTCCGACACGCGCCCTCCACCCGGCAATATCGTGCTGGTCAGGAAAGCTTCTCCCCCCTACGAAAGGGCACCCTGTTGCACGCGCATCCACCCCATGCCGAGAGCGGCCGCATCACGACCCGGCCCCGCACCACCCAGCCTCCGACGCCGCACGCGGCGGTGGGCGTCGGTGTGATCGTGATCCGGGAGGAGGGTCTGCTGCTGGGGCGGCATCGGCTCGGGACGCTGGAGTTGCCGGGTGGGACCGTGGAGCCGTACGACGGGTCCTTCGAGGCGACCGTCGTGCGTGAACTGGCCGAGGAGACCGGTCTGTCGGCGCGGACCGACGACGTCACGCTGCTGGGGACGCTCGTCGATCATGTCGGCGACGTCGTGCGGATCACCGTCGGCGCTGTCGTCCGGTCGTGCCAGGGGCAGCCCTCGACGCAACCGGACGAGAGCGTGGGCGGATGGGAGTGGTGGCCGCTGGACCGGCTTCCTCGGCAGGATCTTTTCGAGTGCAGCGCCCAGATCCTCGCGCACTGGCGTCCTGACCTGCCCATCGACCATCCGCCCGCGCACTTCACGCCCTACGCGGCAGGCTGATGCGGCGTGCCGGCCGGCGGCTCACTCGCCGCCGCCGGGGCCGTAGACCGCGGCGATGTCCTTCGACCCCGCCCACCGGCTGTACGTGGGCGACTGGGGCCAGCCCTCGGGCGAGTCCTGCCATTCCTCCTGGCGGCCGTAGGGCAGGAGGTCGATGAGGGCGAAGGAGTGGCTGAGCTGCTCGGTGCCGCGGCCGTTGGTGTGCCAGGTGCGGTAGACGGTGTCGCCGTCGCGCAGGAACACGTTGACCGCGAATCCGCCGTCGGGCGGTGCGCCGACGTCGGTCCCGAAGGAGCTGTCGGCGGTCGAGTACCAGGTCATCCTGTTGCCGACGCGCTGCTTGTAGGCGAGCGCCTCCTTGATCGGGCCCTGGGTGACGATGACGAACCGCGCGTCGTAGTTGTCCAGGAACTCCAGTCGGGTGTACTGCGAGGTGAACCCGGTGCAGCCCGGGCACTGCCATTCCTTGCCGGCGAACCACATGTGGTTGTAGACGATCAGCTGCGACTTGCCTTCGAAGACGTCCGCCAGCCGGACGGGTCCGTTCTCGCCTTCCAGGACGTAGTCGGGCATCTCCACCATGGGCAGCCGGCGGCGCTCGGCGGCGATGGCGTCGAGCTCGCGCGTGGCGGCCTTCTCGCGGGCTCGTAGGGCGTCGAGGCTGCGCTCCCAGGTTGCGGCGTCGACGACAGGTGGCACGGCGTGGGTGGTCATGGGTCCCCTCACAGAGCTCGTACGCAGTTCGGGTTGTCCGGGGGTAGACCGCACTCGTCACCGGAACTCATCGGTCGCGCTCGGAGCCGTTTCGGTAGCGGCCGGGCGTGGTGCCGATGACCTGGGTGAAGGCCGCGATGAAGCTGCTGGGGTTCGCCCAGCCACAGGCATGGGCGACGCGTGTCGTGTCGTGGCCGTCGGCGAGCAGGACGAGTGCGTGGTAGATGCGGAGCTGCGTGCGCCATTCGTAGAAGGTCATGCCGAGTTCGTCGTGGAACAGCCGGCTGAGGGTGCGGCCACCGGCCCCGATCGTCCGGCCGAGGCCGGCGAGCGAGGTGTTGTCCGAAGGGTTCGCGCGCAGTATCCCTGCGATGGCCCGCAGGCGATCGTCCTGTGGTTCCGGCAGTTGCAGGGGCTGCTCGCGCGCTTCGTGGAGTTCGTCGACGAGGACGCGGCGCAGGCGTGCGTGCGCCGCACGGTCGTAGCTGCGCTCGGACCCGTCGCGAAAGCGCGGGCCCGTGAGGGTGAGCAGTAGTTCGCGTACGAGATCGGAGGCCGTGAAGACGGCGGGACGACCGGGGACGAGCCGGGTCAGGGAGGCGGGCAGGAAGAGGATCCGCATGTCGGTGCTGCTGTGCGCGCGGTGGTGGTGCGTGAATCCGGCCGGGATCCACGCGACGCGGTTGGTGGGAACGATCGACGTTCCGCGTTCGGTGTGGACGGACAGGACGCCCTGGGCCGCGTACACCAGGTGCCCGCGCGGATGGGAGTGCAGCGAACTCGTGCCGCCGGACGGCCACAGGTGCGCCCCGCCGGACGGCCATATCTGTGACGTCCAACCGGATTCGGGAAGTTGGCGGCCAACGGGCATGACTTGGCATCGTACCGGTGGCAGGCCACACCGGCAGCTGGCGACAGTGGATGCATGACGAAGACGATGCGTGCGGCAGTCTGTGTCGGGGCGGGCGGCCCCGAGGTGCTGGAGATCCATGAGCGGCCCGTACCCGCGGTGCGGGCGGGCTGGAGCCTGGTGCGGGTGAAGGCCGCGGGCCTGAACCGGTCGGAACTGCGGACCCGCCAAGGACACTCCCCCGGTGTGCGGTTCCCGCGTGTGCTGGGCATCGAATGCGTGGGAGTCGTGGCGGCCTCGACCGATCCGCTGGTGCCGGACGGGACGGCCGTCGCGGCGGTGATGGGCGAGATGGGCCGGTCGTTCGACGGCGGCTACGCCGAGTACGCGTTACTGCCGAACGCGCTGCTGATGCCGATCACCACCACCTTGCCGTGGGATGTCCTGGCCGCCCTCCCGGAGACCTACCTGACGGCGCAGGGCTCGCTGGACGCTTTGGGGGTCGCGCCCGGTGGCAAGGGGCGGCTGCTCATCCGTGGCGGGACGTCGTCGGTGGGGATGGCGGCCGCGTCGATCGCGCGCGGCTGCGGACTCGAGACCGCGGCCACGACTCGGCAGCGGGGCAAGGTCGCCGCGCTGACCGCGGCCGGCGTGGACCACGTGCTCCTCGACGAGGGCGGGTCGCTGGAGACTCCCGTGCGCGCGCTCTGGCCCGAGGGTCCCGATCATGTGCTGGACCTCGTCGGGGCGAGCACGGCGGTGGACTCGCTGCGTCTGGTCCGTCGTGGTGGAACGGTATGTGTGTCGGGTTCTCTCAGTGGGTGGGTGATCCCGGATTTCGAGCCGATCGCGATGATCCCGTCCGGCACCAGGCTCACGTCGTTCCACAGCGACGACTTCAAGGGCGGCGCGGGCGCGGCGGTATTGCAGCGGATCGTGCGGGACGTCGAGGCGGGCCTCCACCGGCCGTACGTGGACCGGGTGTTCGGCCTGGACGAGATCGTCGCGGCACACACGTACATGGAGAACGACGAAGCCACCGGAAAGCTTGTCGTCATGGCCGAATAGCACGGCAAGTAAAGAGCGCGCTATGAGCAACGTTAATTTTCGGAGATATCTCGTACAACCTTTCGCCACATGCGGGGGTCTCGTTAACGCAAGTGTGTGTTGAGGTAGGTGAAGAGGAGCTCAGAACGTGACCGTGCGCTCATTTGCCCGGCGGATGCGGCCCCGAGTCGAGCGGAAGGCCGCCGAGCGGGTGTGGCAGCTGCGCACCATGCGGCGGCGCCGGCAGGCCGCGGTCACCGACCCGGTCCTGCGCCCGGTGGCGGTGCGCGGCCAGCAGCTCTACGGGCGGGTCGTCTCCGCCTTCACCGCGGCCGATGCCACCGCCTCCAACCTCGGCCTGGTCGTGGCCGCACTGGAGCAGGAAGGAATCCCCTACTTCCTGCTGCCGGCCGCGCGGACGCGTCACACGGTCGGCGTGAACGCCGTCGACCGGGAGCGGTTCCTCACCGCCCTCGAGACGCAGAACGCGGGCAAAGCGGTGTTCATCGGCAGGCCCCTGCCCGGCGGCATGCTCCGCCACCCCGCGCTGTTCATGGACGGCGTGCTGCCGACCCCGCTCCGCACAGCCCCCACGCTGCGGATCGGCGAGAACCACCTGGGGCCCAAGGGCCAGTTGCTCTCCGGGCCGGAACTCGCCTGCGACGTCGAGTTCTGGGAGGACGGGGCGCAGCTCCTCGCCTCCGCCGACGGCCCTCGGCGGCTGGCCAAGGTCCAGCCGCAGGCGTCCGAGGACGTCTTCGCCGAGTCACTGATCTCGCCGCGCAGCAACGGCATCGCCGACGTACTGCCGGTGTCCGAGCAGAAGCCCGCCACCGTGCAGGTGGGCGACCGGGAGCTGCCGACCTTCGCGCCCTTCACCCGGCCGACCGTGAACGACGTGACCTTCCCCGTCGACGTCGTCTACACCTGGGTCGACGGCGAGGAGCCCGAGATGCGGGCGAAGCGGGCCCGCTTCCAGGACCGGGGCACCGCCGAGATCCTGGACAAGGAGACCAACGCCTCCCGCTACACCAGCCACGACGAGCTGAAGTACTCGCTGCGCTCGCTCGCCATGTACGCGGACTTCGTGCGCCACATCTACATCGTCACCGACGGCCAGAAGCCGCACTGGCTCGACGACCGGGCCGAGGGCATCACCGTCGTCGATCACCGGGACATCTTCCCGCCGGACGTCCTGCCGGTGTTCAACTCCCACGCCATCGAGACCCGGCTGCACCACATCGAGGGCCTGTCGGACCACTACCTGTACTTCAACGACGACGTGTTCGTCGGCCGCCGCGTCACCGCGGAGCACTTCTTCCACGGCAGCGGGCTGATGAAGGTCCCGGTCTCCCCCCTCAAGATCGGCATCGGCAAGCCGCACGCCGAGGAGACCGCCACCAACTCCGCCAGCAAGAACGTCCGTCGGCTGCTGATGGAGAAGTTCGGGCGCATGACGACGAACAACTTCATGCACACCCCGCTGCCGCAGCAGCGCGAGACCCTGCAGACGCTCGAGGAACTCTTCGACGAGGACATCCGCCGCACCACCGCGTCCCGCTTCCGCTCCCCGCAGGACATCGCCCTGACGGCCCCGCTGCTCTACCAGTACGCGCTGATGACCGGCCGCGGTGTGCCGGGCAGCTTCAGCTTCCGGTACGTCAACATCAGCCGCCCGGACGCCGAAGCGCGCCTGGACGACCTGCGCCGCAACCGCCGCTTCGACTTCTTCTGCCTCAACGACGTCGACGTGCCGTCGGAGGAGCGCGAGCAGGTCGGCGTCCGCATGGGCGAGTTCCTCGACCATTACTTCCCCTTCCCCAGCCCCTTCGAGAAGCGGAACTGACGGGGCCGCGGGCATGGAAATCCGCCACCACTTCACCGGTCCCGCGGGCCTACGAGCCGTCTGGGAGCTCCTGGTGCTCCTCCGGCTCCAGCTCTCGGCCCGGCTGTGGACCCTGCGTAGGGCCCGGGCCCGGCGGCGCCTGCGATCCGCCCTCCCCGGACTGCGCCGGATCACCCTCGGACCGATCCGGCTGTACGGCCCCACGGTTGCCGCCTACACGGCAGCGGACGCCGCCGAAGCCGACCTCGAGCGGGTGTGCACCCTGCTGGAGTCGATCGGGGTCCCGCACTTCCTCGTCCCCTCCGACGACGGCAGTGCGTCCCGGCCGGTGGTCGGCGTGGAGGAGACATACCGCGAGGAGGTCCTCGCCCGTGCGGCGCAGCGCTTCGCGCACACCGCGGAGTACGTCGGCGGGTTCGGGCGGGACGGCACCGTGACGCGTGCGGTGCTCTGGGCCGACGGCAAGTTGCCCCGGGCACTGAGGCGGGCGGCCGTGCTCCGCACCGGCCTGCTGCGCCTCGGCCCCGAGGGCCAGGTGCTCAGCGGTCTGGAGGCGGGCTGCGACATCGAGTTCTGGCGCCGCGGCCGGGACCTGGGCACTGCACCGGGCTCCGATCCCTCCTGGCTCACCGTGCCCGCCCGCCAGCTGGAGGACGTCTACGGCCCGGCGCTCGTCGCTCCGCGCCGCAACCCCGTCTCGGAGGTCCTGCCCGCGACGGCGCAGCAGCCGGCCACCGTGACCGGCCCGCGCCGCAGCGTGCCGACGTTCGCGGCCTTCGCCGAAACGGGCATGGACGAGGTCCGCTTCCCCGTGGACGCCGTCTACACCTGGGTCGACGGGGACGACCCCACCATGGCCGCGAAGCGCCGTGCGTACCAGGAGCTCTCCGGCAACCTCATCGCCCCGCGCGAGACCGGTGCGTCCCGCTACACCAGCCATGACGAACTGCGGTACGCGCTACGGTCGTTGGACATGTACGCCGGGTTCGTCCGGCACGTCTACCTCGTGACCGACTCCCAGCTCCCCGACTGGCTGGACCCCGAGGCGGAGGGGCTGACGGTCGTCGACCACCGGGACATCCTCCCGGCCGAGGCGCTCCCCGTCTTCAACTCCCACGCGATAGAGAGCAGGCTGCACCACATACCGGGCCTGTCGGACCGCTACCTCTACTTCAACGACGACGTCTTCATCAACCGCCCGGTGCGGGCGCAGCACTTCTTCCACGGCAACGGGATCGCCCGCATCCCCCTGTCCCCGCTCAAACTCGGCCTCGGCGCCCCGCACCCGCTCGAACCGGCGCCCAACTCCGCCGGCAAGAACGCCCGCGAGGTGATCAGGCGCTTCCACGGCAGATACGTCACCCACAAGTCGCTGCACACCCCGCACCCCCAACTGCTGTCCGTCATGCGGGAGATGGAGGATCTCGGCATCGAGGAGCTGGAGCACACCGCGTTCTCGCGGTTCCGCTCGACCTCCGACGTCGCCCCGGCGTCCACGCTCCACCACCACTGGGCGATCGCGACCGGACGGGCCGTCCCGGCCCACTACCGCTTCCGCTACGTCCAGTTGGGCACCCCGGACATGCAGCGCCGCCTGGCCCGCCTCGCCGCCGGCGAGGACGTCGACTTCTTCTGCCTCAACGACGTGGACACGCCTCCGGCGGCCCGAGCGGCGGCCCGGTCCGCCATCCACGGCTTCCTGGAGCGCAAGTTCCCCTTCCCGAGCCGGTTCGAGGGCGTGTCCCGACCGCTCTCCCACACGGTCGCACCCCGCATGACGACGCTTCCGCGACAGGTGACTCTCGAGGAAGTGCGACGCCATGACGGCGGCTTCCAACGCGAAGGCCAGAGCCAATAACGTGGCGGCCTGAGGTGCTCACGGGGGATGATGGTGTACATGGCAATATCGATCGTGGCAGTAGTGGCCATACTGGCTCTGGCGATCACGGCACTGGTACGACGAGAACGCCGCCGGATGCCGCTCCATCCCGACGGACAGCGGATCGAGGCGGCAGCCACCCGAGGCCTTCGCAACGCTCGCCGGCAAGCACATGCGTATCACCATTTCGCCGATACCAACGGGGTCAGCGCGCTCAGGGACCGGGACTCGCGCTCGCAGTGATCGGCGATTCGAGCATGCCCTTTGGTGACCGACGGTAAAAACACAGCTCCCGGGCGGAACAGGCTGGGGCAGGCGTCCGTAAAATTCCTAAGCCGCACTTGTTCGGCATGAAGGGTGCGGTCCACGGCGTTCGCCGTGTCCGCGAGACCGCTGCCCGGCCCGTTGCAGCTCCTCGCCCGACGGTCGGCCGTGGCGCAGAGAAAGGTCAACCCCATGTCCCAGCCTCCCGCCTCCAGCGAACTGACCTCGCAGTATGCCGCCCAGGTGACCGGTGACCTCGAGCGCAACGTCAAGGAGCAAGATCGCGTCGGTGCGGAAATCGCCGATCTGCAAGGGCAGTTGGCCGCGCTGCAACACGACCACAGCGTGCTCCTGAACATGCAGCAGGCCCTCGGTATCACCCCCGCGTCCGCCGAGGCGGCCGCTGCCACCGCCTCCCCGGGCACCAAGACCCGGGCCAAGAAGGCCGGCACCTCTGCCCGCCGCTCCACAGCACGCAAGTCTGCCGCCAAGAAGACCCGCCCCACGGCCGACACATCGACCCGGCCCACGCTGGTCGACCTGGTGCGCGCCCACCTCGCCGAGGAGCGCGAGCCGCGTTCCACCGCCGAGATCGCCGCCGCCCTCGACAAGGCCCATCCCGACCGCACCATCAAGAACACCGTCGTGCGCACCACCGTCGAAGGCCTCGTGGCCAAGGGCCTCGTGCAGCGGACCAAGCAGGGGAGCTCCGTGTACTACACCGCTCCTGACGCGGACCGGTCCGCCGACGCCCAGCCTCAGCCCGGCGCCACCGAATAGCGACCGCACAGCGGCATCCTTGCTCGGCTCCGCCCAGGGCCGTCAGCCGGACAGGCCCGCCCTCATCACCTGCGCGGTCGCCGCCGCGTCGTAGTCCTCCGCCACGCCCGGCACCAGGATGATGTCCCCGGCGATGTGCCGTGAACGCAGCGGCGCGATCTCCTGGTAGGCGGCCGAGTCCCACCAGGCCCGCGCCTCCCCCATCGACGGAAAACCGATCACCACCACGTGCCCGGGCCACGAGCCCTCCTTCACGTCGTGCTGCGCCCCGTGCACCAGGAAGCGGCCGCCGTACGGGGCGAACGTCGCCGTGATGCGCTCGATGTACTCGGCGATCTCCGGATGCGGCGCGGCTTCCCGCAGGTGAGCTATCGCGTAGGCAGACATGACGTCCCTTCCGGCGGTTCCGACTGGTTACGCCGACGATCATCACACCGTACGGGCTCAGGGTCGATGACCCCAGAAGTAATGAACCCCGCGAGCGTGCGTCGCAGGTGTTCTCAACAGACACGGCCACCCGGGAGGATCGGGGCAGTGGCAGCACCGGAGTAGCCCCAGGGATAGGAGGAGTCGGTCCATGCCCGCTCGCCCGCACGGCCCACGGATCGCCATCATCGGGGGCGGCATCGGCGGTCTCGCCGCCGCCGCCTTCCTGCGCCGCGCGGGGCTGAACGCCACCGTCCACGAGCAGGCACCCGCGCTCAGCGAGGTCGGCGCCGGGCTGGTCGTGGCGCCCAATGCCGTACGGCTGCTGCGGCGCCTCGGCGTCATGAAAGCGTTCCTGCGCCGGGCCGTGGCTCTGGAGTGGGGGTGGGAGTTCCGTCGCTGGGCGGACGGCGGCGTGCTGTCGGTGGAGGCACTGACCGATGTGTGCGAGCAGCTCTACGGCGAACGCACCTACGTCATCCACCGGTCCGATCTGCTGGACGCGGTGCGCTCGGCGGTGCCCGGCGCGTGGATTCGGCTGGGCGAGCGGTGCACCTCGGTCGAGGCGGGCCCGGACGACGTGTCGCTGTCCTTCGCGGACGGCAGCCGGACCGAGGCCGACGTCGTCATCGGCGCCGACGGCGTGCACTCCGTGGTCCGGAGCGGGCTGGCCGCCCGTCCGTCCCCGGGGTACTCCGGTGTCTGTGCCTTCCGTACCCTCGTGCCCGCCCACGCCGCACCGGAATTCGCCCTGCGGCCCGCGCAGACGATCTGGCTCGGACCCGGCCGGCACTTCGTGCACTACCCGATCGCCGGCGGCAGCGCGGTCAACGTCGTCGCCTTCGCACCCGCCGGGGACTACACCGAGGAGTCCTGGAGTGCGACGGCCCCGACCGAGGAGTTCCGCGCCGAGTTCGCCGACTGGGACCCGCGGGTGACCGATCTGATCGTGGCGGGCGGAGTGCCGGGACGCTGGGCCCTGCTGGACCGTTCGCCGCTACGGCACTGGAGCCGGGGCAGAGTCACGCTGCTCGGTGACGCCGCGCACCCCATGTTCCCCTTCTTCGCGCAGGGCGCGGCCCAGTCCATCGAGGACGCCGCCGTACTGGCACGCTGCCTCGCCGCGTCCCCGGACGACCCCGAACAGGCCCTGAAACGCTACGAGTCGGCGCGCATCCCGCGCACCACGCGTCTGCAGGAGATCAGTCACGCCCGCAGGGACGCCAACCATCTGCCGGACGGGCCCGAGCAGGAGACACGCGACACGGCGCTCGCCGCGTCCGACCCCCTCGTCACGGCCGGCTGGATCTACGGCCACGACGCCGAAGCCGCGCTCACCACGTGAGCGCCGATCAAGAGACCGGCCGGACCCGCAGGGGCAGCGAAGTCCACGACCGCAGTGTGTTGTTGGGGTGGCAGCGCGGAGTGGTTGTCGACCAGGACGGGCACTCCGAACCGTTTGCGGAGCAGGAGCGGCAGGTCACGGCGGGGTCCGCAGGGTCACCGTCTCGACCGGCCGCCCGCGCCGGCGCTCCCCCGGAGCGGGCGCCGAGGCCACGACCGCGCCGTTGTCGACGCGCGCGCCGACGATGTCGTAGAGCATCGTACGGGACAGCCCGCTGCGCCGGCCCAACTCGGCCCGGCTGAGCGGGCCGTGCTTGCGCAGCAGTCCGAGGACGAGTTCCTCGTGCCCGCGGCGCAGTCGCGCCGGCGGGCCGTCGTGGTGCAGTGCCATGGGGCGCGCAACAGTCGCTGTCCGGATCAGGGGGCTCAGGCGTCCCGGACCGTCCGGAATCCCAGGTTTCCCGTGCTGCTGTCCGGGGTGTTCGAGGTGCGGGCCGCCACGCGGTAGCGGTTGCAGGAGGAGCAGTGGCAGAGGTACGAACCACCGCGCATCACCCGTGACGTGCCTCTGCCGGGGCCCTTCGGGTCCGTGCCCGGACTGCTGCCGTGGTCGGTGCCCCACCAGTCGGCGCACCACTCCCGGGCGTTGCCCGACATGTTGTGCAGGCCGAAGCCGTTGGGCTTGTACGCGTCCACGGGCGCCGTGCCGCGACAGCCGTCCTCCGCTGTGTTCCTGGTGGGGAAGTGCCCCTGCCAGATGCTGCAGCGGTGTTCCCCGCCGGGCGTCAGCTCGTCCCCCCACGGATGCCGCCGCTGGTCGAGCCCCGCTCCGTGCGGCGTACTCCCACTCGGCCTCGGTGGGCAGCCGGGTGCCGGCCCAACGGCAGTACTCCAGCGCGTCGTTCCACGACACCTGGACCACGGGGTGATCGCCGCGGTGGTCCACGCCGCTGCAATCCCGCGAACACGAAGGACCAGGCGAACCGTTCGGCCTCGGTGACGTACCCGGTCCGTTCGACGAAGCGGGCGAAGGTCACCATGCCGTCGGTCGCGCCCGTACGCCCGTCGACGTCGACCGCCTGCCCGCCCGAGTCGGCCCCCGGGCCCCGTGCCGGCGCGCAACAGCCCTTGGGCGCCGCCCGGACTCCGCCGTACGACCCTCCCGCCTCGCACCTGATCCTTCGCAGCCGAGGCTACGACACAGCCAGGCCGAGGCCGACGCGCCGGGTGACCGGTGCGGCCAAGGCGGGCACGGCGGGCGGTCAGGTCCGTGCGCCTCGCGCGCATCGGTCAACGGCTGGGCAGCCGCGGGCAAAGGCAGCGGCAAGGAACAGCCGGATCTTCCGTCTCCCGGCTCCCAAAGGCCAACTGGCAACACGGAGTTCACCTGCATGCCGCCGGGCAGCGCCAGGGTGCCGTCGTTCAGAGCTCGACAGCTCGTCAGGGAGGGCACCATGACCGCACAGTCAGGGACATCGGACGGGTCACAGAAGTCGTCCGAGGGGGTCAGCCGTCGTCACGCGCTGGGCCTCTTCGGCACCGCGGGCGCCGGCGCGGCCGTCACCCCGCTGCTGGGAGCCGGTACGGCGCAGGCCGCCCCGGCGGGGGCCCCGGCGTTCCACCTCACGGCGGACTCGACGGGAGCGCCCCCGGTCCAGGGACTGCACCTGACCTTCGGAGCGGACCCCAGCACCCAGATGACGGTGTCGTGGATCACCGACCGGCCGGTGAGGAGACCTGTCGTGCGCTACGGCACGCTGGAGCACGGCTTCGGCTCCCGCGCCGACGCCCGGACCGTCACGTACGAGGACGGCACCTCCGGCCGGACCGTGTACGTCCACCACGCCTCGCTCAACCGGCTGGCCCCGGGGACCGACTATCTCTATTTCGCCACGCACGAGGGGACGACGCCCGACAGCGGCACGTTCCGCACGGCCCCGCGCGGGCGCAGGCCGTTCACCTTCACCAGCTTCGGCGACCAGTCCGCTCCGCAGGTCACCTGGGCGGCCAACGGCACGGCGGCGCTGGACGCGAACTCCACGCCCGCGACGAAGGACATCGTCACCGGCATCGAGCAGGTCGCCCCGCTGTTCCACCTGCTCAACGGCGACCTGTGCTACGCCAACCTCGACGTCGACCGGGTGCGTACCTGGAACAACTTCTTCACCAACAACACCCGTTCCGCGCGCTTCCGCCCCTGGATGCCGGCGGCCGGCAACCACGAGATCGAGAAGGCCAACGGCCCCATCGGACTCGGCGCCTACCAGACCTACTTCGACCTCCCCTCGACCGAGACGGACGCCGAACTCGCGGGCCTGTGGTACGCCTTCACGGCCGGCTCCGTGCGGGTGATCGTCCTGCAGAACGACGACAACTGCCTCCAGGACGGCGGCGACCTCTACATCAGCGGCTATTCCGGCGGGCGCCAACTCGCCTTCCTGGAGAAGGAACTGAAGGCGGCGCGGGCCTCCCGCGACATCGACTGGGTGGTCGTCGCCATGCATCAGGTCATGATCAGCTCCTCCGACGCCAACGGAGCCGACCTGGGGCTGCGGCAGAAGTACGGCCCGCTGTTCGACAAGTACGGCGTGGACCTGGTGGTCTGCGGCCACGAGCACAACTACGAGCGCTCACTGGCCGTTCGCGGCGTACTCGGCGGGAGCGAGACCCTGACCCCGCGGCCGGTCTCGCAGGGCACCGACGACATCGACACCGGACTGGGCACCGTCCACATGGTCCTCGGCGGTGGTGGTGTCTCCGGGACCACCAACCAGAACTTCTTCAAGGACGGCACCGCCAAGGTGATCACCGCCGTGTCGGCGACCCCCGGCTCCAACGGCAAGCGCACCTCCACCTACACGAAGGAGGAGGCGGTCTGGACGGGTGTCCGCGACACCGAACACCCCTACGGCTTCGCCTCGTTCACCGTCGACCCCGGCCGCCACCCGGGCGACACCACCCGTCTGCACGTGACCTACTACAACGTGAACAAGCCGAACGGCGAGCTGTCGGTGTTCGAGAACTTCACCCTCCACCGCAGGCGCTCGGACGGTCCCGGCAGATGATCGCTCACTCCCGGCGTGCGGCGACGTCTCCGTTGACCGTGGTGAGGGTCATCGCGGGTCCGTGGGAGGCGTCCCGCGTGGGCACGGCCACCGTGGTGCGGCCGTTGACGGTCGTCGCGGTGACCGCGTAGGCGGGGGCGCGGTCCGCCACGGTCACGTCGACCGAGCCGTTGGTGGTCGTCGCGGTGACGTGCGGCGGCGCGTCGGCACACGCGACGACCACGTCCCCGTTCGTGGTGGTCGCGGCCAGCCGGCCTGCCTTGAGGGCCGTCGTGCGCACCGAGCCGTTGCGGGTGGACAGGCGTACTGCGCCGTCGCCGCGACCCGAATCGGTCGCCGACACATCGCCGTTGACGGTCGTGATGTCCAGCGCGGCGGCGATGCCCGCCACGTCGACGCCGGCGTTACGGGCCCGGGCCGTCACATCCATGCCGTCTGGCACCCTGACGGAGGGCATGCGCGGGCATCCGCCGTCCTTCCCCGACCTGTCCGCGCACGTGAGGTCGAGGACCCAGGTGTGGCCGTGGTGGGACCAGTCGGCCTTGACGCCGTCATCCATGGTGACGCGGTGGCCGTCGGTGGGGCGCAGCCGCAGCCCGTTGTCGGTCGTGACGACGAGGCGGCTTCCCGAGGACACGACGGCCGGCCCGCCCGCCGACGCGGACGCCTCGGCTCCCTGTCCGTGGTGATTCCCGCACGCCACGGCTGCGGGGAGCACCGCCAGCACGACGGTCAACGTGAGCATGTGCCTTGCCGGCATCGCCTTCATGCCCGTACGGGTGCCCGGCTCGGCCATCGTCATGACTCCGCTGCGTCATGACTGCCCTGCCTCACGGCTCCTTCGTCTCGCCTTCCAGCGAGACCCGGGTCGCCGCGCCGTAGACGCCCGACGCGTCTTTGAGGATGACGCGGGCGAGCTGGTAGGCGCGGACCGCGTTCTCGACCTGGCGGTCGAAGTCGCCGTCGACGTCCCCGTCGTAGAAGCCGATCTGCCGGAGCCGGAGCTGGAGTTCGGCGACTTCGGGTCCCTTGTCGCCGTAGCGCAGGACGGGAGTCTCACCGCCCGACTCGGTCGCTGCGGACGCGCCCGGCGCCGGGGCGGTGGTGGCGGCCGGGGGCGCGGTCGCGCTCGGGTCGCCGGGGGCGGCCGGGGTGCCGTGCCCGCCGGACGAGGTGGCGCTCGGTGAGGAGGCCGTCGAGCTCACGGACGCGGACGCGGAGGGCGCCGTCGGGGACGGGTCCGCCGACGAAGGGGCATCCTCGGAGGACCGCTGGGCGGGCAGGCCCGCCCGGACACCGCTGGACGCGGAGTCGTCCCGCGCGGGGCTGTCGTACCAGAAGACGCCCCCTACGACTCCCCCGGTCACCAGGACGGCAACGGCGGCTCCACCACCCGCGACCAGCAGTGATCGCGGGCGTCGCCTGCGGGTCGGGGTGTCGAGGGACGGGGAGTGCACGGGGACTTCGAGGGCCGGGCGGCTGTCGGACATCTGCGCCTCGTCCAACGGCTCTGTGCTGTCCGGCTGTTGCGGCTCCTCGGCCGACGTCTCCGCAGGCCCGGAGTCGACGTCGATGGCCACGAACGGCCGTATGCGCACCGGGTCGAAGTCCTCCGCCGCCGCCACCTCGGTCGTACGTGTCTCGCGGCGGGCCTCGGCGGCGCGGCGGGTGCACGAACAGGTCGGGGTTCCGTCCGCTGCCCGGAGTTCGCCGCATTCCGGGCAGCGCGGGCCTGCTAAATCGCTCACACGTTTCCCTCTCCGTACGAGCTCCAGATCTTAGACAGGTTTCGCGCACGAAACCTTCATGATCTGACGGAGAGCGGAATCTGCGCGTCCTGGCAGCACAGCGGGCTGACGGGCCGTTACGGACAGCCGAAGACCGGAGTCCGCAGGCTGCCTTGACTTGCGGCGGCGAGGACGGTCGCCGCCGCGGCGGTGCCGAGTACGGCGCCGGCGATGACGTCGCCGGGATAGTGCACGCCCGTGTGGACGCGTGAGTAGCCGACGGCGCAGGCGAGCAGGCCCAGCGGCACCGTGGCGACCGGGAACGCGGGGCCGACAGCCGCGGCGAAGGCGACGGCCGAGGCCGTGTGGCCCGAGGGGAACGAGGCGGACTCGGGCATGGGCACGTGGCGTCCGGGGAACGGCGAGTCCTCGGCGCGGTGCGGCCGGGGCCGGCGGACGAGGCGTTTGCCGAGCAGGTTGGCGGTGGCCGAGGCGACGCCGATCGCCGCGACGCCGAGGGCGGCGGCACGGCGGGACCGTCCGGGGCGCACGGCCAGCGCCCCGGCGATCAGGAAGGAGATCTTGGAGTGGTCGGCCGCGGCGGACAGCCTGCGCAGCGCGACGTCCAGCGCGGGTGTGCTGGTGACCGTCACGGCCTCGTAGAGCGCCTGGTCGAGGGCGGCGAGGTCACGCATCAGATCTTGCGGTGCCTGGTGTTCCGGCGGGCGGCGGTCAGCCATCGCTCTGCTCCTGGTTCTTCTCGTGCGGACGGGGTGCTCTGCCGAAGGCGAGACGGACGATGCGCCGCCAGTCGACCGACGGGGCGACGTACGGGGCGCCGGGACGGTGCTTGGGCACCCGGACCCGGAGCGCGCCGGGCCGCACGGTGCACACGACCGGCGTGGGCAGCGTGAGTGCCTCGCCGTCCAGGGCCACCGGGATGACCTCCTCGTCGGCCTCGACGACCACGCGGCGGGACGTGAGGGTCGTGATGCCGCTCGCCCTTTCCCCGAGCAGCGCCAGTTCGGCGGCCTGGGCCGGGCCCACGACCCGGACCGAGATCACACCGAGCGTGCCCGTGTCGAGCCGCGGTCTGCGTCCGCCGGTGAGGGGATCGGCCCGCGCGTAAGGGTTGTTGCTGACCAGCACGGCCTGCGGGGAGTCCAGCACCTCGTCGTCGGCGCGGGCCGTCAGGGTGGCGCCGGCCTCGCCCGTCAGCAGGTCGGGCAGCTGGTCGAGGGCCGTGACCGCTTTGGCGTCGCGGTAGTCGGGGCTCTGCACGATGTGCGCGTACGTGCCGAACGAAGCGGTGTTGACGAAGGGCCGGCCCGCCACGTCTCCCAGGTCGACGCGGAGTTCCACGCCGTCCGAGAGGGCGTCCAGGCTCTTCGACGGGTCGTCGCGGTCCAGGCCGAGGTCCATGGCGAAGTGGTTGCGGGTGCCGGCGGACACGACCATGAAGGGCAGCCGGTGCTCGGCCGCCACGGCCGCCACCAGGGCCTGGGTGCCGTCGCCGCCGGCCACGCCGAGCAGGTCGGCGCCCTCGGCGACGGCCTGCCGGGCCAGCGCCACCGGGTCCGGGTTCTTGTCGAGGTCGAGCAGGATCACCCGGGCGCCCAGGGCCTCGGCCCGCTCCACCAACCCGAAGCGGCCGACCTTCCCGCCGCCCGACTTGGGGTTCATGATCACCACGGCGCGGCGGGGTGCCCGGACGCTGCGGTGGTGCATCCCGCGCGGCTTGCGCAGATGGCGCAGCGCGCTCCGCGCGCAGGCCAGCGCGACCGCCCAGCACGCGAGGGCCGCTGCCGCCACCACCCACAGGCCCGAGATCGCGTACAGCACCAGGACGGCCACCGGCGCGGCGATCGCCAGCAGGGCGCCGAGGAGACGGGCGACTCCGCGGTGCGCCAGCGCCCACCAGAGGCCGGCACCGGCCACGGCGAGTCCGGCGAGGCCGAGCAGCAGGATCAGCCACTGGCCGGCTCCGGCCACCACCGAGGCCACGGCTCCGGCGACGCACAGGAGCGCGAGCCGGGCCAGGGCGCGGGCCGACCGCACCGCCGTGCCGGTGGCGTCGGGCTGCGCCTCACTCGTCGTACGGGTTGGGTTCAATGTCGTCGGTCCCCGGTCGCGGCTGGATCGGACAGTTGGTCGCGCGCTCCGCCTGTCCGGAGCGCCGGCCGTGCTGCTCGGCGCTCCGGGCAGGATGTCGCGACCGGCGGGAGTCTCACGCCGCGAATCCGATGTTGGTGACGTACTCGTACTCGCCCCACTGGCTGCCGAGGTCCACCGTGACGTCGTTGACCCAGGCGTCGTCGAGCGCCGCGTCGTCGTCCTCGGCCCAGGCGCGCACGATGCGGTCCCAGTGGCGGACGTTGAGGGTGCGGTACTCGACCACGCGCTGGCGGGGCCGGGGCACCTGGCTCTGGTTGACCGGGTGGAACTCGACGCGGGTGCCGCGGCCTTCGCGGTTGAGGCGGGCGAGCAGATACCGGGCGACGTTGTGGCGGCGCACGGTGCGGTACGCGGTCTCGACACTCTGCAGGTTCTTCCTCGACGGCGTGCGGCGGCCCTCCAGCCATGCCCTGAGGGTGCGGTCGGTGACGGTGAGGCCGGCCTCGCGGGCCGCCTCCCTCGCGTGCTTGGTCCGTGTGAGGTAGTGCAGCCGCGCGAGCAGCCCGCGATGCGTCGTCACCGGGGTGGCGACGAATCCCGCGAGCGCGTCGAGCCGCCGGCCCACGGCCTCATGCCCCTTGATGCCGCGAGCCCCGTACTGCCCGAACTCGAGATTCCTCTCCGGCACCTTCGTCTCCTCGCCCGACGGTGATGGACGGACCTGCACAAGTGTCCAGTTCAACGCAGGCAGATGCTACAGGTGGCGGGCAGGCATCGTGGGCCGGAGCGACGCCGGAAGGCGGTCTCGAAATCCATTCGTCGGCGTCGAGGGCGTAGGAGATGCTGCTCGCGTGATCGAGCGTGACGCCGCGGTGCGCATCGTCGAGGAAGAACTGGACCGCGAGCACCAGAAGTGGGCGGCTGCAGGTGTGGACCGGACGCGCGCCAGGGTCGTACGTGTCGAGGAGCACGAGCTGGTGTGGATCGTCCACTGGCAGTCCGAGGAGTTCGCGCGCACCGGGGACCTCGGCGCCATGCTGGTCGGCACCGGCCCGTATCTGGTCGATCGCGTCGACGGTGGACTGCACGAAATCGGAGGCCTCTCAGCGCGCAGTGGTGAATGGCAGGACGACTATTGCGTTCGTGTCCGTGGGCTCACCGTCCGGACCACGGCGGACGATCTCCACGATGAGATTTGCGAAGTCGCCGCCGTGCACGGCCACTTGGCTGCCGTACGTACACTGCGCCGGCGGCTGCCCGTGTTGGCCCCGACGCATGCGCTCGAGTACGTGAGGGCATTGGTGGAGGGTGAGGCGCCGGCTCACCTCGCGGCGATCGCCGTTGAGCGACTCGTCGAGCCCGTCGACCCCGTGTTCGCCGTTCGGACCATCCGTCAGGGGAAGCCCAGCCGGCCGAACTGAGGCACCAGTACGACTCGATCACGCGCCCGGGAGCAGCAAGAGGTGCACATCTGAGGTCGGTCAAGTGCGTGGTTGCGGTGTCGTCCTGGGTGGGGCCTGTACCGGAGCGGTGACCGGTTCCCGGGGGAGCCGTGTCGCCGCGATCAGGCCGACGAATCCCATCAGGGCCAGGGTGCTCATGGCGGCGGCGTAGGCGCCCTTGGTCAGGCCGGAGACGAGGATGGTGCCGGCGATGGCCGTGCCGAAGGAGGAGCCGAGGTTCGACACGCTGCGGGACAGCCCCGAGATCTCCCCTTGCTGCTCCTCCGGGAAGCTCGACTGCACGACGTTGACCGAGGGGGTCAGCATGACGCCGAGGCCGAGGCCGATCAGGAGCAGTCCGGGGACGAAGGCCCAGGCGGACTTGAACGCGTAGGCCATGACGATCAGGACGACGATCCCGGCGACGCCGGCCACGAAGCCGGACGTGATGAGCAGGCGCTGGGAGCGTCGTTTGGCCATGCGCTCGGCGGCCAGGGACGTGATCAGCAGCCCGAGCGTGGCCGCGGTGAAGATGACCCCGGTCTGGATGGCGTCGTATCCGCGGACGACCTGGAGATAGGTCGCCGCCGTGAAGGACGAGCCCATCAGCATCAGCCACTGGATGTTCTGCGTGACGAGACCGAGGTTGGACGTGCGGTTGCGGAACATGTCGCGCCGCAGCAGCGGATCCCCGCCGGCCGCTTCCTTCGCGCGAATCGAGTGGAAGAACCACGCGAGCACGAGTGCGCCGAGGGCCAGCAGTCCGAGCATGAGCCAGATGTTGTTGTCCGCGGCCAGGATGCCCATGACGACCAGGACGAGACCGACGGCGGACAGAACCGCCCCGAAGACGTCGAAGGAGGCGCCCGGATCGCGCGGCAGCGGATCGCTCATGCGCCGGCTGAGAAAGACGATCACCGCGATGACCAGGGCCTGGAACACGAACGCCGCGCGCCAGCTGATGGCCGAGGTGATCAGGCCGCCGATCAGCGGTCCCGCCGCTGCGCCGACACCGCCGAGCGCCATGATGACGCCGAACGCACGGGCGCGCGACGTCACTTCGGTGTACAGGAGTGTCGCGAGGATGTACACGGGCGGGATGAGCAGGGCCGTGCCGACGCCTTCCAGGATGGAGTTGCCGAGTATCAGCACTCCAAGTCCCGGAGCGGCAGCGCTCAGCAGGGCGCCCACGGCGTAGACGACGAGGCCGGCCAGGAAGCAGCGCTTGCGGCCGTAGCGTTCGGTCAGTTTGCCGCCGGGGATCATCAGTGCCGCCATCACCAGCAGGAACACGGTGATCGCCACCTGCACGCCCTGGACGGTGGTGTCCAGGTCCTTGCTGATGTCGTTGATCATCACGTTCATGTTGGAGCCGGCGAAGCTGCAGATGAACTGGGCGAGGGCCAAGGCGGCCAGCACACGCCTCTTGGCCGCCGTCTGCATCGGCTCGGTTGTCTCAGCCACTGATGTCGCCCCCTGGAGCGCCCTCCGACTCGACAAGTCCTGGCAGGGATCGGTCATCGCCTGCCCTCACCAAGGGTTCGGCAGCGCCCTTGGCACTGCCTCACCCACCGGGGGTGAAGCCTTCACCGCCGGGCGTTGCGAGGTTGGGCACACGTGGACGGCGCGGTGTCGTGGCGCGAAGGTGCCCCGGAGCGCGCAGCGGGAAGGAGAGCTGCTCATGCGACGCTATGCCCCGATCGAGGATCACGGGTTGGTGGGAGACCTGCAGACCGCGGCACTGGTCTCGTCCGAGGGCACGGTCGACTGGCTGTGTACGCCCAGGTTCGACTCGCCCAGTGTGTTCGCCTCGATCCTCGATCACGAGCACGGCGGGTACTTCAGCGTCACGGCCGACAGCCGTCGGCCTCCGGTCCAGCTGTATCTCCAGGACACAGCCGTGCTGGTGACCCGCTTCCTCGCCGACGAGGGGGTCGGCGAAGTGATCGACTTCATGCCGGTGGAGCGTCCCGAGCGCGCTTCGGACACGCACCGCCTGGTCCGGATCTTCCGGGTGGCACGGGGACGGGTGCGCTTCTCGCTCGAGTGCCGCCCCCGCTTCGACTACGGCCGTTGCGCGCACCGCCTCGAGACGCGCGAGGACACCGTCCGCTTCGAGGGCAACGGGTTCCAGGCCGCGCTGCAGAGCGTCGGACCGGTGCGGTGGACCAGGGACGGCGACGACATGCTCGGTGAAGTCACCATCGGGCAGGATGAGTTGGCCGCCGTCGTGCTGACGGTGGGGAGCACGCAGGACCTGCAGCTCGCTCCGGTCGGGCAGCCGGAGATCAGGGCACTGTTCGAGCGGACCCGGGACTTCTGGCACGGCTGGATGCGCCGCAGCACCTACCACGGCCGCTGGCAGGACATGGTGAACCGGTCCGCCATCACCCTGAAGCTGCTCACCTACGCGCCCACCGGAGCACCCGTCGCGGCGGCCACCATGGGGCTGCCCGAGCAGATCGGCGGCGGACGCAACTGGGACTACCGCTACACCTGGGTCCGCGACGGTTCGCTGTCGGTCAGCGCCCTGCTGGGCCTCGGCTACGTGGACGAGGCCGTCGCCTTCCGCCACTGGCTGGGCGACCGGCTGCGGGCGGGCCGCACCGTCAACGGCGAACCCCTGCAGATCATGTACCGGGTGGACGGCGATCCGGAGCTGACGGAGGAGGTTCTGGACCACTTCGAGGGTTACCGCCGGTCGGCGCCGGTACGGGTGGGCAACGGCGCGGCCGGACAGCTCCAGCTCGACATCTACGGAGAGGCGTCGCTCGCGCTGGCCCAGTCCGTGGACGGCGTCGACGACGTGCCGCCGTACGACGGCTGGCAGGCCCTGGCGGGCGTGCTGGACTGGCTGGTGAAGGAGTGGGACCGGCCCGACGAGGGGATCTGGGAGACCCGCGGCGGCCAGAAGGACTTCACCTACAGCCGGCTGATGTGCTGGGCCGCCTTCGACCGGGGTGTCCGGATGGCCCAGCGCTACGCCCGGCCCGGCGACGTCGCGCAGTGGAACACCGCCCGGGACGACATTCTCCAGCAGGTGATGGAGCGGGGCTGGAACAGCAAGCGCCAGGCCTTCGTCCAGCAGTACGAGGACACCACCCTGGACGCCTCCCTGCTGCTCATGCCCGGGGTCGGGTTCATCTCCGCGACTGATCCGCGCTGGCTGTCCACCCTGGACGCGATGGAGCAGGAGCTCGTCTCGGACAGCCTCGTCCACCGCTACGACCCGGCGGCCTCCCCCGACGGCCTGCGCGGCAGCGAGGGCACGTTCTCCCTGTGCAGCTTCCTGTACGTCGACGCGCTCGCGCGCTCGGGGAAGCTCGGACCGGCCCGGTACGCCTTCGACAAAATGTTGACGTACGCGAACCATGCCGGTCTCTTCGCCGAGGAGATCGGCCCGACCGGAGAGCAGCTCGGCAACTTCCCGCAGGCCTTCACGCACCTCGCGCTGATCACCGCCGCCCTCTCCCTCGACCACCACATGGACCGGGCGGGCCGGGTCGGCGCCTAGGGCAGGTGGGCCCATCGGCCCCTTGACAAGGGCCGTTCGGCCTGTCGATGGGACCTTCGGACCACGCATGCCAGGCGCGTTCGCGAGAAGAATGCGACTCTGAGCGAAGGGGAGCGCCGCCCATGGCCTGACCCACAGTGGTGGTGAGCACCGTGACTGATCACGAGGGGCATCCGGTATCGGCCGAGCACCGTGTCGATCCGCTCGGGGATCCGTATCTGCGAACGCGTTTCGCACTGCCGACGAGACCCGCGACGTTCCTGTCCCGGCCGCGCCTGACGAAGCACCTGGGCAAGGCTCTGCGGACCCCGCTGACGATGGTCAACGGCGCGGCCGGCGCCGGGAAGACCCTGCTGGTCGCCGAATGGGCCGCGGAACTGACGCAGCCGCTGGCCTGGCTCACCGTCGAGACGGACGAGGAGCGGCCCGGGATGTTCTGGGCGTACTTCCTCCACGCCCTGAGCGCGTCCGGCAACCCGCTGTCCGAGCAGGTCGGTTGGCCGGCCGACGCGAACCATGTGAACCGCAGGGTGCTCTCGGCGATCGCGGAGGAGCTGGACGGTCGCAGTCCGGCCGTGACCGTCGTGCTCGACGAGTTCGACCGCGTCACCGTGCCGGAGGTCGCCGAACAGCTGGACTTCGTCCTGCAGCACGCCGGGCGGGGGCTGCATCTGGTGCTCGTCACCCGTACCGAGCCGATGCTGTCGCTGCACCGGTACCGGGCCTCCGGCCTCCTCACCGAGATCCGCGGCGCCGAGCTGGCCTTCACGCCCGAGGAGGCCGCCGCGCTGCTGGAGCGGCACGGGCTGCGGCTGCCCGTGGACACCGCGCGCGCCCTCGTGGACCGCACCCGTGGCTGGGCCGCCGGTCTGCGGCTGTGCGCCCTGGCCGCCCAGGAGAGCCCGGACCCGGAGACGTACCTCAAGGAGTTCGAGGCGGGCCGGAGCACAGTCGCCGACTTCCTGCTGGCCGAGGTGCTCAAGCGGCAGACCCCGCAGACCCAGGACCTGCTGCTGCGCGTCAGCGTGCTGGACCGCTTCTGCCCCGACCTGGTGAACGCGCTGACCGGCCGGACGGACGCCGCACGCATCCTGGGCGAGCTGTACCGGGAGAACGCGTTCGTCGAGCAGCTCGGACACTCCTGGTACCGCCTGCACCCGCTGTTCGGGGAGATACTCCGGGCCCATCTGCGGTGGCGCTGCCCCAGCCTGGAACCCGAGTTGCACCGGCGGGCCGCGCGGTGGCTGCGGCAGGCGGGCTCGCTCCCGGAGACGCTCAGCCATGGCGCCGCGGCGGGCGACTGGGACTTCGCCGCCGGTGCCCTCGTCGACGACCTGGCGATCGGGCAGTTCTTCACCGGCCTGCGCTCCGACGACCTGACCGAGCTGTTCTCCCGGATGGGACCCGAGACCACCAGCGCCGCGACCGACCTCGTAAGGGCGGCGTGCGACCTCTCCCAGAGCGACCTCGATCGCGGGATGGCCCATCTGCAGCAGGCCGAGTCGCGGCTGGCCACGGACGTGGTCCATCCGGCGGCCGCGCAGCTGAGCTGTGCGCTGCTGGAGGCGCTGGCCGCCCGTCTGACCGGCTCCCCCGCGCGCGCCGAACGGGCCGCCGAGACGGCCGGCGAGGCGCAGCCGGAGGTGAGCGCACACCTCCTGGACAAACACCCGGAACTCCCCGCCCTGTTGCTGACCCATCTGGGCTCCACGCAGGTGTGGGCAGGACGGTTCGAGGACGCGCGCGCCACCCTGACCAAGGTGACCGGCTCACCCGGCAGGGCCGCCACCGTGCTCGCCCGCGAGGAGTCGATGGGCCACCTCGCGCTGATCGACTACCTCAACGGCTGGACGGGCCAGGCGGAGCACAAGGCCCTGGAGGCGGTGTCCGAGACGGAACGGTTCAGCCTCTCCGGGCCGTCCGGTTCCGGGATCGGGCGGACCGTGCTGGCCGCCGTGGCGGTCGACCGCAACGAACTGGCGCGGGCGCAGGCTCTCCTCGACGAGGCGGCCGAGCTCCCGACCACCCTTCAGGACCCGGTGATGGCCGCCGTACGGGCCATCGTGACGGCCCGGCTCGAGCTGGCCCGGGGCAATCCACGGGCCGCGGTCGAGGCGGCCGACCCGGACCTCAGCGCCGCGGAGGCCTCCCCGTGGGCGGACAGCCACGAGACGCTCGTGACATCGGCCGCCCACCTGGCCGAGGGCCGGTCCGAGACCGCCGCCGAGGTACTGGGCGGCCTGAGCGACGACCAGCCCGCCTGCGCCGTGGAGGCCGCCCGGATCCAGCTCACCGCCGGCCACGCGGATGTGGCGATCGACCTCCTCGACGGCGTGCCCGCCGCGGAGCCCGGACCGGCGGTGACCGTCCGGGCTACGCTGGTCCGGGCCCAGGCCGCGTTCGCCGCCGGGGACACCCCGTCCGCCCGCAGACTGGTCGCGCAGGCCCTCCTCGACGCGCGGCACGACCTGCTGCGGCGCCCCTTCCTGGACGCCGGGCGCTGGATCCGGCCGCTGCTGATCACGTCGCCGCTGAACCAGCTCGCGTCAGGATGGCTCGCGCCCGCCTCGTCGGAGTTCGGTGCGCCGGACTGGCTCGCGACACCTCCGTGGCCGATCGTCGTGGAGGAGCTGAGCGCCCGCGAGCGCGACGTCCTTGAGCGCCTGGCGCAGATGATGTCGACGCAGGAGATCGCCGCGGACCTGTTCGTGTCGGTGAACACGGTGAAGACGCACCTGAAGAGCCTGTACCGGAAGCTCGGGGTGAACCGTCGCAGTGACGCCGTGCACCGTGCGCGGGACATGCGGCTGCTCTGATCGCGGCGGCTTCGCCCGCGACGGGTGAGCCGCCGGTCCGCCGCCTCCGGTGCGATGGGAGTGGCTGACCGCGAGGAGCCCGATGTCCAGAACCGACCCGACCACCGCCCGTACCCGTGCGGCCGAGCGACGGGCCCACGCGGACTACACCGGGGGCGTCTACGGTTCCATGCTGGCCGCCTCGGTGGTGATCGGCGCCGGCGCCCTGGGGTCGTTCCCGCGGCTGCAACTGGTGCTGCTGTTGCTGCTCACCGGATTGGTGTTCTGGATCGGGCACGTGCACGCCCAGCTCTTCGGGGCGCGGCTGGCGCAGCAGCCCCTGGACCGCCACACGGTGCTCCGCGTGTGCCGCGACGAGTGGCCCATCGTCAAGGCCGCTGTGCCGCCGGCCGTCGCGGTGGCGATCAGCCCGCTGCTGGCTCTCGACGTGCAGGGAACCGTCTGGCTGGCGCTCTCCGTCGCGGTGGCGGGGCAGGTGGGGTGGTCCGTCGCCGCGGCCCGGCGTGCCGGCGCCTCCTGGCGCCTCATGACGGCCACCGCCCTGATCAACCTGCTCCTGGGGCTGCTGATCCTCTCCTTCAAGATCATCCTGACGCACTGACTCGGGTCACACGTGCGGGGTGAGGCCAGGTGGGCCGCCCGGGCGGACGATCGCAGAGCGGGGAGCAGACCACTTCCCCGAGCCCCCGGCCCCCGTGGGAGCAGAGCTCATGCGCTACGAGATCCGAGTCGACGGACATATGTCGGAGACGCTGGCCAAGGCCTTCCCGGAGCTCGACCACGTGCTGATGTCCGGCCAGACGGTGCTGTTCGGGCCCGTCGTCGACGAGGCCCACCTGTACGGACTGCTGACGCGCTTCCAGTCGCTGGGCCTGCACGTCCTGGAGATGAGGCAGCTTCCGGAGACGTGAGGCGAGCGTGCTCACATGTCCTGGGCGCTGACCCGGCCTGAACTGGATGCCGTGGCGAGCGCGTCGTAGTCGCGCTCGTTCTGGTCGGCGTAGGACTGCGCGAACTCGGTGAGGGCGCGGTCGAAGCGGTCGCTGCCGCCCAGGTAGGCGGCGATGGCGATCGGGTCGCCGGAGCGGGCGTGGGCCCGGGCCAGGGAGGCGCCGCACAGCTGGGCGAAGAGGTTCAGCAGGTCCGGTCCCATGGTCTCCGGGCGGGCGATGCCCTTCCAGTCGCGCAACTGCCGTACGTAGAAGTCGCGTTCCTTGCCGTCGATGCCCAGCACATGGGTCCAGCCCAGGAAGATGTCGCTGGTGGTCTGGATCAGGCGCTGTCCGGTGACGACACGGCGACCTTGATTGTCGTATCGGTCACCGCCCGTCTGCGCTGACAGCACCGACTCCTGGGCCTCCTTGGCCTGGAGCAGCAGCGGGTCCTCGTCGTCCCTGCCGCGCAGGAGCACGATCCAGCAGCGGGTGCCGACGCTGCCGACGCCCACCACCTTCCGGGCCATGTCGACCACGTGATAGTGGCGCAGCAGATGCCGGCGTTCGGACGACAGGGTGGGCGCGTACCCCTCCAGGACGGTCTGCAGCGACTTCTCCTCCTCCGCGGAACCGGACATCAGATCGCCGAGCGGGGTGATCAGCGGCGGGTCAGGGGTGATCCGCCGGCCCTCGGACGTGACGCGGGTGAGCTTCTCGAACGCCTGCATGCCGGTGCGGGTGCGGGCCTGTGCCGTGGCGCGGGCGGTGCGGCGCCTGGCCTCTTTGTCCATCAACGAGGACATCAGTTCCCGCAGCGAGTCGACGTCGTCCTGGGCGTACCAGATGTCCAGGGTGCGCATGCCGGCGAACTCGCGCATCCGCTCCCGGTAGGCCCGCACGCAGGTCAGTACGGCGGAGTTCTGCTGCTTGACGGAGAAGCCGTTGGCCCGGCCGGCGATCGCGAAGCTGGTCGTCAGGCGCTTGACGTCCCACTCGAACGGCCCGGGCAGGGTCTCGTCGAAGTCGTTGATGTCGAAGACGAGATGCCGTTCCGGAGAGGCGAGGAGCCGGAAGTTCAGCAGGTGGGCGTCTCCGCAAAGTTGCACCCACAACCCGGAGTTGGGGGTGGGCCCGAGGTCCGCGGCCATGATCGACGCGGCGCCGCGGTAGAAGCGGAACGGCGACTCGAGCATGCGGCCGTAGCGGATGGGCACGAGTTCGGGCACCCGGGTCGCCGACTGACGCTCAATCACCCCGATCGGGTCGAACCGGTCCTGGCCGGCCTCGAACCACCCGTGGCACGAACGCGACGCACGGGACCGGGCGTTACGGCCGATCGCCACGCGCTCGGCGGGCGACAGGGCCGCGGTGAAGGAGCTCGGTACGGTCATGGCACAACCTCCTGGTCCGGTGCGGCAGTAGCCTGGAGATCGCTCATCCCGCCTTGCTCCTCGCAACGTCTCCGGGTACAGCCCACCGGCACGGCGCAGCAGGCGGATCACCCGGGACGGGTGACCCCGCGGCCGGTGCCACGCGGGACGCTGGCCTCGTGAGGCCCCCGTCCACGGCCCCGCCGGCGGTCCGGATCCGAACCGCTCGTCCAGCGAGGAGGAGCCATGACCATTCCCCGTGGCCCGGCACCGCGCACCGGGCCGGAGCACAGCCCCGACGGGGTGGCTGCCGGCCGGGCACGCGGCCAGGCCGACGGTGCCGCGAAGGCGCTGGAACAGCTCGGCCGCTCCTGGACCTGGGTTCTGGCCTCCGCGATCATGACGCTGGTGCCGGGTGTCCTGGTGCTGGTCTGGCCGGACGAGACGCTGCATGTACTGGCCGTCCTGATCGGCCTCTACCTGCTGGTGAACGCAGCCTTCCGGTTCGTCGCGGTGTTCGCGGGCGTCGGGCTCGTCGAGCGCATCGTCTCCCTCGCGATGTCCGTCCTGTACGTCCTGGCCGGCGTCCTGTGCCTGCGCAACCCTCTCCAGACCATCGCCGCGGTCTCGCTGATCGTCGGCGTGGTCTGGCTGGTGACCGGGATTCTGACCCTCTACACGGCGATCGCCGCCGAGGACATGCCACACCGTGGCTTCGTGCTGGGGGCCGCCGTGATCGGCATCGTCGCCGGGATCGTCGTCCTGGCCATGCCGACCGAGTCGGCCCGCGCGCTGACCCGGCTGCTCGGACTGTGGCTCGTGCTGCTCGGCATGGCCGAACTGGTGCTCGCCTTGGCCTGGCGGGCCGCGCTGCGCAGGTCGGGTCTCAAGGGCGACACGGGCCCCTCCGTGCCCGACGGCGCGACGTCCCTCGGCGGTTGACCGAGACCGCTACCGGGTGCGGACCGACGAGGGAGACCGGATGAATCCCGCTTCGACCTCTGTCCCGCCGGATTCCGGCGCGAACCCCGAGGCCTCACACGTGATGTCCGCCGCGGAACACGAGGAGTACGTGCGGCTGAGGAGCGCGGCGAAGGTGCGCCACCGGCGGGCCCGCCGCGCGGGCTCCATCGTCCTGGTGGTGCTGACTTTGGTGCTCGCACCGCTCGCGCTCGTCGCGGCCTGGGTGCACGACGAGGTCGCCGACACCGGCCGGTACGTGCAGACCGTCAGGCCGCTGGCCTCGGATCCGGCCGTGCAGAAGGTCCTCATCAACCGACTCACCGACCGGGTCGTGGCCGGCATCGACGTCGCGGCGGTGACGACCGCGATCACCGACACGCTGAAGAAGAACGGCGCTCCGCCGCGCGTGGTGCAGGGGTCCGAGGCCCTCACCGGGCCGCTGCGCTCCACGGTGCACACCGTCGTGCAGCGCAATGTGAGCCGCGTGATCACCAGCGATGCGTTCCAGGAAGCCTGGGTGGGTGCCAACCGGCGGGCGCACGCCGCCGTGGTGAACATGCTCACCGGATCGCGTTCGGGCTCGCTGCAGGCCAACGGCGACACGATTCAGCTCGACGTCGGAACCGTCGTCGACCAGGTGCGCCGGCGCCTCGTCGACGCGGGCTTCCAGAAGGCCTCGGCCATCCCGAACGTCGACCGCACCATCACGCTGTTCAAGACCCAGCAGTTGCACAAGGCGCAGAACGGGATGCGGCTGCTGGACATCGTCGGCACCTGGCTGCCCATCCTGACCCTCGCCTTCGCGGCCCTCACCGTGTGGACCGCTCCGAACCACCGGCTGATGGTGATCGTCGTCGGCATCGGTGTCGCCGTGATGGCGGTACTGCTGCTGGTCGCCCTGGCCGTCGCACGACGGGTCTACCTCGACTCCGTCCCCTCGGCCACGCTGCCCAGCGACGCCGCCGCGGTCATCTTCGACACCTTCATCCGCTTCCTGCGCGCGAGCACCCGCACGCTGCTCGTCGTCTCCCTGCTCGCGGCACTCACCGCCTACCTCTACGGCCCCGGCCGGGCGGCCCGCGGTGTGCGCGGCCTGGCCGGGCGGGGGGCGACGGCCGCCGGACAGGGGCTGCGCCGCATCGGGATGAACACCGGCCTCACCGGACGCTGGCTGTCCGCCCACCAGTCGTGGACCGTCGGCCTGACCATCGGGGCGGGCGCCCTGGTCCTCGTCCTCTGGAACCGGCCGACCGTCGGCGCCGTGGTCCTCGTACTCGTCCTGGTCCTGGTCGCGCTGGCGATCGCCGCCGTGCTCGCGGCCGCGGGTCCCGCCTCCGACGCCGCCGACGAACCGGGGCACGCGGTCACGTGAGCCATGGCCAGGGACGCCGCACCGGCCACCCGCAGGGAGCGCGCGGTCCAGGCGGCGGCGAGCCTGAGGGCCGGCCCGCTGGGCCGGATGCTGCCCCGGCTGGCCGCGCTCAACCTCGTGGAGGGTGCCATGAGGCTGGCCGCGCAGGCGTTCCTGGCGGCGCTCCCCCTGCTGATGACCGTGGCCGCGTTCGCGCCGCCCGGCATGCAGCATCTGCTGGTCGACTCGATCGGTTCGGTCCTGGGCGTGCACGGCGAGACGCTCGACGAAGTGAGACGCACCTACTCCGCCGGCAGCTCGACACGGCATTCCGTCGGTGCCCTGGGCGCGCTGCTGACCCTCGCGTCCGCCACCGCGTTCAGCCGCGCCCTGCAGGCCGTGTGTGAACGCTGCTGGCACCTGCCCCGGGCGCCGATGCGGGCGGCGATCTGGCGCTGACTCATCTGGCTCGTGGTGTGGCTGGCCTTCATGCTCGTCCAGGCTCCCCTGCGGCGGGGCTTCGGCATCGGCCCGGCCACCGGCCTGGCGCTGTCCCTGGCGGGAGCCGTTCTGCTGTGGTGGTGGTCCCAGCATCTGCTGCTGAGCGGCAGGATCGGCTGGTTGAGCCTGCTGCCAGGAGCGGTCCTGGCGGGGGTCGGCACGATCACCCTGAGCTGGGCCGGCCATCTGCTGCTGTCCCACGCCATGCAGCGCAGCCTCGACGAGTTCGGGCCGCTCGGCCCCGTCTTCACGCTCCTGTCCTGGCTGATCAGCATCTTCGTCGTCGCCATCTCGGGCATGGCCCTCGGCGAGGCCGTCGCCACCAGCGCCCGGTACCGGCAGGCCGAGGCCCTTCTCGGCGGCGCGGAGGCCGAGGAGTGACGCTGTCCGGCTACCGCTCACCCGTGCCGGGTGAGGCCGCCCGGGGCTTGCCGTGGGCACGCTGAGAAACGCAGTAGCAGGTCGCCGGGCGCAAGCCCGGGACGGAGGGAGAGACATGAGCACGCCCACGTACCTCGCGTACGACTATCCGATGCTGAGCATCTTCTGGTCCATGCTGGTGTTCTTCCTGTGGATCATGTGGTTCATCCTGCTCTTCCGGATCATCGTCGACATCTTCCGTGACGACACCATGAGCGGCTGGGGCAAGGCAGGCTGGCTGGTCTTCGTCATCGTGCTGCCCTTCCTGGGCGTCTTCGTCTACGTGATCGCACGCGGCAAGAACATGGGCCGCCGGGAGGTTGCGGAGCACCAGGCTCAGCAGCACGCCTTCGACTCCTACGTCCGCGAGACGGCCAAGGGTGCCGGCGCGCCCAGCAGCGCCGACGAGCTCGCCAAGCTGTCCGAGATCCGCGCCCGCGGCGACATCACCGACGAGGAGTTCGCGAGGGCGAAGGACCTGGTTCTGAGCGGTCACGGCAGCGGAACCCGTCCCGGCGCGACCACCACGTCCGGGCGCTGAGCACGCCGGTCCGAACGAAACGAGGTACTGAGGATGACCGCCACACACCCCACACAGCCCACGCACCGGGAATCGGCGAAGCAGGAGTGGGCCTCCGGCCTGGTGACCTTCGGCGCCGTCATGCTGACGATCGCCGGGCTGCTCGCCATCTTCCGCGGCATCATGGCGATCGCCGAGGACGATGTCTTCGTCACCACGCGCAACTACGTCTTCCAGTTCGACCTGACCAGCTGGGGCTGGATCCACCTCGTCCTGGGCGTCATCGCCGTGGGCGTCAGCTTCGGGCTGTTCACGGCGGCCACATGGGCGCGCGTCTCCGGCGTGGCGATCGCGGGGCTGATCGTCATCGCCAACTTCCTTTCGCTGCCGTACTCCCCGGTCTGGTCCGTCGTGATGATCGCCTTCTCGGGCTTCATCATCTGGGCCCTGTGCGTGGTCAAGCGGGACGAGTACTAGTCCTTCCGACGTCCGCGCGCTCAATGGAACGGGGGACGGGGCCCGTCGGGTCCCGTGAGGGGAGGCAGGGGGATGGGAGACCGCCGCGGCGGGGGTACGAGCGGAACGCCGGCGGCGGCCGGGGTGCAGGACCCGCACGGCGTGAGCGTCGCGCGGGTCCGCCTCGTGCCGCTCCTCGCCGCCGGTCTGCGCAGTGTGTCGTTGGCCTTCGTCGGCATGGCCGGCCCCGCACTCGTGGCGGCCGGCCTGTGGTGGGCGTCGTCCCACCTCGCCGCGTTACGCCTCCTCGGCTCGATCCTCGCGGCCAGCGCGCCCCTGACCGTCCTCGGCCTCTACGACGCCTCCGGCCTGCTGGGACCGGCCGTCCTCTGGATGGCCCTGTGGGCGCTGGCCGTAGTGGCGGGGTACACGGCACTGTCCCCCCGCCCGGCGCCGACCGGTCGTCACCCGGTCCGGCACAGCACCGCCGTCAGCGCCTCCCGGAGCAGGCGGGTCGCCTCGGACACGTCCGCGGCGCCGCCGGGCCGTCGCCGGCTCGCGCTGATGATCGCGGCACAGCCGGCCCGCCGCACAGCGTCCGCCGACGCGGCACCGAACCGGCGGGACCGCAACCGGGCCTCGGGGACCGGCAGTTCGCGGCCGTCCGGGAACTTCTCGCCGCCCGGCTCTCCGAACCGCTGTCACTGGAGGACCTCGCCTCGGCCACGGGCTTGAGCGTCAGCCAGTTCGCCCGGCAGTTCAAGGCCCGTACGGGGTCTCCCCCGCACCGGTACCTCGTACGGCTGCGCGTGGATCAGGCGGCCCGCCTGCTGCGCGCGGGGACCATGCCCATCGCCCAGGTGGCGGCCGCCTGCGGCTTCTCGCACCAGGAGCATCTGAGCCGGGTGCTGCGCTCCCACCCCGGTACGCCGCCTGCGGCGCTGCGCCGCGAGGGCTGACCGGGCCGCGGCACGAGCGGGGCGGGCCGAAGCTCGCCGATTCCTTTTGCGGCCCCGGCGGTCTGTATTGACGAAGGCTTCGCGGCCGAGCGCGGACGAGTACGGCCACGCACCGGCGGAAACCGCGGAGCGAGACGACGCACGATGTCGAGGAGACCGTCATGACCAGCGACAACACATGGGGCGACGCCGACCGCGCGGTACGCGCGGTGCTGGACTCGATCTACGCGGCCTGGGCCGACAACGACGCGGACGCCTTCGTGGCGCCCTACGCCGAGACCGCGAGCGCGGTGCTGCCCGGCGCCTACCTGCCCGGCAGGAAGGCGATCAAGGACACGATGGCGACCCTTTTCGCGGGTGAGCTGAAGGGCTCGTCCGCCCGGCACGAGGTGCAGGACATCAGGTTCGTCAGCGCCGACGCGGCCGTGGTGATCAGCAAGGGGGTGGTGCTCCTTGCCGATCAGAGCGCACCCGACCCCGCGAACCGTGCCCTGGAGACCTGGGTGCTGGCCCGGCAGGACGGTGACTGGCGGGTGCAGGCGTTCCACAACTGCCCCGAGCGCGCCGCCGCCGCGGACGAGGAGGCGTGATCATGCCGAGCAGGCAGGCGGAGGCGGTCCGCAGGCACTGGACGGCGGCGCGCCGCGCCATGGTGGAACCGGGCGCCGGGCCGCTGGACGACGAGTCCTGGGGCGATCTGACGGCCGAACCACGCGAGGTCGACTACGCCGAGACCGACGCGGGCGGTGTGCCCGCGATGTGGGCCTCGCCGAAGCGCAGCGCGGACGACCGGGTGCTGCTGTGCATGCACGGGGGTGGATACCTCAGCGGTTCGATCTACACCCACCGCAAGATGTTCGGCCATCTGGCCAAGGCGACCGGGACCAGGGCCCTCGTCTTCGGCTACCGTCTCGCCCCCGCTCACACCCACCCCGCCCAGGTGGACGACGCGACCGCCGTGTACCGGTGGCTGCTGGACCAGGGGATACGCGCCGACCGGATCGCGTTCGCGGGCGACTCCGCCGGTGGCGGCCTGGCGATCACGACCCAACTACGGGCGCGGCAGCGGGGTTTGCCCCTGCCGGCCGCCGCGCTCCTGATCTCCCCGTGGGTGGACCTGGAGGCGAACGGCGAGTCGTACGCCACCAACCGGGACCGGGACCCTTTCTTCCTCCAGGAGTCGGTGCGCCAGTTCGCGGGCATCTTCCTGGGCCCGGGCGGTGACCCGCGCGATCCGCTGGCCGGTCCGATCCACGCGGACCTGTCCGGACTCGGCCCGCTCTACATCCAGGTGGGCGGGGACGAGACGCTGCTCGACGACGCGCGGCGTCTGGACGAGTACGCGCGCAAGGCCGGCGTCGACGTACAACTGGACGTGTTTCCCGGCATGTTGCACACGTTCCAGATGGCCGCGGGCCGGGCGCCGGAGGCGGACGAGGCCGTCCGGCGGATGGCCTCGTGGGTGCGGCCCAAGCTGGGTCTCGAGCCCTTGACCACTTCCGGCACCGACTGAACGGGGCGACCATGACGGGCAGGACGGGCGTGGGGGCCGACGCGGACGAATTCACCCGCCGCACCGAGCCGTTGCGGCGAGAGTTGCTGGCGCACTGTTACCGCATGCTCGGATCGGCGGACGAGGCCGAGGACCTCGTCCAGGAAACCTATCTGCGGGCATGGCGGGGCTACGGCGGCTTCGAGGGCCGGTCGTCGCTGCGGGTCTGGCTGTATCGCATCGCCACCAACGCCTGCCTGACCGCGCTCGACCATCGCGGCCGTCGTGCCCTGCCGTCTGGCCTGGGCGCTCCCACCGCCGACGTCGAGACCCAGCCCGAACCCGCGGGCCCCGACATCGCCTGGGTGCAGCCCATGCCGGACGCGCTGGTCGCCGCGCAGTCGGCGGACCCCGCCACGATCGTCACGAGCCGCGAGAGCCTGCGGCTCGCGCTCATCGCGGGGCTGCAGTATCTGCCCCCGCGGCAGCGGGCCGTGCTCCTGCTGCGTGAGGTGCTCGCCTTCCCGGCCGCCGATGTCGCCGCCATGCTCGGCACCACCATCCCGGCGGTCAAGAGCACGCTGCAGCGGGCCCGCGCCCGCCTCAACGAGGTGGCACCGCAGCGCGAGCGCCTCGTCGAGCCCTCCGACCCCCGGGCCCTGAGCCTGCTCGAGAAGTACGTCGCCGGCTTCCAGAACGCCGACACCGAAGCTCTGGAACAGGCGCTCCGCGCCGACGCGGCGATCGAGATGATCGGCACCCGCACGTGGTTCTCCGGCAAGCGGACCTGCCTGGGCTATCTCACGCGCGTCATCGGCTCTCCCGGAGACTGGCGGATGATCCCGGCCTCCGCGAACGGGCAACCGGCCGCGGCCGCCTACTACCGTGCTCCCGACGGGAGTTACCGAGCATTCGGACTCGGAGTCCTCACCGTGACCGGCACCGGCATCAGCCACATCCACGTCTTCGGGGGCGGACCCGGCCTGCTCGCCGAGTTCGGCCTCCCAGGCGCGTTCACATAGATGAACATGACTCACGTGGGTGTACGTAGCCCACCCCGATGTGCGACGCTCATCCAACTCCGCTCTCCCCACGTCCAGTTGGAGGCACAGCCATGACCCTTTCCCGGCGTACGGTGCTGTCCACGGCAGCCGGTGCCGCGGCCGCCTGTGTGACCGCGGCGCCGGCCGCCGGCGCGGTCGAGGGCGGGACGCCGGCGGCGACGCTGCGCACGCTCGGCGCGGCGGTCGACTACGCCGTCGAGAAGGTCCGTTCCGTGGCGCCGGGGGTGACCGGTTTCCCCGTCGGGACGAAGTTCGAGAAGTGGACGTACTCCCAGAACGGCGACTGGGTCGGCGGGTTCTGGCCGGGGACGCTGTGGATGGCGTACCTGCGCAGCAAGGACGAGGCCTTCCGCACCTGGGCTCTGGCATCCGCACAGAAGCTGGCTCCCCGTCAAAACGACACCAGCACACACGACTTGGGATTCCTGTTCTATCCGTCGTGGGTCACCGCCTGGCGGTTGACGGGCGACGAGGCGTGGCGGACGGGTGCGGTGCGGGCCGCCGACTCCCTCATCCAGCGCTACAACCCGCGCGGGCACTTCATCCGGGCCTGGGGCGCACTGACCGATCAGACGAACGCGGGCCGGGTCATCATGGACACCATCATGAACCTCGATCTGCTGGCGTTCGCGAGCCGGCAGACCGGTGACGCCACGTACCTGGACATCGCGGTCGAGCACGCGAGGACCGCGCAGCAGGTCTTTCCGCGCGCGGACGGGTCCACCCCGCACGTCTACGACTTCGATCCGGGCAGCGGCGCCCCCATCGGCCCCGACACCGTGCAGGGTTACAGCCCCACCTCCTGCTGGTCCCGTGGACAGGCCTGGGGCGTCTACGGGTTCACCACCATGTATCGCAGGACGGGGAACAAGGAGTTCCTGGTCACCGCCGGCAGACTCGCGGACTTCGCGGTGGGTGCGCTCAGCCCGGACCACGTTCCCGTGTGGGACTACCGCGCGCCGCAGCAGCCGTACGACGTCAAGGACGCGTCCGCCGGTGCCGTCATGGCATGCGGGCTGCTCGATCTCGCCGCCGCCACCGGCCGGCAGGCCTATCGTGACGTGGCGCTGCGCATGCTCACGGCGCTGTCGACGACCTGCCTGACGAAGAACTCGGCCCGCGCGGACGCGGTGGTGGCCCGGTGCACCCGCAACCGGCCGGCCGAGGACGGCATCGAGGTCTCCCTCCCGTACGCCGACTACTACCTGATGGAAGGCATTTTGCGGGTGCTCCAGCCGCAGGACGTCGACCGGGCGGTCGATCTGTCGACCGTCTGACCTCCGCCGCGGGGCCAAGGCGCCCCTGCCGGCGGTGTCGCCGGCCAGGGGCTCCTTGACGCCTCGCGCGGCTGCGTCAGCCGTCGTTCTCCGGCGACGGGAGGTAGGCGCCCGGTACGTCGGCGGGCGCGTAGACCTTGCTGTCACCGGGGTACGGCTTGGTCCAGTTGTGCGTCTCGTACCAGGTGAGGCGGTTCATCTGCGCCGGGTTGGCGTAGTCGGGCACGGCGTGGGGGCCGGTGAGCCGCTGGTGCGACTCCCACGTCTTCCACTGCGCCGCGAGATTCTGCTTGTCCGCCGGCACCTTCGCCGCCGTCGGCGCGGGGGACGCCTTGGCGTCCTGCGGTGCCGGGGTGTCCGCGCCACAGGGAGGCAGGGTGCTCAGACCGTCGGTCAGCGAGGTCCGGTTGGCCTGCGCCTTGAACGGCGTGCTGTCCGGCTTCCGGCTGAACGCCCCGTACATCGGGGTCGCCGCGCTGTCCTTCTGGTTCATCGGGTGGATCCCGAGGATCTGCTCGACGGTGCGGATCATCGTGATCTGCGAGTAGTAGTGGTTGTCGACCTTGCCGTGCTGGGACCAGGGGCTGATGATCTGGACCGGGGCACGGTGGCCGTCGACGTGGTCGAGGCCGGCCTGGGAGTCGTCCTCGACCACGAAGATCGCCGAGTCCTTCCAGTACTTGCTGTGCGAGATCTCGTCGACCATCTTGCCGACCGCGAGGTCGTTGTCCGCGACCTCGGCGGCGGGGCTCGGCGGGCCACCGGTGTGGTCGTTGGAGAACCAGAACATGTTCAGGTTCGCCGGACCGTTCTTCTCGAAGTCCTGCTTCCAGATCTGGTACTTGTAGACGTCCGGCACGTCGAGGTCGAACAGCGGGAAGCCGGGCACCGACACCTTGTTGAGCGACGGGATCGCCGAACCCGTCTGGATCGGGTACGCCGTCTTCGCCCCGGTCGAGTCCATGGTCTTGGCGTCGCAGTACAGGTTCTGCCAGGTGGCGCCGGCCGGCTTGCTCTCGACCGACTGGAACTCGCCGTAGTCCTTGACGGACTTGCCGACGGCCTGTGCGCCGGACCAGATGAAGCCGCTCTTCTGGTGGCCGAGGACGTCGTTCTCGGTGTCGTAGCTGCGCGTGTACTCGCCGGCCGACGACTCCGTGTACTCCGGATTGTCGGACTGCATCAGCCAGTTGTGGCCCTCGGCGGAGTTCGTGCCGATGTCGTAGAAGTTGTCGTAGAGCCCGAACTGCTGGGCCAGCGCGTGCTGGTTGGGCGTCACGTTCTCGCCGAACTGGGTGAACGTCGGGTCGCCGTCGCCCTGCGGCATGTCACCGAAGACCTGGTCGTAGGTCCGGTTCTCCTTGACGAGCAGGAAGACGTGCTTGATCGTCGAGGGGTCGCCGAGCCGCACCGGGACCGGCACGGGCTTGGCGTGGCTCTTGCCCTTGGACGTCGTGACCGAGCCGGGCGTCCAGCCGTTCTGCTTGAAGACCTTGGCCGTCTGGGACCTGACGGTGCGGTCGTCCGGCAGCGTGAACTGCGTCAGGCTCGACGTGGTGTCGTGGGTGCCGTGGCCGCCGGTGGTGGAGGGACGGCGGGCGTCGATGCCACGAGTGTTGGAGACGACCACGTTCTTGCCCACGGTGGTGATCTCCGAGGGGAAGTAGTCCGTGGGGAGCAGGCCCACGTAACTGGCGGGCGCCTGCGCGGACTTGTAGCGGTAGACGGCGACCGCGTTCGCGCGGCCGAGCGTCACCAGCAGACGGCCGTCGTCGGTGAGGGTCACGGCGTTGGGCCCGTAGCCGACCGACGCCTCGGGCCAGGGCTGGGTGGAGATGGTCTGGACGACCTTGTCCTTGCGGCTGTCGATGACCGACACGTTGTTGTCGGCGGTGTTGGTGACGAACACCGCGCCGTTCTTCGCGTACACGGCGGTCGGGTGCAGACCGACGTCGATGCTCCCGACGGCGGCGGAAGGGTCGGCCGTGTCGATGACACTGACCGTGCCGGTGGTGCTGGCGCCGGTGTCCGGGTTCGCCACGACCTGGGTGCCGTAGGAGTTGATCGTGGTGTCGCCGGCCTTCGCCGGGCGCCCGCCCTCGTTGCTGACGTACAACTTGCCGCCGACCAGGGCGAGTCCACGGGGCGCGTTGCCGACGGCCCAGCTCTGCTTGATGGTTCCGGTCGCCGCGTCGATGGCGACCACCTTGTTCTGGCCGTTGACCGCGGAGTACACCGTGGAGCCGTCGGCGGAGAAGACGGCGGCACCCACGAGCGCGTGCTTGGAGCCGTCGACCGGGATCGACACGGTGGTCGGGCTCGCGAGGGTGCCGTCCGCGTTGACGGTGAACTTGGTGTAGCCGTCGCTCTGGCCGAGCCACAGCTGCTTGCCGTCGGGCGAGTACGACGGTCCCTCCTGGCCGACCGAGCCGCTCTTGATGCGCAGGTCGTCCGCCGCGTTGGTGCCGACCTTCTGCTTCACCTGCCCGGTCTTCAGATCCATGACGACCAGCGACGCGTCACCGTCGGTCACGGCGGCCGCGAGGTGGGTGCCGTCCGGGCTGACCGAGGACGACATGATCTTGCCGTCGTTGATGACGGTGCGGTTGCCGTACGGCGCGATGTACTGGTCGGCGGAGACGACCTGGCCGTCCGCGGTGACCTGGCCGACCTGCTGGGTGCCGAACTGGTGCGTGGAGGCGACCGCGGTGCCGGTGACGGCGAGGGCGACAGCGATGCCCGACGTCACCAGCAGGGTCCGGCGCCCGACACGTCTGCCGAAAAGGCTGACGTGCTCCTTCTCCTTCATCCGACGCTGCCGTGTTACCTGCATGGATTCATCCCTTCAGGGTGGTGTCGAGCAGTTCGACGTTGCCGTCGAACTGCCAGAGCGGGTTCGGCGCGTCACCGGTGGGGGTTCGCACGAGGAAGTAGCCGTTCACTTCCTTCGGTCCGTCGCCGTCGGCGACGAACCGTCCGTCCGCGGTGAAGTCGAGTTGGTAGATGGCCGATCCGGTGGCCTCGACGCCGGGCAGATGCCAACTGACCACGCAGCGCCAGTCGTTGCCCGGCCCCTCGGCGGCGAGCTGGCCCGCGCCCTTGTTGCACGCCGCCGACGTCCGCAGCTGCGCCTCGGTGACGGCGGGGCGGTTGAGCTGCTCGGTCTGCAGGCGGTAGAGGTGGGCGAAGGCCGTGGCGAGCGCCTTCTGCACCTTGGACTGCTGGATTCCCGACCCCGTGGACGGGGTCACCACGGCGACGACCGCGACCGTGAGGGCGAGCAGTCCGGCCAGCGGCAGGAGTCCGGCGGTGACCGCGCGGCGCCCCGAGCCGTCGTAGGTCAGGTTGGTGAAGTCGCGCCGCAGGAACAGCAGATAGGCCAGCGCGGTCGCCAGTACGGCCCACAGCAGGCTGACGACGATGCCGATCAGAAGCGGGACGAGCTGCATGGGGCTGGTGAACAGGCCGTTCCAGGCGATGAAGGCGTAGCCCGGCAGGGCCAGGCGCACCGCGACGGGCAGCGGCAGCATCTGGGCGAGCTGCATCACGAGCGCCACGAGCGCGGGCAGCAGCAGTCCCATCGGGGAGCGTCCCAGTGCGATCGATCCGAGCAGGCCGATCGCGGCGAGTGCCAGCGTCGGGGCGAGCACGCAGGCCCAGGCGAGGAAGACCTTCGCGGCGACGTCGGACGGTGCCAGCAGATGGCCGTCGAGGCCGACCAGCGGCTGGTTGCCGACCGCCAGGAGCCCGCCCACCACGCTGGAGCAGGCCAGCCCGGCCACGAGCAGCAGGATGACGGTGAGGCTGGCGAGCGACTTCGCCACGAAGATGCGGCGGGGCGAGCGCACCGCCACGAGCAGGTGGCGCCAGGTGCCGAGGCGGTCCTCGGAGGCGAACACGTCGCCGGCGACCACGGAGGTCAGCAGCGGAAGCGCCCAGGTGCCGGCGAATCCGAGCATCACCAGCGGCGCGGCCCAACCGGTGGCGAGCATCCAGCGCCCGAAGAGGGTGTCGGTGGGCAGCGTGCTCTGCTGGCCCACCCCGACGACGAAGACCGCCGGCACGATCCAGCAGGCGAGGACCAGCAGCCGGATCCGCCACTGCGAGACGAGCTTGACCAGCTCGAATCGGTAACCGCGCGACACCGTGACGGGGCCGGCGGCCGCGATCGGGGCGTTGACGGTGGTCGCGGTCATCTGGAGGCCTCCTGCTGCTCGGTGAGGGCGAGGAACGCGGCCTCGAGCGGTGACACGACGGGGGTGAGTTCACGCAACGCGACGCCCGCGTGGACGAGTTGGACGACCAGCTCGTCGAGGGCGGGCACGAGGGCGCGCACCACGAGCGCATCGGCGTCCTGGCGGACCTGGGCCTCGTCGACGACGCGGACCCCGCTCGTGCCGGCGGCCACCTGGCGGGTGGTCTTCGGGTCGGAGGTGACCAACCGGTAGTCGAGCTCACGGTTCTCGGTCGCCAGCTTGCCGGGCGGGCCGGAGAACACGACGCGTCCGGTGGCGAGGATGGTGACGTCCGAGCAGAGCGCCTCGAGGTCGTCCATACGGTGGCTCGAGAGCACCACGCCGGTTCCGTCCGCGGCGAGCCGGTTCAGGACACCGTGCACGTGTTTCTTGCCGGCCGGGTCCAGACCGTTGGACGGCTCGTCGAGGACGAGCAGTCGGGGCTTGGTCAGCAACGCGGCGGCCAGGCCGAGCCGTTGGCGCATCCCGAGGGAGAAGCCACGCGTCTTGTCGTCGGCGACATCGGTGAGCCCGACCTGGTCGAGCGCCTCGTCGACGCCCGACGTCCGCGCGTCGTGGCCGCGCAGTGCGGCGAGCGCGGAGAGGTTCTGCCGGGCGGTGAGCGAGGGGTAGAGCCCGGGCCCGTCCACGAAGCCGGCGACACCGTCGGGAGCGGCGAGCGCCCGCCCGACCGGCGTACCCAGGATCTCCAGCCGGCCGCCGTCGGCGACGGCGAGGCCCAGCAGCAGGCCGAGCAATGTCGTCTTGCCGGCGCCGTTCGGCCCGACAAGTCCATGTATCTGACCGGGCGTCACATCCAGATCGATGCCGTCGAGTGCGACGACCTCACCGAAGCTCTTGGTGATCCCTCGAGCCCTCACCGCGTGGAGTGTGTCCATAGCCCCTTCTTTCGAAATCCGCAGGGACCATAAGGACGGCACACACCCCGGACACAGACGCCCGGCTTAACGCTCAAGGAACGGATCGTCAAAGGGTGGACAAGTCGCGCACGAAACACACGCACGGCGGGTTCGGAAGGCTCATCACAACTGACTTACAGGACAACGCCATTGAGGCACGACAATTGGTGCTCTACGGTGCTTCCCGGCCCGGAACATGACGAAGCCCGGGCACGCGGCCCGGGCCGATGCCGAATCGGCTCAAGGTGCCGACTCGGCTCAACATGCCGACTGCGGACTCGGCTCAAGTGGCGGGCCTTCACACCGCGGCGTTCACGGTCCGCACGGACGGCGCGGTGAAGCAGCCGGAAGCCTCCACGACGACCTCGGCCGACCTGGACAAGTTCGCGCACACCCACTGACCGCGCAGCGCGGACGCACAACGCGGACGCACAGCGCCAATGCGGCTCGCGCCCCGGCTACACCTCGATCTGCGAGCCCATGATGACGGTGCGCTCGCGGGGCAGGCCGAAGTGCTCGGCGGCGTCGGCGGTGATGTAGGAGGTGGCGATGAACAGCCGTTTGCGCCAAGGGGCCATCGTCGGCTCATCGCCACGCTGGAGCTCGATCTTCGACAGGAAGTAGGACGCCTGGTCGAGCTGCAACTGCCCTTCCGTCACGGCGGGATCGAGCATCGCCAGGGTGCCGGGCACGTCCGGCGTCTCCATGTAGCCGATCCGGGCGGTGACGTGGATGATCCCGTCGTCGGCGTAGCCGAGGCTGTCGACGACGACCCGGTCGTCGGCCGTGACGCGGGGCACGGGTTCGGTCTCGATGGACATGATCACGATGTGTTCGTGCCGTACGTGGTTGTGTTCCACGTTGGCCCGCATGGCCAGTGGCGCGGTCTGCTTGCCCCGGTTGAGGAAGACGGCCGTGCCGGGTACGCGGAGCTCCGACAGCTCCCCGGTGCGGAGTTGGTCGACGAACTCGCGCAGGGACCCTTCGTTGCGGATGCGGGACGCGGTGACGATCTCGCGGCCGCGCTGCCAGGTCACCATGATGGTGAACATGGTGAGGCCGATCAGCAGCGGCAGCCACGCGCCGTGGACGAACTTGGTCAGGTTGGCGGCCACGAACAGCAGGTCCGCGAAGAGCAGCACCCCCGCTCCGCTCGCCACCAGCCACAGGGGCTTGCCCCACTTCGCGCGGGCGACGTAGAAGAACAGCAGGGTGGTGATGGTGATGGTGCCGGTGACCGCCATGCCGAAGGCGAACGCGAGCGCCGTGGAGCTGCGGAAGGCGAAGACCAGCGTGAGGACCGAGACCATCAGCAGCCAGTTGATCCAGGGGACGTAGATCTGCCCGATGGTGGTCTCGGAGGTGTGCGCGATGCGCAGCCGCGGCAGGTAGCCGAGCTGGGCGGCCTGGGACGTGACGGAGTACGCGCCGGTGATCACCGCCTGGGCGGCGATCACCGTGGCCGCCGTGGCCAGCAGGATCATCGGCCAGCGCCCCCAGTGCGGCACGAGCAGGAAGAACGGACTGCTGATGTTGCGCGGGTCGTTGAGGATCAGCGCGCCCTGGCCGAGGTAGCTCAGGATGCAGGCGGGAAAGACGAGGAACAGCCAGGCGCGGGTGATGGCGGGCCGCCCGAAGTGGCCCATGTCCGCGTAGAGCGCCTCGGCGCCGGTGACCGCGAGCACGACCGCGGCCAGGGCGAAGAAGCCGGTGCCGAAGTGCCCGAACAGGAAGCCCAGGGCATAGCTCGGCCACAACGCCTTGAGGATGTCAGGGTGGTCGGTGATACCGCCGATGCCGCACGCGCCGATGGCCGTGAACCAGACGATCATGATCGGTCCGAACACCCGCCCCACCGCCGCGGTTCCATGGCGCTGCACCAGGAAGAGGATCACGATGATCACGGCGGTGATGGGCACGACAGCGCCGCCGAGGGACGGCTCGACGACCTTGACGCCCTCGACGGCCGACAGCACCGAGATCGCCGGGGTGATCATGCTGTCGCCGAAGAACAGCGACGCGCCGAAGATGCCCAGCGCGGCCAGCACGACGGCGGTTCGCCGGCTCCGCTGTGAACTCAGCTGCCGCACCAGCGTGATGAGGGCCATGATGCCGCCCTCACCCTCGTTGTCGGCGCGCATCGCCAGCAGCACATAGGTGATGGTGACGATGATCATCACCGACCAGAAGACGAGCGAGACCACGCCGTAGACGTTCTGCGTGCTGACCGGCACGGGGTGCGGGTCGCCCGGGTCGAACACCGTCTGCAGGGTGTAGATCGGGCTGGTCCCGATGTCGCCGAAGACCACGCCCAGGGCGCCGATCACCACCGCGAGACGCACCGTCTGCCGCACACCCGAAGGACGCGCCTTCGGCTCCGGCGTCACCGGCTCCCGTCCGGATGGGGTCTCGCGCTGACCGTCAGCCATGGACATCCTCCTCCTTGCGAACCGCTCCGCCGCAGGCCCGCCGCATCGGGGCGGACACTACCGGGGCGTAGGCGCGATGGACGGTAGGGGGCACCGCTCCGTCGGCAATGGCGCCGGGACGCGTAATTGAACGTGTTCAAATTTGGCGTTAGGCTGAGCCCACTGAAGCTGAGGGGGCTCGATGAAGGTAGTGCTGGCCGGTGGGACCGGACAGGTGGGGACGGTTCTGGACCGCGCGCTGACGGCGGCCGGTCATGAGGTGGCGGTGCTGACCAGGTCCCCGCGGCGGGAGCGTGAGGTCGGCTGGGACGGAGTGACGCTCGGCCCGTGGGCGGGGGCTGTCGACGGCTGCGACGCCGTGATCAACCTCGCCGGAAGCAGCGTCTCCTGCCGCTACACCCCCGAGAACCTGCGGGCCATGATGGATTCCCGGGTGGACTCGGCGCGGATCGTGGGCGAGGCGATCGCCGCCGCCGCACGGCCACCGCGGGTCTGGCTGCAGATGAGCACCGCCACGATCTACGCCCATCGCCACGACACGGCACACGACGAGGCGACCGGCGTCATCGGCGGTTCGGAGGCGGGCGTGCCGGGCTACTGGGCGTACAGCGTGGAGATCGCGAAGAACTGGGAGCAGGCCCAGGCCGACGCGTACACACCGGCAACCCGCAAGGTGGCCCTGCGCTCGGCGATGGTCATGAGCCCGGACCGGGGCGGCGTCTTCGACGTGCTGCTGCGACTTACCCGGCTGGGACTCGGCGGACCGGTCGCCGGCGGAGCGCAGTACGTCTCCTGGATCCACGACGCGGACTTCGTACGCGCGGTTGAGTTCCTGATCGCCAGGGAGGACCTTCAGGGCCCGGTGAACCTCGCCTCGCCCCGGCCTCTCCCCCACCGGCAGTTCATGCGGGCCCTGCGTGCGGCCTCGGGCGTCCCGGTCGGACTGCCGGCGACGCGATGGATGGCGGAGCTCGGGGCGTTCGCGATGCGCTCGGACACGGAACTGCTGCTCAAGAGCCGGCGGGTGGTGCCGGGCCGGCTGAGCGGGGCCGGATTCACCTTCGCCCATTCCCGGTGGGACCAGGCCGCCGCCGACCTCGTCCGACGGTCCAGGGAAGCCGCCGGTGTCCGGCGACCCTTCCAACTCCCGTCCCGCACAACCGACATCACCGCCCGAGTACGATGATCGCGTACTCGGCCTGCCCCTGTTTCACCGGCGCGATGGAGTTGCGATGACGACCGGCCCGGAGCCGTCCCTTCGGATCGACACCAGCAAGGCGCATCCCGCGCGGGTCTACGACTACCTGCTCGGCGGCAAGGACAACTACCCGGTCGACGAGGCCGTGGGCGAGCAGTTGCCGCCCGAGGCGCGGGACGCGGCGCGGCAGAACCGGGAGTTCATGAACCGTGCGGTGGCCTGGCTCGCCGCCCAGGGCGTCGACCAGTTCCTGGACATCGGTACGGGCATTCCCACGGAGCCCAATCTCCACCAGATCGTCCAGGGCGTCGTGCCGACGGCGAAGGTCGTCTACGCCGACAACGACCCGATCGTGCTGCGCCACGCCGAGGCGCTGCTGGTCAGCAACTCCGAGGGAGCCACCGACTACATCGAGGCCGATGTACGCCGGCCGGACGACATCGTCGAACACGCCCGGCACATCCTGGACTTCGGCCGTCCGGTCGCCCTGTCGCTGATCGCGCTGATGCACTTCATCCCCGATGCGCAGGACGCCCACGGCATAGTCCGCGGCCTGGTCGCCACGCTGCCCAAGGGCAGTTACCTGGTGCTGTCGCACGCCTCGTCCGACCTGTTCCCGGAGCTCTCCGCCCAGGTCACCGCCGAGTACGCGAAGGGCGGCATCGAACTGGGCTTCCGCGCTCGCCCGGAAGTCGAGCGCTTCTTCGACGGCCTGGAGCTCGTCCCGCCCGGCCTGGTGACGGCGACGGAGTGGGGCGTACCCGGTCAGATGCCCGAGCCCGAGGACAGCGGAATCTACGCGGGAGTGGCCCGCGTCGTCTGAGCGCTTGCCCGCGCCCTCAGTCGGTCAGGGTGCAGGCGAGAGCCTCGGTGGCGTGCACCAGTTCGGTGTCCTGCTCGGCCAGCAGCCGCGTAAGGGCACCGCGCTGGGCGCGCACCGCGCGGCGGGCCGCGGATTCCCACTCGACGTGGGCGCCATGGCGCCGACGGACCTTCGGGTAGGCAGCGGCCGTGATCTCCCACTGCCGGGCGTCGGCGATGTCCCGCAGCAGTCGGAGGATCTGCACCCGGCAGGTGGTCTTGGGGCGTTGGGCCAGGTCCCACAGGAAGGGGACCGTGACGGCCGTCGCCTGGCCGACCACGAAGCCGTACCGGCAGATGCGGTGCCGCAGCCGGTCCAGGGCGTTCTGAGCGGCGGCCGTGTCGCCGGAGGCGATGGCGGCGAGCAGGAACGGGATGGCCGCGGCCGAGCCCGAGGAGTCCTCGATGTCGTGCCAGGCGACCCGTCCGACATCCTGGAACGCGATGGCCTGCGTCTTGTCCGTCGCCTCTTCCGTCACCCTGTCCGTCACCGGACGATCCCCGCTTCGGACTTCGGTCGTGACTTCATCGTCAGATGCGCGCCTCGGTGGGCAGCAAGGCCCAGACGGTCTTGCCGACGGGATTGCACCGGGTCCAGCCCCAGTGCTGGGACAGCGCCTCGACGATGATCAGGCCGCGGCCACCCTCATCGAGGGATACGCCCGTGTGCCCCGGGCTGGGGAGCGTCTCCCCGCGGTCGGTGACGGCGCACATCAGGTGAGCCGGCCGGCGCTTGAGCCTCAGCAGCACCTCTGAACCGGCTGCCTCACCTGTGCCGCCTGCCGGCCCGTGGACCACCGCGTTGGCGACCAGCTCGGACACGACCGTCAGGGCGTCGTCACAGAGCTGATCCAACTCCCAGTCGGCCAGGACACGTTCGGTGAACTCCCGTGCCTCGCCGCAGGCCGTACGGCCGCCGGCCAAGCGCAGGCCGACGGCTTTGGCTCGGGCGCTCAGGGAGGCCCCGGCCGGCGCGGTGCGACCTGTGAGCGGACTCGGGCCGGACCAGGGTGCTGGTTGCACGGGCAGCGACACGGCATCTCCTGCGGTGGCGTCAGGACGGGGCGCTGACACGGACGTTGGTGCCTTGGTTATTATCCACGTCTACAGCCAGTCCGTGCAATTTCACGAGAAATTGCGCGTGCAGTTCGAGCCAGTCATGCGCAAGGAGACTGCAGTGCCATCAGTTTCGAACGGGGTACGAGCGAGTTCACTGGGCGTCCGCTGGATCAAGAGCCGACGCAGCAACGCCGAGGGCAACTGCGTGGAGGTCGCCGCCCTGGCCGAGGGTGGAGTGGCGATGCGCAACTCCCGTGACCCGCACGGCCCCGCGCTGATCTACACGTCCGCCGAGGTCGCCGCCTTCCTGGCGGCCGCGAAGGAGGGCGAGTTCGACGACCTGCTGTGACACCCTGCCCGAAACCCGCCGCACCGCCTGTACGCACACCCGCCGGGCCGCCCGGACGGAGCACCGCACTCCACTTCGGCCCACGCATGCGCCGGGACGCCAAGAGGTGGAATAATGCGGCCTGTTGCCCCCTGCCCACCGGGAGTCAGGATGCCCTCCGAGTCGCCGCGCGTCTCCCGTCTGGAACCGTATCTGCAGCGCACCGAGCCCGCGCCGACTTTGCTGAAGATGCTGGTCGGGGTGCAGCTGGCGGGTATCCGCGAAGACGCGGGTCTCGCGCAGGAACAGGCCGCGCGCGCCGTCGGGTTCAGCCCGGCGAAGCTCTCCCGCATCGAGGCGGGAAAGGGCCGTCGGCCTCCCACCGAGAACGACATCACGGCACTGCTGGAGTTCTACAAGACGGAGGACTACGAGACCTCCGTCCTGCTGCAACTGCTGCGGCGGGCCGGGGAACCCGGATGGTGGCAGCGCTTCGACAAGCGGCTGATCCCGGAGTGGTTCGACCGGCTGGTCGGGCTCCAGGAAGCGGCCGACTCCATCCGTACGTTCGAGATCCAGTACGTTCCCGGGCTGTTGCAGACTCCCGCCTACACACGCGCCGTGGTGCAGCGCGGCCTGCCCTCGGCGCCGGAACGCGAGGTCGGTCGCCGCGTCGAACTGCGATCCAGGCGGGGACAGTTGCTGCAGCGCGCGGACGCACCGCAGCTCTGGGCGATCGTCGACGAGTCGGTGCTGCTGCGTGTGCTGGGCAGCCGGGAGATCATGCGTGAGCAGCTGGAGCATCTGATCGCGATGGCCCAACTGCCGCATGTGACCGTGCAGGTCGTCCCGCTGGACGTGACCGACGCCTCCGCGCCGGCCATTCCCGTCACGTATCTGCGCTTCGGCGGACTGGACCTGCCCGACATCGTCTACCTGGAGCACATCAGGAGCGCGACGTTCCTGGAGGACCGCGACGACACGGAGCAGTACCGGGTGGCCCTGGACCAGCTGGCTGACGACGCCCTCAGCCCGCGCGACTCCCTGACCCGTCTCCGCGAGACGGCCCGGCAGAGGTACGGAGCCGATTGACCGGCCGGTCCGCTACCGGAGCAGGCCGACTCCGCCGAACTCGATCCACTCCTGGGTGAGCTGACGCGGTGCCACGTCGCTGTCGGGACGCCAGGTCGACACCTCCACCAGGCCCGGATCCAAAATCTCCAGCCCGTCGAAGAGCCGCGCCACGTCCTTCTCCTGGCGCACCCGGCCCCAGTGCCCCTGCGTCGCCTTGTCCATGAAGTCGGTCACGAAGGCCCGCACCTCGGGGTCCTCGCTGACCAGCTGGCACATCAGCAGGCAACTGCCGGGCACGAGCCGCTCGATCACGCGCTCGACGACCGCGGGCGGGCCGTCGGTCTCGCTGTCCGGGATGCAGTGGAACACGGAGTTGAACAGCACGGCCACCGGCTGCGAGAAGTCGATCAGCCGCTGGGTGTCGGGGTGGGAGAAGATCGTTTCGGTCTCGCGCAGGTCGGCCTGGATGACCGCGGTCCGCTCGTTCTGGTCCAGCAGGGCCCGGCCGTGCACCAGCACCATCGGGTCGTTGTCGACGTACACCACACGCGAGTCCGGATCGATCTGCTGGGCCACCTGATGCACGTTGTTCTGCGTGGGCAGACCTGACCCGTGGTCGAGGAACTGCCGTACGCCGTATTCCTGCGTGAGCGTCCCGACCACCCGCTGGAGGAAGCGGCGGTTGTTCAGTGCCAGCGCCCGGGTGCTGGGCACGACCTTGTCCAGTTCCTCGCAGGCGGCCCGGTCGACCGCGTAGTTGTCCTTGCCGCCGAGGTAGTGGTCGTACATGCGCGCGGCCGTGGGGACCGTGGCATCGATCTTGGTGGACAGCCGCTTCCCGGACTCCATCGTCTCCCCCAGCTCCAAGCCACGCCGGGCCAACCGGACCGGCAGACAACACATCCTAGGGAAAAGCCACTTGGACCTGCCACTCCTTCCGCACGACCGGTCGGCCAAGGCTCGGAACGGTTTCTTTCTTCACCTCTTGACGGAACTGGTGCAGACCTTTAGGTTCTGCCACACCCTCCGAGTTCACGCACAAGCACTGCGTTCACACATATGAACACTGAACTCCGAGCCAGGGAACGAGCCCCGGCACGTGCTCACCCCCCACTCCAGAAAGCAGGGCACGTCATGATCCGTTCGAAAGTCCTGACCGGCGTCAGTGTCACGGCCGTCGTCGGCGTCCTCGCGGTGATGAGCACCGGCAACGCCACCGCCGCCGACCCGAGCAAGGCGCCCGGCGGCAACTTCGACCTGTCCGTATGGCAGCTCCAGGAGCCCGTCGGATCGCCCGGCTCTCCCACCACCATTCCCTCCTCCCGCCTTCAGGGCGCGAGCGGATACCAGGACTCGTACTTCTACACGGACCAGCGCGACGGGGCGATGACCTTCTGGGCGCCGGAGAAGGGCGTCACGACGCCCAACTCCAACTACGCCCGCTCCGAGCTGCGGGAGATGAACCGCAGTGGCAGTGCCGCCGACTGGTCGCTCGGCGGGAGCCACAAGCTGAACGCCACGCTGCGGGTCGTGTCGGTGACGAAGAACGTGTGCGTCGGGCAGATACACCTCGGCAGCGGCGGTTCCTCCACCAAGCCCCTGCTGGAGCTCTACTACCACTCCAACGGCGACATCGTCCTCGGCACCGAGAACTCCCCTTCCGGCGGCCAGACTTCGCACACCGTGGGCCACGTCTCCATCGGCAAGACGTGGACGTACACGATCGCCGTCTCCGGCGGCGACACCATCGACCTGACGGTCAACGGCAGCACCACGCACTACCCGATCCCGTCGTCCTTCTTCTCCTACAAGCAGTACTTCAAGGCCGGTTCGTACAACCAGTCGTCCTCCGGCAGCACCACCAACGGTGCACGGGTGGCGTTCTACGGGCTGACCGTCTCCCACGGCGGCTGAACGAGGGCGGCCCGGCCCGGTGTTCTGCTGTCGGCCGAGAAGGTCGCGGCATCCCGGGCGGGACGGCAGGATCGTCGGATGCGGCCGATCTTCGTTCTCGTGCACAGCCCGTCCGTGGGCCCCTCGACCTGGCTTCCCGTGGCCGATCACCTGACGGCCGCGGGGCACCGGGTCCGGGTGCCGTCCCTGCTGCACGTCGGCGCCGGCGCCCCGCCCTTCTGGCCCCGCGTCGCCGACGCCGTACGCGACGATCTCAGGTCCGTCCCGGCGGACAGCCCCGTCGTCTTGGTGGCACACAGCAACGCGGGGTTGTTCATACCTGTGATCCGCGCGGGCCTCGACCACCCGGTCGCCGGCTCGGTCTTCGTGGACGCCGCACTGCCGGCCCGGTCCGGTTCCACGCCCGTCGCCGCACCCGAACTCCTAGAATTTCTGCGCCCGATGGCCGTGCACGGCAGCCTCCCGCGCTGGACCGACTGGTGGGACGAGGCGGACGTCGCCCCCATGTTCCCGGACCCGGCGGTGCGCCGGGCCGTCGTGGAGGAGCAGCCCACCCTGCCGCTGTCCTACTACGAGCAGCACGTCCCGGTCCCCGGCGGATGGGACGACCACCCTTGTTCCTACCTGCTGTTCGGACCTCCGTACGACGACCTCGCCGCCGAGGCGCGCGAGCGCGGCTGGCAGGTCGCGCACCTGCCCGGCGAGCACCTCCACCAGATCGTGGACCCGGCCGGCACCGCCCGGAAGCTCACCGCATTGGTCGAACTCGGCGGCGGCTCCAAAACGTCCTGACCAACGCCTACTTGGCGGGGGCGAATACGCGCTGTGCCGCGATGGCCGCCCCGCCTCGCGCCCACTCCTCGAACGGCAGCGGGCGGACGACGAGATCGCAGTCCACGGCGGCGCCGAAGGCGTGGTCGGTGAAGCTCTGCCGGATGTGGTCGGCGAACAGGTCGTAGGAGGCCACGCCCTCACCGGAGATGATGATCCGCTCCGGGCCGATGAGGTTGGCGACGCAGGCCAGCGCCAGGCCCACGGCGCCTCCGGCGCGGGCGAAGACCGCCCGGACGCCGGGGTCTCCGGCGTGCGCGAGGCGGACTGCCTCGTCCATGCTCAGCTGCGGGTTGCCGCTGGCCTGGCGGGCCTGCTCCGTGATCGCGTGGGTGGAGGCGACCGCCTCGACGCAGCCGGTGTTGCCGCAGGTGCAGATGCGGTCGGCACCGCTCACCGGCAGATGCCCGACCTCGCCCGCCACGCCGTGCGCCCCGGAGACCACACGGCCGCCGACGGACAGGCCCGCGCCGATGCCGGCGCCCACGGTGACCAGGGCGAAGGTCGACAGTCCCGCGCCCGCGCCGAACCACTGCTCGGCCACGGTCAGGGCCCGTACGTCGTTCTCGATGACGGTCGGGGTGCCGGCGGCCGTCTCGACCAGCTGGGCGAGCGGCACGCGACGCCAGTCGAGGAAGGGCGAGTACTGGACCGTGCCCAGCTGGCTGTCCACATCACCGGAAATGGTGACGCCGATGCCGTGCAGCGCACGGTCGCCCTCCACGCCCGCCGCGACCCGCAGGTCGTCCACCAGCCGTGCGATCGCCAGCACCACGGTGCCCACGTCGCGTGAGTCGAGCCGGACCCGACGGGAGGCGAGGGGCTGGGCGGTCAAGTCGGCCAGTACGCCGATGAGTTCCTCGCCGGTGACCTTCACGCCGGCGAACAGGGCGCGCTCCGCGCGCACGGCGATCAGGGTCGCCGGACGGCCGCTCGCCCGCTCCGTGGCGGGCCGGCCGAGCTCGGTGATCCAGCCGTCGGCCATCAGCGGGGTCGCCACCTTGGTCACGGCTCCCGGCGTCAGCCCGGTCCGCCGCCCGATCTCGGCGCGACTCAGCGGGCCGTGCTGGAGCAGGGTCTGGAAGACCAGGGCGGCCGCTGGCGGCTGATCGGCGAGGGTCATGCGGCGACCTTACCTTTCCTTTGGAAACTAAGACAAGGCCGGATACACCCTACCTTCCCCTCTAGAAACCGCAGGTCACTTGGAACTCGACCTCCGCAAGAACGCCTTCGACGGCACAGACATCGGATATTTCTGCCCTGCCGACTATGTTGACGCTGGAAGGAAACCCGGCCTACATTCGCCGCACTCCTCGCCGGGGCGGACGGGACGGTCCCGCGCCGCCGAGGAGCGTGGCCCCCACCCACTCCCCCCTTGGTCACAGCGATCCCCTCGGTGATGTTCCGGGACGACCACCGCCGAGAGGCTCTCCCCGCTCTGCCGCTTCCCCGATCCCACAGGCGGACCACCGCCTGCAGTCGCGCCCTGACGGAGTACATCCATGTCTCGTCCAGCTCGACCCGCACGCCTGAGAACCCTGACGGCTGTCACCGCGCTCGCCGTCGCACTCGCCGTGCCCGCCGCCGCGCGGGCCGCCGCTCCCGCCGACGCCCCTGCGGCCAAGGCGTCGTCCGGCACCACCGCCGCGCCCGTCGTGGCGGCCAAGCCGTACATGGGCTACAGCACCTGGAGCCTCGAATCCACCAACTTCCCCGGCTACGGCGGGGAGAACTGGGTCACCGAGTCCAACATCCTCAAGCAGGCCGACATCCTGGCCTCGAAGCTGAAGTCCCACGGCTACGACTACGTGAACGTGGACGCCGGCTGGAACGTCGACAACGGCAAGAACGTCGGCGACGCCTACGCCCGCCCGACCGCGGACCTCAAGAAGTTCCCGCACGGCATGAAGTACGTCGGCGACCAACTGCACCGCAAGGGGCTCAAGTTCGGCCTCTATCTGGCGGTCGGCCTGTACCAGGACTACTACAACGACGGCAAGACACCGATCCACAATGCCCCCGGCTGCACCACCAGGGACATCGTCTACCCGGACCTGCGCAAGACCAGCGGCTGGGACAACGTCTCCTACCAGCTGAACTTCTCGAGTCCCTGCACCACCGAGTACATCCAGTCCATCGCCGACGAACTCGCCTCCTGGGGTGTGGACTTCCTCAAGATCGACGGTGTCGGACCGGGCTCCAACCAGGGCGACGAGGCGCACAACAACATCCCGGACATCAAGGCGTGGCACACCGCGCTGCGGAACACGGGCCGCCCCATCCAGTTCGTCCTGTCCTGGTCGCTCAGCCACAACCAGGCCGACGTCTGGAAGGCCAACTCGAACGGCTGGCGCGACGACACCGACGTCGAGTGCTACTGCGACACCCTGGTGACCTGGAACAACTCCGTGAAGGGGCGCTGGAACGACGTAGTGCCGTGGATCGACGACGCCGGTCCCGGGCACTGGAACAACCTCGACTCCCTCGACGTCGGCTCCGGCGTCATGGACGGCATCAACAACGTCGAACGGCAGAGCTACATGACGCTGTGGGCCATCGAGTCCGCGCCCCTCTACATCGGTGACGACCTCACCAAGCTGGACTCCTACGGCCTGAAGCTGCTCACCAACGACGAGGTCATCGCGGTCGACCAGGCGGGCAACCCGGCGAAGCCGGTCAGCCAGAAGACCTCCGAGCAGGTCTGGTACGCCCGTAACGCGGACGGCAGTTACACCGTGGCCCTGTTCAACCTCGGCAAGGGCTACGCCGACGTGAGCGCCGACTTCAGCGACCTCGGCATCAGCGGCAAGGCCGCGGTCCGCGACCTGTGGAGCCGCAGGAACCTCGGCTCGGTGGGCGGCCACTTCACCGACAACCTGCCCCCGCACGGCTCGCGCCTGCTCTGGATCACCCCGAGCGGCACCGTCAACCACCCCGGCGTCCCGCTCGCCGTGCACGGCACCAGATCGACCGCCACCAGCGTCTCGCTCGACTGGGACGCGGTGAACTCCGGTACGAAGACCACCGGTTACGACGTCTACGCGAACGGCTCGAAGGCCGCCACCGTCACCGGCACCTCCGCCGCCCTGAGCGGACTCAAGGCCGGAACCGGCTACTCCTTCACCGTCGTCGCCCACGACGCCAGGGGCCGAAAGTCCGCACCCAGCAAGGCACTTGATCTCACGACACCGGCAGCCGGCGGACCGGTCCAATACGAGGCCGAAGCCTCCGGCAACACCCTCGGCGGCAACGCCTCCGTCTCCGACTGCTCCGCGTGCTCGGGCGGCAAGAAGGTCGGCAACCTCGGCGGCGGCGGTTCCGTGACGCTCGACCACGTCACCGCGCCCAAGGACGGCACGTACCTGATGAAGATCGACTACACCGACGGCTCCACCGGCCGCACGATCGTCGTCACCACGGGCGACACGTCCTTCCAGGTACCGCTGCCCGGCAGCAACGACAACAACTGGGGCACGCCGCAGTCGATCACCGTCACCGTGCCGCTGAAGGCCGGCGAGAACAGGATCAGCTTCGGCAACCCCTCGGACTACGCCTCCGACATCGACCGGATCACCCTCTGATCCCCAGTCCGACCCCGACCGACGTTCCACCCGCCTGAACCCGAGGAGAGTGCCGTGGTGGCCACATCACAGGGCAAGCTCATACAGCCGGCCACACCGCCGCCCGCCGCAGTGACCACCACGGCCACCGCCTCTGGCCGCACCCCGCACGTCCGCAAGACCCGTGGCGCCCGCAGGCCGGGCCGCTCCACGCCGACCAGGTCCGCGGCGGCCCGCCGCCGCGACCTGCCGGTCGCCCTGCTGCTCATCCTTCCCGCGGTGGCCGGGTTCACGATCTTCTTCGCCTATCCGACCCTCCGCGGCATCTACCTCAGCTTCACCGACTTCCACGTCCTCTCTCCGCCGAACTGGGTGGGACTGGCCAACTTCCGCGAGATGTTCGGCGACGACGTCTTCTGGCACTCCCTCCTCGTCACCGTCTACTTCGTCGCCCTGGCCGTCTCCTTCGGCACCCTGGTCTCGTTGGTGACTGCCGTGGTGCTGCACCGGGTGACCCGCTCCTCGCTGCTGCGCGGCGTCATCCTGCTGCCGTTTCTCATCTCCAACGTCATCGCCGCCCTGGTCTGGCAGTGGATGCTCGACCCGAGCCTCGGCATCGTCAACAGCGTCCTCAAGGAACTGACCGGCCACACCATCCTCTTCTTCGGCAGCGGCGGTTGGGCGGTCCCCTCGCTGGCGGCCATCAGCGTCTGGAAGTGGATGGGCTACTACGCCCTGCTGATCTTCGCGGGCCTCCAGACCATCCCGCCCACCATCTACGAGGCCGGACGCGTCGACGGCGCCGGCGAGTTCCAGATGTTCCGCCGTCTCACCGTCCCGCTGCTGCGCCCGATCCTGGTCATGGTGGTCGTCCTGACGGTCATCAACTCCTTCCAGGTGTTCGACATCGTGCAGGTCACCACCCGCGGCGGACCGGCCAACGCCTCGAACGTGCTGCAGATGTACATCTACGACAAGGCCTTCCGCCAGTTCGACTTCGGCTACGCCGCCACCCTCTCGCTGGCCCTGTTCGCGCTGCTCATCACGGTCACCTTCACCCAGCTGCGGCTCGCCCGCGCCAACGAATCCGACCTGAGCTGAAGGAGCCCGTGATGGCAGTCGCCCTCGCCCCCGGCCGGACGGCCACTTCGCACCACCGCACCAGCAGGACCTCCCGCCGTATGTCCCCCGGCAGGATCGCGGCCTGGATCTACCTCGGCGCCATCGTCCTGGTCACGCTCTTCCCCTTCTACTGGATCCTGCGCACCGCGCTGTCCAACAACTACAAACTGGCGACCAACCCTTCGTCGCCGCTGCCGGTCGGCTTCACCTGGGGCGCCTTCGAACGCGTCCTGGGCCTCGCCTCCACCGCACAGGCCCAGGCCCAGGGCGGCTCGGGCGCCTCCATCGACATCGCGCTCTACCTGCGCAACTCACTGATCTACGCGACCGTGCAGACGGCGCTGATCGTCCTGTTCTCCGCGGCAGCCGCATACGCCTTCTCCCGACTGCACTGGCGCGGCCGCAACCTGGTCTTCAACATCCTCATCGCCGCGCTGATGGTGCCCACCGTCTTCACGCTGCTGCCCAACTTCGTGCTCGTCAAAGACCTCGGGCTCTCCAACACCTTCGGCGGACTCATCCTGCCCGGCGCCCTGTTCCAGGCCTTCACCCTCTTCTTCCTGCGGCAGTTCATGCTGGGCCTGAGCAACGAGGTCGAAGAGGCCGCCATCATCGACGGCGCGGGCCCGCTGCGGATCTTCTTCCGGATCATCCTGCCGATGTCGTCCGCGCCGATCGCCACCGTGTCGCTGCTGATGTTCGTCAACGCCTGGAACGACTACTTCTGGCCGCTGCTCATCACCAACAGCCAGGACGTGCAGCCGCTCACGCTCGCGCTCGGCGTCTTCAAGCAGTCCTCGCCGCAGGCCGCCCCCGACTGGGCGGGCCTGATGGCCGCCGCCCTCATCGCGGCCCTGCCGATGCTGCTGCTCTTCGTCGCCTTCGGCAGGCGCATCGTCAACTCCATCGGCTTCTCGGGTCTCAAATGACCGGGCGTACACCGCGATCGGACGGCACCACCATGCCCGCCGGCGACCTGGTGCTGAAGTGGCCCGCACCCGCGGCCACTTGGACCGAGGCCGCCCCCGTCGGAAACGGCCGGATGGGCGCGATGGTCTTCGGCGGCCCCCACCGGGCCCGCATCCAGATCAACGACTCCACCGTGTGGACCGGCTCCCCCGGCGGCCCGGCCGCCGCCCTGGCCGCCGTCCGCGCGGCCGGCGCCGGCCCCCGGCGGCTCGAAGAGGTCCGCGCCGCCCTCCGCACCGGCGACCAGGCCCGGGCCGAGGAACTCCTGATGACCTTCGAAGGGCCCTACAGCCAGGAGTACCTCCCCTACGCCGACCTGCATCTGACCGTCGCAGGCGGCGAGAGGGGCACCTACCTCGGCAGGACGCTCAACCTCGACACCGCGGTGGCCGAGGACAGGTTCCACCTCGACGCGAGGACGGTCCACCGCCGGGTGTGGGCCGACGCCGTCACCAGCGCCCTGTGCACGACACTCGACGCGGACGGCGGCACCGTAGACCTGCTGGTCGAGCTGTCGACCCCCCTGCGCGAAGTGCACCGCTCGGCCGCGTCCAACGGCCTCACTCTCGGGATCGAGATCCCGGTGGACGGCGCTCCCGCGCATGAGCCGCAGGTCGCCGAGCCCCTGCGCTACGCCGACGGTCCCATCGACGGCTACGACCCCTTCGCCGCGCTCGCCCTCGCCCTGCACACCGACGGCGAGACGACCGTCGCCCACGGGAACCTCCTCGTCGCCGGTGGCTCCCACGTCCTCATCACGCTCGCCGGCTCCACCGCGGCCGCCCGCCACTGGCACGGAGAGGACGCCACCGACCGCACCACGCACCTGGCTCTCGCGAGCGACACCGCCGCCCAGGCCCTCGCGCAAGGTGCCGAACGCCTGCTCACGAGCCACGAGGCAGACGTACGCGGCCTGCTCGGCGGCACCTCGCTGCGGATCGGCCCACGCCGCTCCGGCACCTACGACGTCGCCCGCGACATCCTCACCGGTCACGACGAACTCCTCACCGCCACCGTGCTGTTCCAGCTCGGCCGCTACCTCCTGGCCACCGCGTCCCGCCCCCACGCCGGCCCCCCGGCCAACCTCCAGGGCATCTGGAACGCCGATCTGCGTCCCGCCTGGTCGTCCAACTACACGATCAACATCAACACGCAGATGAACTACTGGGGCGCGGAAGCCGCCGGTCTCTCCGCCTGTCACGAGCCCGTGTTCGACCTGCTCGACCGGATGTCCGCCCAAGGCACCCGGGTGGCACGGCAGTTGTACGGCGCCCGCGGCTGGGTCGCGCACCACAACACCGACATATGGGGCTGGGCCCTGCCGGTCGGCATGGGCCACGGCAGCCCCTCGTGGGCACTCTGGCCGATGGGCGGCGCCTGGCTCTCCCAACACGCATGGGACCACTACGAGTTCACCCGCGACCCCGGCTTCCTGCGCGAGCGGGCGTGGCCCCTGCTCAGCGGCTGCGCGGAGTTCCTGCTCGACTGGCTGGTCGACGACGGCACGGGCTTCCAGGACACGCTCCCGTCCACCTCTCCCGAGAACCTCTTCCTCGCCGACGGCGCCCACAGGTCCCTGACACGCTCCTCCGCGATGGACACGGCCCTGATCCGAGCCACCTTCGAACGGACCCTCAAGACAGCCGAGTTGCTGGGCCTGGACACTCCCCTGTCCGACGAGATACGCGCCGCCCTGCCCCGCCTGCGCCCGCCGCGGATCTCGGCGGAGGGCCGGCTCCAGGAGTGGGCCGAGGACCTCACCGAGGCCGATCCCCACCACCGTCACCTCTCCCACCTGATCGCCGTGCACCCGCTCGGTGTCATCGATCCCGACACCACGCCCGAACTGGCCGCAGCGGCACGCAAGTCGACGGACCGGCGTGGTCCCGGCGCCATGGGATGGTCCTGGGCCTGGAAGATCGCCCTGCGGGCCCGCCTGCGCGACGCCTCGACGGCTCGTTCGCTGCTGCTGGAGGCGAGCCGCCCGCTCGACGGCGACTCGACGATCGACGCCCCGGCCGACGGTTCCCAGTGGGGCGGACTGCTGCCCAACCTGTTCTCCACCCACCCGCCGTTCCAGATCGACGGCAACTACGGCTTCATGGCCGCCGTCACCGAGATGGTGCTGCAGAGCCACACCGGCACGCTCCACCTGCTGCCCGCCCTGCCCGCGCAGTGGCCCGACGGCCGGGCCACGGATCTGCGCTGCCGCGGCGGCCTGGCGGTCGACTTCAGCTGGGGCGACGGCGTCCCGACCACGGTCGCCGTGCGCCGCCTGGCCGGTGACGCGGGCGAACAGGTCCGCATCCGGCACCACGACCGCGCGACGGAGATACACCTCCCGGTCGGCCACCAGGTCGAACTCGACGCCGACCTGCGGGTGCGAGGGGAGCCGGTGCCGTGCTGACCGAGCAGGACGTGCCCGAGCTGTTCGCCTACCGCAGCGCCTACCGGGAGCCCGCCGACTTCGACGCCTTCTGGAAGGGCACACTCACCGAGGCACGCGCCGAGCGGGAAGCCTCGCTCGAACTGACCGCCGTCGATACCGGCTTGGAGACGGTCGACGTCTTCGACGCCGTCTTCCCCGGCTTCGGCGGCCACCCGGTCAGCGGCTGGCTCCGGATGCCCCGGTATCGCACCGGGCCGCTTCCCGCGATCGTCCAGTTCCACGGCTACGGCAGCGGGCGCGGCGCCCCCGTCGACGACCTGCTGTGGGCCTGCGCCGGATACGCCCACCTGCTGGTGGACGCACGCGGGCAGGGTGGTGCCTGGGCGGGCGGCGGCGCCACACCCGACCCGGTCGGCAGTGGGCCCGCCCACCCCGGCTTCCTCACCCGCGGCATCGAGGACAAGGACTCGTACGTCTACCGGCGGGTGTTCACCGACGCCGTGCGCGCGGTGGAGGCGCTGCGCAGCCGCCGCGACCTCGTGGACCCGGCGCGGCTCGCCGTGGTCGGTCCCAGTCAGGGCGGCGGTATCGCCCTCGCGGTGGCCGGGCTGGTCCCCGACCTGTCGGCCGCCCACGTCCAGGCGCCCTTCCTGTGCGACATCCGTCAGGCCACCCGGCTCACCGACGCCGATCCCTACGGCGAGATCGTCGGCTACCTCGGCGCCCGCCGGGAACGGGTCGCGCAGACCTTCGAGACCCTCAGCTACTTCGACGGGCTCGCCTTCGCCCGCCGCGCCACCGCCCCGGCCTGGTTCTCCGCCGGGCTGCGCGACGAGGTGTGCCCGCCGGTCACCACGATCGCCGCGTACCACGCCTACGCCGGGCCCAGGCAGCTGCGCCTGTGGGAGTTCAACGGCCATGACGCCGGCGGCCCCGAAGACCTGGCCATCGCCCTCGGCGCGTTCCGCGCCCTCCTCAAGACGTCGTCCCGACCGCCGGTGCTGCCGTCCCCCGCACCCTCCGCGTCACCCCGAAAGAAGGACCGATGAAACGCTCCACGGGAGTTCGAAAGACCGTCGCGCTGGGCGCCACGCTCACCCTGGCGGCGGTGCTGTCCGCCTGCTCCAGCGGCTCCTCCGCCGGCGGCTCCAAGACCGTCAACTGGTGGACCTGGGACGACAAGCAGGCCGCCGCGTACAAGGTGTGCGCCACCGACTTCGAGAAGGCCAACCCCGGCGTCACGGTGAAGATCACCCAGTACAACGTCAACGACTACTTCACCAAGCTCACCGCGGGGTTCGTGGCCGGCAACGCGCCCGACGCCTTCCAGAACAGCGTCCAGTTCTTCCAGGCGTACGCCTCCCAGCACCAGTTGATGCCGCTCGACGACTTCATCGCCAAGGACAAGTTCGACCTGTCCCGCTTCTCGGTCGGCGTGGACGCCTGGAAGTTCACCGACGGCAAGCAGTACGCCCTGCCCCTGGACTGGGCGGCGACCGGCCTCTACTACAACCAGGACGCCCTGAAGAAGGCCGGGTACGGCGCGAAGGACGTCGACTCGCTCAACTGGAACCCCGACGACGGCGGCACACTCGGCAAGATGATCGCCCACATGACGATCGACGAGAAGGGCCGCCGCGGCGACGAGAAGGGCTTCGACAAAACCCAGGTGAAGACCTACGGCTACGGAGAGGTCGCGGCCAAGGACTTCATCGGGCAGGTCACCTGGAGCCCGCTGGTCGACACCACGGGCTGGCGGCTCGGAGACAAGGCGACCTGGCCGACGGTGTTCAACTACAGCGACCCGCGGTTCGTGAAGACCATGGACTGGGTGCGCTCCCTGACGGACAAGGGATATGCCCCCAAGATCGGCCAGTTCACCGACAGCGTCAGCGACATCGACCTGCTCTCCTCCGGCAAGGTCGCCATGGAGAGCGCCGGTTCGTGGGAGGCCTCGACCTTCGTGAAGATCCCCGGCCTCAAGGTCGGCATCGCGCCCACTCCCTACGGCCCCGACGGCACGACCCGGGCCGTGCTGAGCAACTCCAACGGCAACAACATCTGGGCCGGCACCAAGAACGCCGACCAGGCCTGGAAGTGGGTCTCGTACATGGGCAGCGAGGCATGCCAGTCCAAGGCCTCGCTGACCGGCACCTTCTTCCCGTCGATCCCGGCCTCGATGGGCGCCTCGGCCAAGGCGCTGGCCGGCAAGGGGGTGGACCTGTCGGTGTTCACGGACATGATGAAGAACAAGGTCCTCTACCCGTCTCCGGTCTACGGCAACGGCGCCGCCCTCCAGGATGCGCTCGAGCCGTTGTTCCAGGCCTACTTCGCCGGCCAGAAGGGCGATTCCGTCTTCCCCGAGATGCAGAGCAAGAGCAAGCAGCTGCTCGCCAAGAAGTGACACGCCCGCCCTACGACACCGCCCCCTGAAAGGCAGGACTCTGCATGCCGGACACCACCGCGCGGATTCACACCCTGCGCGCGGCAGGCACCGCACTGATCGTGGAGCTCACCGAGCCCGTGCCCAGAGTCCTGCACTGGGGGGCCGACCTGGGCGAGTTGCCGCCGGACGCCCTGGCGGCACTCGCCCTCACCGGCGAACCCGCGGTGCTCAACAACTCCATCGACATTCCACGCCGGTTCACGGTCTGGCCCACCGAGGCCGACGGCTGGTCCGGCACGCCGGCCCACGAGGGCCACCTGGCCGGCACCTTCGCCGCACCGAGGTTGACGCTGACCGACAGCTCGTACCGTCCGCGGTCCGAGGGCGGTGAGCTGACCCTCCGGCTCACCGACGAAGGAGCCGGACTCGACGTCACCCTCACCTACCGGCTGGAGCCTTCCGGTGTGCTGGGTGTGCGCACGACGCTCACCCGGCGGTCCGCCGCCGGCCCGGCGCCGTACGACCTGGCGCACGTCACGACGCTGCTGCCGCTGCCCCGACGGGCCGCGGAGGTCCTGGACTTCACCGGCAAGTGGAGCCGGGAGCGGTCCCCTCAACGGCGCCCGCTGGGCTTCGGCAGCCACGTCCGGGAGGTGCGGCGCGGGAAACCCGGTCTGGACTCGCCCTATCAAGTGACCGTCGGCGTGCCCGGTTTCGGCTTCCGCAGCGGGGAGGTCTGGGCGGTGCACGTCGCCTGGAGCGGCGATCAGCGGTATCTGGTCGAGCAGTTGCCGGAGGGCGCGGGCACCCATGCCGCGGTGCTGGGCGGCGGCGAGCTGCTGCGGGCCGGGGAGATCCGGCTCGCGCCCGGCGAGTCGTACACCGCGCCGGTGTGTCACTTCGCCTGGTCCGACCAGGGGCTCGACGGGCTCGCCAACCGTTTCCACAGCCTGCTGCGGTCCCGTGGCACCCATCCGCGCCGTCCGCGCCCGGTGATCCTCAACAGCTGGGAGGCCGTGTACTTCGACCACGATCTGGACCGGCTGCTGCGCCTGGCCGACAAGGCCGCCGAGGTGGGGGTCGAGCGGTTCGTGCTGGACGACGGCTGGTTCCGCGGGCGCCGCTCGGACGACGCCGGGCTGGGCGACTGGACCGTGGACCCCGTGGTGTGGCCCGAGGGGCTGACGCCGCTGGTGGACCATGTGCGGTCGCTGGGCCTGGAGTTCGGGCTGTGGGTCGAGCCGGAGATGGTCAACCTCGACTCGGACCTGGCCCGTGAGCATCCGGACTGGGTGCTCGGCCCGGCCCGCGGGATCGGCCCGCCGGCTCGCCATCAGCACATCCTGGATCTGACCAACACCCAGGCCTGGCGCTACCTGTTGGACTCACTGGACGCCCTGGTGGAGAAGTACGGCGTCGGCTATCTGAAATGGGACCACAACCGGGAGCTCCACGAGACCGTCCACGGCACGGCCGACCGGCCGGTCGCGCACGCGCAGGTACTCGCCCTGTACCGGCTGATGGACGCGCTCAAGGAACGCCACCCCGGGCTCGAGATCGAGAGCTGCGCCGCCGGAGGCGGACGCGTCGACCTGGGCATCCTGGAGCGCACCGACCGGATCTGGGCCTCGGACTGCAACGACCCGGTGGAGCGCCAGGCCATCCAGCGGTGGACCGGGCAGCTGCTGCCGCCCGAGCTGGTGGGCACCCACGTCGGTCCGGGTACCAGCCACACCACCGCCCGCGTCGGGTCGGACTCACTACGGCTGGCCACGGCCCTGTTCGGGCACGCGGGCATCGAACAGGACCTCACCCGCTGCTCCCCCGAGGAACTCGCCCGGATCACCTCGTGGACCGCGCTCCATCGCGAGCTGCGCCCGCTGCTCCACGGGGGGCGAACGGTCCGTGCCGACCTGGCCGACGAGGCGACGCTGCTGCATGGTGTGGTGGCGCACGACGGCTCCGCCGCTCTCTACTGCTGGGCCCGCCTGGCCACCTCGCCCGAGGGTCAGTACGGGCGGGTGCAGCTGCCCGGTCTCGCCCTGGAGGCGACGTATCAGGTGCGTGTGCGCGCGGAGTTGGGCCTGCCGTCCTTCCACCAGACCGACGGGCCCGCCTGGCTGCCGGCGGCGCTCGACGGGCGGCTCACTCTGCCGGGCTCGATCCTGACCATGGCCGGGCTGCCCATGCCGAACCTCAACCCCGGCCAGGCGCTCCTCGTCGAACTGCGCCGTGCCGAGGCCGGATAGCCGGGATGGCGGCTACGCCGATTCGCGCAACCGCAACTCCGCCCTGACCGCCGACTCGTCGCGGCTGAGCGGGCCGCTTCTGGTCAGCAGCCGGGCAGCCTGCTCCACGGTGAGCGCGCCGAGCTCCCGGGTGTCCAGGGCCACCGTGGTCAGCGGCGGTTCGACGAGGGTGCCGAGTTGCAGGCCGTCGAAGCCGATCACGGCGAGGTCTTCGGGGATGCGCCGTCCGAGCTTGCGTGCGGCGCGCAGGGCTCCGATGGCGATGATGTCGTTGAAGGTGAACACGGCGGTGACGTCCGGGTGTTCGGCGAGGAGTGTCCGCAGTGCCCCCTCCCCGCCCTCGATGCTCTGGTCGGCGCGGCTCACCGTGCCGGAGTCCAGTCCGCAGGCGGACATGGCGCCGTCGAACCAGTGGTGGCGGATGCTCGGCTCGGACCGGGTCGCGTGGTCGATCATGCCGATGCGCCGGTGCCCGGAGTCCACCAGGTGCCTGATCGCGTCACGGACTCCCGCCTCGCCGTCGATCCGGATCGCGCTGAACCGCTCGGCGCGGTGCTCCCGGTCGATGAGCACCACGGGGAGCCCCCGGGTCAGCTTGTCGATCTCCTCCTCCGGCAGGGTCAGATATCCCACGACGGCGTCCACCTGCGAGGAGATGACCTCCAGCGTGCCGCGCTCCTCCTCGACGCGGTCTCCGGTGTCGTAGACGACGACGTGCCAGCCCCGCGAGCGCGCGGCCTCCAGCGCGGCGGCGGCGACCTCGGTGAAGAACGGGTTGAGCAGGTCGGGGATCACCAGGCCGACGCTTGTCGTGTCCTGCCGGACGAGCCCCCGGGCGAACCGGCTCGGCCGGTATCCCAGTTCCTGGGCCGCGTCGAGGACGCGCTGCTTGGTGGTGGCGTCGATCTCGCCCTTGTCGTTGAGCGCGCGCGACACGGTCTGCCGGGACACTCCGACGGCCCGCGCCACATCGTCGATCGTCACCCGGCGCGGGCCGGTACCCGACGACGCCATCGTCCACCTCCGTCTGCCGAGTGCGACCCCGATCGGCATGATTCCAGAGCCTTGACACATGTCCGCACATAAGCGCAGACTCCGAATCGCTTGCTCCCGTGAGCGCTCACGTTACCGCTCACGGCGCTTGGTTCCAACCCACCCAGCTACCGCCTCCAGTCGTTCTCTGGGAACGGAAAACATGAGCTACACACTCACCCGCACCCGCCTCGCCGCCATCGTCGCGGCCACCGGTATCGCCGTGCTCTCCGGCTGCTCCTCGTCCGGTCCGTCGGACAAGGCGGCCGCGGCCTCCTGCGACCCCGCGAAGGGCAAGGTCACGCTCCAGTACTGGAACACCGTTCCGGGCATGGACAGGGTCGTCGCCCTCTGGAACAAGAAGAATCCGGACATCCAGGTGGAGACGAAGAACATCTCCAACGACCAGTACGGCATCCTCGGCAACGCCCTCAAGGCGGGCAAGGCACCGGACCTCGCCCAGGTCGGCTACGACGAACTGCCCAACCTGCGCACCCAGAACGCCTTCGTGGACGCCTCGGCCTGCTCGGCCGCCACCGCCGCCAAGTCGAAGTTCGTGCCGTGGACCTGGTCGCAGACCAGCTTCGGCGACACCGGCGTGTTCGCGCTCCCGCAGGACACCGGCCCGATGGCCCTCTTCGTGCGCAGCGACCTCTTCAAGAAGTACGGCATCGCCGTGCCGAAGACCTGGGACGAGTACGCGGCCGCCGCACAGAAGCTGCACAAGGCGGACTCCAAGCTCACGATCACGTTCTTCGACCCGAACAACGCCGAGTGGTTCAACGGTCTCCTCTGGCAGAACAGCGCCAGGATGTACAGCTACTCCGGCGGCAAGTGGCAGGTCAGCGTCGAGTCCGAGCAGAGCAGGCAGGTCGCCGACTACTGGCAGAAGCTGATCTCCGGCAAGCTCGTGCGCACCGACCTCGCCAACGGCTCGACGCAGATGTACGCCGCGTACCAGAAGGACCAGGTCGCCAGTTACGTCGGCGCCGCCTGGGGCTACAGCATGTTCCGCGACAACCTGCCCAAGCAGGCCGGCAAGTGGAGCGTCGTGCCGATGCCGACGTGGGGCACGAACGGCTCCTCCGGCGACTGGGGCGGGTCGACCGTGGCGTTCATGAAGGGCAGCAAGCACCTCTACGAGTCGGTCAAGTTCAACACCTGGCTCAACAGCGACCCCGAGGCCCTGGCGATGGAGAACAAGCTGGGCGGTCTCTACCCGGCCGCGAACGCCGGGCTCCAACTGCCCGCCCTGTCCAAGGGCGTTCCGTACTACGACAACGAGAAGGTCTTCGACGTCTTCGCCGACTCGTCCAGGAAGATCGACACCAGTTTCGCCTGGGGGCCCACCCAGAAGACGGTGAACCTGGCGCTCCAGGACGCGATGGCCAAGGCGGCCGCCGGCGACGGCACGCTCGGCGACGCCCTCGCCAAGGCCCAGGCCACCGCGCTGAAGTCCATGAAGGACCAGGCGATCCCGGCCGCGGCGGGCAAGTGACCATCGCATGACCGACATCGCGACCCGCACGACCCACGCGATCCGCGTGGTGGAGCCGCCCAAGGGCCGTCGCCGTCTGCGCGGCGGCGGCCCCCGGGCGGGCACGATCCTCGCCTTCGTGGCCCCGTTCTTCCTGCCGTTCGTGCTGTTCTACCTGGTGCCGGTCGGCTACGCGCTCTGGCAGAGCTTCCGCGTCGTTCGGCGCACCGGCGGCCAGTACGGCAGCTCGTACACCACGTTCGGCGGCTTCCACCAGTACGCGCAGGTGTTCCAGAACGACGAGTTCTGGTCCAGCATCGGACGCATCGGCCTGTTCGGCATCGTGCAGGTGCCGGTCATGCTGCTCGTCGCCCTGATCATGGCGCTGCTGCTGGACACACCGCTGCTGCGGCTCAAGCCGTTCTTCCGCATCACCGCGTTCATGCCGTACGCCGTGCCCGGTGTCATCGCGGCGATCATGTGGTCGTATCTGTACTCGCCTCAACTCAGCCCGGTCGTCGACCTGTTGAACGGGGTCGGCCTCAAGCCCGACTTCCTCGGCCCGGGCGCCGTGCTGTGGTCGACGGCGAACGTCTCGACCTGGCTGTGGACCGGCTACAACATGCTGATCATGTACTCGGCCCTCCAGTCGATCCCGCAGGAGCTCTACGAGGCCGCACGGATCGACGGCGCGGGCAACTGGACCGTCGCATGGCGGATCAAGGTGCCGATCATCGCCCCGTCGATCGTCCTGACCACGGTCTTCTCGATCATCGGGACGCTCCAGCTCTACGCCGAGCCGGCCGTGCTGCGGCAGATCTCCTCGAACATCTCCAGCACGTTCACGCCCAACATGCTCGCCTACGCGGTCGCTTCGGGGAACAACTATCAGCAGGCGGCGGCGATCTCCGTCGTCATCGCCGTCATCACCTTCGTCCTGAGCTTCGGGTTCATGCGACTGACGTCGAGGAGGGCCGGATTGTGAGCTACCAACCCTCCATCCGCGAAAGCCGCGTCAGCCGTACGGCCGTCATGGCGCTGATGCTCCTGCTGGCCGTCTACTTCATGCTGCCGGTCTACTTCCTGATCGTGGCCGCGACGAAGCCCCAGGGCGACCTCGCCTCCACCAACGGCCTCGCGTTCTCGCACTTCAACCTGCTCGAGAACCTGCGCATCCTGTTCACCCGCAGCGACGGCATCTTCGGCCGGTGGGCGGTCAACACCGTGGTCTACGCGGTGCTGGGCGCGGCCGTGGGCACGCTGATCTCCGCGCTGTGCGGCTACGCCCTCGCCAAGTTCCCGTTCCGCGGGCGGGAGTTCCTGTTCTCCGTCATCCTCGGCGGGGTGTTGGTGCCGACCACCGCGCTCGCGCTGCCGCTGTTCCTGCTGTTCTCGGCGACCGGGATCGTCAACACCTACTTCGCGGTCTTCCTGCCCAGCATCGTCAGCCCGTTCGGCGTCTACCTCGCGCGTATCTTCGCGGGCGCCGCCGTACCGCAGGAGCTGATCGAGTCGGCGCGGCTGGACGGCGCGGGCGAGTTCCGCACGTTCTTCTCGGTGGCGTTCAAGCTGATGACACCGGCGCTGGTGACCATCTTCCTGTTCCAGTTCGTGGCCATCTGGAACAACTTCTTCCTGCCGATGGTGATGCTCCAGAAGGAGTCGCTGTTCCCGATCACGCTCGGGCTCTTCGAATGGAACGGCCAGACGGCCCGCGCCCCGCTGCTCCAGGAGTCCGTGATCACCGGCTCGCTGGTGTCGATCGTGCCGGTGATCGTCGTGTTCATCCTGCTCCAGCGGTTCTGGCGCACGGGACTCGCCGCGGGGTCCCTCAAGTGACGCCCCCACGCACCCGGAAAGTGTCTGCCTCCATGCCCAACTCCGCCGTGTTCGTACCCCACTTCCACTGGGACCGCGAGTGGTACGAGCCGTTCCAGGTCTTCCGGCACCGGCTCGTCACCGCACTCGACACCGTGCTGGAGACGGCCGAGGCGGACCCGGACTTCCGCTTCACCGTCGACGGGCAGATGGCCGCGGTCGAGGACTATCTGGAGATGCGGCCCGAGAACCGCGAGCGCGTCGCCGCCCTGGTCCGCGAGGGCCGGCTCGCCATCGGGCCGTGGCTCATCCTGCTCGACGAGTTCCTCTGCTCCGGCGAGACCATCGTGCGCAATCTGCGGATGGGCTGGGCGGCCGCGGAGCGCCTCGGCGGCGCGATGCCGATCGGCTATCTGCCGGACATGTTCGGCCACGTCGCGCAGATGCCGCAGATCCTGGCCCGCGCGGGCATCGAACACGCGGCGCTGTGGCGCGGTGTACCGGGTTCCGTCGACGGTCACGCCTTCCGCTGGCGTGCTCCCGACGGCTCCGAGGTGCGCACCGAGTTCCTCTTCGACGGCTACGACAACGGCCTCGACGTCCTGCTGGTACCGGATCGGATAGGCAGTGCGCTCGGCGAGTACGACCGCATGACCGCCGAACGGTGGGGCGGCGACCCGGTGCTGGCGATGGCGGGCACCGACCACCACGCGCCGGACCCGCAGTTGGCGGCCTGGCTGCGGCACGCCTCCGGCGAGGAGCGCCCGATCACCGTCGCGACGCTCGACGAGTACGTCCGAGCCCATGTACGGGACGAGGTGCACTCCGTCGTCACCGGCGAGCTGCGCAGCCATGTGCGCGGCAACATCCTCCCGGGTGTGCTGTCCGTACGCCTCGGCCTCAAGCAGCGCATGGCGGTGGCCGAGCGGACCGTCGACCACGCGGAGCGCATGAACGCGCTGTGGTCCCGGCGCGACGACTCGGCGTTCCTCTCCCTCGCCTGGCACAAGATCATCGAGTCGACCGCCCATGATTCCGTGGTCGGCTCCGGCACCGACGAGACCTGCGACCAGGTCGCGGCACGCCTCGACGAAGCCGCGCAGACGGCCCGGGCCGTGCGGGACGCGGCGCTCGCCGAGCCGGCCGCCCTGGTGCCGAGCGACGGTTTTCTGGTCGCCAATCCACTGCCGTCGGCGCGCACGGCGCTGGTCGAGGTGGATGTCGTAGCACCTGCCGAGGGGTCCACGCTGATCGCGACCACCGCCGACGGAGCGTCGCATCCGGCGCAGTTGGTCTCCGCGGCTCCGACCGTGCTCAGCGACGAGCGCCTGGACGCCTCGCAGTTGGAGCGCGTGCTGCGCCGTATCCACCGCCGCGAACTGTTCGGCCGGCAGATCGACCACTACGAACTTACCCCGAACTCCCTGGTGTTCCATCTCGCGGAGGTGCCGACCAGCGGGCCCTTCGATCTGATGGTTCTGCGCGGCGAGGTCGCCGCCGCGGCGTCCGCGCATCCGGGCAGGTGGCGGGTGCGGACGCTGACGGAGGCCCGGGCCACCGCGCTGGTGGCCGTCCCCGTCCCGGCCTCCGGACTGGCCGGTGTGCGGGTCGCGGCGAGCGACACGTCCCCCGCCCCGGCGACGCGGTCCGCCCCTGCCACGGCCGCCTCCGGCGCGCTCTCCAACGGGCTGGTCGAGGTTGCGGTCGCCGCCGACGGCACCTTGGACGTGACCGGCGTCGACGGCACAATCCTGACCGGCGTCGGCCGTCTCGTCGACGGAGGCGACCGCGGCGACAGCTACAACTACGCGCCCCCCGCCCTGGATGCGCCCGTCTCGGAACCGACCAGGGTCACCGTCGAGGTCCTCGAAAGCGGCCCGCTGCGCTCCAGGGTGCGGGTCACGCGCGTCTACGAGTGGCCCGCCGCGCTCTCCTCCGACCGTGACGTGCGCGGCTACCGTACGGTGCCGACGCCGGTCGAGATGCTGGTGGAACTGCGTACGGGCGAACCGTTCGTCCGCATCTCCACGTCGTTCCTCAACCAGTCCGCCGACCACCGGCTGCGCCTGCACGTGCCGCTGCCCGAACCGGTGACGACGTCGGCGTCCGCAGGTCAATTCGCCGTCACCGAGCGGGGGTTGACCGCCGAGGGCGGCTGGGGCGAGTATCCGCTCCCGACCTTCCCCGCGAGTTCCTTCGTCTCGGCGGGAGCGGCCACCGTCCTGCTCGACCACTCCACCGAGTACGAGGTCGTCGACGGCGGCTGCGCACTCGCCCTCACCCTGCTGCGTGCCGTCGGCTCGATCAGCGTCAACATCCACCCCCTGCGGGACGAGCCCGCGGCGAGCGAGATCCCGGCGCCGGGAGCGCAGGAACTCGGCATGCGGATCGAGCACCGCTTCGCCGTCGTGCCCTGCGCGGCCGGCTGGCGCGAGGCCGGCGCGGTGGCCCTGGCCGAGGAGTTCCGCAACGACGTACTCGTGGTCCGCGGAACGGCGCACGTCGACGGCCGGCTTCCCGAGGACACCACCGGCGTGCAGGTCGAGGCCCGGGACGTCCACGTCTCGAGCATCCGTCGCGTCGGCGACGGCGTGGGTGGAGCGGGAACCGAGATCCGGCTGGCGGCCATGAGCGACAGCCCGTCGCACGTCCGCGTGACCGGCGCCTTCACCCAGGCCACCACGGTCGACCTGCTCGGCCGCCCGCTCTCCCCGCCGCCCGGGTCGGAGCCGGTGCGGGACGGGCTCGAATTCACCCTCGCTCCATGGGAGATCCGCACCGTCGTGCTCAGATGAACGTGCCCCGTCGGCCCGCACCTCCCCTACAGACAGCGCCTGTTGCTACGAAGAAAGTTGTGACCCCTTTGCCTTCCGAACTCTCCGCACTTGTTTCGGACACCGCACCAGGGCGTGGCGCACTGCGGCCGGCACGCTCGTGGCTGCACTCCGACGCCCCCTCCCTCTCCCTGAACGGGCCTTGGCGGTTCCGCCTCTCCCCCACGGCCTCGGCGCCGGAGGACTTCGCGGCCGACGGCTACGACGACGACGGCTGGGACAGCATCCCGGTGCCCTCGCACTGGGTGCTCCAGGGCGACGGCGCCTACGGCCGGCCGATCTACACGAACGTCCAGTTCCCGTTCCCGATCGACCCGCCCCACGTCCCGGACGAGAACCCCACCGGCGACTACCGCCGCCCCTTCGACCTCCCCGCCGACTGGTCGGACGCCGACCGTGTCGTGCTGCGGTTCGACGGCGTCGAGTCGCTCTTCCGGGTGTGGGTGAACGGCGTCGAGGTCGGCAGCGCGAGCGGCAGCCGGCTGGCACACGAGTTCGACGTGACGTCCGAGGTGCGCCCCGGCGGCAATGTCGTCGCCGTGCGCGTGCACCAGTGGTCGGCGGCCAGCTACCTCGAGGACCAGGACCAGTGGTGGCTGCCGGGCATCTTCCGCGACGTCACCCTGCTCGCCCGGCCGGCCGCGGGCATCGAGGACGTCTGGCTGCGGACCGGCTACGACGACGGACACGGGCGCATCGACCCGGAGGTCCGCGCCGATCCGGCGGCCTTCCCCGTCACCCTGCGCATCCCCGAACTCGGCGTCGAGCAGGTCTGGGCCTCGGCAAAGGACGTGGCCCCGGTCGACGTCGCCGGCGTCGAGCCCTGGTCGGCCGAGCGGCCCCGCCTGTACGACGCCACCGTGTCCTCGGCCGCGGAGAGCATCGCCCTGCGCGTCGGCTTCCGTACGGTCGAGATCCGCGGCGACCGGTTCCTGGTCAACGGCCGCCGCGTCGTCTTCCACGGGGTGAACCGCCACGAGACCCACCCCGAGCGCGGCCGCGTCTTCGACGAGGAGCACGCCCGCGAGGACCTGGCCCGCATGAAGCGGTTCAACGTCAACGCGATCCGCACCAGCCACTACCCGCCGCACCCCCGGCTGCTCGACCTCGCGGACGAACTCGGCTTCTGGGTCATCCTCGAATGCGACCTGGAGACCCACGGCTTCGGCAAGACCGACTGGGCCGGGAACCCGAGCGACGACCCCACATGGCGCGCTGCCTATCTCGACCGCGTCCGACGCACCGTCGAGCGGGACAAGAACCACCCCAGCATCGTGATCTGGTCGCTGGGCAACGAGGCGGGGACCGGCAGCAATCTCGCCGCCATGTCGGCCTGGGTCCACGCCCGCGACGCCGAACGCCCCGTGCACTACGAGGGCGACTACACCGGTGACTACACCGACGTCTACTCCCGTATGTACCCGTCGGTCCTGGAGACCGAGCAGATCGGCACCGACGGCTCGCGCGCACCGCTGCTGGGCTGCACTCCCGCGCAGGGCGCCCGGCAGCGCACCAAGCCGTTCCTGCTGTGCGAGTACGCCCACGCGATGGGCAACGGGCCGGGCGCGTTCGACCAGTACGAGGCTCTTGTGCACCAACACCCGCGCCTGCACGGCGGGTTCGTCTGGGAGTGGCGCGACCACGGCATCCTCGCCACGGCTCCGGACGGAACGCCGTACTACGCCTACGGCGGCGACTTCGGAGAGGTCGTGCACGACGGCAACTTCGTGATGGACGGCATGGTGCTGAGCGACGACGTGCCGACGCCGAGCCTGCACGAGTTCAAGGCGGTCGTCCAGCCGGTCCACTTCACCTTCGACGGCGACAAGCTCGCCCTCACCAACCTGCGCCACTCGGCCGACACGTCGGACCTGCGCCTCCGCTGGCGCGTCGAGCACGACGGAACGCTCGTGGAATCCGGGGACCTGGACACTCCCGTCGTCGCGGCGGGCGGGTCGGGGTGGGTGCCGCTGCCGCCGGTCACGGTGTCCCCGGACGCCGAGACGTGGCTGACGATCGACGCTGTGCTGGCGGTGGAGACCGCGTGGGCGCCGGAGGGACACGTGGTGGCAACCGCCCAGCTGGACCGCTCGGTTCGGCGCCCGGTCCCCGTTGTCCGGCACCGGGCCGAATGGCAGCCGGCCGCGGGAACGCTGACGCTCGGCGCCGCCGAGTTCGTCGAGGGAACCCTCGTCCGGCTCGCCGGCCGTGCCGTGACCGGACCCCGGCTGGAGCTGTTCCGTGCGCCGACCGACAACGACGAAGGCGCGTCCGACCGGCTCGACGGGAGCGACGACAGCGCCCTCGGAGTGTCCAGTGCCGACCTGTGGCGACGGGACGGTCTCGACCGGCTGACCTCGCGGCGCGTCGCCGTGGAGCACGCTCCGGACGCTCTGCGCACCGTCGACAAGGTCTCCGCGGCGAACTCCGCCCTGTCGGTCATGGTGGAGTCCGTCTGGTCGCTCGACGACGGCGAGCTGGAGCTGCGCGTGGAGATCCAGCCCTCGAACGGCTGGCAGACGGTGTGGCCGCGGATCGGGGTCCGCTTCGATCTGCCCGACGGCACGGCCCCCGTCGACGCCGCCGAGTGGTTCGGCCTGGGCCCGTTCGAGTCCTACCCCGACAGTCTCCACGCGGCACGCACGGGCCGGTTCTCCGCCACCGTCCACGATCTTTCGGTCGACTACGCCCGCCCGCAGGAGACAGGACACCGCTCCGCACTGCGCCGCCTGACACTGAGCAGTGGCGACTCGGAAGTGCTGTCCCTGGTGGCTCTGCCCGACACGCGCGGGCGTCGCCCCGGCTTCACCCTCAGCCGCCACACCCCGCAGCAGATCGCGGCGGCCGGCCACCCCTTCGAGCTCCCCGACTCGACGACGAGTCATCTGTTCATCGACGCGGCCCAGCACGGCCTCGGCTCACGGGCCTGCGGGCCCGACGTGTGGCCCGAGTTCGCGCTGCGCCCCGAGGCACGCACCATCAGGCTTCGGATCACCGCGGCGCGATGAGGACGGGTCGTCTCTCCTCCCGCCTACGTGCGAGGGGAGAGACGCGCCCGCCAGAGGTCCCGTAGCAGCGCGATCTCGGCCATGTGGTGGATGAGTTCGAGGTTGATCCCCCACAGGACGGCGATGTAGGGCTCGTCGGGATTCGAGCCGTACGGGTACTGCGAGAAGCCGACCGTGTCGAGCTGCTCGTCGCTCACGGTCGCCACGCTCTCGCGCCAGCGTTCCACCGTCGCCCAGAACCGTTCGACCGCCAGGGCGGCGCTGGGCGTGAACTCGACCAACTCGTGCGGATCCCGGCGCCGTTCGCCGAAGGTCCACTCATGGTCGCCCGCGAAGTTGGAGTGCAGATGCCCCAGCCGCCACGCGATCGTGGTGACCGGCGACGCGTCGGGTTCGACCGGGCCGGTGTGGGCGAGGACCTGTTCGACCCGCTCGACGCTCACGGTCCAGTCCGCGGCGACCTTCTCGATGGTCATGCCGGCGGCCACCTGCCGGGCCACCTCGGCGTATTCACTCGCCGGGATGTCCGCGGCGCCTTTGTCGAGCACCCACTCCCCCGGCCCGAACGCCCTGGCCGTCGTCGCCTCGCCCCGGCGGCGGATGGACCAGGAACCCGGTGCCGGCTCCCACAGGTACTCTTCGTCGCCGAGGCCTGTGAGCCGCACCTCGGCCATCTCCCTGGCGCAGTCGAACTGGTCCAGCAAAAGGCCGAACCGGTCGGTCCGGACGCCCGTCGTCTCCATGCCCACTCCCCCGTCGCCGGTCATCTGCCGCGCTCCCTCCAGCCGGAGGCTAACCGTTCACGCTCGCGCGCCGCGACGAATTTCCCCGTCCACGGCACGAGTTGGCGCCACCCCGACGCGACCTCCTCAACTCCCTTCCATCAACTCTTACTTCACACCTTGACGTAAGTGGTCCGTACCTTTAGTTTCACCGGGCGACCCCACCCCCGCGCGTGCACTCGTCCGTTCACAAGGTGAATGCGGCCCCGGGTGCACCACCCCCCACGAAAGGCCGTCCCGCCATGGCCAGACCGAGACCTCTCCCCGTATCCGCCGTTCTGACGGTCACCGCTCTCACCCTCTCCACCGGTCTGCTCTCCGCCTCCCCCGCGCAGGCCGCCACCGGCACGATCACCGGCCTGGCCGGCAAGTGCCTCGACGTCGCCGGCGCCAACTCCGCGGACGGCACCGCCGTCCAGCTCTACGACTGCAACGGCACCGCAGCCCAGCAGTGGACCGTCGGCAGCGACGGCACCGTCCGGGCCCTCGGCAAGTGCCTTGACGTGACCGGCAATTCGACCGCCGACGGCGCCCAGCTCCAGCTGTGGAGCTGCTCGGGCGGCGCGAACCAGAAGTGGACGGTCACCGCCGCGCACGACATCGTCAACCCACAGGCCAACAAGTGCATGGACGCCACCGGCAACTCCTCGGCCAACGGCACCCGTGCCCAGATATGGAGCTGCACCGGCGCGGCCAACCAGAAGTGGACCGCGCCCTCCTCCGGCGGCTCCACCCCATCCGCCCCGATGGCCGTGGCGCCGTACCTCTACAACGGCTGGGGCGACCCGCCGAGCCCGACCACCATCACCGACGCCACCGGCGTCAAGTGGTTCACCCTGGCCTTCGTCCTGAGCAACGGATACTGCAACCCGCAGTGGGACGGCAGCCGGCCGCTCACCGGCGGTGTCGACCAGCAGACCGTCAACACCGTGCGCGGCAACGGCGGTGACATCATCCCGTCCTTCGGCGGCTACAGCGGCAACAAGCTCGAGAGCTCCTGCTCCAGCGCGGGCGAACTGGCATCCGCCTACCAGAAGGTCATCAACGCCTACGGGCTCAAGGCCATCGACATCGACATCGAGGCCGACGCCTACAGCAACCCCACCGTCCAGCAGCGCACCGTCGACGCGCTCAAGACCGTCAAGGCCAACAACGCCGGTCTGAAGGTGTACATCACCATCGGCACCGGTCAGAGCGGACCCGACACCAGCCTCATCAACCGGGCCGCATCCTCCGGCCTTTCGGTCGACGCGTGGGCGATCATGCCGTTCGACTTCGGCGGTGCCGGCCAGAACATGGGCAACCTCACCAAGCAGGCCGCCGAGGGCCTGAAGTCCGCCCTGAAGAGCGCCTACGGGTACAGCGACGACCAGGCCTACCGGGACATGGGCATCTCGTCGATGAACGGCATCACCGACAACAACGAGACCGTCACCGTCAACGACTTCCAGACCATCCTCGCCTACGCCCAGCAGCACCACCTGGCCCGACTGACGTTCTGGTCCGCCAACCGCGACCGCCCCTGCACCGGCGGCAGCGCCGACAGCTGCTCCGGCGTCGGCCAGTCCAACTGGGACTACACCCGCGTCTTCTCGCAGTACACGGGCTGAACTCCTGCTGATCCTCCCCCAGTTGCCACCCCCGCCTTCGGCAAGGAGAAACCCATGCCTTCCCTTCCACGCCCCGGCAGATCCGTCGCGGCCGCCGTTGTGGCCGTGACCGCCGCATCGCTGCTCGGCGGCAGCCCCGCGCAGGCCGCGGCCACCGCGCTGCCCACCGGCTTCGCCACCGTCATGAACGCCGCGAGCGGCCGCTGCCTCGACGCCAAGGCGGCCGCCACCGTCAACGGCACCGCCGTGCAGCAGTACTCCTGCAACGGCACCAACGCGCAGCGCTGGAGCTTCACCGCCACGAGCGACGGATACGTCCGGATCAACAACGCGGGCGACACCAACCAGGTCGTGGACGTCGCCGACGTCTCCACCGCCGACAGCGCACAGGTCCACCTGTGGACCTACGGCGGCGGCGCCAACCAGCAGTGGCTGCCGGTCGACGACGGCGGTGGGGCCTACCACTTCGTCAACCGCAACAGCGGCAAGTGCCTGGACGACGCCGGTGCCTCGACGGCCGACAGCGTGCAGTTCGTGCAGTACGCCTGCAACGGCACCGCCGCCCAACGCTTCCAGGTGGTCCCGGTGACCCAGTCGGGCAGCAGCCCCGACCTCGGCCCGAACGTCGCCGTCTTCGACCCCTCGATGTCGTCCTCGACGATCCAGAACAAGCTCGACTCGATCTTCCAGCAGCAGGAGACCAACCAGTTCGGCTCCCAGCGCTACGCCGTGCTCTTCAAGCCCGGCGCCTACAGTGCGGACGTCAACGTCGGTTTCTACACCCAGGTGCTGGGTCTCGGGCTGTCGCCGGACGCGGTGACGGTGAACGGCGCGGTACATGCCGAGGCCGACTGGTTCCAGGGCAACGCCACCCAGAACTTCTGGCGCGGCGCGGAGAACCTGTCGGTCAACCCGGCCGGCGGCGCTGACCGTTGGGCGGTCTCGCAGGCGGCGCCGTACCGTCGCATGCATCTGCGCGGCAACCTCGCGCTGGACGACGGCGGTTGGTCCAGCGGTGGTCTCCTCGCCGACAGCAAGATCGACGGGCAGGTCAACTCCGGCAGCCAGCAGCAGTGGCTGACCCGTAACTCCCAGCTGGGCAGCTGGACCGGCTCCAACTGGAACATGGTGTTCGCCGGCAGCACGGGCGTCCCCGCCACCAGCTTCCCCAAACCGCCCTACACCACGGTCGCCCAGACCCCGGTCACCCGCGAGAAGCCGTTCCTGTACGTCGACGGATCCGGCGCCTACCAGGTCTTCGTGCCGTCCACGCGCTCCAACTCCTCCGGCACCAGCTGGTCGAGCGGCACCTCGGGCACCTCGCTCTCGCTGGACAGCTTCTACGTCGTGAAGCCGGGCGCGACCGCGTCGCAGATCAACTCCGCACTCGCCGCGGGCAAGAACCTCCTGGTCACCCCGGGCGTCTACCACCTCGACCAGACCCTTCAGGTCAATCGGGCCGACACGGTCGTCCTCGGCCTGGGCCTCGCCACGTTCGTCCCCGACAACGGCGTCACCGCGATGAAGGTCGCCGACGTCGACGGCGTGAAGGTGGCGGGCCTGCTGTTCGACGCGGGCACCACCAACTCGCCCTCCCTGCTGGAGGTCGGGCCGAACGGCTCCTCCGCCTCCCACGCGGCCGACCCGACCTCCCTCCACGACGTCTACTTCCGCGTCGGCGGCGCGGGCGTCGGCAAGGCGACCACGAGCCTCATCGTCAACAGCGACGACGTCATCGGCGACCACATGTGGATATGGCGCGCCGACCACGGCAGCGGCGTCGGCTGGACCAGCAACACGGCGGACACCGGAATGATCGTCAACGGTGACGACGTCACCATGTACGGCCTGTTCGTGGAGCACTTCCAGAAGTACCAGACCATCTGGAACGGCAACGGCGGGCGCACGTACTTCTACCAGAACGAGATGCCCTACGACCCGCCGAACCAGGCGGCCTGGATGAACGGCTCCACGCAGGGCTACGCCGCCTACAAGGTCGCGGACTCCGTCACCAGCCATCAGGCGTACGGCCTGGGCAGTTACTGCTACTTCAACGTCAACCCCGGTGTGGTGGCCGCGCACGCCATCGAGGCGCCGAACACCTCGGGCGTCCGCTTCACCGACATGGTGACCGTCTCCCTCGGCGGGACCGGCACGATCAGCCACGTCGTCAACAACACCGGAGGCCCGTCCAACTCCGGCACCAACGTGGCCAACCTGACCAGCTACCCGTAGGAGCCGACGTGCGTAACCCCCTGTCCTCCGCGCGGAAGGCCCGCAGGTCGGCGATCGCCGCAATCCTCGGTGCCATGGCCCTCGTGGTGGCCCTCCCGGCCCAGGCCGACGCCAGTGTGCTGACACTGCTGCCGCAGAACGCCGACGGCCTGGAGCAGACGTTCTCCCCCGCCTACGACTACGACGGCGACGGCTGCTACACCACCGCGGCCATCGGCGCCGACGGCACCATCAACCCGGGCCTGAAGCTGGGCGGCGACGTCAACGGCCACTGCCACGACTACGCCCAGCTCGCCAACGCCAACACCTACTCACGCGAGAAGTGCAACAACGGCTGGTGTGCCGTGATGTACGCCAGCTACTTCGAGAAGGACCAGGCCACGCTGGGTCCCGCCGCCATCGGCCACACGCACGACTGGGAGCACGTGATCGTGTGGATCAACAACAACCAGGTCCAGTACGTGTCGGTGTCGCAGCACAGCGGCTACCAGGTGGCGGCCGCCTCGGCCGTCCGGTTCGACGGCACGCACCCGAAGATCGTCTACCACAAGGACGGTGTCTCGACCCACGACTTCCGCTTCGCCAACTCCAACGACGAGCCTCCGGAGAACGCCACCGGCGGCTGGTTCTACCCGCGCCTGGTGGGCTGGAACGGCTATCCCGCCGGCTACCGCGACAAGCTCCTGAGTGCCGACTTCGGCGCGGCCACCATCAAGATCAAGGACGGGGACTTCGCGTACGGCCTCGCCCACTCCATGCCGTCAGGCATTCCGTTCGACCCCAATGCCTGATGCCGGACGGCAACTACCCGATGTGGCGCAGCAGTTCCGCGACCGCGGGCGGTAGGTCTCCCCTGGGGTGAACGATCCGCATCCGCCAGGTCGGTGCGTGCGCTGCGAAGCGGCGCACCGACAGGTCGGGGAAGCGGGCGGCCAGGGATGCGGGCAGGATGCAGACGCCGAGGCCGTGGCGCACCAGGTCGGTGGCGCCGAGGACGTCGTTCACCTCGAAGGTGGTGGCGCGTTCGACGGCGGCCGAGCGCAGGGCCCGGTCGACCGAGGTGCGGATCGCCCAGCCCAGCGGGAAGTCCACCAGCGGCAGCGCCACCGCCTCGGCCAGGGTCACCGGCCGTTCCGGCAGACGAGGGTCCGCCGGAGCGGCCACCAGGACCATCTCCTCCTGCGCCAGTGCCCTGGTGGCCAGGCCGCGCAGCCGGGCGGAGTCGAGGGCGACGACGGCCAGGTCGACGGTGCCGTCCCGCAGGTCCCGCGGAATGTCGTCGGCGGGTGCCTGCCGCAGTCTCACCGCCACGCCCGGGTGTGCGCGGTGGAAGGCGGCCAGTCCCGGGGCGAGTCCGGCGTAGAGCCCCTGCATCACGCCGATGGTGATCTTCCCGCGCAGTTCCTCCTGGGCGAGGGCGACGGCGGCGCGTGCCTCCTCGGCGGCCTGGAGGGCCGTACGGGCGGACGCCAGGAAGGCACGCCCGGCAGGGGTCGGCGTCACCCGGTGCGTGGTGCGCTGGAAGAGCCGGGCGCCCAGTTCGTGCTCCAGCGCGCGCACCGTGGCGGAGACCGCGGACTGCACCACGTGCAGCCGTCGCGCCGCGGCGGTGAATCCGCCTTCTTCGGCGACCGCGACGACGACCGCCATCTGCCGCAGCTCCATGCGCCCGCCCTCCGCCTGCCCATCTCTCGATGAGATTACCGTCATCTTCGATCATCTCCACCGAAGGGGAAGCAGGCTCGGTGAACACCTGTTGGGACAGATGTGCGGCGGCGCAGCCGTCGCAGTCACTGTCAGGGATCGGAGTGCTCAGATGTCGATGTCCTCGGCCACGCGCCAAGCACCCGGTGACGCCGGCCCCGGGCCGGACACCCACCGCCTCGGCAGCCGCGCCTACGGCGCCGGGTTCTGGACGATCGCGGCGGTGTTCGTGACGGCCATGGCGTTCTCCACAGTGCCGACGCCCCTGTATCCGCTCTACCAGGCGCACGACGGCTTCTCGACGTTCACGGTGACCATCGTGTTCGCGGTCTACGCCGTCGGCGTCCTCGTCAGTCTGCTGCTCGCCGGGCACGTGTCGGACTGGGTCGGCCGCAAGAAGGTGCTGATCGCGGCTCTGGTCCTCGAGCTGGTCGCCGCAGCGCTGTTCCTGGCCGTGCCGTCGCTGCCGGTCCTGCTCGTCGCACGACTGGTCACCGGGCTCGGTGTCGGCATGCTCACCGCGACCGCCACCGCGCATCTGCACGACCTGCACAGCGCGCACCGGCCGGGCGGCTCGCCGCAGCGCTTCGAGCTGGTGTCGACGGCGGCGAACATCGGCGGTCTGGGCCTCGGCCCGCTGGTGGCAGGCCTGCTGGCCCAGTACCTCGGCGCGCCCCTGCGCCTGCCCTACGCCGTCGTCGGCGTCGCGCTCCTGATCGGCGTGGCCGCGGTCGCGCTGACCCCGGAGACGGTGGAGAAGCCCGACGTCAGGCCCGCCTACCGGCCGCAGCGGGTGAGCGCCGACCACGGCGACCGGGCCGGGTACATGGCCGCGGCCGCCGCGGGTTTCGCCTCGCTGGCGGTCTTCGGACTGTTCACCTCGCTGGTCCCGGGCTTCGTCGGCGGCACCCTGCACCATCCGTCCCGGGCGCTCGCCGGGCTGATCGTGTTCGTGGTGTTCGGTGCGGCCGCCGCGGCGCAGGTGCTGACCGGACGGCTCTCCCCGCGGGCCCGTCGCAACGCCGGGCTGCTGGCCCAGGCCGCCGGTGTGGCCGTGCTCGCGGTCGGCGTGCACACCGCGAGCCTCACCGTGTTCGTGCTCTCCGGCGTCGTCGCCGGGGCCGGTGCCGGGATGCTGTTCAAGTCCGCGGTGGGCACCGTCGCCGGCATGGCGGCCCCGGCCCGTCGCGGCGAAGCACTCGCCGGCCTGTTCCTCGTCTCCTACCTCGGCCTTGCCCTTCTGCCCGTGGGCCTCGGGGTCGCCGGCCGGTACACCTCGACGGCCGGGGCGATGACCTGGTTCACGGCGGTGGTCCTCGTACTGCTGGCGGGCGTGGCACTGCTGGGACGGCGGGTCCGTGCGAGCTGAGCCGGGCCGCGTGCCCGCTCCCCAGCGGAGCACCACCGTTCGCCTTCCCGGCACGAACACCCGTGTACCGACGGCATTTACGCCTCGGGCGCCGCCGTTCCGCATGCACAACCCGTCCACCGGACGGGAGGTGGAGGACCCCCAGCACATCGGGCGCACGGGCGGACCGCGGCGCGTGGCGGTGGTCGGCGCCGGACCCGCAGATGCGGAAGCCTTGCGCGTCCTCGCGGAACGCGGCGTCGACTTCCGCGAGCACCCCACCGTCGATGCCGGCTCTGCCGAGCGATCTGAGCACGGGGCCCGCCGGATCAGGATCGGGGCCCCGCAGGATCGGTTCAGGAGTTGAGCGCGTCCGCCATCGTCTGCTGCCAGTAGGTGACCCTCAGCGAACTGTCGTAGTACACGCCCTTGGCCGGCAGCGACGGCACGGCGGACGCGCCGCCGTCGCTGTTCGGGGTGAGGCCCTGGAAGGCGACGACCAGCCGGTGCCCCGTGTCCCCGCCGTCACCGCTGCCGTCGGCCGCCGACAGCAGCGCGCCCGCATAGCCGGACTCGCCGGGCTGGAGGGTCACCACGGCTTGCGGCTGGGAGTCCTTCCACGCGGTGGGCGCCCACTGCATCTCGTCGAAGCGGAGGATCGGGTAGTAGGTCAGGTCGCAGGTCTTCGAGCCGATGTTCCTCACCGTGATCAGCATGTGGTTCAGCGGGCGGGTGACGGGCTGAACGGTGACACGGGTGTTGGAGCCGTTGCACAGGACGCGGCTGTCCGAATTCGACGTGCCCGACGTCTTCTTGGCGTCTCCGGAGGCCGCCTTTCGGTCGGCGGTCTTCCCGCCCGCGGTCTTTTCGCCACCGGCCGTCTGCGGGGAGTCCTGGCCCGCCGCCCCCTGCGTTCCCTTGCCGGACGTCCCGTCCTGCGCCTTGCCGGTGCCGCTCGCCGAGGGCGTGGACGCGACGGTGCCGGAGGTCGTCGCGGCGCCCTCGTCCTTCGTGCCCGTGCCGCTCTGGCATGCCGTCAGGGCGAGCGCGGCGAGAGCGATCGCGGCTGCACTCGCGAACGTACGGGACGTACGGGCGCTGCCGGTGCTGTGGGTCGTACGGAACGCGGGCATGGCTGGATTCCTCTTCTGATGACGGGACCGGGATGGCCGCTCGACCGGTTTCCGGGAGCGGCGTGCTTGGATGGCCTCAGCCTGCTCGGTGATCCGTTCCATGCGCCACAGTCCATGGGGGATCAGGGACACTGGAACGCCGGAACGGGCTCTGAACTGCTGAAACAACCTGTTCCTGGAACGCCGGAACGGGACACGGGGTGGGAGGAACGGTGTCGCAGGACACTGCCGAGGCCGGGTTCGCCGGGCTGCTGCGGGAGTTGAAGGACCGCTCGGGGCTCAGCTACGGGACGCTCTCCAAACGGCTTCACACGAGTACGTCGACGCTGCATCGGTACTGCAACGGCGATGCCGTTCCCACGGATTACGCACCCGTCGAACGGCTGGCCCGCCTCTGCAAGGCGTCGCCCGAGGAACTCGTCGAACTCCACCGGCGCTGGGTGCTCGCGGATGCGAACCGGGGGCGCAAGGGCGGCGTCCCCGATACGCCTGTGGCCGACCTCGAGGTGCCGTCCGGCGACCCTGCGCCGAAGAAGTCCCGCCGCCCCGGCGGGAGGAGGGCTCTGTTCGCCGGGATCGCCGTCGTCGCCGTCGCGGGCGCGGTCGCGCTCACCGCGAACCTGCCGTCGGGAAGTGCCGACGACGGCCGGGACAGCCCCGTCGGCGCTGCCTCCGCGACGGGCGACGGACAGCACGACTCGGCAAACAGCCCGGCGGCCCCGTCGCACACTTCGCCCTCGGCGACCGCCTCACCCCCGGGCCGTGACAAGGGCAGCTCCTCCGGGCCGGGCTCGGCCTCCGCATCCCCGCCCGCGACCGGCGGTGCCGCTCCGACCGGTGTCCCGCTGACGGTCACCACCCAGCCGTACAGCTGGGAGGACCCGTGCAGCCAGCACTACCTGATCGACAAGCCTCCGGCCAAGGTCGCCCCGCCGCCCGTCGCCGAGGACGCGACCGCCTGGGTGGCCGCGGCGGGCGCTGTCTCCGCGGGCGAGCAGTACGTCACGCTCACCGTGCAGGGGTCGGGGAAGGACACCGTGGTCCTCAACAGCCTCGCCGTCCGTACGACCGGCAGGAGCGCGCCCCTCGCCTGGAACGACTACACCATGGGAGTCGGCTGCGGCGGCGGTGTGCAGACCCGCTCGTTCGCCGTCGACCTGGACGCGGCCCGTCCCGCCGCCGTGCCCAAGGCAGGGCAGCGGAACTTCCCGTTCAAGGTGAGCGAGTCCGACCCCGAGGTCTTCTACATCAAGGCCGACGCCTCGGCGTACGACGCGAGTTGGTACCTGGAGCTGAACTGGTCCAGCGGGACGCGCCACGGGACGGTGCGGCGGAACCCCTCGATCAGCTGGGGCCGCTCGGCGTGCGCGACCGTCAGCGCGGGCTTGGTCATCAGGCGGACGTACATCGCGCCGTACAGCGCGACGGCCAGGGCGATGGACGCCGCGTAGAAGACGGTTCCCGCGGTCGTGTCGCCGTACTCGCTGATCAGCTTGGTGGGGAAGGGCAGCGCCGCCACGACCGCGAGGAGGGCGAAGTAGCAGTAGAGCAGCCAGCGGTCGACGGCCGCGATCAGCCGGAACAGTGAGTGCTGGGCCAGCCAGAGCGCGCCGATGACGGCGAAGCTGAGCAGGTAGGCGCCGATCGCGGGCACCGCCTCCCGGACGGCGTGGGCCACTTCCGAGTGGGGCAGATCCTCGGGGACGCTGATGTCGAGGGCGAGCAGCGTGATCGCGATGGCGAACACGGCGTCACCGAAGAAGGCCAGTCGTTCCGGTCCTACGACGACGTCGTGGCGGAAGAGACCGGGGAGGCGGTTGGACATGCGGACGGCACCTGGGATTCCTCGTGGGGGTGAAGGCGCCATGTGTATCACGAAGTGCCGCACCAGCAGTGAACGCGTGGTGGGAGAACGGCACTTGGGCCGTGGCATCGACTGAGAGGGCCGGTCACCCGCTCCGGGTCGTCAGCTCCTTCAGTACGGCCTGCCCCGCGGCACGGTGACCGGCGGCCCGCTCCGGGTCCGTCTCCTCCAGCACGATCGCGATGCCCTCGTGGGCCAGCGCCTCCTCGTAGCGGTTGCCCAGTCTCGGGGCCATCTCCAGTGCCTGGCGGTGCAGGCGCAGCGCCTCTTCGGGAAGTCCGGCAAGGCGGCAGGTCTCGCCGTAGCCGTTGAGGAAGTGGATCTTCCAGTGGTCCTCGAACAACGCGTCCAGCAGCGCGAACGCCTCGCGGTGGCCGGCCAGCGCCTCCTCGTACCGGCCCATCTGCCGCAGTGCGACGCCGAGGCAGTTCAGGCACCACGCCTGGTTGTTGAGATGCCCGTCCTCGCGGGCGACGGCCAGGGCCCGGTGGAGGTGGTCCGCCGCCTCGTCGGGTTCCTCGCGGGCGACGGCCACGCCGAGGGTGATGCGTGCGGTCAGCGCGGGCGGCCATGCGGGGTCGGTGTGCGGGACGGCCAGCACCTCACGGGCCCGCCGCGCCGCCTCCTCACGGTGCCCCAGCTGAAGCATGGCCCACGCCTCGGACGCCGCCGCGCCGGCCGCGCCCGTCGGGCAGTCCGCCTGTTCGTACAGCTTTCCCGCCAGCCGGAAGAGTTCCAGCGGCTCTTCCACGTCTCCCGCGTCCCAGGCCAGATAGCCGCGGCGCATGGTCAACTCGGCCTCCATACGCGCGTCCCCGATCTGCGAAACCCGTAGGCGCGCTGCCTCGTACGCGGCGGCGGCCTCCGCCATCCGGCCCGCGTTGTAGCGCGCGAAGCCCAGGTCGCTGTGCGCCTCGGCCAGTTGGAGCGGATCGCCCAGACGCTCGGCGGCGGCGAGCGACCGCTCGAAGAGGGCGTTGAGATGTGTGGTGCCGCAGCGGCGCGCGAAGTAGGCACGCAGGAACCGCGGCAGCTCGCACACGTGCGCGTCGGCGCCGACGGCGGCCGCCGTCTCGAAGGCGGCGACGAGGTTGCCGTACTCGGTGACGAGCCAGCCGAAGGCCGCGTTCTTGTCGGAGAAATGCGGCAGTTGGGCCGGGGGCGGGACCGCGGCGGCCGCGCGGGAGGGCGACACGAACGGCATCGAGGCGTCGGCGGCGGCCGCGGCGTGCACGTAGTAGTCGAGCACCCGGCGCAGCGCCTGCTCCCGCTCGGTGGCCGGGTCCTGCTCCGCAGCGGTCCGGCGCGCGTGCTGGTGCACCAGGTCGTGCAGCCGGTAGCGGTCGGGTGTGGGCTGCTGGACGAGATGGGCGTCGAGCAGGTCCTCCAGCATCTCCCGGGCGCTGTGCAGCGGTACGTCCGCGAGCGCCGCCACCAGGTACTCGTCGAAGGACTCCCCCGGCACCAGTCCCAGCAGCCGGTACAGCCGGGCCTGGGAGTGGTTCAGCTGCCGGACCGACATGGCGAGGGCCGCACCGAACACGGCGTCGAACTCGCCCGAGCCCTGCGTCATCCGCTCGGCGAGGATGCCCACGGTCCAGCCCGGCCGGTGCCGCAGCCGAGCCGCCGCCAGCCGCAGGGCCAGCGGCAGATGACCGCACAGCCGCAGCACCTCGGCGGCGGCCTGCGGGTCCCGGCCGAGCCTGCCGTCGGGGCCGCCGGGGTCGCCGCTGGCCCGGGCCAGCAGTTCCGCGCCCTCCTGCGCGTCGAGCACGTCGAGCGAGACCGGGGGCACCTCGTCCAGGCCGAGCAGCCGGTTGCGGCTCGTGATCAGCGCGACGGAGTCGCCGGCGCCGGGCAGCAGCGGGCGTACCTGGTCGGCGTCGGCGGCGTTGTCGAGGACCACGACGACCCGTCGGTGGGCCAGCTCCGACCGCCAGCAGGCGGCCAGTTGCTCGATGCCCTCCTGCGGGACCTTCTCGGAAGGGACGTCGAGTGCGCCCAGCAGCATCCGCAGCGCGGAGTCGGGGTCGAGCGGGGGCCGGCCCTCGGTGAAGCCGTGCAGGTCGACGTAGAGCCGGCCGTCCGGGAAGCCGGTGGCGAGCCGGTGAGCGGCGTGCACCGCCAGGCAGGTCTTGCCGACGCCCGCCATGCCGTCGACGGAGACCGCCCCGTGGCTGTCGATCGCGGCGAGCACGGCGGCGAGTTGGGCTGCGCGGCCGGTGAAGTCCGGCGCGTCGCGCGGCAGGTCGTTGCGGGGCACCGGCCGGGACTGGCGGCTGCTCTTCGGAGGCGCGGGCAGGGGGTTGGACGTCCGTTCCCACAGGGGCCGCAGCGGCCGGGGATCGCGCTTGACGCGGCGGCAGAGGGCGACGACCACGGGCCAGGGCGGCACGGTCTGCCCGTTGAGGTAGCGCGAGAGCGACGACGAACTCAGGCCGGCGTCGCGCGCGAGGGCCCGTACGCCCTGCCCGGACAGTTCCTGGAGCAGGCGCAGCCGGGCCGCCAGTTCGTCCTGAGGGTCTGCCTTCGCCGTGCGTTCCTGCCCGTCCATCGTTCCCCCGTCGTCGCCGTCCCGTTCGCACAGAAGTCTTCCGAGCCGAAACGCTCCTGGTCAAGGCTGTTCCAGCTGTCCCACGGTGTCCCATCGTCATGGTTCGCGCGAGCCGGTCCGGCTGTCATGGAGTCACGCCCCGGGGGAACGGGGCACCGACCCAGAAGGAGCGCACCGAGATGCAGTCCCGTATGCAGAACCCCGCCGTCGTCCTGTCCGACGCGATGCAGCCCATCCAGCAGGTCTTCAAGGCCGTGCACGGCGGTGGGGTGGACGAGCAGACGCTGGAGCTGGTGCACCTGCGGGTCAGCCAGATCAACAGCTGCAGCGCCTGTGTCGACGCCGGCGCCAAGACGGCCCGCAAGGCCGGTGTGAGCGACGAGCGCCTGGCCACCGTCGCCGCCTGGAGGGAGGCGCCGTACTTCACCGACGAGGAGCGGGCCGCCCTGGCACTGGCCGAGGCCGCGACGCGGCTGGCCGACCGTCCCGACGCGGTGAGCGACGAGATCTGGGACACGGCCGCCACCTACTTCGACGAGAAGCAACTGGCCGCGATCGTCCTGATGATCGGCGTCACCAACATGTTCAACCGTCTCAACGCCACGACCCGCCAGATCGCCGGCGCCTGGGGCTGACGCCCCCGGGCGCACGGCGCCCCTCCGCACCAAGAAGTAACCGCCCGAACAACAGGAGGAAACGGTCATGGCGCACGCACGGAAGCCCGCGGGGAGCAGTACCACCACCAAGAGGCCCGAGGCCTTCACGGCCGAGGAGCGGGCGGCGATGAAGGAGCGCGCCCAAGAGGTGAGGTCCTCCGCGCGCCGCGCATCGCGGGCCGACAAGGCGGCCGAGGACGAGGCCGCCGTGCTCGCGAAGATCGCCGAGATGCGGGACTCGGACCGGTCCATGGCCGAACGGATCCACGCCGTCGTCAAGGAGAGCGCACCGCACCTCGCACCGAAGCTCTGGTACGGGATGCCCGCGTACGCCAGGAACGGCAAGGTCGTCTGCTTCTTCAAGAGCGCGCAGAAGTTCAACGCGCGGTACGCGACGTTCGGCTTCAACGACACGGCCGACCTCGACGACGGGACGATGTGGCCGACCGCGTACGCCCTCACGGAGCTGACCGCGGCCGACGAGATGCGCATCGCCGCCCTGGTGAGGAAGGCGGCGGGCTGACGCCAGGGCGATCACGGCCGGCGGCACCGGGACAGGTGCCGCCGGCCGCTCGCATTTACTAACAATTGATTGAACAGTCCCAACTGATAAACCTAGGCTTAGTACCTATGAAGGTGAACACCGGCGCAGGCCGCGCCGAGACATGCGACCCGGGCGACACCGCGCAACTCGCGTCCGGCCTGCGGCTCGCGATGGGCCGCGTGACCCGGCGGCTGCGCCAGTCCCACGCCGTGGGGGACGTCTCCCTCTCCGGCGTCTCGGTGCTGGCCCGGCTCAACCACGACGGCCCTGACACGCCGACCTCCCTCGCCGAGATGGAGCGGGTGCGCCCGCAGGCGATGGCGAGCACCCTGACGCTGCTGGAGCAGCGCGGCCTCGTCGGCCGCAGCCCCGACCCGGCGGACGGGCGGCGCAGCATCGTGGCGATCACCGACGAGGGACGCGCCATGCTGGCCGAGCGCCGCTCCGAGTCCGTGCACCGGCTCGCGGCCGTGCTCGAGGAGTTCACCGCGGACGAGCGCGCCGCACTCGCGGACGCCCTTCCGCTGCTGGACCGGCTGGCGGAGCAGCTGTGAGCGGGCCGTCCGTCTTCGGCGCCCTGCGCTCGGCCCGCAGGAAGGACACTCCCGTCGGGCCCGGTTACAAGTGGGTCGCGCTGTCCAACACCACGCTCGGCGTGCTCATAGCCACGATGGACGCCTCCATCGTGATCATCTCGCTGCCCGCGATCTTCCGCGGGATCGGCCTCGACCCGCTCGCCCCGGGCAACATCGGCTATCTGCTCTGGATGATCCTGGGCTATCTGCTGGTCTCGGCCGTGCTGGTCGTCGTCCTCGGGCGGCTCGGCGACATGTTCGGCCGGGTGCGGATCTACAACCTGGGCTTCCTGATCTTCGCGTGCGCCTCCGTCGCCCTGTCCCTGGACCCGTTCCACGCGGGCGCGGGCGCCCTGTGGCTGATCATCTGGCGCATCGTGCAGGCCTTCGGCGGCTCCATGCTCACCGCCAACTCGGCCGCCATCCTCACCGACGCCTTCCCCGCCCGGCAGCGTGGCATGGCGTTGGGCATCAACCAGATCACCGCCCTCGCCGGCCAGTTCCTCGGCCTCCTCGCGGGCGGTCTGCTCGCCGCCGTCGACTGGCGCGCCGTGTTCTGGGTCAGCGTCCCGATCAGCATCACCGGCACGGTCTGGTCCTACCTCAGCCTCCGCGAGACCTCGGCGGGCCGCCCGGGACGAGTCGACTGGCTGGGCAACCTCACCTTCGCCGTCGGCGCGGGCATCCTGCTGGCCGGCATCACCTACGGCATCCAGCCCTACGGCGACAGCGCCACCGGCTGGGGCAACCCATGGGTCCTCACCGGCCTGTTCGGCGGCGCCGGGCTTCTGCTGCTCTTCTGCTACGTCGAGACCCGCGTCGCCGAGCCCATGTTCGACCTGGCGCTGTTCAAGGTGCGCGCCTTCGCCGCGGGCAATCTGGCCGCCCTGCTGACCGCGATCGCACGCGGCGGCCTGCAGTTCATGCTCATCATCTGGCTCCAGGGCATCTGGCTGCCCCTGCACGGCTACGCCTACGAGGACACCCCGCTGTGGGCCGGCGTCTTCATGCTCCCGCTCACCGTCGGCTTCCTGATAGCGGGCCCCATCTCCGGCTTCCTGTCGGACCGGTTCGGCGCGCGCCTGTTCTCCACGGCGGGACTGGTGGTCGTGGCGGTCTCGTTCCTCGGCCTGCTCGCCCTGCCCGTGAACTTCGACTACGGCCTGTTCGCGGCACTGCTGCTGCTCAACGGGCTGGGGCAGGGCATGTTCTCCGCGCCCAACACGTCCTCGATCATGGGCAGTGTGCGGCCCGAGTACCGGGGCGTCGCATCGGGCATGCGCTCCACGTTCCAGAACTCCGGCACCGCCCTGTCCATCGGCGTGTTCTTCTCGCTGATGGTCTCCGGGCTCGCGTCCTCGCTGCCCGGGACGCTGAGCAGCGGACTCCAGGCCCACGGCGTGCCGGCCGGCGCTGCCGAGCATGCCGCCTCGCTCCCGCCGGTGAGCACGCTCTTCGCCACGTTCCTCGGCAACAACCCCATCGAGCACCTGCTGGCGTCCAACGGCACACTCGACCAGGTCGACGCGGCCCAGCGGGCAGTGCTGACCGGCCACACCTTCTTCCCGCAGCTGGTCTCCGGGCCGTTCCACAACGGCCTGACCATCGTGTTCAGCGTCGCCGCGGGCATGGCCCTGATCTCCGCGGTCGCCTCCGCCCTGCGCGGCAGCCACCAGGTCGCGCACGAGGGGCCGCACAAGGACCGGCCGAGCCCGGCCGGCGACGTCCCCGAGAATGAGCAGCCCCGGAACAACGCGGCGTCGTAGAAGCACACGCGGAGTTCAGGCCAGGGGCAGTCGCATGAGCGTCAGGTCGAGCCGGCGGCCGAACTTGGTGCCGACCTCGGGCACCGTGCCGACGTGCTCGAAACCGAAGCGTTCGTGCAGCCGGATCGAGGCCGCGTTCTCGGCCTCGATCCCGGCGATCACGACGTGGTGACCCGCCTCGCGCGCCGAGTCGATGAGCGCGGTCAGCAGCGCGGAGCCGATGCCGAGCCCGTGCCGGCCCTCGCGGACGTAGACCGAGTCCTCCACCGTGTGCCGGTAGCCGTCCAGCGCCCGCCACGGGCCGTAGACCGCGAACCCCGCCACCTCGCCGCCGGCCTCGGCGACGAACGCCGAACCGCGCTCCAGATGGCCGGCGAGCCAGCCGACCGCCTCTTCAGGGGACTGCAGGGTCTGCGTCCACAGCGCCGTCGAGTGCTCGACGGCGTGGTTGCGGATGGCCCGGACGACCTCCACGTCATCGTCGCGTGCCGGACGTACTGTCACCGTCCGGCTTCTCTCGTATATTGGATTCATGTCCAACATAGTAGATCCCCTGGTCGGGCAGATCGCCGCACGGGTCCGCACCGAACGGGAGCGGCGCCGCTGGACCCTGGCCCAGCTCGCCGACGCCTCCGGTGTCTCGCAGGCCATGATCAGCCGGATCGAGCGGGGTGAGAGCAGCCCCACGGCCGTCGTGCTCGGCAAGCTGTCGGCCGCCTTCCAGCTGAGTGTCGCGTCCCTGCTCGCCCTCGCCGAGGGCACACCGGACGAGGCGGGGGACGGCGCGGGCGTACGCCGCCGGACCGAAGCCGCCGAGTGGCGCGACCCCGCCACCGGCTACCGGCGCCGTCAGGTCACCAGCCCCCGGTTCCCCGCCGAGATCGCCGAGATCCTGCTCCCCGCCGGCGCCCGCGTGCCGTACCCGGCCGCCGCCTTCGCCTTCGTACGACAGGTCGTGTGGGTCCTCGACGGCCGTCTCACCTTCCACGACGGCGACACCGTCCATGAACTCGAGGCGGGCGACACCATCGAACTCGGCGATCCCACCGACCGGATCTTCGTCAACAACGCCCAAGCGGAATGCCGTTACGCCGTCATCCTCGCCCGCGGCACACGGCCATGACCCGGTCCCTCCCACGGGGCGGCACCCTCCTCCTCGCCGCGACAGCGGGCACGGCGATAGCGAACAATTACGCCGTGCAGCCCGCTCTCGGCGTCGTCGCCGCCGATCTGCACGTCTCCCCGGCCGTGATCGGGCTCGTGCCGACCGCAGCCCTCGTCGGCTGCACGATCGGCTTCGCGCTCCTGCTCCCGCTCACCGACCACCTCTCCCCCAGCCGCCTGGTCGGAACCCAACTCACCGTCCTGGCCGGGGCGCTCACCGTCGCGGCCGTCGCGCCGGGCGCGGTCGTGCTCCTCGCCGCCTACGTGCTCATCGGCGCGGCCGCGAGCGTCGCGGCCCAGGCCGGCAACATCGCGGGCCGGCACGCTCCGCCCGGTCGCCGCGGGGCCGGCGTGGCCGTCGTGGCCGCCGGCATGTCGGCCGGCATCCTGCTCAGCCGCCTGGTGGGAGGTGCCCTCACCGGCCTGTTCGGGTGGCGGCGGATGCTCCTCGTCTTCGCCGGCCTCGCTCTTGTCGGGGCGTTCGCCGCCGTCATGCTGCTGCCCCGCGGGCGGCCGCACTCCGACCGCGGCTACCGCGCGACGCTCGCATCGCTCCCCCCGCTCCTGCGGGATGTCGCGCCGCTGCGGCGGGCGGTCGCGGCCGGCGGCCTGTGGTACTTCGCCTTCACCCTGATCTGGGTCGCTCTCGCCCTGGCCCTCGCACGGCCGCCCCACTCGCTCACCCCGACCGCCATCGGCCTGTACAGCCTGGCCGGGCTACTCGGCTTCACGGTCCTCCCGCTCACCGGGCGCCTCACCGACCGGTACGCCCCGCACACGGTGATCACGATGTCCGTGCTTGCCGCCGCGGCCGGCGTCGCCCTGCTCGCGACCGGCCTGAACTCGCCGCCGGTCACCGCGGCCGGCCTCGCCCTCTTCGACGCCGGCTGCTTCGCGGCCCAGGCGGCCAACCAGAGCCGCGTCATCGCCCTCGACCCCGACCGCTCCGGCAGCCTCAGCAGCGTCTACCTCGTGCTGTACTTCACGATCGGCGCTGTCGGCACCGCCCTGGCCGCGCCGCTGCTCGACGCCGTCGGCTGGCGCGGCACCGCCTGCGCCGCAATTACCGCACTGCTCCTGGCAGTTGCCGTCACCGGCAGGCCGGACCGTCACGCTGCCACGGAACGCCTATTGCGTCACCCGTGCGACCGGTGATGCGTTCCCGCAGTAACTAATACGCCCTGGAGAGCAGACCGCTCACATTCGTTTCGTCACCACCTTGACAGGTGACGCTTCGGAATGTGATTCTGTCGCTCACCAAGACATCTCGTTCCACCACCGATCAAGCGGAGGTCGGCCATGGAGAACCACGCAACCGTGGACAGTGCCGCGGCTGTGCGTCACGCACGCTTCGGGCAGCTGCCCGAGCGCATTCGTTTCGAGGAGATGGTCGAGGAGAAGCAGGCGTCGGCGCACGATCCGGCGAGGGACGCCTTCAACCCCGAGGCATCGTGGACGTCCTTCTCCTGCCTGGCCGCCGATCTGGGTCTCTGACCTGGCCCGACACTCGGCCTCTGACGTGGGCCGATCGGGCGATCGGCGGGATGCGGGGGTCTCACCCGGTCGGCTCGCCCGGCGCGAAATCGGCCGCCGGGGCAGGCACGGTGACTGCATGAACACTGCAGAGCTCAACCCCAGCTCCCCCCGTCACTCCGAGAAGACCAGCTCCCGCATTCCGCGAATACTCGCGGCGGGCACAGCCGTTGGCCTCGCCTGCGTGGCACTCGCGGGAACCGCAGCACCTGCGATGGCGGCGCCGCCCACCCCGCACCACGCCACGGCCCCGTCCCAGGCCCACGACCGCGCCGTCCACCACGGTCACGGCGGCTGGGACGACGACGGCGACGACTGCGACGGCCTCATCGTCCTGATCTGCCACGGCTGACCGGCGGCAGTCCGGGCCGAGCCTCAACTCCCGGACTCCGCCGCCGACCACTTCGCCGACTCGACGCAGGCACGAGCGGCACCCGAGCTCCGCGGGGGGGGCCGCGGGCGAAGAGAGGGTGGGGGCCGGCCGGGGGCGTGGGGGGGGTTGGGGGGCGGGCCCCGCCCAGCTCCGCCGGGGGGGGGGGGCCGGCCGCCCCGACCCACACCCCCCGCCCCCCCCCGCCCACCCCTCCGCCCACTCCCCGCCGCCAGGCGCGGCCCCCGCGCCCCGGGGCGCCCCCCTCGTCCATGACGAGGTGCGAGCCGCGGAGCTCGTTGGCGTCATGGGGCGGCCATGCACCCGGCTACTGCCGGCCGGCTCTGGCCAGCGCCTGCTCCGCCTGTTCCGCGAGCGCGCCGACGAGATCGGCGGCGGACGGCAGGTCGTGGATGAGGTCGACGCCCTCGCCCGCCCACACCGGAAGCGGCGGCAGATCACCGCGCTCCACGCCCTCGCGATAGTCCTGCCTCGCCCTGGGGTCGGCGGCGAGTTCGGCCTCCCGGTCCCGCCAGCGGTCCAGGAAGGGGTGGCCGAGGGTGCGCGCCGTGTAGCGCTCCGGCCAGCGCGAACCGCGGGCGATGTCCAGCACCCGGTTGCGTTCCGTGTCCTGCCCACGGCCCTCGACGATCGCCTTGGCGGCCTCGGGGTCGACCAGCGCCTCGCGCGTCGCCTGGAAGCGGGTGCCGAGCAGCGCTCCGGCGGCGCCGAGCGCCAGAGCGGCGGCCACACCGCGTCCGTCGGCGATCCCGCCGGCCGCCAGCACCGGCACCGGTGCCGCCAGATCGACCACGACGGGGACGAACGGCAAGGTGGAGCGCCCTTTCCGGGCGCCGTGTCCCCCGCCCTCAGTCCCTTGGGCCACGATCACGTCGGCTCCGAGGTCCACGGCCCGCCTGGCCTCGTCCACATCGGTGACCTGAACGATCAGCGCCGCGTCCGCCGCACGGATGCGCGCGGCGAACGGGCCGGGGTCGCCGAAGGACAGCATCACCGCCTTCGGGCCGTGCTCCAGCGCGCGGTCGACGGTCTCGGCGCCGACCGCCCAGGTCTGGAACCCGATGCCCCAGGGCAGGCCGGCGCTCTCGGTCACGAGCGGCAGCTCGCGGGCGAGCCAGTCCGGGTCTCCGCCGCCCGCGCCCAGGATTCCGAAGCCGCCGCCCCGCGAGACGGCCGCGGTCAGCGCGCCGCCGGCCGATCCGCCCATCGGCGCCAGTGCGATCGGATGCCGTACGCCGAAGAGCTTGGTGAACGCCGTCGTCAAGGCCATGGCGGTCATCATCGCCGCTGGCCCATCACATCGTCCTCGGGTACGCCGGGAATGCCCCGGGCGATCAGCTTGTCACTAAAGGAACAGGGGAATCCGGGGCCTGACGGGCCCCAGCACGTACGAGAACGGAGCAGGCGACGTGAGCGACACCCAGGTCGAAGAGCTCAGAGGGGCGGCACCCGCGCCGTCAGCCGATCTGCTCGACCGAATACGCCGGCATCGCAAGCACACCCTGGAAGTGCTGACCGTCAGCGCCGTCGCCCTGATTCCGTGGACCGTTCTGCTGGCCCTGTCGCTGCCCTCCGGCTACAAGGTCCACCACTGGCGTGTCGCCTGGGTGGGCTTCGACGTCCTGCTCCTGACCGCGATGGCCGCCACCGCGGTCTTCGGCTGGCTGCGGCACCGGGCCGTGATCGTGGCGGGACTCGCGACGGCCGTGCTGCTGATCGGCGATGCCTGGTTCGACGTGTCGCTCGCCTTCGGCACCCCGGAGGTCTGGCTGTCGGCGGCCCTCGCACTGTTCATAGAACTGCCGCTGGCCGGCTATCTCATCCACCGCGTGATGCGGATGATCTCCTTGGCGCAATGGCCGTCGGCCGAGACCAGGACCCACGGCGACCGGACGACCGGGAGCGACGTCTGCTGACGCACTGACCCCCTGCCGCCGGCCCGTTCACTGAGCGCTCGCGTCGAGATACCGCTCCGCCAGCCGCTTCGGGGCCCGAAGAAGCCACGCCTCCACGATCAGCTCCTTGAGCTCGGCGACGTCGATGCGGTCGAGGCGCACCAGCACCGCCGGATAGCCGTCGAAGTGCGGGATCGTGAAGTAGACGCCGGGATCGGAGGCGACCAGCGCCTCCTTCACCCCGACGTCCGCCACCCGTACGCCGAGAATCGGCCCGTCCGGCGCGGAGTCACCGAGCGCCTCGAGGTCGGGGCGCCGCAGCGGCCGTTCCCAGACGAACAGCTTGTCCTTGACCCGCCACTGCGGGAGCTCCCGCGAGAGCCGTTCGCTGCTCTCGGGAAGAGCGAGTGCGAGGTTCCGTACGTCGTCCCAGGTCGCCATCCGGCGACCGTAACGTGTACCGGCGGCGGTGGCGCCATGGTTGGCTGTCCCTCGCACCGCCGCCCATTCCACAGGAGGACGCCGCAGTCATGTACGAGTACAAGGTGGTCACGTTCAGGGAGTCGCTGACCGGTGACGCTCTGGACAGCGACAAGCTGGAGAAGGTCCTCAACAAGCACGCCGAGGACGGCTGGGGTCTCAAGGCGATCACCTCGGCCGACGTGAAGGGCCGCATAGGCCCCGGTTCGGTGGAGGGTCTGCTGCTCACCTTCGAGCGGCCCCGTTCCTGACGTCGCTCCGCCGCACCCGGCAAAGGGTCCGCGCACTGCGCGGACCCTTTGCCGTGTCAGCGATGCCGAAGGCGCCGGCGGTCGGGGTCCCGCCTTCAGGCGTCCCGGTTCACGAGGACGGTACGGAGAGGGTCGCCGTGTCCGTGTCGAGGGCGGCGGTGCGCAGGGCCGCGGCCACGCGGGTCACAGGCTCCGCCGGTGGATGCGGAAGGCGTGCCAGCAGGAGGCGTCGCTGTTCCTGGGGGCCGCCGCGCACCGGCAGGACGCGCACGCCCGGCGGGGCGGCGGGGGCGAGGGAAGGGGGCACGGTCGTCAGGCCGCAACCGGCCGCGACGAGCTGGAGTTTGGCCAGCCAGTCCCGGGCGGTGTGAGCGATCTCGGGCCGTTCGTCCAGGCCGGGCCAGACACCCATCAGCCGGTCCTCGCCGGAGCTGGAGCTGGCGATCCAGCGCTGTCCGCGCAGGTCGGCCACGTCGACGTAGTCACCACGGGCGAGCGGATGGCCGGCGGGCAGGGCGAGACACAGGGCGCGTTCGGTGAGCGTCCGCAGCGCCAGCGGGGGCGACTCGGCGTCCGGCGGGCGGAACGGTGGCACGGAGGCGAGAAGGGCCAGGTCAAGGCTGCCGGCCCGCAGGGCGCGCACCAGAGCGGGGGTGGTGCCCTCCCGGGTGACGACGTCGATGCCTGGGTCCGTGCGGCGCAGGGCGGCGAGGGCCGCGGGCACGAGGACGGCACCGGCGCTCGGGAACCAGCCCAGCCGGACCGTGCCGGACTGCCCGGGCAGCCCGGAGAGTTCGCGTGCGGTCGCGTCGATCTCGTCGAGCACGACCGTCGCACGCCGCATCACGACCCGGCCCGCCGCCGTCAGCCGTACCCCGTCACGCCGCCGCTCCAGCAACTGTGCGCCGGCCACCCGCTCGATGGCGGCGATCTGCCGGGAGACGGCGGACTGGGTGTAGCCCAGGCGATGCCGCTGCCGCGGTGAAGGTTCCCTGCTCCGCCACCGCGCACAGAACGCGCAGCGCGGTCAGTGACACATCTGTGAAGTCCATGACGTTTGCGCATAATACCTGTGCTCAACTTTCGTTGGACTCATGGCCGCGGTGTTCCTAGCGTGGCAGGCATGAATGCTTCGCGCATCGCTCTCGTGACGGGCGCCAACCAAGGTCTGGGCCGGGCTCTGGCCGAGGGGCTGGCCGCCCGTATGGACCCGGACGGCCTCGTCCTGCTCACCGGCCGCGACCAGCGGCGTGTCGCCGGTGCCGCGCGGGAGGTGGCGCAACTGGCCGGCACCCGTGCCCGCGTCGAAGGCAGGGTCCTGGACGTCACCGACACCGACGCGATCGCGCATCTCGCGGCCGAACTGCGGGCGCGGTACGGCGGGGTCGACGTCGTGATCTCCAACGCCGTGGCCCGCGTGCTGCCCGAGGACTCCCAGTCCGCCCGGGCCGACGAGTTCATCGACGTCTCCAACACCGCGACCCACGCGATCCTGCGCTCGTTCGGGCCCGTCCTGCGCCCGGGCGGCCGCCTGCTCGTCGTGGCGAGCAGTCTGGGCACGCTCGGCCACCTCGATCCGCGGCTGCACCATCTGTTCGAGGGGGCGAGCCTCGACCAGGTCGAGTACGCGGTCGAGTCCTGGCGCAGCCGTATCCACAACAGGACGGCGGAGGAGGCGGGTTGGCCGCGCTGGCTGAACGTGCCCTCGAAGGTCGCCCAGGTCGCCGCCGTCCGCGCGGTCGCCGCCGAGCGCCGTGAGCGCGATCTCGCCGACGGCACGCTGCTCGCCTCGGTGTGCCCCGGCATGGTGGACACCGCCACCTCGCGGCCCTGGTTCAGCGACTACAGCCAGGCCCAGTCACCCGCCGAGGCCGCCCGCGCCGTACTGGACCTGGTCTTCGCCGACGGCGTCGATCCCGCTCTGCACGGCGAGTTGGTCCGCTTCGGCAAGGCCGTGCCCTGGCACGACGGCACGCCTCCGGTGGAACAGGACCGGCTGCTCACGCCGTGACGGGACAGCCGGCGACCGGCGGCTAGATCGAGACCGTCACACCGCCCCCGTGCTCCTGCCACGCCTGCTCCCGCAGCTGCGCGGAGAGCACCAGCTCGACCGCCGTACAAGCGAGGGCCTCCGCCGCCGCGAGCATCACGTGGCGGGCGCGACCGGACGTGGAGGCGGTGGCGAACTCCGGGGTGTGGTCGGAGCCGTCCGGGTCCATGATCGCGACGAAGGGGTGGATGGCGGGGACGCGTCCGCTGACGTTGCCTATGTCGGAGGAGCCCAGATACACGCCCGGTGCCGGGGGTGTGAGGCGGATGCCGGTGCGCGCGAGGTGGCGGGCGAACCGGCCGGACAGGACGTCGCTGTCACGGAAGTGCTCGTAGCGCGGGGTGGCGCGGCCGAAGGTGACGGTCGTGCCCGTGGCCCGGGCCACGCCGTGTGCACAGGTCAGCAGCTCTCCGGCAAGCTCCTCCAAGGCGTCGGTCGTCAGGGCGCGCAGGCCGAAGAGCCCTTCCGCGTACTCGGGCACGATGTTCGTCGCCCGGCCGCCCTCGGTGACGATGCCCTGGATGTGCGAGGCCTCCGGAAGGCGGCGGCCCACCACGGCAAGGGTGTTGAACAGCTGGATGAGCGCCGCCAGGGCGTCGATGCCGTCGGTGGGGTTGCCGGTGGGGTGGGCGGCACGGCCGTGGAAGCCGACGCAGTACTGCGTCTGCGCGGTCAGGGGTGCCCAGCGCCAGTTGTGGACGCCGGGGTGGAACATCAGCGCGGCGTCGACGTCGTCGAACACGCCCGCCTCGGCCTCGGCGACCTTGCCACCGCCGCCCTCCTCCGCGGGCGTTCCCACGGCCCAGATGGACCCGGCGCCCTCCCCCAGCACGGCTCGTGCCGCGAGTGCGGCGCCGAGGCCGGCCGCGGCGATCAGATTGTGGCCGCAGGCGTGGCCGAGTCCGGGCAGGGCGTCGTACTCCAGGAGTAGGGCCACCGCGGGCCTCGGCACCGCTCCCGCGCGTGCGGCGAAGGCCGTGGGCATGCCCGCGAGGTCCCGTTCCACGGTGAACCCCTCGCGTTCGAGCTCCCCGGTCAGCAGCCGCACCGCCCGGTGCTCCTCGAAGGCGTACTCGGGATCGCCGTGCAACGCCTGGGCGACCTCCCACAGCCCTTCCGCCCGCAGGGCCACCTCCGCGCCCACGCGCGCCACCGCCTCCTCAACCGCGTCGGCCACACCACCCTCCCGATCCGCCACTTCGGCCTCCCGAGCTGGCATCGTCCTTCTGCCCCGTACGACTGCGTCGCTCTTGCGAGTTCCAACAAGACGCCGTCCCACACCCCCGACGCGCGGCCTGCACCGCGAACGTGGGCGGTCCGAAGAGGCGTTAGTCCGTGGGCGGTGCGGGCACTCGGTTGCGCGTGGCGGATCCGGACCGGGAACCGCCACTTCCTGCCTGGAGGTGGAAAGCATGGGACATGGTGGAAACGTCATCGACGAGCTGATGACCGACCATCGGGAGGTCGCGGAGCTCTTCGGTCGCATCGAGGCGCTGCCGCCCGGCCACAAGGACCGCAAGGTGTACGCCGACCAGGCCACGATCGAGCTGGTACGGCACTCGGTGGCCGAGGAGGAGTACCTGTACCCGGCGGTCCGGGAGCACCTGGCCGACGGCGACGCCATCGCGGACCGGGAGCTCGAGGACCACTCCAAGGCCGAGCAGATCATGAAGGACCTGGAGAGCTGCGAGGCGGGCGACGCGGAGTTCGACCGGCTCATGGGTCAGCTGATGACCGAGATCCGCTCGCACATCGCCGACGAGGAGGGCAACCTCTTCCCCCAACTGCGTGCGGCGTGTACACCGGACGCGCTCGACAAGCTCGGCGACAAGGTCCGCCAGGCCAAGAAGATGGCGCCGACCCGGCCGCACCCGTCCGCTCCGGACAAGCCGCCGGCCAACAAGCTGCTGGCGCCGGGGGCGGGCATGGTCGACCGGATGCGGGACGCGCTCAGCGGACGCGGCAAGCACGACTGACGGCCGCCGCAGGCCGAGTACGACCGAGGCTTGTCTCAGGCGGTGAGCGCCGGTCCCGTGCTGAGCAGGGTCAGGAGCTGGTCCTGGTGCAACGCGGTCACGGCGGCGAGCAGGTCGGGGTGGCGCAGCAGCGCCGCCGCCCGCCGGTCGGTCTCGTCGGGCGCGACCAGGCGCCGGAACGCCACGGGGGCATCGGCCGCATGGCCGCCCTCGGCGACGGCCGCCACCGCGAGGACTGCCAGTTCCGGGTCGGTCAGCAGACAGGCCGCCCAGCTCGCCACGACCTCGTCGACCCAGGTACGCCAGGCGTGCGCGTCCGCGTCCTGGTCGGCGGGGTCGTCGGAGCCCGAGATCCAGTCGAGCCGGGCCGATCCGCCGGGGCCGGCGATACCGACGAGGGCGGCGTCCACCTGCGTGGGATAGCGCAGCCAGGCCGCGACCGTGACGGCCTGGCGGGCCTGCACTTCGCACAGGGTCGAGGCGAGCGCGCCACCGGCGGAGGGATAGGCGCAGGTCAGCCACTGGGTGGTGGCCGCGATGAGCGGCGAGAGGTCTGTGAGCACGCGAGGTCGTCCGTACTGCGTGAGGGAGAACAGCAAACTACGCAAAAACGGTAGCTCCCACCTCCGGCGAGGAACATGCCCTCACCTCGCCCGACGACGTGGCATCGACCACAGACCGCGGGGAACCCGATGAGTCCCTTCACATACGCACACCCACACACGAGGAGAGACTCATGAGTCTCCTGCGACTGGTCGGCCGGCCCATGCTCGCCTCCATGTTCGTCGCCGGCGGCATGAACTCACTGCGCGCCCCCGAACGGGTCGCTCCCGTGGCCGAGCCGGTCGTCCAGCCGGTCACCGAGCGGGTCGGCGCCCTGCCGGACCGCACCGAGCAGGTCGTACGTCTGAACGGAGCCGTGCAGGTGGTGGCGGGCCTGCTGCTGGGCAGCGGGCGGCTGCCACGGCCGGCCGCGCTGGCCATCGCGGCCACGCTCGTGCCGACCACGCTGGCGGGCCACCGCTTCTGGGAGGCGGAGGATCCCGACGAGCGCGCGCAGCAGAAGATCCACTTCCTGAAGAACCTGTCGATGCTCGGCGGCCTGCTGATCGCGGCCGACGACACCGCCGGGTCGCCCTCACTGGCCTGGCGCGGCCGGCATGCCGCCCACGACCTGCGGCGCGAGGCGCATCTGGTGAACCGGTCCATGCGGGCCACGGCACGCCCCGCCGCGGCGGTCGGTGGCCTCAAGGCCAAGATGAGCCACTGATCGACCGGCTACCCAACGCCTCACCCGCCGACGGGAGTGACGAACCGGTCGAGAGCGGTGGTCAGTTCCATCGGCTTCTCGACCGGTAGTTCATGTCCGGCGTCGATGATGCGGACCACCGCGTCCGGGTAGGCCTTCGCCATGCGCAGCATCTGCTGCACCGGCAGCTGGATGTCGTGAAAGCCGTGGATCAGGAGGGTCGGGACGCGGATCTCGCCGACCCGGTCCAGGACGTCGAAGGCGCGCATGGCGCCGTAGAGCGTCATGACGACCTCGCGGGGAGTGTCCTCGGAGGACTTGATGTACGCGCGGACCTCCTCGCGGGGGAAGCCGGGGGCGAAGGCGCGCCGGATGTTTGCGGCGACGAACAGCTTGAAGGGGACGAGTGTCGAGGCCCCCATCAGCAGGCCCCGTCCGCGGCTGTAGGTCATGCGGCTGATGGAGTCGACCAGCACGAGGCGCTCGACCCGCTCGGGATGGTCGAGGGTGATCGTCTGCGCGATCATGCCGCCCATCGAGTGGCCCACGAGCACCGCCCGCCGGACCTCGAGGTCGTCGAGAAGTGCGACGACGTCCTTGGCCAGTTCGGCGACGGTGCGCACCCCGGCGCCGGTGCTGTCGCCGTGACCGCGCAGATCGAGGCGGATCACCCGGCGCTTCTCGGCGAAGTACGTCATCTGGTGGTCCCAGCGGTGCCGGTTCGCCGTCCAGCCGTGGATGAACACCAGGGGAAGGGCGTCGCTGTCGCGAGGGCCTTCGTCGTCGTACGTCAGCTTTGCGCCGTCGACTTCGAGCTGCGGCATCGTGCCTCCTGGATGCATCCGATTACTGGCCGGTAGCGTAGCGGTCGCCGGAGTGCTCGTCACCGTCGTCCGGCGGTGAGTTCATGGCGGCGGGCACGATGCGGGCCCCGCGCGTGACGCACGGGGCCCGGGTTTGAGGACGATCCGGTGTCAGCCACCGTCCAGCCGCGCGCGCAGGAGTTTCTTGCCCAGCTCCGCGCCCTTGCGGCTGTCCGCCTGGGCCTTGCGGAACAGGTCGGCCACCTCGGTGTCCTTCTCGCGCTCCGCGTCCTTGATGTAGGTCTCCAGGCGCAGGGCGTTGCTCAGACACGCCTCCACATACCAGATGAGGTTGTAGTCCTTGTCCTGCGTACCGGTCGCGCCTCCGGTCTCCGAGCTGCCGGTCATTTGTGCCTCCTTCAGCGGTAGTGGTTCCGGGACCGTCCGAGTACCCGTCTCACGCCGCGCATTCGGCCGACGTCGTCGGTTCGCCGGGTATCGGTGGTGGCTGCGCGGCGTGATTTCGCTCAGCCGTGCGAGAAGGGGCGACGACGGTGTGTACTGTGCTCCGAGTGGCGGCCCGAGGGCCGTGGACCCCGTCCTGCCCGGTCTCATCTCTGGGAGATCAGTCGTGACCGTCACCGACCACCTCGACCGGTTCGCCATCGATCCGTTCGGCGCCGACATCCCCGCGGAGAGCGCCGAGTTACGGGCGCTGGGTTCGATCGTGCCCGTCGAACTGCCGGGCGGGATACCGGCCTGGGCGCCGACCCGTCACGACATCCTCAAGGACCTGATCCTGGATCCGCGGGTCAGCAAGGACCCGCGGCTGCACTGGCGGTTGTTCCCCGAAATCGGTCAACGCCCCTCGTGGAGCTGGGTATTGGGCTGGGTGGGCGTGGTCAACATGCTCTCCACCTACGGGGGCGACCACGCGCGGCTGCGCAAACTGGTGGCGCCGAGCTTCACCCACCGGCGCACCGAGTCGATGCGCGTGCGGGTGGAGGCGATCACCGCCGAGCTGCTCGACGCGCTGGAGGCGGCGGGCGCCGACGGGCAGGTGGTCGACGTCAAGGCCGGGCTCGCGCATCCCCTGCCGCTGCGGATGATCTGCGAACTGTTCGGTGTGCCGGACGAGTTGGTGGACGGCACCCGGCGCCTGATCGCCGCCATCATGGACACCTCCGACCCGAGCCCGGAGCACGGCGCGTTCGTGCACCAGCAGATCGGGACCGTGCTGGGCGCCCTGATCGCCCATCGCAGGGCGCATCCGGGCGACGACCTGACCACCGAGCTGATCCGGGTGCGGGACGAGGACGGCGACCGGCTCAGCGACGAGGAACTGCTGTACACCCTGCTGCTGATGATCGGCGCCGGGTTCGAGACGACCGTGAACCTCATCGGCAACGCGATCGTCGCCCTGCTCCGGCATCCCGGGCAGCTGGCCGCCGTACAGGCCGGGAAGACCGCCTGGGACGCGGTCGTCGACGAGACGCTGCGGGTGCACCCGTCGATCGCAGCGCTACCGCTGCGGTTCGCCGTCACCGACATCGCCGTCGGCGACGTCACGATCCCGGCGGGCGACGCCATCATCACGACATACGCCGCCGCGGGGCTGGACCCCGCCCGCTACGGCCCGGACGCGGACGCCTTCGACCCGGCACGCGGCGCGGAGGACCATCTGTCGTTCGGCATCGGTGTGCACCGGTGCGTCGGCGCGCCGCTCGCGCGGATGGAGGCGATGACCGCACTGCCGGCTCTCTTCGAGCGCTTCCCCCGGATGCGACTGGCCGTCGGCGTGGACGAGTTGCGGCAGGTGCCGTCGTTCATCGCGTTCGGCTGGCAGGAGGTGCCCGTGGTGCTACGGGCGTAGAACCGCAAGGGGGCGCGACCGGTCCCCCGTTCCGGTCGTGCCCCCGCGGCCCGTCGAACTTACGTGCCGAGTGGACACGTTGTGAACCGCGTCCATGCCCGCTGCGGCCGTCGGGGGGCTCACCTGTGCACAAGTGAGTCCGGAAGATCCTAGTTCGTCCGGTCGAATGCGGGCCGGTCGAGATCACCGAGGGCCAGATGAGCGAGGACGACCTCGTACAGATCGCTGCCTGAGGCGAGCAACTGGCGCTCCAGGACGGGCTCCGCGCTGCGGACGTGTTCGCGCACCGTCTGCGCGTGGACGCCAAGGAGCTGCGCGGCGCGTTCGGCGTTGCCTCCGGCGGCGATCCAGCTGCGCAGGGAGCGGCGCAGATCGCGGGCGTCGGACTCCAGGCGCCCGAGCAGGTCCCGCGCCCAGGTCCGCAGGGCGGGACCGGCCAGCAGGTCGCTGAGACCGGGGTGGGCCGTCCCGGCGGGGCGGGCGCCGTGTGCCTCCTCGGACAGGCCGACCCGCGTGTTGAGCGCGAGATGGACGACCGCGCGCGCGGTGAGATCGGAGAAGTCCGCGTGCAGCAGGCTCTCCACGCGGTCCATGCGGGCGCGGACGGTGTTGCGGCTGACGCCGAGGACCTTGGCCGCGTTCACCGCCGTGAACTCCAGGCCCAGCCGGGTGGTGGCGAGGAGTTCGGCGCGCGTGTGGTGTGCCAGGGTGTCGAGCGGGCGCAGCACATCGGCCGTCCAGCCCTGCAGCACGGCCGGGTCCATCAGGCGCTCGGGATGGGTGCGTTCGGCGTAGACGGCCTGCTGGTCGGGCCGGAATCGGGCCACGGCGAGCGCGCTGACGGCCTGTCCGTAGGCGGTGGCGGTGCGCACCAGGCTCTGCGGGGCGCTGCCGCCGAGGAAGGTGTCCGGCCGGCGGCCGACCACCAGCCTGAGCTCGGCGGACGCCGCGTCCCGGGGAGCGACGACGATGACGTGGGCGTCCACCGCGGGGCAGCGCACGACCAGCGCCTGCTCGGCCGTCGCGGTCACGCACTCCTCGGCGATACGGTCACGCTCCTCGGCGCTGCCCTCCAGGACGTAGACGCAGGCGGTGTCCGTGTCGAGGAGGCCGGGCCACAGACCCGCGGCCACCCGGCGGGCGGAGACGGTGTCCTCGACCATCAGCAGTTGCAGGATGGCCAGGCGCAGATCGGACGTCGCGCGCCGCAGCCGCCGTCCGGCCGCCGTCGACTCACGTGCCCTGAGCAGGAGTTCGACCACCTGGGCGGTGTGGGTCACGATGTCCGAGGCCCGCCGGTCGAAGGGGGCCGTACGGGAGACGGACAGCACTCCGGCCGAGGCGGGCTGTGGCTGCTGCACTCCGACCAGCCGCAGATGGAGCCCAGCGTCGTCCCAGGCCGCGGAGGCGATGCGGCCGGAGACGATGTCGGCGAGGAGGTCCTCGTCCAGCGGCGTCGGTGTGCCGGCGAGGACGCGGCCGGTGTCGTCCTGCAGACAGGCCGTCCCGTCCACCGCGTCCGAGAGCCAGGTGACGACCCGGCGGATGTCCCGCCCGGTCGGCCGCAGGTGGTCGAGCAGTTCCCGCGCCCACCTCGATCCCTCGGCGCCCGTCACCTGCGCAGGGTGGCCCGCGTCCTTTCGGCCAGCCATCTGGGCCTTCTCCTCGTCCATTGCGTCGACCTCGGCATGTCGGTCGGGGACGTTACCTCACGCATGCCCAGTGGTGACACGAGTACGGCATTCGTACGGCGAGGAGAGCAAGGCCCCGAACCTCTCAGCTGCCAAAGTCGGCGAAGACGCCTCCCGCGGTGAAGACCCGTCCCGCGAAGCGCTCGCCCATGCGCAGGTGGGTCGCGGCGTCCGGGTGGAGCTGGTCGGGCAGCGGCAGTTCGTCGGCGTCGGGTTCGCCGTACAGGTCGCGGCCGTCGAGGTAGTGCAGGTTCGGGTCGTCGGCCGCCCGCTGGGCCACGATCCGCTCCAGCTCGTCCCGGACGACGCCCAGGGTCAGCTTTCCGTCGGCGCGCTCGGCCGGGTCGCCCATCGCGTGGAACTGGAGCCGGCCGTCGCTCAGGGTGCGGAAGTCCAGGGCGGTCGGGCCTGGCGTGTCCTCATGGATGGGGCACAGGATGGGCGAGACGACCAGCAGCGGTGCGGTGGGATGGCCTTCGCGGACGGTGTCGAGGAAGCCGTGGACGGCGGGGGTGAAGGCGCGCAGCCGCATCAGGTCGGTGTTGACGAGGTTGATGCCGATCTTGACGCTGATCAGGTCGGCGGGCGTGTCGCGCAGGGTGCGGGCGGTGAACGGGTCGAGCAGGGCGCTGCCGCCCAGCCCCAGGTTGATCAGTTCCACGCCACCGAGCGAGGCGGCGAGTGCGGGCCAGGTGGAGGTGGGGCCCGCCGCGTCGGAGCCGTGACTGATCGAACTCCCGTGGTGCAGCCACACCTTGCGCCCGCTCGGCGGGGCGGGCTCCACGGGGGCGTCGGTGCGCAGCGCGACCAGCTCGGTCGTCTCGTCGTGCGGGAGCCAGATCTGCACGTCCTTGTCACCGTCGGGCAGGCCGGTGAAGCGCAGGGTGCCCGCGGCGCCGCGAAGGAGGTCGACAGTGCCGGCCGTCATGTCGACGGTCACGACGTCACCGCCCGTGACGCTCCCCCGGCCGGCCGGGCGGCCGTCGACGAGGAGCTCGTACACACCGTCGGGACGGGGCGGTGCGCCGGCGTAGAGGCGCTTGGTGGGCACCGTGTCGAGCTCGACGGCGGTCGCACGGGTGCGGAAGGCCAGCCGTACGCCCGAGGGCTGCGACTCGGCCATGGCCAGCTGCGGATCGGTGCACTGGGCGCGGGCCCAGGGCGGCAGCCGGTGCGGCAGCAGTCCCCGTTCGGTGTGCTCCACGTCGAGGGCGCCGCGCAGCAGCGCGGCGGTGATGGGCGTCGTGATCCATTCGTACTTGGTACGCATGTCCTCCTGCCTCGTCTTCAAGGGAGTGGGGTCGGCGGGTTCAAGGGGTCTGCCGGGCGGGCCAGTTGCGCAGCAGGGCATCGAGGGCGTCCAGGATCCGTCTCCAGCTCTCCTCGGAGTCGGGGGCGCTGTGGCTGAAGCCGCCGCCCGCCTCCAGGCTGACGTAGCCGTGGAAGACGCTGCCCAGCAGCCGTACGGCGTGGGTCTGGTCCGGTTCGGTCAGGTCGTAGCCGCGCAGGATCGCGCGGCTCATCTGCGCGTGCCGGACGCCCGCGCCGGCGGCCGCGGTCTCGGGGTCGAGTCTCATCCGGGCCGCGACCGCTCGGCCGGGGTGTTCCCGGGCGTAGTCGCGGTAGGCGTCGGCGTAGGCGGTCAGGGCGTCCTTGCCGGCCCGGCCCGCCAGAGCGTCGGCGGCGCGGTCGGCCAGCTCGTCCAGGGCGAACAGCGCGATCCTGACTTTGAGGTCCTGGGAGCTCTTCACGTGCGAGTACAGGCTCGCCACCTTGACATCGAAACGCCGGGCGACCTCCGAGACGGTCACCAGCTCGAAGCCGACCTCGTCCGCCAGCTCCGCACCCGCCTGCACGACCCGGTCCGTGGTCAGCCCTGCGCGCACCACAACCTCCCTCTCTGCTTCCACAGGCCATTAAGCTTTTGCCTAAACCCTTTAGGCAACATAGCCTGAGCTTATGGAACCACTGACCGAACGCGAGATCCGCGCCGCCTTCATCAACTGCACCAAGGGCGAGGCCAAGCGCCTGTCCGTCCCGCGTGACCTCGCCGACCAGCCCTGGGACGACCTGGACTACCTCGGCTGGCGCGATCCGCAGGCGCCCGACCGCGCCTACCTCGTCACCACCGGGGACGAGGGCCGCCCGAGGGCCATAGCGCTGCGCGGCTCGTCCGCCACCGTCGGGCAGCAGCGGCGCAGCATGTGCTCGATGTGCCTGACCACCCATTCCGGCGGCGTCTCCCTGATGGTCGCGCCGAAGGCGGGCAGGGCCGGCCAGCAGGGCAACTCGGTGGGCGTGTACATATGCAGCGATCTCGCCTGTTCGCTGTACGTGCGGGGCAAGCGGGACGCGGGCGTCGGTGCGCGGCTGCACGAGACGATCACCCTGGAGGAGAAGATCCGGCGCACCATGGCGAACATCGACGCGTTCGTCGCCAAGGTCGGGACGGCATAAGCTCGGCGGATGGCGAAGTACTTCGACGTGCACCCCGACAACCCCCAGCCTCGTGCCATCTCCCAGATCGCGCAGAGCATCCGTGAGGACGCCCTCATCGCGTACCCCACGGACTCGTGTTACGCACTGGGATGCCGACTCGGCAGCCGCGACGGCATCGAGCGCATCCGGTCCATCCGCCGGCTCGACAACCGGCACCACTTCACCCTTGTGTGCCAGGACTTCGCACAGCTCGGCCAGTTCGTGCACGTCGACAACGACGTGTTCCGTGCGATCAAGGCCTCGACGCCCGGCAGTTACACCTTCATCCTGCCGGCGACGAAGGAGGTGCCGCGGATACTGCAGCACCCGAAGAAGAAGACGGTCGGCGTACGCATCCCCGACCACGTCGTCGCCCAGGCCCTGCTCACCGAGCTCGGCGAGCCGCTGCTGTCCAGCACGCTGCTGCTGCCCGACGAGGAGGAGCCGATGACCCAGGGCTGGGAGATCAAGGACCGCCTCGACCATGTGCTGGACGCGGTGGTGGACTCCGGGGACTGCGGCACCGAGCCGACGACGGTCATCGACTTCTCCGACGGGGAGGCCGAGATCGTACGGCGCGGGGCCGGGGACGTCACGCGCTTCGAATGAGCGGTTCCGGTCGGGGAAGGGGCCACGGCGAGCTGATAAGTGGCACGTGCAACGATGACCGTGTCCGGCCCGTCGGGCCCGCAGAAGTCGCTTCGCCGCACCGTGCGCAGAGAGGTGGTCCCCCATGACCTCCGTTCAGGGAACAGCCGTTGACATCACCACCGCGGACGGCGTCGCCGACGCCTATCTCGCACATCCCGCCGACGGCCTCCCCCACCCCGCCGTACTGCTCTACCAGGACGCCTTCGGACTGCGTCCGCACCTGGAGTCCATGGCCGGCCGGCTGGCCGGGGCCGGTTACACGGTGCTGGTGCCGAACGTCTTCTACCGGCACGGCCGCGCTCCGGTCTTCGACCTGCCGGAGTTCATCGACCCCTCGCAGCGGCCGCAGATCTGGGAGCAGATCGCCCCGGTGATGCAGTCGCTCACCCCCGAGCTCGCCATGCGGGACGCCGGCGCGTATCTCCAGTGGCTGGCCGACTCCCCGCTCGCCGCCGACGGCCCGGTCGCCCTGGCCGGCTACTGCATGGGTGCGCGGCTGGCCCTGTTCACCGCCGGTACCTACCCGGACCGCGTCGCCGCCGCGGCCAACTTCCACGGCGGCCGGCTGGCGACGGACGCGCCGGACAGCCCTCACCTGGTGGCCAAGGACGTCACCGCCGAGCTGTACTTCGGCCACGCCGACCAGGACGGCTCCATGCCGCCCGAGCAGCAGCAGCTCCTGGAGGAGACCCTGACGGCGGCGGGCGTACGGCACCGCTGCGAGGTCTACCCGGGCGCGCACCACGGGTACACGCAGGCGGACACGGCCGCGTACGACAAGGAGGCGGACGAGCGGCACTGGGCGGCTCTCCTCGACCTGTTGCAGCGGACGTTCTGATGCTTCCGCTCTGACGTTTCCCTTCCGGCGCCCGTGGATTGAGTCCCACGGGCGTCTTCGTTTCCCACAGGTTCCACTTATTGACATGGACGCACCCCGATGCCAGGTTGAGAGCGCTCTCAAACGAGGTACGGACCAATTCCCCTCGAGTGACCCCACACACGGAGGTGGAGCGTGCACCACAAAACAACTCGCCGTCTGCTGGCCCCCACAGCCGCAGCCGCAGTGATCGCCGCGGTGATCGCCATCCAGTCGCCGTCGTCCGCCAAGGCGGCGGTGCCCGACACGATCCCCCTGAAGGTGACCAACAACTCCGGCCGCAGCGACGCGGTTTACGTCTACACCATCGGCACACTGCTCTCGACGGGGCAGCAGGGCTGGGCGGACGCGAACGGCACGTTCCATGCGTGGCCGGCCGGCGGGAACCCGCCCACGGACGCGCCGGACGCGTCCATCGCGGGGCCCGGCGCAGGCCAGTCGAAGACGATCCAGATCCCCAAGTTCTCCGGGCGCATCTACTTCTCGTACGGGCAGAAGCTCGTGTTCAAGCTGACCACCGGCGGACTGGTGCAGCCCGCCGTGCAGAACCCGAGCGACCCGAACCACGACACCCTCTTCAACTGGTCCGAGTACACGCTCAACGACTCCGGCCTGTGGCTCAACAGCACGCAGGTCGACATGTTCTCCGCGCCCTACGCGGTGGGCCTGCAGGGATCGGGCGGGAGCACGGCCACCACCGGGCACCTCAAGTCGGGCGGCTACAACGGCGTCCTCAACGCACTGCGCGGCAAGTCCGGTTGGTCCAAGTTGATCGAGACCCGGTCCGACGGGACGGTGCTGCGGGCTCTCGCGCCGGGGCACGGGCTGGAGTCCGGCGCGCTGCCGGCGTCCGTGATGGACGACTACGTCAACCGCGTCTGGCAGAAGTACGCGTCCTCGACCCTGACCGTGACACCGTTCGGCGACCAACCGGACACCAAGTACTACGGCAAGGTCTCCGGTGACGTCATGAACTTCACCGACGGCTCCGGCAAGGTGGTCACCACCTTCCAGAAGCCCGACGCGGACAGCGTCTTCGGCTGCCACAAGCAGCTCGACGCGCCCAACGACCAAGTGCGCGGCCCGATTTCGCGCACCCTGTGCGCCGGCTTCAACCGCACCACGCTGCTGACCAACCCGAGCCAGCCGGATTCGTCCGCCGCGGACTTCTACAAGGACTCGGTGACCAACGAGTACGCCCGGGCGATCCACGACCAGATGGCCGACGGCAAGGCCTACGCCTTCGCCTTCGACGACGTCGGCAACCACGAGTCGCTCGTCCACGACGGCAGCCCGCAGGAGGCGGACCTGACCCTCGACCCGTTCAACTGACGCCGACGGCCTCACCCCGCGCACCGCGGGGTGAGGCCGGTCTGCGAGCGGGTGCGGTCAGCTGGTCGTCAGTGCCGTGTCGTCGACGACGAAGCTGGTCTGCAGGGAGGAGTCCTCGGCACCGCTGAACTTCACGGTGACGGTCGAGCCCGCGTACGAGGAGAGGTCGAAGGACTTCTGGGCGTACCCGGAGGCGGCGTTGACGTTGGAGTACGTCGCCAGGGTCTTGGATCCGGCGGTCACCGTCAGCTTGTCGTAGGCGGTGCTGCCGCTCTCCGACGTGTCGATGTGCAGGTAGAAGGTGAGCGTCGCCTTGCAGCCGGTGGGTACGGTCACCGACTGGGACAGGGTGTCGGTGTGGGTGGTGCCGTAGCCGTCGAGCCAGGCCTTGTACGAACCGCCGTGCGCGGCCTCACCGGTGTCGGTGGTGATGACCCCGCTCGACGCCGTCCAGCCGGTGTTGCCCGACTCGAAGCCCGGGTTGCTCAGCAGCTGGGCCGAGGTGCAGGTGCCGCCGCCCGAGGTGCTGACCGTCCAGGTGAAGGAGGCGGTGCCGGTGGCGCCGGTGCTGTCGGTCACCGTGACGGTGGTGCTGTAGGTGCCGGCCGTGGTCGGCGTACCGGAGATCACGCCGGTGGAGCTGTTGATCGACAGGCCGGTGGGCAGTCCGCTCGCGGCGTACGTCAGTGAGCCGCTGTTGGTGCTGCCGGCCGAGATCTGCAGGCTCGCCGCCGTGCCGACGGTGGAGGACTGGCTGCCCGGGTTGGTGACCGTGACGCCCGACGACGGCGGGGTGATGTGGCTGCCGACGTTGATGCCGGCGAAGGCGTTGCCGACCCCGGCGTACTGCGTGGAGTTGGTCCCGTACAGCGCGGCGGCGGCGTTCAGGGCGGCGGTGCGGGCTCCGGCGTAGTTGGTGCTGGACGTCATGTATGTCGTCAGCGCCTTGTACCAGATCTGCAGGGCCGCGGCCCGCCCGATGCCGGTGACGGCGACGCCGTCGGAGGTCGGGCTGTTGTACGTCACGCCGTTGATGACCTTCGTGCCGCTGCCCTCGGAGAGCAGGTAGAACATGTGGTTCGCCGGGCCCGAGGAGTAGTGCACGTCGAGGTTGCCGACACCGGAGTACCAACTGTCCGCGGACCCGCCGTCCTTGCTCGGCTTGTCCATGTAACGCAGCGGTGAACCGTCGCCGTTGATGTCGATCTTCTCGCCGATGAGGTAGTCACCGACGTCGCTGCTGTTGTTGGCGTAGAACTCCACGCCGGTGCCGAAGATGTCGGAGGTCGCCTCGTTCAACCCGCCCGACTCACCGGTGTAGTCGAGTCCCGCCGTGTTCGAGGTGACGCCGTGGCTCATCTCGTGCCCGGCCACGTCCAGCGAGGTCAGCGCGTGGGTGTTGCCGGAGCCGTCGCCGTACGTCATGCAGAAGCAGCTGTCGTCCCAGAAGGCGTTGACGTAGCCGCTGCTGTAGTGGACGCGGGAGTAGGCCGCGGCACCGTCGTTCTTGATCCCGCTGCGCCCGAAGGTGTTCTTGTAGAAGTCCCAGGTCTCCTGCGCACCGTAGGCGGCATCCGCGCCCGCGGTCTGCGTGTTGGACCCGGAGCCGGTCCCCCAGACGTCGTCGGAGTCCGTCATCAGGGTGCCGGTGCCCGACGTGCCGTTGTTGAGGCTGTACGTCTTGTGGCCGCCGCGCGTGGTGTCGTAGAGCTGGTAGGTCGACCCGGACAACGTCGTGTTCAGCGTGACCGTGCCGCTGTACTGGGTGTTGCCCGTGCCCGTCTTGATGTCCTGGTACCGGCCGAGCTCCTTGCCGGTGACGGCGTCGGTGACGACGTGCAGCCGGCTGGGCGTGCCGTCGTCCTGCAGGCCGCCGATCACGGTCTCCCAGGCGAGCTTCGGGGTGCCGCTGCCCGCCCAGATCACCTTGCGGGCGCTGTCGGCGGTGGGCCGCTCGGCGTCGAGTGCCTTGGCGGTCTTGAGAGCCTTGCTCTGGGCGGCCGACTTGCTGAAGGTCGCGGTGGTGGAGGCGACCTTGATGGTGCGCTTGTTGTTGAAGGTCGTGCTCACCGTGCCCTTGGCCAGGGAGGCGGGCGGAGTGTGCACCACGAGGTCGCCGCCGAGGACGGGCAGGCCGGCGTAGGTGCGCTCGTAACGGGTGTGCACAGTGCCGTCGTTGTCCTTGACGACGTCCTTGACGACCAGCTTCTCCTTGGCGCCGAGACCTATCGTGCGGGCGGTCGCCGAGGTCTTGCCCTGCGCACTCCTGATCAGTGCGCTGTGCTGCGCCGGACTCAGCTTGGCCTCCTGGCCACCGGTGCGCAGGGGGCTGGGGTGGGGAGCGGCAGACTGAGCGCTCGCCGGGACCGACTGGATGCCGACGGCGAGAAGAGCCGCGGTGGAGGCCAGGGCTCCGAGCGCGGTGCGCTTGCGGGGGATGCGTCTCACTCGTTCTCCTACTGCTGCGGCCGCGTGGGGCGGCCATGACAGACCGGGCAGACGGGTGTACTGACCGGGACGAGACGGGCTGTGCGGGACGGGCCGTCACTGCGCGTGATGAGAAGAACGTGGGGGGTGATGCGGCAGTTGAAGGGAGAATGACAGCGTTGACCGGGGCATGTCAGCAGCGTGCGGGCAATCTAGGGTCGCACCGAGGGCAATCTAGGGTTATCCCTCTGTGCGGGGTCCGGCGACGGGCGGTTCAAGTGGGCTTGTGCGCAAGGAAACTGACGGTTCACCTGGTACTTGTCGGCCTGCGCGAGCCGACAAGGCCGGGGCCCGCAGACCGGCCCGGCTACTTTCGCGAACCATCGACGCCGGCGGGCGGCAGGGACAGGGCGGCCAGCGCGTCGGCGAGGGTGGCGTGCAGGCGGATGCCGGCGAGGTGCGCCTGCTCCAGCACCGTACGGACCGATGGCCTCGCGGCGACCACCAGCACCGGCGCGTGGACGAGATGATCCGTGGCCCGCTGGACGGCGCGGCGGGCGGCGGCACTCACCACCTCCACGCCGGCCACGTCGAGCACCAGCCGCAACCCGTGCCGGGCCGCCCCGTCGAGGTGCCGGTCCAGCTCCTGCGCGAGGTGGGCGCAGGTGTCCGCGTTCAGCACACCCGACAGGCAGACCACTGCCACGTGATCGGTGGCCGGCTGCACCGTCAAGGGGATACGGCTCGTCATCGTGCCACGCTCCACGGTCCGGTCGGACGCATGCGTCGTGCGGGGCGCCGGTCTCGTATACGTCATCCGATACGTCGACCGGCGTGGCCGCTGCCTGACCGCATGCACACCCTTTCTCCGGAAGAGTGAGGGAAGCAACCAGGCATCCGGCGTGATCGACGCAATACGGCGGAAGCGGTCCACCCGTCCGGCTGCCTGGGAGTGGCGCGAGGTCAGTTCTGACAGGCACATCCGGAGGCACGCTTGGCCTCGTCGGTGGTGCGGGACGGATCGTCAGACTGCTCGGACGGGGTGCAGCACGCGGTGACGCCGCAGCAGGAGTCGTGCGCCCCCCCGCCGGGGGGGGGGGGGGGGGGGGGGGCCGCGCGGGGGGGGGGGGGGGGCGCGCGGGGGGGGGGGGGGGCGTCCCCGCGGCGCCGGCGGCCGGGGGGTGCGCGGCGCGGGGGGGTGGGTGGGGCGGGGGCCGCCCCCCCACTGCTCGGGCGGCGGCCTTCGCTCCGGCCGTGGGCTTCACCGCGCGGACGATGGCGGAGTGCAGCCCGTCGGCGACGGCGTGGGCCGGTGTGATCTCGATGTCCGTGAAGCCGGCGGCCGCCAGCTGCGCGCGGTACTCGGCGAAGGACAGGGCCCCGGCGATGCAGCCGACGTAGTCGCCGCGTTCGGCCCGCTGCCCGGCGGTGAGGGTGTCGTCGGCGACGACGTCGGAGACACCCATCCGGCCGCCGGGCCTGAGCACACGGAAGGTCTCGGCGAACACGGCCGGCTTGTCCGTGGACAGGTTGATCACGCAGTTGGAGATGACGACGTCGATCGTGTTCGCGGGCAGCGGGACCGCCTCGATGGTGCCCTTGAGGAACTCCACGTTCGTCGCACCCGCCTTCGCCGCGTTGGCCAGGGCCAGGGCGAGCATCTCCTCGGTCATGTCCAGTCCGTACGCCTTGCCCGTCGGGCCCACCCGGCGGGCGGACAGCAGCACATCGATCCCGCCGCCCGAGCCGAGGTCCAGCACCCGCTCGCCCTCGCGCAACTCGGCCACGGCGGTGGGGTTCCCGCAGCCCAGCGAGGCGGCGACGGCCGCCGCGGGCAGCGCCTCGCGTTCGTCCGCGGCGTACAGGGTCGAGCCGAAGTTCTCGTCGACCTCGACCGGCTCGGGCCCGCAGCAGGCGGTGCCGCCCTCGGTGACCTTCACGGCTGCCGCCGCGTACCGCTGCCGGACGGTCTCGCGCAGTTCGGTGGACTGATCGCTCATGACGCACTCCTAGGCCCGCATAGACGTTCCTTGATGCAACCTTGCGCCTTGAATCGAGAGACGTCAATATAGAGGTATGTCGAAACAACAGCTTGCGGTGATCGGCCGGGACGCCGGCTGCTGCCCAGGTCTGACCGCCGCACCACTGGCCGAGGACAGGGCGACTGGGCTGGCCAGGGTGTTCAAGGCGCTGGGCGAAGAAGTTTTCGGGCACGTCGAGGAGCGTGGCCAGTTCGGGCGCTTCGTCGACGTACAGCAGGCCCCGGTCACGGTAGTTGACGCCGAAGGACACCAGTCCGTCCCACAGGTGCTCGTCGAACAGGATGACGGCCGCCCGGAAGGCAGGATCCGCGTCGTCCGGGCTGTCCTTCGTCAGTTCGCTCCACACCTGCTCGCGGGCTAGCCACGCGTCCTTGTCCTGCCAGGCGACACGCAGCCGGGCGGGCGGCACCATGTCGGCCTTCCGCTTCCTCCGCGACGAAGCGCACTTTGACCCGCAGCGGGCGTTGCGTGCCCATCTCGGCTTCTGCGACAGGTCCGTGGTGTGGCGCCACCCGGTACGCCCACCGCTCCCCCACGTCCACAGGCCCTCTCCTGGCCGACTCCGCATCTGAGCTTGTTCCGCTTTGACGGACACCATTGGTGTGGTGGTCAGGCTGCGAGTGCCGTCTCGTATTCGGCGGGACTGCGATAGCCGAGGCTGCTGTGCAGACGGTGCAAGTTGTACCAGCCCTCGATGAAAGTTCTGGCGGCTGATCGCCACGGGGGTCACGACGGTGGAACCGCGGCCCGGGTGTGAAGTTCGTCCGGGCACTCGACCGCCACCGGATGGCCGGATCAATAGGCAGAGTTGGGGCGGCCGGTGACAACGCGGCCATGGAGTCCTTCTTCAGCCTGCTGCAGAAGAACGTCCTCGAACGCCAGACCTGGACCACCCGCGAGGAACTGCGGATCGCGATCGTGACCTGGATCGAGCGGACCTACCACCGGCGCCGCAGACAAGCCGCACTCGGCCGGCTGACTCCTGTCGAATTCGAAACCGTGATGACCACAACGGCCCTCCATGCCGCGTGACCGAACCTGTCACCCAAACCTGCAGCAGACCCTCTCGCGGACGGGGAGTTCGCCACCACAGCTCCTGGTTATGCCGCGGCCCTGGCCTTCATAGCGGCACACGGGCACGTCGTCGCGATCGGAGTGGAGGGCACTGCCTCCTACGGGGCCGGGTTCACACGCGCCGCCCGCACGAAGGGCTTGCCGTCGTAGAGGTCAACCGGCCGGACCGGGCCGAGCGTCGGCGCATCGGCAAGTCCGATCCTGTCGACGCCTACGCGGCCGCACGAGCCGCTCTGTCCGGCCGGGCCTCCGGCGCGCCCAAGGACGACAGCGTCGCCGGCATCCGTGCTCTGCACAACGCCGCCCGGTCCGCCACCAAGGCCCGCACCGCCGCCCTCAACCAGATCGGGCAGATCCTCATCACCGCGCCTGACGCCATCCGCACCAAGTACGCACAGCTCAGCGGCACAGACCACACCGATGCACTGGCCCGGTCGCGGCCGACCGGCGACGCCGTGCACGTCGCCATCCTCACCGCGCTCAAGAGCCTCGCCCGACGCGTCAAGGAACTCACCGCCGAGCACCAGGTGCTGACCCGGGTACTGGACAGCGAGAGCAGCACCCACAACCCTGGACTCCGCGCCGCCTACCGCGTCGGCCCGGACACCGCCGCACAACTGTTGATCACCGCTGGAGGCAACCCGGAAAGGATGCGGCCCGAGGCGTCCTTCGCCGCTTTGTGCGGGGCGTTGCACCCGTCCCAGCCTCCAGCGGCAAAAACCCCACCGGCACCGCCTCTCCAGAGGCGGCGACCGGTCCGTCAACGCGGCCCTCTACCGCATCGCCATCGTCCGGATGGCCAGCGACGCGAAACCCCGCGTGTATGTGGCACGGCAAACTGCCGCCGGCCGGACCAAGAAGGAGATCATCCGGCTGCTGAAACGAGCCATCGCCCGAGAGATCTTCCGCTACCTGACCACCACCGTCGCCGTCCCCGAGATCGCCGACCTACGGCCCCTGCGGCAGTCCAAGAACATCACCCTCACCGCAAAATGATTGACGCAGGGCATATCGTCCTTAGGGCACCACTAGCGCTGGCGGGTTGCCTTCCGTTCCGAGCCCGTCGGACACGGCAACTGGAACAAAGGGCGGTTTTGATGCTACGGCCCAAATAGTGGCGTCGACCTCGTAACGTCCCCGCTTATCTACGAGTATTTGGAAGATACTGATCAAATCATTGTTTGACCGTTCGTGAACTTCGACGCGACGAAATAGGCTCACTCAAATGTCATACCACGCATTTAGGCTGGATATACGGTTGTATATCTTCTTGAGTTCGACAAGGGCTTCTTGCTTGGCAGAATTTATCGACGTATGGAATTGTGCTCCATTCTCTGCAGCATAGGCCGACTTGATTGCATTCGCCGTCTGACTCGAAAGGAATATAATACTCGCATCTTCGGATAGTCTCTTCGCACCTTCTCCCTGCAACTTGATGGCGGGGAGGCGTAGATCATTAATATATCTGTCACACTCCTCAATGAAAGCGAAACTTTCTGTTCTTCTGATCCCTTTGAGATATTTCTTAAACTGTCTGCGGTACACAGTGCTCTGCATCATGTCATCGAACGTCGGCGCCTCCTGGATAGGTATCATTTTCTTCTTGGTGACACTAGAAAAGAGGCTCTTGACTTCGTCTACGGTAAAACCGGGCGGGAGGGATACCTTGATGGCGCCCGGCGTACCCTCTGTCCAACTTCCTCTTTCCTCCATTCTGATTGTCCCTGCGAATTCGAGCGGCCCAATCCCGCCAACGCCAGGATGAATGATCAGAAGCGTTTCGCTAGCGCTGATCCTTTGGAGGTCGAACTTAACGGACTGCCCCACCTGGAGTTCCTTGATTATACCTTTGTTAGACTTCTGGAGTGATTTCCGTTGAGCGCTGGTTATCGCTTCCGGATGAGGGCGCTTCTCTTCGGTCAACGCCGGTATAGCCGGCTTACTCTGGCGCTTCTCTTCGGGCGTGGTCGCGCTGGATGTCGTGGTAGTGGTGGTTGGTACGGTGGTGGTGGTTGGCGCGGTGTTGGTGGTGGTTGGTCCGCTGGCGTACGGCGCGATCGTAGTTTCTCCTTCCGCCATTACTTCCATTGCTGCTTCGTAGGCGAGTGAAAAACGTGGGATGCGAAACAACGCGGTTTGCTCATTCTTGGGTAGGCTGGCGTACACGAAAAGTGCCTTTTCGGAGGCGCCGGGCTCATTAGATTCAATTTGTTGAACGAACAGCCTGGACAATTGCTCATAGAACTCGTCGATTTCCGTGGGCGCATCTCCAAGGCCACCACTTCCCATGCAGACGCCGATATATAGATTCTTCACACCTCGATATCGAGCCAAGATTCCTCTGCAGGTATGGAAAGGTCGACGGCACAAATCTACCTCGGTACAGAGGCTTTCCGTCCCCGCAATCCAGGTCACATCACCTTCTCCCTTCCGTAGCATTGCTACCGCCTGGGAAAATTCAAGACTGCGCGCGGATGCCCAGGTCACCACGTCCAACTCTAGCTCATACTCGGTAGGCGGCCCGAGGGGGATGTTAGGGAGAGTGGCCCCTTCGGGAAAGATTCCTTTGGGCGCAACACTCAGTGGGTTCGCACATACTTCCGTGGCTTGGACGGTCGAAAGCAGCTTTCCTGGTTCAGCATAAGTATAGAGAGTCATGCCCAATGGCACGAATGTGTCCTCGTCCGCGTCGTTCCCATGCCCCATGACTGCAAGCACCGGTTGATCACGCCGACGAAAACTTGTAGGTAGGGGGCCTTTGCTAAGAACCGTGCACTCAAGGCAAGCGAATGTATGTGACGGCATGCTCTCATAGCAGTTGCGGTGGGCTAGATGAACCACGGTGTCGCGCGTGTGATAAAAGACGTAGACATCGTGAGAACCTTCGACCTTCTTTTGGCACACTAGGCAGCTTCCACGGTAGGATTTTTTGAAGGCTTCCGAGCTCTCTTTGGCGCCCTGCAGAACTAGCGATGCCCGCTTTTCTTCGCTCTCGTGTATATTTTTCTTTTCTTCTGGGTTTAGTTCGTCATAGTCATCGTCATGTGGATCGCTCAGAGGGCTACTCCCGTGCCTTTGGAGAACACCACTCCACACGCGGCGTAGCTCACGGAGCGTTTCTGGGTCTTGTACTGCCACGGTCTTAAGTTTCTCGCCGAATTCTTTACGTACGACCTCTTTAATTTTGTCCGACGGGCTTTTAGGGGATGAGGGCTCGGGCGCGGATGCCTCTTCCTGCGCCGCGGGTGGGGGTGCGGCCGTAAGGGGAGTGGTGATCGCATCAGTGGTGGTCGGCTTGGTGGGTGAGGTTTCATCGTCCATCGAGGGGCCAGGAGGCGAAGTGGTCATGTGGATCTCTTCTCGTGCCCTGCCTAGGGGCCTGCTCGAGCTACCTGACCGGGTACCGCGGGCCTCGAAGCCGCACTTGCGGACCGCCCGACATGTCGTACTCATTCATTATGCGCTCTTGGATCGCTGTATGCCGCAGCAGGCTGCGGGCTTCGGCGTAGCCCGGTCAGTGCTAGTGTCCTGCGCCAGTAGTTGATCGTTAGTAGGTGTGTGACTTCTGCTGCTGGTGCGTCAGTTCCCCGTCGGGGCCCGAAGCTGGAACCGTTGCTGCTGTCGGATGACGAGCGGGCGGTGCTGGAAAGATGGACGCGTCGGGCGACATCGGCCCAGGCTCTGGCCCTGCGGGCACGGATCGTGCTGGCCTGCGCGGGACCGGAGATGCCGCCGATCGTCACGGTCGCCCGGGATCTTCGGGTGACGGCGGACACCGTCCGCAAGTGGCGGCGGCGCTTCCTCGCCGAGCGGCTGGACGGCCTGGCCGACGAGCCGAGGCCGGGCCGGCCGCCCACCATCAGCGTCGATCAGGTGGAAGCGGTGGTGGTCACCACGCTGGAACAACTGCCGAGGAACGCCACCCACTGGTCGCGCAAATCGATGGCCGAGCACAGTGGTCTGTCGAAGTCCACGGTCGGCCGGATCTGGCGGCAGTTCCAGCTCAAGCCGCATCTCGCGGACACCTT